>JABTTZ010000002.1:642927-1285854 GCA_015075625.1 Anaerolineales bacterium | reverse complement strand
CTCCCAGTGGGAGAAGGGGGAATCCATTTTTTTGAGGGGGCTTCCCCCTCAAACTTTCCCTTTCGATGAATACAGGGTAAACACGTTCAACTGCGTAAGTCCTAATAACATAAATGCTGATCAAAGAATTCTATCGCCCCCAGCCTTTTTATACAAACGTTCTGAACTCCATAATCTTTTGTTCATGGGTAGTGCTTTTGTCCTAGTCCATTTTTTCCGGTGGTTGGGCGTGTTGACGCATTGTGAACCCTATGTTATCATCCTCTCAGGATCACACCCGACACGGCGAAAGGTATCCCCCTTATGGCAAAAACTCGCACCGAACTGATGGTAGAACGGTTGCGTGATATGCAACGTGGCAACTCCGATATTGAGGGGTCTGCTGTTGTGAGCGTTGATGGGCTAAGCATGGCGTCCGCACTCTCCCCGGATATTGAGGAAGACCGGATTTCCGCCATGTCTGCGGCGATGCTCTCGCTAGGGGAACGGATCGCCAAAGAACTAGGTCGGGGGGGCATGGAACAGGTTTACATTCGCGGCAAAGAAGGTCATGTGATTCTGACCTCCGTTGGAGACGACGCCGTGTTGACCTCCCTAGCGCGGGAAAACGCAAAATCGGGCTTAGTCTTCTTGGATATTAAGCGTGCGACGGAAGACCTCGCCAAACTTATCTAACCCCTACTGTGGCGGTGACGCCACCATCCCTAGCATACCCGGCACTTTCGGCGGGGAGGATCACTGCCCTTCAGGGCGGCGCACCCTCCCCGCCGTTGTTTTGGTTCATCAGCAAGGCAGGAGGCAACGGCTACATGACACGATACATATTCTGCACAGGTGGGGTCGTCAGTTCAGTGGGAAAGGGCGTCACCGCCGCCGCCATTGGTCGGCTTCTAAAGGCACGGGGGTTGAAAGTTGCCATTCAAAAACTAGACCCATACCTGAACGTTGACCCCGGTACGATGAGTCCTTACCAACATGGCGAGGTCTTTGTGACTGTTGACGGGGCGGAGACTGACCTTGACTTGGGGCATTACGAACGGTTCATTGATGATACCCTTTCGCGGGGGTGCAATGTCACGGCTGGACAAATCTACGCCGATATTATCGGGCGTGAACGGCGGGGCGATTTCCTCGGCGGAACGATTCAAGTGATTCCACACATCACCAACGAGATCAAGCGGCGGGTGACAACCGTTGCCCAAGAGAGCGGCGCCGATGTCGTCATTGTTGAAGTGGGTGGCACGGTGGGTGATATTGAAAGCCAGCCCTTCTTAGAGGCGCTGCGCCAACTACGCATTGATGTTGGGCGAAAACGGGCGATGTACATTCATGTCACCTACCTCCCCTACATTGGGGCGACGGGTGAACTGAAAACGAAACCAACCCAACACAGCGTCCGCGATTTGCGCAGCATCGGCATTCGCGCCAATGTGATCATCGCCCGTGCCGATCATCCCATCTCGAATGACCTTCTCGAAAAAATCTCCAACTTTTGTGATGTGGATCGGGAGGCAGTGATCGCGCTCCCCACAGCGCAATCGCTTTACGAAGTGCCGCTCATGTTAGAAGCCGCCGGCTTGGGCGATTACATTGTTGAGCGCCTTCGCCTGAAGGGAAACCCGCCCGATTTGGACGAATGGCGGCAGATGACGGAGCGCCTGCTGAAGCCCAAAGCGCCGCTCAAGATTGCCATTGTCGGGAAATATGTGGAACTCCATGACGCCTATATGAGCGTCAAAGAAGCCCTTGCCCATGCCGCCAGCCTCTATGACCGCGAGGTCGAGATCGAATGGGTCTATTCCGGTGATTTGGAGAAAAACAAAGGATGGGATCGTCTGGACGGGGTGAATGCCATCGTTGTTCCCGGCGGCTTTGGCTATCGCGGCATTGAGGGCAAGATTATGGCGGCACGCTATGCCCGTGAACGGCACGTCCCCTACCTTGGGTTGTGTTTGGGGATGCAAGTCATGTGCATTGAGTTCGCCCGCAACGTCCTCAATTATGAGGACGCCAACAGCACCGAATTTGAGACGCCCACCGAACACCCGGTGATTGACCTCATGCCCGACCAGCGGGGCATTGTGGATCGTGGTGGGACGATGCGTTTGGGCGTTTACCCCTGTGTCTTGGAAGAAGGGTCAATCGCCAACCGCGTTTATGCCGCCCCCCGTGTGAATGAACGCCATCGCCATCGCTTTGAGTTTAACAACCACTTTCGGGGTGCGTTTGAAGCGGCGGGGATGCGCTTTAGCGGTCTTAGCCCGGATGGTCGTTTGGTGGAGATTGCCGAGGTGATGGATCACCCTTACATGATTGCCAGCCAATTTCATCCTGAATTCGGCAGCCGTCCCAACCGCCCCCACCCACTCTTTAGGGGGCTTATCCAAGCTGCCATTGCCTTTGAAGAGGCAAAAAAGCCAGTACGGGTGAATGGGAACGGGAGCAAGAAGAAGGCGTGAGCGATCTTGAAGCGTGGTTGGAAACCCTGTGGGGCGATCTTCTCAGCGAGGACGAGGGGCGTATTTTGGCTGCATGGGGTCGCCTGACCGAGGAAGAACGCCCCAATATCCAGAACCATCTGCGCCGCATGGCAAGCGAGGAAGGTTGGCTACCTGTACAGCAATCTTCTGCCCAAGCCGCCTTGCGCGTTATCGGCAAAGCCGAAGGCGATGCTCACGACACGCTGAGCAATGCGTGAGCGGCATGGAAACTCGCGTCCTCCATGTTGCCCCGCCTGTTACCCCGCAGTCCCCCGCTGTTCAGGCGGGGGCAGCGCTCATCCGTGCCGGAGAACTTGTCGCCTTTCCTACCGAGACCGTCTACGGCTTGGGGGCGAATGCCCTCGATGCGGCGGCGGTGGCGAAAATTTTCACGGCAAAGGGGCGCCCCATACATGATCCTTTGATTGTCCATATCGCCTCACCCGATCAGGTTCATGCCGTTGCTGAGCGGTTGCCTCCGCTTGCCTATGCACTTATTGCGGCATGTTTCCCCGGCGCGTTGACGCTTGTCCTGCCTCGTCGGCAGCATGTGCCGCCAAACGTGAGCGCCGGACTGCCAACGGTGGGCGTGCGGATGCCCGCTCATCCCGTCGCTCTCACCTTGATCGAGGCGGCGGGCGTTCCCCTTGCCGCGCCGAGTGCGAATCTTTTTGCCCACACCAGCCCAACAACAGCCGCTCATGTCCTTGCCGATCTCGGCGGGCGTATCCCATTGATTCTGGATGGCGGGGCGACAGACATAGGGGTTGAATCAACGATCCTTGACCTCAGTGGTGAACACCCCCGTTTGCTCCGCCCGGGCGGAGTGTCCCTCGAACGTATTCAGGCTATTGTGGGCGATGTGAAGATTGAGATCGTCCAGCGTTACGCCGGGGGAGGCGATCCGATGGACAGCCTTCCAGCGCCGGGGATGTTCTTGAAACATTATGCCCCGCACGCGCCATTGTCCCTTTATGAAGGCGAGGATAGCGCTGTTCGGGCAGCCTTGCAACAAGCCGTGAACGGGGCGCGGGCGGCGGGGGAGCGCATTGGTCTTTTGATTTTGGAGGAAGATCGACCCGCCTTTGCCGCGTGGGAGGGCAATCCGCAGATCGTGATAGGCTCATTGGGGAAGGGCGCAAGCCCTGATCAGGCAGCGGCGCGGCTTTACACCCTTCTGCGCCATTTCGACGCCGCCGAGGTGACGGTTATCTTTGCCCGTGCTATGCCGCCAGTGGGAATAGGCGCTGCCGTCCAAGATCGCCTGATGCGGGCGGCGGCGGGACGTATTATTCGGTTGTAGAGTCTCAGGATGGCTTTCTGACTAGCCGTACTACCGCCCGCCCGGCCCAAACAAGACCAAAGCACGCCGTACAGGTGAGGACTATCGACGCTCCTGAAGGGACGGGGTAGCGAAAGGACAGGTATAACCCCACCACCCCCGACCCCACCGCTACCACCGCTGCCACCAGCATCATCCGTGAAAGGCGGGTCGTCACCAGCGAAGCCGTTGCCGCCGGAGTGATCAGCATGGCGCTCGTGAGGACAACACCCACCGCCTGAATCGCCGTGACAACCGTCAGCGCTAACAGAATCAGCAGCCCATAGCGTAAGCGATCTGCCTTTAAGCCAATCACGCGGGCATGAATCGTATCAAAGGAGGTCAGTTCCAATTCCTTGTGAAACAGGGCGAGTGAGCCAAGCACAATGAAAGCGATGATTCCCATCAATGCCAAATCGTTCGGTGTCACCCCCAAAATATTCCCAAACAAAATATGGGTGAAGTCCCGAAACGAACGTGCCGTACTCATCAGCACAATGCCGAGCGCGAACATCGCCGTGAAAACAATCCCAATCGCCGTGTCTTCCCGCACCGTTTCGCGCCGCGAGAGCCACCCGATTCCCACTGCGGTGAGGAGTGCCGCTGCAATTGCCCCCACAAACAAGCTAACCCCTCGCAGCGAGGCGAAAACAATTCCCGGCAAAATGGTGTGGGCAAGGGCATCACCAATGAAGGACATACGTCGCAGGACAACATAAACACCTATCGGGGCGCAGACTACACCCAATAAAATCACCGCAGCAAGGGCAATTCGCATGAACTCAAATTGAACGAATGGCTCAAGGAGGGTTTCAAGCATGAGGTTAATGAGATAACGCCGGTGTGCGCAGCGCGTAATCCTGCCCGATAAGTTTCTCTAGAGCAACTTCTGGGTTGACTTCTTGCCCATCGGCAATGTAGATAGCGCGATCAAAATCCGTCTCAAGGCGGGTGAGATCGTGGGTGGCGACAATCAAGGTTTTTCCCGCTTGATGGAGGAGATCAATCACGCGGTAGACGATCTCACGGTTATCCTTGTCAATGGCGTTCAGCGGCTCATCCAAGAGCAGCAAATCGGATTCCTGTGCCAGCGCCCGCGCCAACATTGCCCGCTGCTGCTGCCCCCCAGAAAGCTGCCCAATCTGCCGCTGCGCCAGCCCCTCTAAGCCGAGGGTGTGGATCGCCCTTTCCACAATCTTCCAATCTTCTGGGCTAGGGCGGCGCACCCAACCGAGGTGTCCGTAACGCCCCGTCATAATCAACTGTTGAAGCGTCGTCGGAAAGCGCCAATCAATCTCGCCGCGCTGCGGGAGGTAAGCAACACGATGATGGCACGCCCCAACGGGCAGCCCGTAGATGAGAAGTTCTCCCCCCCGTATCGGCAGCAGTCCGGCAATCGCTTTCAGAAGGGTCGATTTCCCCGCCCCGTTTGGACCCACAAGGGCGATGCGCTCGCCGGGCTGCACGGTGAGCGTGATCCCTTTCAGCGCCAGCGCGGGCGAATCAAGATGAGAAACAGCGAGGTCGCGCACCGTTAATGCCGGCGCCCCATCAATGGGCGGTGCATGGCGGCGGCTGCTGTAGGGGAAATGCGGAAAATGCACGGTGAACAATGCCTTTACCGGAGTTACGAGCGGGTTGAGTTTGCCATCTCTAATGAGACAGCGTATCACTTATAAGGATACTCTGATCAAGACGCGCCGTCAATGAGGAATGTTACATGGGGATAACTAGGTTCTGTTGAGGGTTTTGGTTCAGAACCCCTATCCCCCCGGTTACTGCGCAGCAGTCGCCTTTCCCCATATACAGGGAAGGGGGAGAAATGCCCTCTCTCTGTGTATAGGGTGGGGGTTAGGAATTTCAAGCCCCGAAGGGGTGGCTGCTTTCGCGGCGGGCGCTCACGGGCGGCACTGGGCGCAAGGTATGGCGCCCCTACGGGAATTACACTGTCAACAGAACCTAAATGTTAGGGCTGTATCCATGATGTTTGTCGCCACTCATGGCAAGAGGGGTGTTTCCCTCACGCCCTGCGGCTAAGGGGGCAACCCCCAAAGAGGGGCGCTTTATCCTCCCGATGGTGGGGCAACGGCACGCAGCGTCTGAAACAAGGTTGTAAGCTGTTCTGGGCGGTTATAGACCTGATAGGAAACGCGGATATACACCCGCCCCCGCCACGCCCAGAAGGGAACTTCTACCTTGTGTTCTTCCCAAAAACGCGCCCAAATTACCCGCACATCCTCCGCTTTGATGGTCTCTGGTAGCGGCGCAGAGACCATCTGTAAGCCAGCGCTCCAGACCCCCGTTGCGAGAGGGGGAACATTATAGAAGGCGCTGAGGCGTTCCTGAATTTCGCGCACCATGCGGTGGCATTGATCGCGCCCTTCGGTGAACGCCTCCCCCTGATGAAATTCAATCGCTTTCGGAACAGTGAGGTAAGCTGCCGGATCGATTGTCCCCGTGAACTGCGTTTTTGCCGGGAAGGTTGCCTCTGGGGTATAGCCCCAACTGATCACGAGTGGCTCAAGCCAGGCATGATGGTTCGAGTGCGCGTAAAGGAACGCCGATCCTTTGGGAGCGCACAGCCATTTATGGCAGTTTCCGGCGTAAAAATCAGGATCAATTGCCGTCAAATCAATGGGGATATGCCCCGGCGCGTGCGCTCCATCAATGAGGGTCATAATGCCCATCGCACGGGCGCGGGCGCAGACTTCTGCCACAGGGAAAATGGTTGCCGTAGGCGCAGCAATATGGCTGAGAAAAATCATCTTTGTACGGGGTGTAACGCCAGCAAAGAGCGCATCCACCCACGTTTCAACATCGGCGGGTGGGACGGGGAGGGGCTGCTTGATATAGAGCGCCCCATGTTTCTTACAAAAATGCTCCCATGTCAGGTCGCACGCGCCGTATTCCTGATCGGTGGTCAGGATTTCATCGCCCGCGTGCAAATCGAGCGATTGCACGACGAGATTAACGCCAGCAGTGGCATTGGGAACAAACGTGAGGCGCGTTACATCGGCGTTGATAAAGCCCGCTAGGGTGGCGCGTGCCTCATCCAACAAACCGTTCAAGCGCCGCCCGATAAAATCGACGGGCTGCCGCTCTAGCTCCCTCTGCCAGCGTTGATATTCCTCAAAGACGGGGCGCGGACATGCGCCGAATGAGCCATGATTTAAAAAGGTGATGGTTTGGTCAATATGAAACAGGTCACGCATAGGAGGGATGCTTTCCTTATTGATTGCAGTACCCTCACTGGTTGGTCTGCAACCAGCCTTCTTACAAGAAGGGCGGGCGTCGTTCGTTTACCCCATGATCACCACTGCCTGACCCATTGGTAATTATATCGTGATACGTGGGGCTGACAACCATTAAGGGGTCAATCTCCTTGAAAAATACTGTAGGGTCAATCAATCAACCGATGAATGAGTGTCAGCAGTTCGCGGATGGCGACAGGTTTGACCAGAAAGAGGTCTGCCCCCAAGTCTTCCGCCACCGATTCCGCCATGGCGTTTGCGGTAATCATGATTCGCTTGGTGTTCTTCAGACGCGGTGTCTGGTTGATATATTCCAAAACCGCCGTGCCGGGCTTTTGGGGCATGTTCATGTCGCAGAGGACAATATCGGGGGTTGCTGTCTCCAACTGACGAATGGCGTCATCGGCGCTGAAGGCAACCAGCACCTCCAGATCGCCACTATCGGAGAGCGCATCGGCAAAAAGAAGGCGAATATCTTTATCATCTTCAACAATCATCGCCAAGCGTCGCATAGCTTAATCTCCTTTCCACTCAGACCTTTGTCCGTTCCAAAACGGCGACACGGGCGTAATAAGGTTTCATCCAAGAGCATAAGGTTAGATTCATCCATTGTCGTTGTAAGTACGCGCTGCTCACTATAGCACATTTCAAGGGTGCGGGGCGAAGGGAGGCAAAACATCTGCACCCCGCCCCGTCTCACCTACAGTCAGGTTGAGGGTGTTTCTATGCCTCTCGCACAACACACCTTGACAGGGTTCATTTTTTAGAGATAATTCCTTCACAAGCTGCCGAGATAGCTCAGTCGGTAGAGCACCGCACTGAAAATGCGGGTGTCCCCAGTTCAAGTCTGGGTCTCGGCACACAAAAAACACCGCCCTGTGGCGGTGTTTTTTATTCATCGCTGCTTATGGTAAGGGCTGGTTAGCCCGTGTATTTGCTAATGTTGGGGAGATTGAACTGTTCGGGTTCGTCGCCATAAAGGTAGGCACGGGTGCGGTAATGTTGGTTATGCGTCCCATGCACAAAGGCAAGCTGATTCAGCCGCGCCCCACCATAGCGAAAGAAGGACGCTGCCCCCTTCAAATAGAGCCGCCACATACGGATGAACCGCTCGCCATACATCGCCCGAATGTCATCGAGGTGCTGGCAAAAGCGGTTGTCCCAGTGATCAAGGGTCTCCCCATAGTGAAGGCGTAAATCCTCGACATCATAGATGTTCAAATTCCGCTGGCTCATCGGTTCTACTATCTCCCCCAGAGAGGGCAAAAAACCACCGGGAAAGATGTAGCGCGTCATCCACGGAACTTTCAGATTGCGCGTGCGGAAGGCAATGGTATGGAGCAAGCCGATCCCACCCGGTTTTAGGATGCGCACGATGCGATCCATGAAGGTGTTCACATACTGGCTGCCTACCTGCTCAAACATCCCGATAGAAACCCATCGGTCAAACTGCCCCTTTGCCTCGCGGTAATCCTGAAGGCGAACCTCAACTTTTCCGCGCATCCCGCGCCTTTCGATTTGCTCGGTGAGGTATTTGTGTTGTTCCTGCGAGATTGTGTAACCAACACAGCGCACAGCATAATGTTCCGCCGCATAGAACATCATCGCCCCCCACCCACAGCCAATATCAACAAGGCTCATCCCCGGTTCTAGGCGAAGTTTGCGGCAGATGTGTTCGTGCTTGTTGGCTTGCGCCTGTTCTAGTGTGTCTGTGCTGTGGCGAAAGTAGGCACAGGTGTAGGTCATCGACTGATCGAGCCACAATTTATAGAAATCGTAGCTCAGGTCGTAATGATGGGCGACGTTTTTCCGCACACGGGTGAGGCTGTTACGTTGGATAAAGGCAGTGAGGGCAGCCCGAAATTTCTCAGTGAGGGTGAGCGCTGTGGCATCAAAGGCATTGGTGTATTGCAGTTTTAGAAGTTCACCAAGATCGCCTTCAATATCAATAGTACCATCCATGTGTTCTTCGCCAAACCCCAAGCCGCCATCGCGCAATACACGTTGAGCAGCTTCCAGTGTTTTGATATAGAAACTAAAGGCGGGGCAGCCTTTCCCAAATTGCTCTGTTGTGCCATCCCAAAAGCGGACGGTAAAGGAGAGGTCGGGAAGTTTTTCAGAAATGCGTCTCAATAGTTTCGTCGCGGTACGGCGCAGGAACGCGCCCTTGCCCGTAGCGGGGGCAGCGACTGCCCCCAAGCGGGTATCAGAAGTCCGGGTGGTCACAGTACACACTACTCCAACATGAATGATGAATTTGGATCAATCACGATAGCACGGGCGTCCGTCTCGTTAGTGATCTGCGTTGCCCACAACCCGGCATCTTGTTCAATCGCCGGGAATGTATTGTAGTGAATGGGAAAGACGGCTTTGGGGCGGATGAGTTTGGTGGCAAGGATAGAGTCCTCAACGCCCATAGTGTAATTATCGCCAATCGGGATAAAAGCGACATCTATTTCCATATCCCCGATCAATTTCATATCACTAAAAAGCGCTGTATCTCCGGCAAAATACAACCGCGTGCCGTTGTAGGTCAGCACGATTCCGCACGCCAAGCCCGCATAGCTGCCATCAGGAAAGGATGAACTGTGGTCGGCACGGACGAACTTCACATGACCAAAATCATGCTGGTAGCCGCCGCCGTTATTCTGTGCATGGGTGTTTTTCACACCCTTGTTGTGCGCCCATGTGGCAATCTCGAAGGTGGCAATCACGAGGGCATCGGTGCGTTTGGCAATGCTGATTGTATCGCCAAGATGATCCCCATGACCATGTGTGAGCAGAATTGCCTCGGCGGGAACTGTGTCTGGCGAGATCGTGGCGAGTGGATTACCCGATAAAAAGGGATCGATGAGGATATGTCGCCCATTCAGGTTGAGATGGAACCCAGAATGACCAAACCATGTGATTGTCGTAGGCATGAGAAAGACCCTCAACAAGCTAGTCAATTAGATCATGCACAGTATATAGTGAACTGAGTGAATAGGGTTGAAGTTGCTCAAGGGAGGCTCTAGCGCGTAGTGCAAAAATTCCCTCACACCCAATATCTTTTGTAGGAGAGGGGTTTTGGGGGGGAGGGAAGCGAAGTGACTCACTCAAATTTTGAAATGACTTCTAATATCAGCGTCAGTTTCGCTGGTTGTCGTGGCGTGCCGCGCCGTAGTTTTTATCTGAGGTTGATTTTTTCATGGCGGCATACTGCTGCCGGACAACACGCAGCCACTTGATTCCATCCTCTCGATGATAAAAAACGTGCAGATTCTTGGCTGCCCCGCGCACTGTTTGTTGAAGACTGTTGATAAAGAGTTTAATTGCCCACCCACTAAAATTTTGCCGAACAATAATGGCGACAAAGCCATAAAGCTCAGGGCGGTGCATCAGGGCTTGGCGTGCCTGTTGACTGGCATAGGGGGTAATTCCCGAATCGGGATGTGAAACGTCATAGACAAACCCGGGTGCATTCTCTACATCGGCGGCAGACATTACCTGACGCACATCAGCAAAAAGGGTATCGATGCTTTGTCGGGAGGGTGATTTCCCCGTATAGATGACAATCGTCCCCTCATCGATCCACTCCCTTGTAATAGAGGCACCGAGGTCTTCAAACGGAGGTTTGGCGACGGATGACATAAAAAATTCCTCTTAAAGACCTACCATTGGCGATCATTCTACCATTGTCTTTCCGCACCCACCCACTATGATTATTTTGGCAGAATACTATTTCTGTAAGAGTCTCCCCATCGATTCTTAACTTGCTCTATCCGAGTAGAGCATTTATAATCTTTCTTAAAGAGAAAGAATTTCTAAATAACACTACTACATAATCATCAAAATGAGGATACATGCTATGCCATTAAACACTATTCTGTCCGATAGTTATCGCACCTTTCGCGAGAGCGTCCTCAGCACGCCGTTGTCTCTGCTTCATTCCCAAAGCCGCTACCGCACTGCCTTACTTAGCCGCTTGATCGCGGATGATGGCTTGCGCACCTACTATTACGGAATGGGCGTTGATGACACCGACGTGCGAACGTTCCTCGCCGGGTTCATCCACGATATTTCTGAGCAAATGCCAAATTTTGGTGGGCGTGTTAGCCAAGTTGGGATGGAACGCCCCGACGACCATCCCAAACTTTTGGCAGCGCTTATCGAAGATGTTGCCCATCTCAGCGATGAACCGTTTGTCCTGCTCATCGATGAATTTGATCGGGCAGATGTCGCCGACGATCTGGAAAAGTTTTTGGAAGCGCTCATTGAAAATGCCCCCGCACACTGCCACATTGTCCTTAGTGGGCGTGGGCTGCCGCGCCTGCCATGGATGGCGCTCATTGCCCGCCGAAAGGCAATTATGCTGCGTGATGCCGAGATTATCCGCCGGAATTTCTACGACAACCAATCTTTGGATAATCCCCGCCTGCGCCTGACGGGATTCGGGCAGGGCGAAGTAAATCTTGATGGGCGTGTTGTCACCGGTTGGGAGGGGCATTTACCGCGTTTGCTGCTCTTTTTCGCCCTAGAGCGCCCCTACACCACTCGGTCAGAGATGTGCGTTGAGTTTTGGCCCGAACTTCAGGTAGACCAAGCGGTGAATGTTTTCCATGTGACAAAGCGTCGGCTGCACAAGGCATTAGACGGCATAGGGAATGACATTCTCATCCACGTTGGGAGCTATTATCGGATCATTGCCGACCTAACCCTCCACTATGATGTGGATGATTTCGTAGGGGCAATTCTTGCCGGGCGTCTGGCGGAAGACCCCGCTGAACGCCTTGCCGCATGGAATCGCGTGATTGAGTTGCACGCACACCCCTTCCTTCAGGGACACCCCGAAAAGTGGATTGTCCGTCGTCGGCACGATTATCTCACCGGTTGGATTGAAGCGATGACTGGCATTGCCGCCCAACGTCATGCTGAAGGGCGCACGGAAAATGCCCTGTTGCTCTACCAAAAAGCAGTGGGTGAGGATGTTCGGCGGCAAGACATACACCGGCAAATCATGGCGCTCTATTCAGAATTAGGACGGCGCAGCGAGATTCAAACCTATTACGGGCGGATGCGGGACGACTTGAAAGCAGCGGGGACAGCTATCGAAGGCGAAACAAAATCGCTTTATGAGACCTTGATGGCGGCGGATTAGGGGCGGTTAGAATCTGTTAGCCAGTTGGGGCGTGCCGTTGCACGCCCTTTTTGTTTCTTGCCTACTGGGTGGGTGTTGGTCTTAGCCTGTCACCGAAAAATGCCGATCTGCCTCATCTTCAGGAATTTCAAAGCGAGCATAAACCGGCGCGTGGTCGGGAAAGACCGCTTCCCCCCGGCTTGCCACATTGCTATCGATACTTGAGATAGGCTCAATGTAGCTATCCGCTTTGCGCAGGTAAAAAATCAACTCATGACTGACCATGATGTGATCAATCATCTCCCCCATTTTTTGATACACCCGTGAAAAGCGGCGTTCACCGGGGATGTAGTCATCAAGGTTGTAAAGGCGCACATCATCGAACTTGTCGCGGTGGGCTAGGCTGCGATCTGGCGGACCCATCAGAATTTGGGTTGTCACAGCATCCCCGCTGTCATTCATATCGCCCATCAGGATCAGCGGGAAATTGTTGCCTGTCAGCAGTTTGTTAAGGTGAATACGCAGCGCCACTGCCTCTGTTGTCCGCTTGATCAATGCCAAGGCCATCCCTCGCGCCCGTTCATCTTCATCCAAAGGGTAATGACGGGCAGCCCCGCTGAGCGTTTTGTAGGTCACCAGTTTCGATTTCAGGTGACAATTTACCATATTCACCATCAGTCCAGGGGCGAGAGCGACCATGCATTTCAGCCCCCCACGCCCCATATCGCGCATGATCCGCCCATGTTCATCAGGGATGTTGATTAAGGCATTGGGGGGGTAGTCATCGTAATCAACGGCTTGGAGCAGCGGCAAGCGGGAAAGAAAGGCAACCCGAATCCCACGTGGGTCGGGAAAACGAGACGCCCGCACAAAGCGATAGCGCCCGCCAAGACGATCCCGTAGATCGTTTAGAGCAGCTAAATCGCCCACCTCTTGCAAACCGACCACATCAGGGCTAATGCCGCTGATTGTTTGGACGATGTTCCCCATCTTGCGATCATAAATGTCCCTATCGGCGGGTCCTGAGTCGCCGCCGGGAAGGAACAGGTTTTCCACATTCCACGTCATCACCGTGAATTTTAGCGTTCCCACAAAGAGACTGCTCCCTTCACATTAGCGCCGCTTCAAAGCGCCCATCGACAACGAAACGAACCGCCTATCCGTGACTCCTTAGGGCTACTGAGGGGTCAGCTTTAAGGTATCCCACTGCGGTTGCTCCAACCGGTTGAATTTCAAGGTGTACACGCTGTTCAGCGCAAATGTCTTGAATTGCGCGTAATCTTTGGCAAGGAAATCAATGAGTTGATCCTTCTTTGCCTCCAATCCTTTGAAGATCACTTTGTATTCTTCTGTCCGAGCATTTTCCCGTTCGCGTGTGGCAAGGGTGAACGTCCCCCACACCGGTGGGTCGTTCACCCCACCGGTGGTCGTCACATCTCGCGAGGGGACAAGGACATCGACCAAATACGAGCAGTAGCTGTCCGTTCGCGTATCGGTGACATTTCGTGTGCAGTATTTCGGTTGTTCAACAAACGATCCATCGCCGCGATCCACCCGTGTAACCCCGCATCGATAGGATTCCGAGCGCGTGAACTGTCGTTGGCGATTCGAGCAGCTCATCGAATACGCCCCCCCGGGCACTTGATCGCGCCACCCACTGCCCGATTGCACCGTCACCTTCACCAGCGAAATCGTCCGTGTCCAACGCATATCGGACACCTGAAGTTTCGCGTCGTAGGTGCTGCGGCTGAGGAAAAATACCCCCGCCAGACCTGCCACTAGTAATCCCACGACAATCAAAATGATGGGGAGATACTTCTGTCCACTCGCGGCGGGTTTCGTCACCCCAACACGCAGCATCTCCGCGTTGAAGTTCAACTTTACGAGGTCGTCAGCTTTCCCCACATTGTCCGCCGATTCCGATTTGCGTTCAGCCTCTTTTGCCCCCGATAAATCACTGCCACACTGCTTGCAGAAATTGGCGGCGGCGCTGTTGGGGGTCTGGCAGGCGGGACACATTCTGTCTGCGCCAGCATAGACATACTTTGGGTCAGAGACGATTTTTTTATCTTCATCCGAAGGAAAGTAACGCATGGCAGGTTCTTGCGCCGCGCCACAGTTTGGGCAAAAGCGCTGATCCACACCGAGCAGTTTATTTGTCCCGCAGTATTTACAATCCCAAAGCATTTGGAAAGCGGGCGATCCTCCGCTGGCGGGAGAGGCATCATCGGTTGGTTGGCTGCCCCACCCGCCGGGGACAAACCCACTGCTGTTTGTGCCGGGGAATGACATGGTTTCGACTCCGTAATTCCCGTTCAACGTCACGTTGACTTCGTTTTAATCGCTTGGGATAAGTAAGAGGGGCTGCCCCTCATCGTCCTTTCAGTTACCCA
The DNA here is from genome assembly GCA_015075625.1 of Anaerolineales bacterium. Taxonomy (NCBI): domain Bacteria; kingdom Bacillati; phylum Chloroflexota; class Anaerolineae; order Anaerolineales; species Anaerolineales bacterium. The sequence continues at coordinate 1,271,293 of JABTTZ010000002.1, read as the reverse complement.
TTGGTAAATTACCCATGAGCAAACGAGTTGCCAAGCCAACTTCTCTTAGCCTTTATTATGGCATGAAACAAGCAGAGGGGAAAATGAGCCAAGTCGCCTTGTGTAGGGAAAGCGCATAACACCTTGTGGCTGTCTTTAGCCCACCGTCCCTAGAAACCATGCTAAATGTCACACCCCCTTGTGACACCCCTCACTAACGCCGTCTCCTTGCCGATGCTACAGTGACCCTATCCGAAAGACAGATGACCATGAAGGGGTACGCAGATCATGCTAAATCGCAGACGTTTTCTGAAGGCGTTGGGTGCTGTGGGCGCGTTGTTTGGGGCGGGTGCTGTGGGCGGTAAAACCGTTGTCACAGCCAGCGAAGCCCACCCGAAAACGCTTTACAAGCCATGGCAAGATGGCGGCTTTGAGCAGATGGACGCCGAACACGAAGCAGGCGTAAAATATTTCCTCGATAACGCCGGCAAAGACCCCGATTTTTGGGGGGTACCAATGCCCTTCACGATGGACGGCGATACAAAGGTCTTTGAGATTGAGTGCGTTGAGGGTCCGTGGGAGGTTTCGCCGGGGACGATCATGGACGCCATGATGTACAACGGGCGTATTCCCGGACCGACCATCCGCGTTAAGGAAGGCGAGAAGGTGCGCATCAACGTCACAAACAAGATGAGCCAATCGCACGGCGTCCACTTTCACGGGGTGCATACCCCCAACAGCATGGATGGCGTCCCCTTCGTCACCCAACCGCCCATCAAGCCGGGGCAAAAGTTCACCTACGAATTTGTGGCGAAGAATGCCGGAACGCATATGTACCACAGCCACCACAACGCAGCGGAACAAGTGGCGCGAGGCTTGATGGGCGCGTTCATCATCGATCCCCCCAACACCGCCAACGAACCCCGTGTTGATGGCGATTACCTCATGCTGCTGAACGATGCCGGAATTGGCTTTGCTATCAATGGAAAGGGTTTCCCAGCCACGCAGCCGATTATTGCCAAAAAGGGAGATCGCATTCGCATCCGCTACATGAACGAGGGGCTGCAAATTCACCCAATGCATTTACATGGGATGTACCAACTTGTCATTGCTAAAGATGGCGCCAACGTCCCCGCCCCCTATCTTGTCGATACGCTGAACGTTGCCCCCGGCGAACGGTACGATGTTTTGGTCGATTGCCAAGAACCCGGCGCATGGGCATTCCACTGCCATATTCTCAGTCACGCCGAATCGACACACGGCATGTTTGGGATGGTCACTGCGTTGGTCATTCAATGAGGCTCGTCATGAATACTGTTCACTCCTCTCGTCCACGCCTTTGGGCTGCCTTTGCTATCCTAAGCCTTGTCCTGATGGGTTGTGGATCGCCGGGCGGCGTCACGGTGGGCAACCTGACCGATGCAACGGCGACGCCGCCCGATCCCTATGTTGTAGCCTGGCTGCTCTATGGCACACCCACACCGGGCTTTCCGGGGAAGCTGCCCGTTGATGCCGGCGTTGCCTATGGCGAAAATGCACCTCGCGCCCACCCAACCGTGACGCCCCTTCCGCCGATGGTCAGCATCGAACTCGCTACCGCAACGCCAGTGGGGGCAGCCACCGCCGCAACGCCAGTAGAGGCTGCCACCGCCGCCCCGCCGGAGAGTCCCTCACCAGAGAGTCCCTCAGGCGCAGCCCTGACGGGCGATCCGAAGAAAGGGCAAAGTGTCTTTGCCGGAGTGGGGACGTGTAGTGCCTGTCACGACGTGAAGGCGGGGAAAACACTTGTCGGACCAACCCTGAAAGGCATTGCGGTAACTGCTGCGGAGCGCGTCCCAGGGATGGATGCCACCACCTACCTGCGGGAGGCGATCCTTCAGCCGAACAAGTTCGTCGTGAAAGGCTTCACCGCCGGATTGATGCCCGCTTCCTTTGAGCAACTTCTAAGCGCCAAACAGGTAGATGATCTGCTCGCCTATCTGATGTCTTTGAAGTGAGGAAAGCCCGTTTCCGGCTCACATCCTAACCACCTATAGCATTTTTCGAGGAGATTGCCCTCCTTTTTGTAAGCAGAGAGAGGGAATCTCCGTGTGTACGGGGTGGGGGTTAGGGTTTCCAAGCCCTGAAGGGGCGGCTGCTTTCAGCCCGCTGCTTTCGCGGCGGGATCACTGGGATTACACGGTCAACACAACCTAGTTGTGGACACGCCTTTTACTTTTAGCCTCGCGCCTCTCCACATCTACCTAAGCACAATCTAAAAACAGGCATACAATGAAACGTGTGCAGATGTATAGATGGAGCAAGGAAACGATCATGACATTTTTAGTTGGCGTCTTACTCGTTGCACTAGGGGCAGGCGTTCTCGGTTTCGGAATCTACCTCTATTATGCCTTTTTGCCGCTCTTTTACGGATTCCTCGGCGCGGGAATTGGGTTTTGGCTCAGCCAAGCCTTAGGAATCTCCTCCGACATTTTGGCTGCCATCGTGATCATCGCCGTCGCCGTTGGCTTTGCTGCCGCTGCGCAGTACCTTGAGCCATACCGCCGGATATTGGTAGGCGTCAGCGTGGGGATGGGTATCGCGCTCAGTGTGGGGACGGCGCTTGGCGTATCCCAATTTGTGCTGCTGATCTTCGCCATTGCTGGCGGTGTTGGCGGAGCAATGGTTGTCGCCTCGCTCTACAACGAATTGGTAATCGCTGCCTCTGCCATGACGGGCGCGGCAATGATCATTGATGGGTTGTTCCTGATCCTCGGTCTTAATGGGATGTTTTTCTACCGCTACAACCTGTTGGGGCGGGGGGCATTCCTCACCTTAATTTTATGGATTGCCCTCACCGTCGGGGGGATTTACTGGCAGTTGAATAATGTGACGAAGATGGTCCCCGCCGAGAAACGAAAAATGGTCTAAGCGTCTATCTGTAACGTATGGGGCGTGTTTAGGGCAAGCCCGCAGTGAGGCGGGGACACTCCCTCATCGATGAGGACAACAGCCCGCTCATCCCCTATGCCATCCGCTTTCGGTGTGTACTCGCTCTCCCACATCGTGGGAGAGCGGGTGGATTATTGTGCGGGGGCGTCCCCCCCCCCCCACACACACACCAGAGTGGGGCATTGGAGCGGTCTACCCCCCTCACCACCGTTGAGGGCAACCCTCATCCCTCGCATTGGGATGTAAGGAGGAAACGGCGCTGCCCGCGTTTGATTTTAAGCCCCGCAGGGGCGGCTTATCGCAGCGCCCGCTGCTTTAGCAGCGGGCGGATGGGCGGTAGGGCGGCAACCACACTACCCCGCCCCATTCTATTCTATGAAAATTCCTTGTTTGCCCACTCTGTCGTGTGGTGATACACTTCCTTCACTTGCGTTCGGATTGTCGATCACCCCGGTTACGGAGGATCACCCTATGCGGCGACCAGTACGGCGACTCGCCCAACTTACATCCAGCGGGACGGCGTTCGTCCTTTTGGCGCTGACGCTCTCAGGCTGTTTTCAGCCCGTTGGCGCGGCAATTCCCCCGACGGCGGTGACGCCCGACGGCGCTCCCCCTATGACGGTAGCCGCATTGGACACGCCTACCGTTGATCCTGTGGCGGAAGCAATGGCAACGGCGAACATGGAAACCGCCATTGCCATGAACATGTTCAACCTCACCGCCGACGCGATGAACACCCAAGCGGCAGAGACGGCGACCATGCAGGCGATTCTGTTTCCTTCTGCCACCTTCACGCCGGATGTCGCCATCCCGCCGACGATTGATTTCACTTTCCCAGGGACGCCCACCCCGACGGAAACGCCCACCGAAGCGCCAACGGCAACCTTCACACCCATCGCCACAAACACGCTGACCATTGAAGAACAGCAGGCGACGCTCTTTGCCGAATCGACGCGGGTCTTTGGCGATCTGACAGCAACGGCATTCGCCTTAGGGACGTATGCCCCGACGCTTACCCCGACGGAGACGCCGACCAGCACCCTTGAGGCGCTGAGCATCCCTACCCTTGATCCCGACGCGCAGGCGACGATCAACGCCCTGAGCGGCGGTGGCGGCTTGAACGGCGCTCCGCCCACCTCGACGCTCTCCTTCCCAACGGCGGTTGCCTTTCAGGAAACCTCGGTGTTCCCGCCGCAGGATCCCCTTCAAGAGACGCTGGACGCCCAAGCGACCCAGATCATTGCGACGGTGACGGCAGATGCGGCGTTTAACCTGACCTCCACCGCGCAGGCGATCCTCGGCTTCCAAACGCCGATCATCCCGCCACCCATTGATACCTTCCCCACGCCGACTTTCCCGCCGGCAATTTTTGTTGGACCCGGCACGCCCACCTATCCCCCCGGCACACCGGGCATTCCCGGCTCGCGGGCGGGCGGTCCGATTGATGCTGGCTGCCGCTATACGGTCATTGGTGGGGATACCCTCTACAGCATCGCTCTGCGCTTCCAACCGTATGGATCGTCGCTCAGCCGGATCATCAGCGCTAATGGGATCGTCAACCCAAGCCTGATCCGCCCTGGACGGGTGCTGTATATCCCAAGCTGCGGTTTGCCCGAAGTGGGCGTCCCGCCCGTGACGGTTGTCCCCCCGGGTACGGGGTCAGGGCGCGTCTATGTTGTCCAAGAGGGCGATACGCTCTGGCGGATTTCGCGGATGTTTGGGGTGCGCGTCATGGCGATTGCCCAACTGAACGGGATACAGAACATCAACCTGATCTACATCGGGCAGTTGATCACTATCCCGTAAGCGTCCCCAACATTCCTCTCCCCCCTTTTTCGCTGAGATAAAGGGGAAAGCCGTCTGAGCGGGCAAGCTCACTCAGACGGCGTGTAAACCCTAAAGCAGCAAAAATCCTCAAAAGTAGACAACAACGTATGACTGACACACAGACCGAACGCACCCTTTCTTCAGAAGCCATTTACGACGGGCGCATTATCAAACTGCGCGTCGATAGTGTGGAACTTCCCAACGGCAAAACCGCCCGCCGTGAGGTGATTCGTCACCCGGGGGCGGTGGCGATTGTCCCTCTGCTCCCTCCTAGCGAAGGCGGCGGCGTCATGTTGATCCGCCAGTTCCGCTATGCAGCCCAACAAAGTCTGTGGGAAATTCCGGCGGGAACGCTTGAACCGGACGAAAACCCTGACGACTGCGCCTACCGCGAACTCCAAGAGGAAATTGGTTATAAACCCGGACGCCTGGAAAAACTTGGGGGGATTTTCGTCGCCCCAGGCTACACCAGCGAGTACATTCACCTCTACCTCGCCACTGATTTGCTCCCTTCGCGCTTGGCTGCCGATGCCGATGAATTCATTAGCGCTCAGCCCTTTTCGTGGGAGGATGTGCTGCGGATGATCCGCGAGGGGGTGATTTGCGATGGCAAGACGATCAGCGGGTTGCTCATGGCGTGGGATCGCCTTCGGGAAGGGACGCGCTAAACGATGCTACGCTTTTTAACGGCGGGCGAATCGCACGGACCGACCCTGACGGCTATTTTGGATGGTTTTCCGGCGGGTGTCCCGCTGACCGCCGCCGCCATTGACGCTGATCTTGCCCGCCGCCAAGAGGGGTACGGGCGCGGCGGGCGGATGTCCATTGAGCGTGACGCTGTGCGCCTTTCGGCGGGGGTCGTCGCTGGACAAACCACCGGCGCCCCGATTGCCCTGACAGTGATCAACCGCGATTACAAAAATTGGGCGCAAAAAGATATTCCGCCGATGACTGTCCCCCGCCCGGGTCACGCCGATCTGACGGGAGCGATCAAGTATGGCTACCGCGATCTGCGCCTTGCCCTTGAACGTGCCAGCGCCCGCGAAACGACGATGCGCGTTGCCGTTGGGGCAGTTTGCAAGGCGCTTATGCGCCAGTTTGGGATCACCGTGCAGGGCTATGTGACGGCAATCGGTGAGGTCAGCGCCGATCTGCCCATTAGCCCTGATCCGGCGGTCTATTTGAAGCGCTTTGAGGCGGCGGAAGCAAGCGATGTCCGCTGCCCAGAGGGAGAGACAGCGACGCGCATCCACGAGGCAATCCGCGCGGCGATTCAAGCGAAGGACACCCTCGGCGGGATCATCGAGGTTGCCGCTTTGAACGTCCCCCCCGGGTTGGGGTCGCACGTTCAGTTTGACCGCAAACTGGATGGGCAGTTGATCGGCGCGGTGGGGAGCGTCCACAGTGTGAAAGGCGTTGAGATCGGTCATGCCTTCCGGCAGGCAGCGTGGCGGGGGACGGCGGTTCACGATCCGATCATCAGCGATGGTGAGCGGCTGCGGCGGGAGACAAACCGTGCGGGCGGGTTGGAAGGGGGAATCACAACGGGCGAGCCGATTGTGATCCGCGCCGCCCTCAAGCCGATAGCGACGACGATCAACCCCCTTCAATCGGTAGATTTGGCAACGGGCGGGGCGCGGGCGATTGAATACGAGCGCAGCGATTTCTGTGCCGTCCCACGCGGGGTCGTAATCATCGAGGCGATGGTGGCTTATGTCCTCTGCGCGGCGCTGATCGAGAAACTGGGCGGCGATTCGTTGGGGGAGATGCGCCCTCGTTTTGAGACGCTGCGCCGAGGTCGCCCCGACGAACTGCCGATGGATAACAGGGCATGGCGCTTTGGGTACGAGTATGAACGCGACGCCGACGGGTGAGCCACCCTCCCCGCCCAAAGCGCCGGGGCATATCATCCTGTGCGGCTTCATGGGTACGGGAAAATCAACAGTGGGACGGCTGATCGCCCTGCGCCTGAACCTTGCCTTTGCCGATACGGATAGTGTCATTGAAAACCGCGAACGCTGCACGATTCCTCACCTTTTCAAAACGCGGGGGGAGGCGGCGTTTCGGGCGCTAGAGCGCGATCTGTGTAAGGAGATCGGCAGTTGGCGGCGTTCGGTGATTGCCACTGGGGGCGGGATGGTCGTTCCGGCGGAAAATCGTGCGGCGCTCATTGCCAGCGGCTTTTTGGTCTGTCTGGACGCCCCTGTAGAGGTTATTTTTGCGCGGCTTGCCGGTCAGAATCACCGCCCGCTGCTGCGGACGGCGAATCCCCAAGCGAAGATTGCCGAACTGCTTGCCGCCCGCGCCGAGGCATACACCGCCGTTCCCTATCACATTGAGACGGGGGTACGCTCACCCGCCCTTGTCGCGGAGGAAATCATCCGGCTGTGGGTGGCGTATACGATGCGCCCCTAGAGCATTTTTCGCGGTGATCAGGGGGTAGGACAACGCCGCCCAACGAGGGAGGATACTGAACTAGAGCGATACGGACACCCCTCACCCGCGCCCCTGTCTTGCTCCCTTTCCTGTGTGTATAGGGCGGGGTCTCTAATCGACTACGGTGCGGGTGCGGCGTGGGATGTAGGTGAGCCGCCCAATAAAGGGGTAATCAAAGGTCTTGCTGCGCAAGGCGGCAATGATCCCGAAAAAGGCGCTGGCAAACAGCCCAAAGGGAATCAAGACCGAGGCGAAAATCACAGCGACGATGCCCAACCACAAAAAGGGAATTGCCAAAATCCCAACAATGCTGATGGCAAGGGCGACGGTGATCACCACGCCGATGAGGACTGCGCCCGTCGTCAGCAGCAGCCAGCCAATCCCTCCCATAAAGGATGCAACGGTGGCGTTTAGGGCGTGCCGTGCCACAAAGGGCGATTTCGTGCGGTTAGCAAGGTAAATAAAGAGCGGGATCAAGAACATAAAGGGGATGAATAACCCTAGATTGCTGGCATGGGCAAGGCTTGCCAGCACCCGCTCATCGGGCGTTGAGGGTTCATCAATGACGCGATAATTGGGGGAATAGGGGTGGCTTAGGAAGTTTTGAACGCCTTTGGCGAAATCTTTCCCCCACCGCTGCGAAAATTTCTTCTCAACTTTGTCGCCCCATTGCTCTGCCCGCCGCCCGAAGTTTTCACCCCATTGCTCGGCGCGACGCCCAAAATGTTCGCCCCATTGCTCGGCACGCTCTGCCCATGCTTCGATTTTGTCTTCCCAATTCCGGTCTCGTCTTCGCTCATCCTTGCCAAAGGTTGGTGGGGAATCGCGCTTTGCCTTTTCACGGGGAAGGTCATCATCATCGTCATCGTAGGCTTCGTTATTCTTGCGTTTGGCGCGATACGCCCGCACCGCCTCATCAAGATCGACGGGGGAATCACCAGCGGCATCGTCTGCGTGGGCGAGATGGAGATCGTCCTCGTCGTTTTTGCGCTTCGGTTTTGGGTCGCCATCATAGGCAGAATACATGGCTTAGGGTGCGCCTCCGTGCGCGGTCATCTTATTGTATTATACGCCGGAGGCAGGGGGAGGTTGCAAGCAATCAGGCGCTACGCCACATCTTCAATCTGCTGGCGCAGACGCTCTGCCGAGGCAACCCCTCGATTTACATGGCGGGGAGTCTGTGTCCGATCCAAGACAAAGGTTGTTGGGGCAGAGAACACCCCCCAACGATCCGCCGCATCAGGTTGTTCGGTGGCGTCAATCTGCACCACCTGAAGGGTTTCCCCCAATTCCGCCTGAAGCTGACGAAGGGCGGGCATCTGCTGAGTCTTGCAGGGGTCGCAAAAAGGGGTTGTGAAATAGACCACCGTCGGGCGGCTGCTCAGAATTCCGCTGAGGATGGGATCGTGGGGGGCGTGGGCAGCAGCGCGGCGCAGCAAGAGACGGTTGACCGCCGCCCACGCAAGGACGCCGCCGAGGATGATTAGAAGGGCAAACACAGCACGTTCGGGCATGGGTATTCTGTAATCCTCTTAACCGGAGATGGGGGCGCGGGTGAAGCCGGGGACACCTAAACGGTTGAATCCATAATACATGAGACAGCCGACGCAAATACCGGCAAAGAGATTCAGCGCCGCCAGAGCAACCACCACCCATGACAGCACCCATCCCAATGCTGAGCCAGCCACAAGCAGCAGCGTCGCCACGATCAACACACCCCCACCCACGCCTTGGGCAAATAAATGGGGTTCAGGATTATCCGTTTTCACAGCGGGCTGGACGATTCCGGCGGGTTTTAACACCGAGAAATAAACTGCTTTGAACAATCCAGCAGTGGGAATCGCCGTCCCAATGAGCATCACCGCACAGACGAAGGCGACGATGGGGGGAGCATTTAGGATGAAGGCGAGGATGAGCAAGCCAATGATGAATCCCTGATTTGTCCGTAGGGCGCTGTGATCGACGCGGCGATCCGCGTTGAGTTTGGTGACAGACATAGCGTGTGCCTCGTTGGGTGATTTATCTAACTCACCTTACGCACAGACCCTCACCCCCCAGCCCCCTCCCACTACGCGGGAGAGGGGGGAATGCATATTTTTGAGAGGGACCCCCCCCTCAATCTGCCCCTTTGGATGAATAGGGGGTGAACAAACTCAACTGCGTTAGGTGATTTATCTAAGTATATCACTAGGATTTATCGGTTGACAAGGGATGTGGGCAGTTGTCCTAAGAGGTGGCGTCGTAGGCGCACCTATAGAAGGTGCGGTTAACGCTGTTTCTAGGTTCTGTGGACAGTGTAACTCCAGCGTTTCCGCCGCTAAAGCAGCGGGCTAGGAGGAACCACCCCTTCGGGGCTTGGAACCAAACAGGTCAACACGCCTAGTCCCGTAGGGAACAAATAGGGTTACAGTGTGCGTCAATTAGATTAGAATCAGGGGGAGTGTTGCCAGAAGGTCTTGATCCTCCCCAATGAGGAGACTCACCACACCATGCTTTACGAGCTTACCCAACTTGCGCTGCGCAACCTAACCCGCGCCCGCGCCCGTTTGATCATGACGGCGGGGGGCGTTCTTGTGGGGACGGCGGCGGTCATCCTCTTGATTGCCATCACCGTTGGCTTGCAGGCGATTGCCGAAGCGGGGATTGGCTCTAGCACGAGCTTGCTGGAACTTTATGTCTACCCCCGCTATAACCCCAACGGCGAGACCCCGCGCATTGATCAGGAGGCAATCCAAGCGATTCGGGCGATCCCCGGCGTGAACACGATGATTTATGGTGTGCAGGCTTATGGAATCGTGATCACCGTTGACAAGCTGATCAATTATCCCAGTGTTTTCGGGATCGACCCGGCGCTGCTGCCGGGGCTTGCCGAAAAAATGAAATGGGGGACGCCTGTTCTTGATACCAAGACCATCGTCATTGGCGGGCGCGTGGAAGATAATTTCTTCGACCCCAAGGCAAGCGATTACATTCCCATCACCTATGATCTTCAGACGGTAAAGCCACGCTTCACCTTTCAAGTCTCAGCCGGAACACGCCGCTTGAACTACACCATTTCGGGGGCGGTAGCCATCCAAGACACCTTCCTTGATGGAACGCTGATCCTCCCGCTCAGCGAGGTGATCCGCCTGAAACGCCTGAACGGAGAACAGGTTGACATGAACAAGCTGAGCTACGATACCGTCCTCGTCCGTGCCGCCAGCCGTGATGTGACGAACGATGTGGCAAACGCCATTCGTAACTTGGGCTTTGATGCCAGCGGCGGGGGGGACTATCTGAACCAACTGACTGGTTTTTTCGGGACGATGCGTCTGATGCTTGGTGGGGTGGGCGGCGTTGCCCTCATTGTTGCCGCCTTTGGCGTTGCCAACACCATGACCATGGCAATTTTGGAGCGCACCCGCGAGATCGGGATTATGAAGGCAATCGGGGCAACGGATCGGGCAATTTTGACGGTGTTCCTCATCGAAGCGGGGGCGGTGGGCTTTTTTGGCGGGCTGGCGGGGGTGGGGACGGCGCTCGCCTTAGGGCAGGTGATCAACAACGCGGTGGCGAATGGCGTTGGCGATGGCACAGGAGCGCAGTTTTTGCCCATTGATGTCAGCAAAATTCAAGGGAATCTGGTCATTATCGATCCGGCGCTGATCCTCTTTGGGATGATCTTAGCGACGGTGGTGGGCATTGGGGCGGGGGTTTTGCCCGCACTCCGTGCCAGCCAGATGATCCCCGTCCATGCCTTGCGGACAGAATAGAGCGCTTCGCCAAAGGGGGGTTGGCATTTGCCCTCGAAGACGCTATCGTTTTGAAAGACAAGCACCAAAGGGACAGGGACACTTTAGGAATCTACATGCTGAAATCATTGGCACGGATCGGGCGTTGGCTGCTCATGGCGGGTGGGGTCTTTTTATGTTTGGGGGCGGTTTTCTTCCTCGTTGTCGTTCGTCCGCAGCTTGCAGCGCGGCTAGGTGGCACGGCGACGAACGCCGCCTACATCGAACGGCGCACCCTTGACGATGTGCTGAATGTCTCCGGCACACTCCGCCCCATCCAAACCGTGAATGTCAATTTTGATACAGCGGGTAAGGTTGCTACCGTCGTTGTTCGTGCGGGCGATGCCGTCGCTGTGGGCGATACCCTTGCCACGCTCGATGAGGCAGCCTTGACCCGCTCTTTGGAACAGGCGCGGCTGAGCCGAACCATTCAGCAAGCAAACTACGATACAACCATCCGCCCGGCAACAGCGGATCAGATTGCCCGTGCGAAAGCGACACTGGCACAAGCAGAGGCGGCGTTGGCGCAAGCGCAAGCGCAGTTTGATAATCAGCGCAACGCGATCACCACAAGCTGTACCAATGTGGGCAGCCTCACGCAGGCGCTTATGACGGCGGAGCAGGCATACAAGAATTACCTGACCGATGGCTTTCAGTTTGATAGTGAGTTCCGCCCTGACGCCAACTCTCCAGCGGGGCGGGCGTTGAAATCGGCGCGGGATCAGATGGAGGTGGGGCAGGCAACCTGCGACAGCGCAAAACGGGCGCAGTCGGGCGATGCCAGCGTCGTCTCTGCCCAAGCCGGGGTTGAGCAGGCAAAGGTCGCCCTGGATACGCTGCTGCGCGGGGCAACTCCTGAACAGATTGCTATTGCCGAGGCGCAACTGGCACAGGCGAAGTTGAACGTGAGCGCGGCGGAGGAAAACCTTACGGATGCCGTCCTAAAATCGCCGGTGAAAGGGATCATCGCGGCGGTGAACATTACCGCTGGCGGAACAGTAGGCAGCAGCGGCGGGGCGGCGGGGGCGGCGTTCGTCATTGCCGATACATCCTCCATTTACCTTGAAACGCTCGTTGATGAAAACGATATATCCCGCGTGGTAGGGGAGCTGCCCGTCCGCTTCACCTTGCAGGGACTGCCCTTTGATCAGGTCTTTAACGGAACGGTGGAGAGCAAAAGCGCCGTTGGGCAGAACAATCAGGGCGTTATTGCCTACCCCGTCCGCATTGCCCTCAAAGGCGATGTGCCGCTCTTTCTGAACATGAGCGCCGATGTGGAGATTATCCTTGCCACGCGGGAAAACGTCCTTGTCGTTGCCACGCGGGCAATCCGTCGGGGGGCGGACGGGGGGCGGTTTATCCTTATCGAACGCTCCGATGGGACGACGACAGAAATTTCCGTTGAGATTGGCTTATCGGCAGACAGTGTGACGGAGATTAGCGGCGAGGGTCTGCGCGAAGGGCAGAAAGTTCTCATCGAAGGACGCACCGGAGCGGGGAACTGATGGTGGCGCTTCACACGCCGGATTCCCCCTCGGAGACTGCCGCCCTCCCTCGTTGGGGGAACGACCCATCACCCCCCACGCCGAGGCGACGACGGCGCTTTGCCCGCTTTTGGGGCTATTTCGGGGCGGCGCTGCTCATCTTTATGTGTGGGGCGGTGGCGGGCTATACACAGGGTCCCCGTCTGGCAACCCTTGTGGCAGCAGGCGGGCAAGCGGCACAGGCATTCCAGCAGTTTCAGCCCTGTTTCAACGATCTGCGCAATAGTTCTGCCTTTCGCGGCATGAGCGCTCTCTTTCCTCGTCCAACAGCCCTCCCCGATGGCGTCCCGACGCCAACACCGCAACCCCGCACCTTTGACCCCACAGCGCTGAAAACAGCAGCGGGGAAACTCGTCCGCATCAGCGAGCGGGAGATCACCGTAGCGACGGTGGACGAAAACGGGATAGGGCGCGATGAAACGCTGCCGTTTTTCCCCTTTAACCGCTTCGTCACTTCCGCGGGACGAGAGATCACGCGGGGGGGCGTGTTCGCGGGGGATCAGGTTGATGTTTTGGCGTTCCGCTTGCAAGAGGGGGGGGCGCATGTTGTCCTCTGTGTGATCGTTAATGTCGATCCGGCAAAATAACCCCTATACTAACGCTCAAACCACACGCTGGTTGATCATCAGCAGTTTGACTACGTTGGCTAGGCTGAGAGGCGCTGGATGTTTGTTCGTCGTTCCCGTTCCCGCCCAGCGGTAATCCTATGGGGTGGGTTGGTCTTCCTTCTGGTGAGCTTTGCCCTCATCTCGCTGTATAGGCAAGCCCGCCCGTTGTGCGCGTGCCTGCCGCCGCTGACCATCACCCCGACGCACACCCCCTTTCCCACCTCGGATCGCGGCGTTGTTGCCCCTCCTGCCACCCGCAGTTCCTTTGGGGTTGCCACGCCCAACTTTGCGGCGAACGTCCCCACCGCCCGCACAAACACCTTTGATGCTGGACAGCTTGCCATTGGGCGCAAGACATATACGCAGTGGTGCGCCACCTGTCACGGAGATCGTGGGCAAGGGCTGGAGGCGTGGCGTTCGGCGTGGCTGCCCGAACACCAAACCTGTACACAAGCGGGCTGTCACGGGGCAAACCATCCCCCCGATGGCTTTTCGATGCGCAAGGTTGCCCCACCGGTCATGGGCGAGGGCGCTCTTGCCAATTACCCCTCCGCCTTCGTCCTTTATATCTACATGCAGGGGACAATGCCCTATCAAGCGCCGGGTGTCCTCAGCAAAGAGGAATACCTTGCCCTCAGCGCCTATCTTGCCGACCAACATGGCGCCGATGGGCGCGGAGCGACACTGACCGAACACAATGCCGATCAGGTCATTTTTCCCAAAAATTGATTTATGCATGTTATGCCATAACTAAAAAATAAATGTATAATTGGAACATCTGAGTGTATTTGTGAGAATACGTTCGGGAGGAGTGTCCATTATGCCTGTCAGTATTCGCTTGATTGAGGATGGGTGGATTATTCACCAAATCTGCGCCGACCCCTGGGACATGCATGAGTTTGCCGAAACGTTCCCCGCTGCCAAAGGGATGCTCGATGCCGCCGATCATCCCGTCCATTTCATTGTTAACCTGGAAGGGACGATCCGGGAGCCGCGTGGCGTGCTGCGTTTTCGCCAGCACCCAGGGTTTACCCACCCGCGCACGGGGTTTGTTGTCTTTGTCGAAGCGAATCAGTTGACGCGCTCGATTGTTCAGATGGGGCTGCGCCTGATCCGCTTTAACCGTGCAAAGTTCTTCCCCACCGAGGCAGAGGCATTGACCTTTTGCCGCCACATGATTGCCCCGCACGGTGAAACCATTTTGAAAATGGGCTAGTCGTTCGTCACGAAAATTTCTAAAGAATCCCTATCCCCGGTTACTGCGCAGCAGCCGCCTTTCCCCGTTCACAGGAAAAGGGGAGAAATTCTGCGGGCGAGGGGGTGAGGGAACTTCCCCCTCAAACGTTCGCTTTCGATGAATACAGGGTAAACACGGTCAACTGCGTAAGTCCTATCGATCAATCCGATGGGGCATCATCCCCACTGACACACCCCCCCGCAACTTACTTCACCTTGCCCACGTAAAGCCCCATACCGAATGAGCTACATCAGGGAGAGTGTAAAAAACGCATGAAAACAATTCTCTATACACGGTATGGATCACCGGATGTCCTTCACCTGCGGGAGGTAGCCACCCCAACGCCTAAAGCAGATGAGGTTTTGGTGAAGATTCACGCGGCGGGGGCAAACCCGTTGGATTGGCACCTGATGCGGGCGAAACCGTTCCTCGTCCGCTTGGATGGTGGGCTGCGCAAACCGAAAAATCATCGCCTCGGCGCGGATATTGCCGGGCGGGTGGAGGCAGTGGGGACAAACGTCACCACCCTGCGCCCGGGCGATGAGGTCTTTGGCGACCTTTCCGCGGCTGGCTTAGGTGGCTTTGCCGAGTATGTCTGTGTGCGTGCGGACTCGCTCGTGTTGAAACCCGCCAATCTCTCCTTTGAGTCCGCCGCTGGCGTCCCTGTGGCGGGGATCACCGCCTTACAAGGGCTGCGCACGGGGAATCTGAGCGCCGGGCAGAAGGTCTTGATCAATGGCGCGTCCGGCGGTGTAGGGACATTTGCCGTGCAAATTGCCAAAGCGTTTGGGGCAGAGGTCACCGCCGTGTGCAGCGGGGCGAACAAAGCGATGGTTCAGTCCATCGGTGCAGATCATGTTATTGACTATACCCAAGAGGACTTCACCCGAAACGGGCGACACTATGACTTGATCCTTGAGGTCATTGGCAACCGCACCCCGGCGGATCTGCGGCGGGCGCTCTCGCCAGAGGGCGTATGTGTTGTTGTCGGATTCACCACCCTTGCCCGCATGTTCAACGTTATGCTCAGGGGGGGAAAGACCGTCCGCATGATGGGCACGGCAAAGCCGAATCAGGCGGATTTGGCGATCCTCAAAGACCTTTTAGAGAGCGGCAAGGTGACTACGGTCATTGATCGCTGCTACACCCTGAGCGAGACGCCAGAGGCAATTCGCTATCTGGAAAGCGGACGCGCCAAAGGCAAAGTGATCATCGTCATGGGGTAGTGGGGGGAGAAGGGGGAATCACGTCTTTGAGGGGGCTTCCCCCTCACCCGAAGAATTTCTCCCCTTTCCCTGTGTACGAGGTGGGGTCAGGGTTGTCAAGCCCCGAAAGGGCAGTTGCTTTCAGCCCGCGACTTTAGCGGCGGGCGACCACACGGGGTCGCCCCTACAGAGAGACGAGGCGTGGCGGATAGGGAATATTTTGCCTATCTTCCTGATGGACGCGCCCCCTCGTCTGCAATTAGTGAAAGGCAGCCTCAGCCTGATACAGGACTTTTGGATAGGTGCTGAGGAAGTCCATTCCCACTTGACGCTGCCGAACGAAAGTTCTATAATTATAATCTTAATCAGGGAGGAAAGCGACCTATGTGGCAGCAATTGATTATTGTCGGGAATGTCGGACGTGATCCCAAGTTCGATTATTCTGGGCAAGGTTTAGCCTATTGCAAATTCAGTGTTGCCGTGAGCAAGCGGACGGGCAAAGGCGAGGAACGCAAAGAAGAAACGACATGGTTTTCGGTAACTATCTTTGGGAATCAAGCAGAGCTTGCCAGCCAACTGATCAAAAAAGGGCGGAAGGTCATGCTGGTAGGGGAAATCAGCGCCTCTACCTACATCAGCAAGCAGACAAATCAACCGGTTGCCTCGCTGGATATGATCGCCCGCGAATTCCGCCTCTTGGATTCACAGCGGAGCGGTGAGGAAGGCGGCACGGGCGGGGATGATTCCGGTGGGGGCAGCGGCGGCAAAGATGGTGGCGATCTGCCCTTCTAGGGGGGATATGGCGGACGCGCTGTGGCGCGTCCCGACAGGGAGGGGGCGACCACAGAAGGTCGCCCCGACAAAAACACCGTCATTTTCCCCCTTTTGTTAGGGGGAGGTTGTTGGCGGGAACAGCAAGCCACCATCGCTGCCGCTCGGTGTGGGGAACGGCGCAAAGGGATCCGTGATGGCGGGCAGGGTTGCTGTTGGCGGGATGCCAAAATCGGGTGTCGGGGTAGAAAAGCCCGGAAAGCCCGCTGTTGGAGGAATTTGCGGGGTAGGTTGGATGGGCGAGGTGTTGTTCACAATCACCTGCGCCGTCCGCGCCGCATAGCGCCCCCGGCTATCCACCGCCCACAGCCGCAGCGTGTAGACGCCATCAGGAACGCGGTTCGTCTCCCAACGCCCCAAAAAGCCCTGCCCCGATGTGGCAAACGGACCGTCCACAATGCTGAACGCCGTCGGGTTTTGCCCTTGCCCAAGCTCAATTTGGTAGCGGTTCATGTTTGGCATTTGGACGGTGCCGGTGATCTCGATCAGCCGCGCCACCTGCTGCCCATTGGCGGGCGAATTCAATTGAAGGATGGGGTTCACCTGTCCGGGTTGGCACGCCGAGGCGGGGCGCTGCCCAACGGGAAGGCGTAAGCCGCGCTCTGTAGCCCAACGGCTGCCGGTGGGGTCGGTGTTCATCCATGTGATCGCCCACCGATCCAAGATATTCAGGGCGGTGCGTGCCTCTTTGAAGTCTGGGCAGTATTCGTTGGCGATCAAGCCACTGTAGGTATCGACCTCATACGTCCCGATGATCTCCCCAATGCTTGGGGGGGGATTGGCTGTGAAGTACAACTCGGTGCGGCGGGTGCGACACTGCGGGTGATCGGCTGTGCCAAAATCATCGCAGACGCTTGTTTGGGCAACGGTGGTGGGCATCGCCGCTTGGCTTGGGGCAACGCCCGCCAGCGCCGAGGTCATAATCTGATTCCACAGCAGCGAGGCTGCGGTGCTTCCGGCGACGGCGCTCATGGAGGAATTGTTGTTGTTGCCCATCCAAACGGCAACCATCGCCCCCGGCGTATAGCCAAACGTCCACGAATCACGGTTTTGGTCAGACGTTCCCATCTTCACCGCCGCGATATGCCCATTCTGAAGGTTCAGGGCGGAATTCCCCCCTAAGGCGGCAGTCCGTGCGGCGTTATCGGAGAGGATGCTGGTGATTAGGTACGCCAAGCCCGGTTCAACGGCTTGCTGCGGGGTTGGTGCGGCGGGTTGATAAACAATCTCCTCCACACCGTCCTTCTTCAAGGTGACGCGGGCGATGATGTAGGGGTCTAGGGCGCGTCCCCCATTGCCTAATGTCATGTAGGCGTTGGCAAGGCTGAGCATGGTCACTTCGGTAGTTCCCATGCCCGTTGAAAATGCTGCTTGTTCGGGCTGTGTGCCAATGAAGGCAATCCCTAAGCGGGCAGCCAGCGCCTTGAAGCGATCCAAGCCAACATACTCGAAGGCTTTCACCGCTGGCACGTTGTAGCCATTGCCCAACGCATAGCGCAGGTTGACCGGACCACGGAAACGCCCATCGGCGTTGGCGGGGCAGAAGGCATCGTTCGCCCCAAAGCACGATTTCACATCAAAGAGAGGTGTCGCCGGCGTCCAATAACGCCCCAACGAATCGCGCTCTAACGCGCCCAAATAGAGGAAGGGTTGGAGCGCCGTGCCGGGCTGCCGTGCCGCTTGGGTGACAACGTTCACCTGCCCTTCAATCTTTGTGCTGAAGAAATCGGCGCTGCCGACCATCGCCAAAACCGCCCCGTCTGAGGGACGCAAGACAAGCGCCGCACCATTCGTTACGTTTTGGAGGGCGAGGCTGTTCACCCCATTTTTGACGGTAGATTCGGCAGCATCTTGGAGGCGCGTATCGAGCGTGAGGTACACGCTGAAGCCAGCGGTGTAAAGGGCGTTGCTGCCGAAAAGCCGCTCTAGCTCTTGCCGTGCAAAAAAGACAGCATGGGGATACTTGATATCAATCCCTCGCGCCTTATAGGTTGCCATCGCCGCTTCCATATCGGCGGATTCCTTCACCGCTTTGCGCACTTCTTCCCGCGTAATGCATTTCGCCGCGATATGCTCAAAGGCAACACAGCCCTTTTGGATCATCATCTCGCGGACGTTTTGCGCACGGACAATTCCGGCGGGGGTACGTCCGGTGTTCGCGTTCGCCACTGGATCATAGGCGGCGGGTGATTCGATCAAGCCTGCGAGGAACGACGCCTCGGAGAGATTCAGATCACGGGCTGATTTTTTGAAGTAGATTTGGGCGGCTGCCTCTGCCCCATACGCCAGATTGCCAAAGTAAACGGTGTTCAGGTAGAACTCCAAAATTTGGCTTTTCGTGTAGCGGCGGGCAATCTCGGCGGAGGTGATCACTTCCTCAATCTTGCGTTCGGTGTCCACTTGGCTGGATGTAGGAAGATCGAGAAGGCGCAGCTTTGCCACCTGTTGGGTGATTGTGCTGTCACCGAGGGTAGGCGCACCCGCCGTCACATTTTGGATAATCGCCCGGATGATGGCAATTACATCAAAGCCTGGGGCGGTGTAGAAATCCGGCTCCTCGGCGCTGATCACGGCGTGCAGCAAATAAGGCGACATTTGATCAAGCGGCACTTGCGTCCGTGCGCCCAGTTTCGGGTCGTCCAGTTGATAAAGGACTTTCCCCGCTGTGTCCAAAAAGCGGACGGATTGGGAGGTCAGGTTGATCGCGTTGGGGAGATCATCGATCTTCGCCGTGTATTGATTGGTGATGTTCGTATAAAATAACAGCGAGCCAAGCGACCCCAAAATCCCCATAATAAGAACGCCAAAAATGCTCAGGACGCCCACTGTGACAAGGCAGCCACCCACTTTTTGGGGGTCTTGCATAAAGCCCGATGGGGCATCGCCATAATCGGGCTGGATCGATCCCGGGATCAGCTTTGAGCCGCCGCCGGCTGCTGGCACACGGACAACACCGGGCGAGGTTGACCCCACCGCCGCCGAGGGGACGGTCATCCCTGCGCCTGTAGCGGCGGGTGTACTGACCACCGTGACACCTGCCCCGCCCGTTGAAAGAGGCGCACTGGCGACAGTTGCCCCGCTGCTGGCTGAGCGTGATTCAGACTCAAGGCGGCTTGCCCAGGCGCGGTTGCCCACCACCGTTGCCCCGCTGTCTTGGATCGCCACCTTTTTCGGTAGATTCAAGGGCGCTTCGGCAACGGTGCGCTGTGTCATGCTGACATCGGACGTGCCAAATGCCTTTGGTTTGCCTGCTCCGGCAGCTTCCTTATACAGCATCAGATCGGGGTCGCCTTTGGGCTGGTAGCCGGGGGGCGTATCCGCCACCCAAGCCGTCCCATCATGGCGAAACCATTTGTCACTTTCTACACCCAACACCCAATAGCGTTTTTGATCGTCCAAGACCATATGGTTGCGCAGTTCGGTGTTCAGTTGGTCGCGGGTGATCATGCCCGCCGCATAGCGCCGCCGCGCCTTACGCACGGCATTTTCTGCCGCCTCGTACTTTTCGGCAAGGGAAGGCGATGAGGCAGCCGGGGGGGATGCTGGCACAGATTCCTGAGACATCGCTTGGGTAGGCGGTGTGGCTTGGATGGGTACGCTTGCTTCGAGGCGGGTTACTCCCTCAGGAGCAGGCTTTTCTTGAAATTCAGAACTGTTCGACATATTAGACATCGGTATATTCTCCAGCGGCGCATCACCCTCCACATTACCCTTGTCTTCGCCCGCCGGGGCGGGGGGCTGTGTGGCTACGGCTACCTCACGGATGGGCTGAGGGGGCAGTTCGCCCCGCAAACGGGCGGCTTCCTCTGCCGAGACAAATCCAACGCCGGCCACATAATTGCTGTAATCCATTGCGGCTGTCGCTTCGGGTGTCGGCTTAGAATCAGCGCTGGGCGTCTCTGCCGCGCTTTCCTGCAAGATCAATTCCGAGACACGGCTTGTCGCCTCTAGGGGGACGTACCATCCGCCCGGGCGGGGCGGCTCAGCGTCAGTGGGCAAGGGAACAGGCGTTGTTGGATAGGGATTAGGAGGGGGCGTTGGCGTCACCGCATCAGGGGGGGTGTACCACCCACCGCTATCGGGCGTGTCGGTTGGATTGGGGGGTAAAGAAACCATCTTCAAACCTCATTGACATAGCGGGGCGGGGTGCAATCCCCCTCCCCCTAACCCCGTTCAGGTGAATTCGGGTACATTCAGAATCTGTGTCCGCCCCGCCATACACAAATGGTTGTTAGGCTTTGTCTTCGATGCCGTGCGCCAAGCGGGTGACGCGGCGGAGACGCTCTGCCATCACTTGCATGACATGGAGGGCGAAAAAGGGCGTTTGTTCAACCATGAACATAAAGCGCTTTAGGCTGATGGGAACAACCTTGCAATCCGTTTTGGCAATGGCAGAAACGCTGCGCGGCGAGTTATCAATCAAACCCATCTCGCCCACAATATCGCCAGCGTTCAGGGTATCAATCGTTTTCCCATTTTGGGTGACGTTCAGTTCCCCTTCGATCAGGATATACATGTACTCGGCTTCGTCGCCTGCGTCAAAAAGATGCGTCCCGGCAGGGATCAATTCATATTCGTTGGTGTTTTGAAAGATCAAAAATTTCGGCATTGGGCTGAATCCTCATCCGTGCATCAGCGTACTTCTGGCGATTATAGCGTGAATTCTGGTTTGTGCGTGGCAGGCAAAAAAACGTAGGAAGCACATCCCCTGACCCTCCCCTTGACCTCCCCAAGAGGCGTTGCTATAATGACCCTACAATCTCATATCCAACGGCAATGACCGGGGGTAGTAGGTCAGCATGGTAGCGAACAGGCGGTTGGTGCAAGCCTGTATAGAGCGGCAACCATGCCCGCCAGTAAGACCGAACTCACCCGCCAGCCGCTTTGGTGAAAGGAATTAGCCTTCCTTAGCCAAAGCCGTCTGCCACGTTACGGCAAAATGAGTGACACGGGCGTATAGCTCAGCTGGGAGAGCGCTTCAATGGCATTGAAGAGGTCGTGAGTTCGAATCTCTCTACGTCCACATGTGCGGCAGCACACCCCGTGTAATCAGGATGGTACCGCGAAGTCCCCTTCGTTCCTGATCAGGTTAGACCCTGATTGGAATGAGGGGGACTTTTCGTTTACCGTGAATTTGATGAGTTTGGAAGATGGTTGTGGGGAAAGTGTGCTATAGTCTTTCTACAGACTCGTTCGATTCACCCGCGATGAGACGCGGTGGGAGTTATTGGCGATGGGCAAAAAACCTCGGCAATCCGACATTATTCGCCGACTTCGTGAGCAACTTGAGCAGCTAGGACGCCTGCTGAACCCGCCTAAGCCGGTTCCGGCGCGTATCCCGGTGCGCAATCGCCCACGCCTACCGGAATACCCACCGCGATAAACTCGTAACGGCTTTTTATGGCGCGTTGAGCAGGGGTCAGGTTGATGCAAACCTGACCCCTTTTTGTTGTCTTGTTTTCGTCGCCTTGATTCCAACTCATCCCTACCGTGTAAAGGTTTGTCCAAAGCACAAGAGGAGACCCAACCCATGCCGAAAGAACGCTATACCCCCCAAGAGATTGAACCACGCTGGCAAGCAAAATGGGATGCCGACGGGCTGTACCGCTCTGTCGTTGACCCTGCCCGCCCCAAACACTATGCCCTGACGATGCTGCCCTACCCAAGCGGCGATCTACACATTGGGCATTGGTATGCCATGACCCCTTCCGATGCCCGCGCCCGGTACATGCGGATGAAGGGCTACAACGTCTTGTTCCCGATGGGTTTTGATGCCTTTGGGTTGCCCGCCGAAAACGCCGCCATTTCGCGCAACATCCACCCCAAAACGTGGACATATAAAAACATCGCCACCATGCGCACCCAGATGAAAACGATGGGGACGATGTTCGATTGGGAGCGGCAAGCGGTCAGTTCCGATAAGGACTATTATCTGTGGACACAGTGGTTCTTTCTGAAGTTCTTCGAGAACGATTTGGCATACCGCAAGCAAGCAGAGGTTGATTTCTGCCCAAAATGCAACACAACGCTGGCGCGGGAGCAGGTCTGGGGGGAAGATCGCCACTGTGAGCGGTGCGGGACGCCCGTGATCAAAAAATCGTTGGAGCAGTGGTTTTTCCGCATCACGCACTACGCCGATGAACTGCTGGATCACAGCACGATTGAGTGGCCCGAAAAGGTCAAGGTGATGCAGACAAACTGGATTGGGAAAAGCGAAGGGGCGCATGTCACCTTTAAGACCGATGGCGGGGGCGAGCTGACCGTCTTTACGACACGCCCCGATACGCTGTGGGGGGCAACCTTCATGGTCATTGCCCCCGAACACCCACTGGTAGAATCGATCACCACCGACGCGCAGCGCCCTACTGTTGAGGAATACATCCAGAAGGCGAAGCGCCGGACGGAAATTGAGCGCACCTCTACTGAGAAGGAAAAGACAGGTGTTTTCACCGGTGGCTATGCCCTCAACCCGGTCAATGGGGAGCGCATCCCGGTGTGGGTTGCCGATTACGTTCTGATGGGCTACGGGACGGGTGCAATCATGGCTGTTCCCGCCCATGATGATCGGGACTTTGCCTTTGCCCATGCATTCAAGCTGCCCATTCGCGCCGTGATCCAACCCGATGCCCCAGTCGCAGCGGGGGATGGTGCCCCTGAATGGTATGTGGGCGAAGGGACGATGATCAACAGCGCCCACTTTGATGGAACACCCACCGCCAACGGGGAGGCAGTCCACAAGGTGATCGCGTGGTTGGACGAACAAGGCTTGGGCAAGCCCGCTGTTACCTATCGCCTGCGTGATTGGCTGATCAGCCGCCAGCGCTATTGGGGTTCCCCGATCCCGATTGTTTACTGCGATACGTGCGGAACAGTTCCCGTCCCCTACGATCAACTGCCCATCGAACTGCCCGATGATGTAGCATTCATGCCAACAGGCGAAAGCCCGCTGAAGTCTCACCCGGGATTCCTGCACACCGCCTGTCCGAAGTGCGGTGGCGCGGCGCGGCGGGAGACAGACACGATGGATACTTTCATGTGTTCCTCGTGGTATCAACTGCGCTACCTGAGTCCGGCGTATGACCAAGCCCCTTTTGATCCGGCGGAGGGCGCGTACTGGCTGCCTGTGGATCAATACACTGGCGGGATTGAACACGCGACGATGCATCTGATGTACACGCGCTTCTTCACCAAAGCAGCGCGGGACTGCGGAATCTTCAAGGATGCCGCTGCGATACGAACGGCGACCCCCACCTATGACCAAACCCCCATCGATCATGAGCCGATGGCGGCGTTGTTCAATCAGGGCATGATTTTAGGTGAGCCGTCAGACGGTCATGTGATCCGTGCGGAGGGCGTCTGGGATGGCGACAAGCTGAATGCGGCACGGATCACCATCCTGAGTGCCGATCAGGTTGGGACAACACCCACCAGTAGCAGTAGCGAAATTATTGGGGAGGTTGTCAAACGCGCCGAAAACCTGTTGAGCGTTGAAAGGGCGGGCGGGGCAACCTTTGTTGTGGAGGTTGGCGAGGCGACGACGATCACCGATGCGGGCGGAAATCAGATCACCATAGAGGGTGTACGCTTCCGCTTGGGGGCGGAGAAAATGTCTAAAAGTAAGGGGAACGTGATCGCCCCCGATGTCTTGGTCAACCAATACGGGGCGGATGTCGTGCGCGGCTACCTGATGTTCGCCTTTCGTTGGGAGGCGGGCGGACCGTGGGACAGCAAAGGGATTCAGGGCGTTGTCCGCTGGCTGAACGATGTGTGGAATCTGGTGGCGGATGAAGGTCGCCCCGCCGGAGACCCGCCCGCTGAAGCAGAGGTGAAAGCGCTGCGCCGGAAAGTCCACCAGACAATCCAGCGCGTGGAGGACGGTCTGCGCGAATTTGGCTTTAACACCGCCGTCGCCGCGCTGATGGAATTGAAAAACACACTGCTGGCAGCGCGAAAGACGGCGGTTTATGGGTCGCCAGCATGGGGTGAGGCGATTCAGGCAATGCTGTTGATGATGGCGCCCTTTACGCCGTATATCGCGGAGGAACTGTGGGCGCAGATCGGCTGCCCATACAGCATCCATAGGCAGCCCTTCCCCACCTTTGACGCAGAGGCGGCAAAAGAGGACGCCCTAACGTTGGTTGTCAGCGTGAACGGCAAAGTTCGGGCGAAGATCAGCGTTCCGGTGGGAACAAGCGAGGTAGAGGCAACGGCGCAGGCAATGGCGCACGCCGATGTCGTTCGCTTTGTCAGCGGCACGCCGAAGAAGATCATCTATGTGGCGGAACGGGGGATGTTGAACATCGTCGTGTAGAGCATCCTCACGCTCATCAGCGTCGGGGCGACCCCCTATCGCCGCCCCGACGCTCGTTTTCGCCTCAACAGAGCAAGCCTACCGTCACTCCGGCTGGAAATCCTTCCCGCTGCCACACCCAAAACCACCTCAATCGGGCTATGTTCCCGACCTCTACGGGCATTCTTCCTCCCCACAACATGACCTCTGCTCATGACAGTGGGACACCTTCTTCTGTAGGCTAATACGGATGGTGCAATTTAAAGGAGAAACGATGGTGTCCAAACGGTTAATCACATATGTCGTGATCTTGATAGTGGCTTCAATTGGGCTGCTGCCGGCGGTGGCACAGGAAGGAATGCCGCCACTGCCTGGTGAACTGGTATTGGGCGATCTTGGCTCACCGCGGGAGAGCATCGTTGCACCGGGGCGCTCCGTCGTTGTTGGCTATCGGAACATCATGTATCCCGACTACAAAGCGCACCTTACCGAACAGGACATTGAGGATCTGATCGTCTATTTGCTCACGTTGTAAGCAAGGTATGTTAATCAGGAGTGTAGATATGAACCGAACGTTTATCGCGACCAGTGGCAGCCGGCTGGCACGTGCCGAATGTGCCATAAACGGTCAGTGGTCAGTTGAGTCCCTCCTTGAAGGGGAGCAGGTACGCTCTTTGGCTGCTGATCCCCACAACCGCAATACGGTCTATGCCGGAACACAAGGGAATGGCGTTCTGCGCTCTGAAGATGGGGGCAAAACATGGCAGCCCTCGGGCTTAAGGGATCAGATGGTCAAAGCGATTGCCGTAAGTCCCGTAGACCCCAATCTGATTGTGGCAGGAACAAAACCACCCGGCATCTTTATCTCGCATGATGGCGGGCAACACTGGGCGGAAGCCGCGTCGTTTCGCACCATGCGACGTTGGTTTTGGTTCTCCCCTGCGGAAAAACCGTTCACCCCTTATGTGCAAGGGATCGCCCTTTCGCCTACCGATTCCAGATCGGGATGCGCCGGGGCATTTGTATGCTGGATTGAGCAATGGCGATGTATGGCACACGATGGATTACGGCGATCACTGGCAGCAGCTTCCCTTCAACTTAGGAACGATCTGGACAGCGATGATTATGGTTTGAGTCTTGAGGAAAAGGATGATGCGCATGACCACCTTGTTTACGTCGCGGAATGGGGTTCTCACACTCACCTCCCTTATCATCATAGGCGCGAGTCTAGCGCTCTTGAGGACACTTGCCGTTCAGGGTCTATCGATCCGCACCGCTGCCGCCAGTTTGCTTATCCTCTCGTTTCTTGTCTTTACCTTTGGTGGTGTCCTCTACGCCGGACGCGCCTTTCTGAAGTGGGAGATCAACGAGGGGTCATCTCATGTAATTTGGGAACGGGGCTTCGTTATGGGCGGTGTTCTGGCTGCTGCGCTTGGTTGACCCTTGCTGCCCCATGTGTGTTGGCGGGGATTTTCGGTTCAATTGCTTCGATAGTCGTTCGCTTTCGGAATGCCGTTGGTGTTGAACGGGCGCAGTTGAAGTGGCTGGCTGTGGCGGGCGTTGTCGTCATTGTGGGCAATATCCTCGGCAGTATTCCTTGGTGGCTCTGGAGAGACAACCGCCTGACCCAAGAACTAAGCATTGTTATTCTCGACATAACCATCGTCAATATGGTTATTGCCACAGGGATCGCCATACTGCGCTATAGGCTGTGGGATATCCACATCCTGATCAACCGCACCCTGGTTTACGGGTCGCTGACGGCGCTGGTTGCTGCCTTCTATATCGTTATAGTCGGTTCGCTAGGCGCACTACTTCAAACCAGTGGCAGTTTGCTGATTTCCCTTTTGGGGACGGGCATCATCGCCACCTTGTTTCAACCGCTGCGGAAGCGTTTGCAGCAGAGCGTGAATCGCCTAATGTACGGAGAAGGTAGTCGCTTTTATCCGATAGCAATACGGCTTGGGTTGATTGCCCACAAGGGGATAGGCTGAGCCTGCCATTCTTCAGCAAACCAATGCCCTTGTCTCAGTGCTAAAAACTGTCCTGCGATCAGCGCAAAAGCGCCCTTGCTTTCAACCCGGCGCTTTAGCGCCGGGGATACCATCAAGGCTTACTCCGCGCCCTTACCGGGCAAGAATTCATTGGTGAACGCCTTCCCCGACTCAATCGGTTTTTCGAGCGTCCCACTTTCGACCATGAAGGCGGTCATTGCCTCCCAGATGATCAAGCGCTGTTCACCCCAACGAGGGGCATCCGCCATGAATTCCTTCGAGAGGTACTCCGCGCTTGCCTTCACCAGCGCTTCGTCCAGATCGGGGTTTGCCTCAAGGAGGATCGCCGCCGCACCGGATGGATCGCTAATCGCATCGGCGTAACCACGCGCCGCCGCTTGGACGAAGGCTGCCACCACATCGGGCTGTTCAGCAATGTGTGCCTCGTTCGTGATCAAAATCGGCGTATAGTAATCGGGGACGCACTCTGGATAATCCTTCAGCATGAGGTAATCCACCTCTAAGCCGCTCAGTTCTGCCCGCAAGCCGTCCCATCCCCGAAACAACCATACGAAATCAATCGCCTCACGTTCCATCAGGGGGAAGGGTTCAACAAAGCCAATATCTTGAATGTCTACAGTCCCTTCTTTGCCCCCACAGGCGATCATCCGCTCGATGATTGGTTTCTCAATCATTGAGCCGAAGCCACCGTAACGCAGCCCGACAAGATCAGCCGGAGACGTGAGGGGGTGTTTTTCCCGCAGGGAGGCAAAGCCCGATGTGTTGTGTTGCAGGATTGCCGCGATAGAGACGATGGGCAGTTCGTTGGCGCGGACGTAGGTAAATGTCTCTTGGTAGCTGATGCCAAAAGCGGCAGCGCCTGTCGCCACCACTTGTTCCACCGAAATATCGCCGGCGGGTTGAATGTCCACCGTCAGGTTTGCTTCGGCAAAGTAGCCCTTCGCTTGGGCAACATACAAGCCGAGATGGTTTGTGTTGGGCGTCCAATCCAACATCACGGTGAGCGTCGTCGGAGCGTTCGCTTTGGCAAAGGTGGTCGCCCCGCCAAGCGGATCGCCATCCTGTGCCGCCGCCCCACCGATTCCCGACAGCGCCAGCGCCGCCAACAGAACGCCCAACAGCCATTTTTTGATCATTCGTGGTTCTCCTCAGAATCATGAAATAACACCGGCTTTAACAGCCGTTTATCAAACGCAGCAATGCCCGCCGCCCCAAGCGAATCAAGGTGAGCGTGCGCCGCCGCTGCATCGATCCGCAGCGTCGCCACATCGATTCCCTGACAGCGCTCCGGGAGCGGATCAAGCCACTGCCGCACACGCAAAAATAGCTTTAATGCCCCCTCGTAGTTTCCGCGCTCAATCTGGTAGTAGGTAACGCCCACTTGCAAGACAGCGCGGTAGAGATCGCGCACAGGGCGCGTCTCTGCTTTCCATGCTGCTTCCAACATCTCGTGCGCCTCATAATACTGCCCCGCCCGGAACGCCCGCAAGCCCTGTAAGACGAGCGGCGGCGGCATCTCCTTGCACATTTCGGCAAGCCCCTCGCGCCGAGGCGGGGTTAGGTGATGGGTAATAATGGCAGCCGTGTTGGCAAGGAAGGCATCCGATGCAATGAGTGGGAGGTAAAAAGCGCGGGCAGCATCCTCAGCCGCCGCCCCTTCCCCAATGGCGATCATGGGCAGACGGCGAGTGGCGGGGTCGCTGCGCAGAGCAGAGAGCCACCCCCCGCGTGAGAGATCGAGCGCCGGTGTGATCGCCACGATCATCATGATGGGCTGCACATCGGCCACCAAGCGGAGCGCATCCAGCGGGGTGGGGAAATGCGGGGCGTGGAGGATCACCCGCTCTCCCTTGAGAGGGTGGGGTAAGGGCGTGAGTGCCGCCTGAAGGGTGGGGGAATCCAGAAAGGCAAGGATAGGCACAGGGCAAACCTCCGCATCACGCAGAGTGTACTCGATATACGCCATGCCTTGCTAATCCCGCTGCCCTTCCCTATAATGCACGCATCCACACTGAGTCTAGAGGGGAAGGATATTCCGGCATGGCACATGGGGCAATCAGCGCCTTTCTAAAACATCACTATCGGCATTTTAATGCGGCAGCACTCATTGACGCGGCAGAGGGCTACAGCCGCCATCTTACCGAAGGGGGCGTCATGATGGTGACGCTTGCTGGCGCCATGAGTACCGCCGAACTAGGGCTTTCCCTCGCGGAAATGATCCGCCGCGAGAATGTCCACGCGATCACCTGTACGGGGGCAAACCTTGAAGAAGATATCTTCAACCTGATTGCCCACGATTTTTACGAGCGTGTTCCCCACTACCGTGACCTGACCCCCGCCGATGAGCAGGCGCTCTTAGCGCGGCACATGAACCGCGTCACGGATACCTGCATCCCCGAAGAAGAAGCGATGCGCCGCCTTGAGGACGCCCTTCTAAACGAATGGATCACCGCCGACAAAGCGGGCGAGCGCTATTTCCCGCACGAGTTCCTCTACCGTCTGATCCGTTCGGGGGCGTTGAAAGAACACTATCAGATTGACCCGAAGGATTCGTGGCTGGTGGCAGCGGCGGAGAAAAACCTTCCGATCATCGTCCCCGGTTGGGAAGATTCAACAACGGGCAACATGTACGCTGCTCACTGCATCACGGGTGAGATCAAGAACGTACATACCGTCCGCACGGGGATCGAATACATGATCACCCTTGCCGACTGGTATACGCAAACCGCGCCGAAAACATCTATTGGGTTCTTCCAAATTGGGGGGGGCATTGCCGGAGACTTCCCGATCTGTGTCGTCCCTATGCTCCATCAAGATTTGGGGCGGCGCGACACGCCACTATGGGGCTACTTCTGTCAGATCAGCGATTCGACCACAAGCTACGGATCGTACTCTGGGGCAGTCCCCAATGAGAAAATCACGTGGGGAAAATTGGGGATCGACACGCCGCGCTACATCATCGAATCGGATGCGACGATCTGTGCGCCGCTCATGTTCGCTTTGATTATGGGAGAGTAGTGACGCGCTACAGCACGTCCGCCCGACCCTTTCAGAATGCGGGCTTTAGCGCCGCACCTCCCGCATCCCTGTAGAGACGCCGGAGGTGCGTCTGCCCTTATTAGCGCAAGGCAAAGGGGTTGAAATTCGTCTTGGTGTCGTAGTAATCTTCCGCCTCGGCGCGTTTCAAGAAGCGTACAGCGGCATACGTCACCGGCGTGAACAGTGCCTCTACCGAGACTTTGAAGATGTAGTTTGAGACAAAGATGGTGAGCAGAACCTCGTTGGGAAACACCCCGTAGAAAGCGACGACCAAGAACACCGAGGTATCCACGAACTGCCCCACTAGCGTAGAGCCAATCGTGCGCGTCCAGAGCGCCCGTCCCTTTGTGGCAATCTTCATCTTTGCCAAAATGAACGAATTCGTGAACTCTCCGGCGAAGTAGGCGATCAGACTGCCGAGGACGATACGCGGCGCCTGCCCTAAAATCAGGCTAAAGCCTTGCCCTTTGGTGAAGCCCGTAATCCCTTCAATCTGATTCCAAAATGGTTCGGGCGGTAGGGCGTCGATTATGGCGAGGACGCCAGCGGTGACGATGATCCACAAGAAGCCCGTCCAGATCACGCGGCGGGCGCGTTTGTAGCCGTACACCTCCGTCAGAACGTCGCCAAAAATATAAGCGAGGGGAAAAATCACCGTCCCCCCGTCAAAGGTTAGCGAGCCGATGATGACTGTTTTTGTAGAGGCGATGTTGCTGATGATCAACACCGCCACAAATGAGGCGGTGATGAAATCGATGTAGCGGTAAAGCCGAGGTTGTGGTTGATCCATAAAAGGTCTGCGATACACCTGTGGGTGAAAAATGGGTTAGGATTCCGCTCTTGGGAATTCATTACGCCCTATTCTACAAAAAATTCACCAGAACAATGAGGGGGAATGTTTACGGTGTGTATGTCAACATGCCCTCGCTGCTGTTTAGCCAAACCTGTACCTGTAGATGGGGAGAGATCATCGATTGAGGGTGTTTCCTCCCCAATCGGTCTCCTTTCGTGAATGCCTAGCGCAAAAAGACCTCGCCCGTCGCCGTGTTCCGCGCCACTGACCACCCGCGTGGGTGGCGCACCCACTCCAGCGGCGGGAGGGAGCGCGTCTCTAATATATCGACCCGTTCGCCCGCATTTAGGGTATCAATTGCTTCGGCGGTGGCGATGGGGAGCGCCCGTACCCGCAGCGTCGTCGTCGCGATGGTTTGCGTGGCAAGGACGCGCCGCGCCATGTAGCCGGCGTTACCGGGGATCACCACTCCCCGCACCACCGCCAGATCGCCCGCCGCCAGCGCATTGCTGAAGCCCACCCCTGGCGATCCGCTGCCATCCGTTGCAAAGCGGGCGGCAGCGCGAGTCAGCTTGCCATCGCCCACCTGAAGGATGGGGAGAATCGGCTTACGGAGCGTTCGCAAGGCGGCAAAGGTTGTGCGTAGTGCCGTCAGCGGGTCGGCGTCGTCGGTGACCCATGCCAGTTTGGGAAGCATAAAATCGATAAAGGGAAACCATTCGGCAACATTCAGGGCGCTGATCTGGTCGGCGCGTCCGCTGAAACTGACGCCGAGAGGGTAGCCGCCGGGGAGCGCCCGCCGCAGCCCGTTCATGAAGGCGCGGATTGCCGCTGAGGTGCTGAGCGTCACCGAGCCGCTGACGAGATCGAGGATGATCGAACGGACGCCCGCCGCTTGCGCCGTGTTGATAAGCAGAGTTGTCTCTTTTGCTGCATCGCTGCCAACCACCTCGTGCCAGGCATGAATACGGACGCGGGCGGGGGAGAGCGCCGCCGCCCATCCCGCATAGTCCCCCACCGAGGCAACCCCCGGCGCGTTTGTGTTGGGGGGGAAGAACGTGACCCCCCGGCTGCCCTTCAGGATCAGCCCTCGAACGTTTGGCGCTGTCGTCCGCAGCCTTGCGGCAAGGGCATCCACCGTCCCATCAGGAAGTGTTGTGCCGGCACTATGCGTCAGGGCGATCTCACCATCAAGCGGGGTGGGATTTGGCGTGTAGATCGTCGGCAGGGCGGCGTGAGTGCTTTTGAAATAGGTGTTGTAGATCGCCCCTTTCGGCTGCTGATCGGCGTTGGTGATTCCGGCGGAGTCCATTGGATCGCTCCACGCAAACCACGTGATTGCCCGCACACTGTGGGCTTGCTTGTCGCGCAGATAGAGAGCGACGTTTTCCATATACTGGGCGATCCGCGTCCACAGCGCCCGATCCTCCACGTTGACGCGGGGGACGCCGATCTCCGTGATCCACAAGGGAACGCCGGGGAAGCTGTCCTGAAACTGCGCCAGATAGGTTTCCAAATTTGCCCAGGTGGGGAAAGGTCCCGAGCCCGTTGGCGGGGGGACATGGGCGTAGGGGTGAATACCAATGCCATCGATGGGCAGCGACCCGCCAAGCTGTTTACGCACCTCGCGCAGGTAGCTCAGCGCATTGCTGAGTGGCGACGCCAACCCACTGCTGATAACCAATGCGGCGGGATCGGCAGTGCTGATCGCCCGTGAGAGCGCGGACAGCAGTTTGCTATAATAGGCGGGTTCGATGAAGATGGAGGTTGGCTCACCGCTGACATCGACCTCATTCCAAACCTGATACGCACCGACGACGCCCTTGTAATGGCGAGCGATCTCTTGGGCGGTGGTGGCGAACCCACGCGCATACTCATCCCACGAGCCACCGCTGAGCCAGGGAGCATTGCCGCCGTAGGTATCTTGGAGCAGCACTAGAAGGACGTTTGTGCCAGCGCGAACGTAGCCCTGAATGATCGGATCGTAGAAGGCGAACGCCTGCGCCAAACTTTCGCGGCGGCTGTGAACGTGAAAGACAAAACGCACCCAGGCGCTGTTTGTGAGGGCGGGGGCGGTAGGGTTGGCGCGGGGGTTGTTGGGGTCAATGTTGATTCCCCAAAACGGCGCGCGAAAGGACAGCGTATCGCTCAGAAAGAGAAAGCGCCCATCCAGCGACCCCACCGCCGACCAGCCCCGACTATGCCGCGCCCAGAGAAAGCCGTCATTTTCGGTGAGTGTTGCGTCATCAATGGTGATCGTCTCACCTCGTTTGATCATCTCTGGAGTTTTGAATTGGTCGGCGGTGCGCGGCTCAGTGCGGATGTTTAAGGCATTCACGATGCAGCGGTAGGTTTTTGTCGCCATGTGGCTATTTGCCTTTCCTCGTGTGGAGCGAGGTTGATTGTACCAAACGAAAGGGAAACAACGGATGATTCGTGCGGTGGTCTTTGATTTTGGCGGTGTGCTGATGCGCACCGAAGATCGGAGCAAGCGTCAGGCGTGGGAAGCCCGCCTGAACTTAGCGGCGGGCGAATTGGAACAGATTGTGCATGGCAGCGCGGTATGGATTGAGGCGCAAGCGGGAACACGCAGCGTTGAGTCCTACTGGGAAGCGATTCGGGAGCGTCTCGCCCTGACCCCAGAGACGCTGGCGGAGTTGCAGCAGGATTACTTTGCCGGGGATGTCCTTGATCAGACCTTGATCGCCCTGATTCAGCGCTTGCGGGCAGAGGGGCTGCGCGTTGGGCTGCTGAGCAACGATGCGACTACCCTAGAGCAAAAACTGCGGGCGCAGCTTGCCATTTACGAGTGTTTCGATGCCGTTCTGATCTCGGCACAGACGGGGGTGATGAAGCCCGATCCCACCGCCTATCGGATGATTGCCGAACGGCTAGGGTGCAGCACGCCCGAATGTGTGTTCATCGATGACAACACGGCAAATGTCGATGGGGCGCGGGCGGTGGGCATGGCGGCATACCTCTACCGTCCAGGGATGGATGTCGCCGCTGCCATTGAGCCGCACCGTACCGAACGAACGAAAGCGGTCATTTTCGATTACGGCAATGTCCTTGATATTCCGCCCGACGCGGCGGTATGGGAGGCACACCGTGAGGCATTAGCCGCACCCTATGGACTTAGCGGGAAAGACCTCGGCGCGTTGATTCATCAAAGCGAGGCATGGGAACAGGTGAAAGTGGGGGCGATCTCATTTGAGAGTTACCTAGAAACGATCTTTCACTCGTTGGGGATCAACGATCCAGCCGAGCGAGAGCGCCTCCACGACGCCTATTTCGTGGGTCGGGAAGGGATTCACCCAGAGATGCTTGCTATTGTGCAGGCGTTAAAGCAGCGCGGCGAGGTAAAAATCGGCGTCCTCAGCAACGCTTGGCAGTTAGAGATGGCGCCATGGCTAGAACGGGATGAACGGCTGAAAGGGTTGTTTGATGATGTCGTCAGTTCAGCGGCAGTGGGGATGGCAAAGCCAGAGGTGGCAATCTACCATCTGACCGTAGAGCGGTTGGGCGTCCGCCCGGGTGAGGCGATCCTCGTTGATGATCTGCGCCGAAATACAGAGGCGGCGGAATCGGTGGGGCTGCCGTGTATCGTCTGCCAATCGCCTGCGCAAGTACGGGCGGCGTTGGTGGAGCGGGACTTGCTGTAGGGGAGCGTTCTCTGTAAGGGCGCAGCGTATACGCCCGCCGCTAAAGCAGCGGGCTGAAAGCAGCCGCCCCGTTGGGGCTTAAAAACAAAGGGAGCAATCACATACAGGGGTCACACGGGGGTCTGTGTTCCCAAGCCCCGCAGGGGTCGTTATTCCTAGCTTGAGCCCCACGCCACCCTCTTTCCCTTATTCCTCGCCAAGATACGCCTTACGGACGATCTCGCTGTTTTGCAGCACCTCTGCCGAGTCCCCCATGACAATTTGCCCCGATTGCAGGACATAGCCGCGATCTGCCACTTGCAGCGCCATGCGTGCGTTCTGCTCCACCAAGAGGATCGTCGTTCCCTGCGCATGAAGGGTGCGGATGATGTCAAAGATCGCCTCAACCAGCACCGGGGCAAGCCCCATTGAGGGTTCATCGAGGAGCAGAATTTTGGGGGCAAGGATCAACCCCCGCGCCATTGCCAGCATTTGTTGTTCGCCGCCAGAGAGCGTCCCGCCAAGCTGATCAAGGCGTTCGCGAATGCGCGGAAACAACACAAAGGTTTGATCAATCCGTTTTTGAACCTCGCTGCGGGGGATAGTGAACGCCCCCATCTCAAGGTTTTCCCGTACAGTCAATTTCGGGAAGATACGTCGCCCTTCGGGAACATGCCCCACCCCCATGCGGGTGATCAGGTGGGGGGGGATGTTATTGAGCGTCTTTCCATCGTAGCGCACTGTCCCGCTGCGGGGGCGCACCATTCCGCTGATCGTCCGCAAGGTGGTGCTTTTCCCCGCCCCGTTCGCGCCAATGAGGGTGACGACTTCCCCCTCGTTGACCTCAAGGGAAATTCCCTTTAGGGCGTGGATATGCCCGTAGTAGGTGTGTATGTTCTCTAACTGAAGCAGCGCCATGTCTCACATCCTGTACGGTTAATGTTCGGAGCCACGTCCTAAATAGGCTTCAATCACACGGGGGTTTTTGCGCACCTCGTCGGGCGCTCCCTCGGCAATTTTCTGCCCATAATCCAACACGGTGATGTACTCGGATATGCCCATAACCACGCGCATATCGTGTTCAATCATGAGTACGGTCACCTTTCGTTCATCCCGCACACGGCGGAACAAACCCATTGCCTCAACGCTCTCGTTGGGGTTCATGCCCGCCGTCGGCTCATCCAGGAGCAGCAGCTTGGGGTCACTGGCGAGGGCGCGGGCGATCTCCAAGCGCCGCTGATCGCCATAGGGCAGATTGCGAGCAATCTCGTTCGATTTTTCTAAAAGCCCCACAAAATCGAGGAGTTCTTCCGCTTTTTTCTGGGCGCTGCGCTCCTGTTTGGTAAACCAGGGCAGGCGCATCATCGTGGAGAGCAGGTCGATCCGCAGGCGGGTGTGCATTCCCACCAAGACATTTTCAATGACCGACATCGCCCCGAACAGGCGAATATTCTGAAAGGTGCGTGAAATGCCCTGACGGTTGATTTGGTCTGGGCGCAAGCCGATCAGCGAACGCCCATTCAGGGTGATTGTCCCTTCATCGGCACGGTAAATGCCGGTGATCAGGTTGAAAAAGGTCGTCTTACCCGCCCCGTTGGGTCCGATAATCGCATTGATGGTCTGCGGCGCAATAGCATAGGTCACCCCTTGCACTGCGGTGAGACCGCCAAAGCGTTTGATCGCGTTATTTACTTGAAGCAGCATAGTCATCTCTCCCTGTTAGGCGCCCGGTGCCGTGTTGGCGGGCGTGGCAGCGGGAACGATCTCTGGCTCGTCTTCGCTGTGCATTTCCAGTTTGCGTCGCTTTGCCGGAAAAATGCCCTCTGGGCGGAAGATCATCATGATGATCAGCAGCAGCCCAAAGACGAACTGCTGATAGCGTTCAGGAGAAAGGGCGGCAGGCCACTTTTCAAACTCCAACTGGATGATCGGGATGATGTACTTGGCGTTTTTGAGCGTATTCACCTGAAGGGAGAAGAAGGGCAGGATCAACTGATTGAGCAAGGTGACGACCACCGCCCCTAACAGTACCCCCCGAATACTCCCCATCCCGCCGACGATGACGATCACGAGGATCAGAATCGATTTCGTGAACTCAATGCTTTTGGGGTCGATAAACGTTTGCTTCGTAGCAAAGATCACACCCATCGCCCCGGCAAACGACGCACCCATCGCAAACGCCAGCAGTTTCATCCGCACACGCGGAATGCCCATCGCCTGCGCTGCCACATCGTCCTCGCGGATTGCCGTCCACGCCCGCCCAATGGCGCTGTTATCCAGCCGCGCCGTGACCACCACCGCCAGGACCCCAATAAAGAGCGATAAGCCATAGAAGGCAACTTGCAAGACAATGCCATCCAACTGTGAACTGGTCAGATCGCGCCTGCCAATTAATTCTGCCACTGAGCGCACAATGTCATAGAGAAATTGGGGAAAGTCGGGATGCGGGATGCCCGGCAGCCCCTGCGCCCCGCCGGTCAGGTTGATCTTCGTCAGTGGGCTGCTGGAGACGTTCCCCAAATTGCTGACGAGCGTTTTGATGATCTCCCCAAAGCCAAGCGTCACAATGGCAAGGTAATCCCCCCGCAGACGCAAGACGGGCAAGCCAAGCAGAATACCGGCCACACCCGCCGCAATCACCCCCAAAAAGAGGAACAGCCAGATCGCGTTGGGGGAGACCAACGCCCCATTCACCTGAAAGATCGTGTCGCCCTGTGTCGAAGTGACCATGCCCCACAGGTATGCACCGACAGCGAAAAAGGCGATATAGCCCAGATCGAGCAAGCCCGCAAAGCCGATCACGATGTTCAGCCCCACGGCCATAACACCGTAGATGCTGATGTCGATTAGGATGTTGAGGAAGGTGGTGTCTTTAATCCCGATCAGCGGCAGCAAGATGAGCGTCACCAGCAGGCAGATGACCACTTTTGTCCAGCCTTTGATGGGCATATCAAGGACGAAAAAGGGCGAGATCATCAGCATCGGAAAGGCAACTGCCGCCCAGAAGGAGAACAACTGCATATCGCGCCGGAGGAACTGCATAAAGACAAAGGCGAAGGCTATCCACCCGAAGGCAAAGCTCATGCGCGGGGCAACCCGTGTGCCAAGCAGGGCAAGCCCGATGATCAGCGTCACCCAGATGCCCATCCCCGCCGAGTTGAGAGCAACACCCACATCGCCATTTGCCCGCGTCAGAAGGGTCTGAAGGGCAATGAGGGCATAGCCAACAGCAATCCCGCCAGCAATCGTAATCACGTTCTCCACCAGTGAGGGTTTCTCCCCTTCGCGGAGAAGGAAGCGTGCGATCAGAGCAAGGACGCCCGCCACCGGCACAAGAAAGACAAGCGCCGCCAGCCCCCCAAATGCCACACTGTACATCTCGCGCCCGGTGACATTGCCCAAGCCCTGTACGGAGGGACTTAGCAAGGGCATGAGCAAGAAAGCGAGAATCAGGACGATCCCGTAAAAAACGAGGCTGCGCCGCTCAAAAATAACGGACGACGTGCTTATAGTAGACGGTTGGAGTGTCATTAGACTTTTTCGTCCTCCCGCTTGCCGAGCAACCCTGAGGGACGGAATAACAAGACGAGAATCAAGACCGAAAAGGCAAAAATATCAGTGTACCCCGTGCCAAGTGCCGGGAAGGAGGGCAGCAGTGAGGAGAAAAACGCCTCAATCAAGCCGAGGAGCAAGCCCCCCAAAAGCGCCCCCGTGATGTTCCCAATACCGCCCAAAACAGCGGCGGTGAACGCCTTCAAGCCGGGCGCAAACCCAATATAGGGAGAGATGTTGCTCACCTTCAAGCCAAACAAGACGCCCGCCGCGCCGCCAAGCGCACCACCAATCAGAAAGGTGAGGGTAATCATCTGATTCACGTTGATCCCCATCAGGGAGGCGGTGGTTTGATCTTGGGAGACGGCGCGAATACCCTTGCCGAGTTTCGTGGCGTTCACAAAGTAGTTCAGCGCCAAGACCATCAAGATGGCCGAGATGACGATGACGACGGTTGTCATATTTGTCGAGACATCGCCAATGAGGGGGACGCGCTGCTGCAAAAAGGGAACTTGAATTGCCTTCCCCTGGCGGTTAACAGCCGCAAATTTCATGAAATCATCGAGCGGGTACGGCATATTAAAGGCTCCCCGGCGAAGTTCCTGCGTTGCCCGCACGAGGTCTTGGAGGAGCAGCGAGACGCCGATAGCGGAGATGAGCGGGACGAGCTTGGGGGCGTTACGCAGCGGCTTATAGGCAACACGCTCCACGACCACCGCCAGCCCACCGGAAAAGAGCATTGCGGCGAGGAGCATCGCCAAGATGACCAACACCGGGGAGAGCGATTCTAATGCGCCGCCTTCCGCCCCGTGATTGAGCAGCATCAAGACTTCAAAGCCAATCACCCCACCAACCATGAAAATCTCGCTGTGGGCGAAGTTGATGAAGCGTAAGACGCCATAGACCATCGTATAGCCGAGGGCGATGACGGCATACAAAAAGCCAACTGAGATGCCATCGACCAAGATGTTCGGGAGCAGCCTAAGCGTTGTCTCGAACAAATCCGTTCGGGGACGCACTCGCAGGAGGTCGATCCCGTGCCAATCTGAGCGCAGCAGCAGGCTGATCCCAATAGCAACCAGCGACATAACCACCGAGGACAGCACAACAAAAAGCAGTATTTGTCCAAGCGGTCTCAAAATATACTGAACTATCCAATTTAAAGCGCGTTGCGACGCGGGCATGGTGTCTTTAACTCCGTCGAGAGTGCGGATATGAAAGGGGAGACGCCTTGTTGTGCGTCTCCCCTATACCTTACAGATCGCCTAAAGCGACACTGAGCGTTAGCCCCTTAGGGTGAGGGTTAGTTGCTCTTGGTCGGCTCCGGCGTCATTTCCATCATCTCGGCAGCCGTCAAGGGTGAAGGAGCCGTGACGGAGCTGATCAATTCGTTCTCGCCCCATTTGGCGGGATCGGCATCCTTGACTGAGAGGATGTAGTAGGTCGCCACTTTTGGGTCGCCATTCGCATCGAAGCTGATCTTCCCGATGATCGTCTCAAAATCGGCTGTCGCACGGACGGCCTTCGCTACATCGGCACGGGTCGGCAGTGCGCCACCGTTCTCGCTGATCAGTTGGGTCAGGGCAGCCATGACGATCTGGGCAGAGGCATAGCCTTCCGCAGCGTAGGCTTCCGGCTTGATCCCGAACTTGGCTTCGTAGTCAACAATGAACTGCGCAGCGGCGGGGTAGATCGAGGCGGGACCAGCAGCGCTGGTGTAGACCAAGCCAACGACGGCTTCGCCAGCGATCTTGGTCAGGTCAGAGCCATCCATACCATCGGGACCCATGAACTGCGACTCGACACCCTTATCGCGTGCCTGCTTGAAGAACACAGCGGCTTGGTTGTAGATGCCGCCGAAGTAGATCAAATCGGGGTTGGCGCTTTCGATGGGGGTAATGATCGCATCGAAGTTGGAGGTTTCCGTCGTGCCTTCAAAGCCGAGGACTTCTGCACCACCGGCAAGCATCGCATCGCGGAAGAAGGTGGCCACACCTTCGCCGTAGGCGGTCTTGTCATGGACGACGTAAACGGTCTTGGCATTGAGCGTCTCAAGGGCATACTGCGCACCCGCCGCGCCTTGCGCGTCGTCACGCCCGCAAACGCGGTTGACTGTTGGGTAGCCGCGATCCGTCACCTTGACGTTCGTGTTGGCGGGGCTGACCATCGCCAAATCAGCGCGGTTATACACTTCCGAGGAGGGAATCGCCACGCCAGAGTTCAGGTGACCAACGAGGGCGAGGATCGCCGGATCGTTGACAATGTTCTGGGCGTTGGAAACGCCGACATCGGGGGTTGCTTGATCATCAAAGGGGACGAATTCAACGGTGAAACCAGCATCGATGAGGGGCTGCTTCAATTGTTCGACGGCAAGTTCAACGCCGTTACGAATGGCTGTGCCAAGCAGCGCCTGACCACCAGAGAGCGGGCTGTGCGAAGCAATCTTGATCACCTTCGCATCTTGGGCAGCGGCAGGAGCGGCAGCAAAGCCCATCCCCAACAATGCCACGACAAGAGCAATCGCAAAAAGTTTAGATACTTTCATCAGACAGGTCTCCCTCAGTTTAGGAAAGTTTTTGGTGTGAACCATAAACACAAGCAGTTATTCTGCCTGTTGTGGGGGCAAATATAAACGAATCATAATGCGCTGTCAAGAAAGTCATCTTCCAAAAAAGATTAGGAAAAATTTGGGCAGTTTCGACAAGATCAACGGGGGGTCATCACGGGGCAATGGGTGCGGGGCTGAAAGGCGGCGTGTCCGCAAATAGAAAAAAGAATACCGACCAAGAAGGGGTAAACTCAAAAGTGACCAACTTGGCTGAGTTGATGTGTTTGGCTCAGAACCCCTATCCCCCCCGGTTACTGCGCAGCAGTCGCCTTTCCCCGTAGACAGGGAAAGGGGAAGAGAGTCCCCGTCTCTGTCATGGGGTGGGGGCAAGCCCCGAAGGGGTGGTTACTCCTAGCCCGCTGCTTTAGTGGCGGGCGACAGGCGGAACAGCGGGGGCGCACCTGAGTGCGCGCCCCCTTAGCTCACATCGGTGGGGGCTGCCTTGCCAAAGATACGCTCAATCTCCGCACGCAGCAACGCATGTTCAGGTAGTTCGAGGTCGGGGTCTTCGGCATAGAGTGTGCGTGCCTCCAACTGTGCCAGTTCCACGACGTGGGCGTTCATAAAACTGCCCATCTCGAAGCCGCGCCCACTTTGCCGTGTGCCAAGCAGTTCGCCCGCCCCGCGCTGTTCCCAATCGATCTCGGCAAGGCGAAACCCATCGGTGACTTCCTCCATCACGGCAAGTCGTTCAGAGGGCGTTTCTTCATCGACCAGCATACAGAAGCCAGAATATTCGCCGCGCCCCACGCGCCCCCGCAGTTGATGGAGCTGCGCCAGCCCGAAGCGATACGCTCCCTCAATGAGGATAACATTAGCGTTAGGCACATCAATGCCCACCTCAATCACTGTGGTCGAAACGAGAATATCAAGCTCGCCGCGATTGAAGGAATCCATCACGGCATCTTTTTGCGTTGGGGAAAGCCGTCCGTGCAGCAGCCCAAGCCGCAGGTTGGGAAAAATCTCTTGGCTAAGGCGCTCATACTCAGCCACCGCCGCCTTTGCCAAATCCTTCTCGCCCTTTTCAGCATCCGCCTCTATAAGGGGGTAGACGATGAATGCCTGCCGCCCTAAGCGGATTTGGCTGCGGATGAAGTTATAGCTGTATTCGCGGTGGTTTGGGGAGATCACTTTTGTTGTGATCGGTGTCCGCCCCGGCGGGAGTTCATCTAGGATAGTCAGATCAAGGTCAGCATAGCGCGTCCATGCCAATGTACGCGGAATCGGTGTGGCGGTCATCACCAGCAGATGGGGATTCTCGCCTTTCCCGCGTAGTTTTCCGCGCTGCTCCACGCCAAAACGGTGCTGCTCATCAATGATCGCCACGCCCAAACGGGCAAAGTTCACCCCCTCTTGAATCAGGGCATGTGTCCCAATCGCAATGTGAATCGTCCCCTCCCGCAAGCCGGCTAAGATAGCGGCGCGTTCGGCGGCGGGCGTTGCCCCCGTCAGTAAGGCGACGCGAATTGCTTTTTCTGGCAGCCCGATTCCCACCAAGATTCCAGCGATAAGGCGGCTGATGCTCTTGTAGTGCTGTTCGGCAAGGATGCTTGTTGGCGCCATGATCGCCCCCTGCGCCCGCCCGGAAACGGCAATGAGCAAGGCGACAGTGGCGACCAGTGTTTTCCCCGACCCAACATCCCCCTGCAAGAGGCGGTTCATCGGGATGGGCTTAGCCATGTCCGCTCGAATCGCATCAATGGCGCGTTTTTGGGCGTTTGTCGGCGCGAAGGGGAACGCCCCAGAGATCGTGTACAACCACGTATGGGCAACCGGCAGCGCGATCCCCGGCAGCGATTGCCATGTGCGGCGGTTGCGCAGCATCCCCACTTGGAGCATCAGCAGGTCATCAAACGCCACCCGCCGGCGGGCGTGGTCAAGCGCCTCCCACGAATCCGGCGCGTGCAACTGCCGAAGCGCCCAAGAGAGATCGGAAAGGGCGAGGCGCTCCAAGATGGGGAGCGGCATATAATCGGGCATATCGGCAGTGTGCGTCTCGATCACCTTTGCGCTCAGACGGCGCATCGAGTGCGCCGATAAGCCTTTCGTCAGAGGGTAGATGGGGATAATTCGTCGGGTGTGGAGCGCCTCTTGCTCGATGGGCTCCCATTCTGGGTTATCCATGGTCACCCGCCCTAGATAAATCCCCGTCTTTCCGCTAAAGACAACCTGTGTCCCACGCTGGAATTTGCTCATCAGGTAAGGCTGCCCAAAAAATGAGGCAGTGATCGTCCCTGTGCCATCATCAAGGGTGACATTCAAGACATCGACGCCGCGCCGCCCTTTGATGATTGCCGCGCTGCGCACCGTTCCTAGTACCGTCACCTGTTGGTTGGGCTGCACTCGTCGCAAGGGGAGCAGTTGCGTGTAGTCCACATACTGCCGAGGAAAAAAATAGAGCCAATCGCGAATGCTCTCCAGCCCCAACGCTGAGAGCTTTTCGCCAATTTTCGGTCCGATACCCTTGATCCCGATCACAGGTAGGGAAAGGCGTTCGTAAAAGGACGCTTCCTCCTGTGGGTCACGCGGGGGGCGCGACGCACGCGGCGGACGGGCTAAACGCGGCTCGCTCCTTGGTGTTGATCCCTCGTGGTTGGCGAAGATGGCAGGGGCATCGGGATCATCATTCTGAAACGAGATGCTCTCTTCAATGCGGTTGAACCCATGATTTCCCCGTGCCTCAGTCTGCCCTTGTGTTCGCTGCGGGGTGGAGGGTTTGCCATGGTGGGGAGCGCTGTCTTTACCCTCTTTCCTTTCCTTACCCTCCTTCGGCGCGTTTTGTGGAGAAGGGCGGTTTGGCTGACCCTCACCCTGTTTGGGAAAGGCGAGTTTTCCCCCGGCAGGGGGCAAATCCCGCTTGGGAAAGGGTTTTCGTTCTGGTGGTGAGGCTGTTTGTGCTGGGGCGGTAGCGGTGGCTGCTGTCGGGGTCTCTGCTGGCGGGGGGATGCGCCCCATGATTCGCCCTAACATGTGCCGGATCAAGGCGGCGCGTTCCCTGCTATCGGGCATCTGCGCATAGCGGCGGATTGACTCGGACAACTCATCGACAAGGCTGTGATGTTCAGGCTTTTTCGCTTGGGTGTGGGCATCCCGCGCCCAGTTTTCGGCAAAGGCGTGAAAGCCAGAGAGTCCGCCGATCAACGCCGTCCCATCGCAGTCATTTTGTTGTTCTAGCTTCAGAATTTTGACGAGGGTTTCAAGTGCCGAGGGCATTGTATCTATGCGCCTTTACCATTCATCGCTGACGTTATCTGGTTATCTCGCGCCAATTGTAACAGGAAAGAGCGAATAGAACGAGTGTTTTCTCTGATTTCAACATCGTTATTTAAGGCGGGGGCGGGCGCATACCACGCGCCTCTACCGATGCGCCATTGGGATTTCCAAACCCCGAAGGGGTGGTTATTCCTAGCGCGGGGGCTTTAGCCCGGCGTTCTACCTGTGTGCGTCCGCCCACGCTGAGCCTTAGCCCGGCATAAAGCGCACCCCATAATGGCGGCTGGCATAGTTGTACATGATGTCGGCATACAGGCGCGG
This sequence comes from Anaerolineales bacterium, assembly GCA_015075625.1. NCBI lineage: Bacteria > Bacillati > Chloroflexota > Anaerolineae > Anaerolineales > Anaerolineales bacterium. The sequence continues at coordinate 1,227,453 of JABTTZ010000002.1, read as the reverse complement.
ATCGTCAAAGCCCCGAAAATCGGGCTTGATCTCCGAAAGCTGGATAAGAAACGCCATCTCCCCAAAGGCGACGCGTCCATAAAGCGACCAGCGCTCCAACCGCTCCAAAAGGGTGAAGGCTGAAGCAAAATTGGGAAAGCTGCGTCGCAAGTGGGCATAGGCAGCCTCTAGATCGTCCACCACGAAGCCGAGGTGATGAATCCGGCTTGGAATCCCATCGGTAAGGGGCTTGCCCGGCTCGGCATCAAAGAAAAAGAGCGAGGTATTCCCCGTTGTGACAACGGATATATGTGAATCGTCACGGATGATTTGCATCCCTAGCCCCCGTGCAAAGAAATCCACCGCCGCCTTGCGGTCTGCCATCGTCAGGGCAAGGTGGTCAAAGCCGACATTGCGCCAGTGGCGCTCGGTAGCGGCGTCCAGCCTTTTGGCGACGATCTTCAAAGCCGCCGCACCATAATGCTCGGCAATTTCTCCAATAAACATATCAGGGTAGATCAAATCGCCAGAGGTTGGCTCGTAGATGCTGATCCGCTGGTTGTGCATGAACCCTTCCGGCAGGAATTTTTCCATCGCCTCGTGGACAATGGCAAGGGCATCCATCTCCCCGGAATGAGTTTCGCCCGACTCAAGGGTAAAGGTGATGGCGATCATGGTTTGCGTGGAACACTCCATTGGTGAATATAGATTTTGACAACAAGCTGACTCAGCAGGATGGCAAGACAGGAATCCCACAGGGTGGGAAAGACCCCCGCCCAAAATTCGGCAAGCCAGGCGATGATAAAATTTCGTGTAAAGAGCGTCAGACAGGCAAACGTAACAATGAACCCCATCACTGCCATCACCATGCGGTAGATGGTTTTGTTACGAATAGGGCGAAAGAATACCAGAGAGACAAACGCCAGTGCTACACCCATACACGCCCCAACGCCGCCGCCAAGAATCCCCCCCTAGAAAAAGCGGAGGGGGACAACCGTAAATGGCGACTGACCATAGAATGCCCCGATGACGATACGGCTGAATAGTCCCCCTAAAACGCCCCCAAAGACGCCTCGACTCACCGTGTGGGGGAGGACGGTGCGGCGTGTATATAATATAAAGTCCCTCTCATTGGTGTGGCATATCCTCGGCTAAACCGGTCAGTTCGTGGGGCTTCAACAGAGTCACCCACTCCCGTCCGATGCTGACGATACCCGTTGTCTCCCACGCGCTCAACGTCCGGCTGACACTCTCCAGTGTTGTGCCGTTCATCTGCGCCAAATCTTGCCGGCTCAGGCGCATCTCCAAACGGAGCGCCCCGTTTGGCTCTGGAACACCCACCTTTTGCGCCAAGCGCAGCAGAGTGCGGGCAATCCGCTGTTGAACACGTTCAGCGCTCAGTTCACGGATGCGTTCATAAGCCTCGTGCAGACGGGTAGCCGTTATCTTCAGCGCCCGTAGGGCGAGCGCCGGACACTCCGCCAAGACCGTCCACAGAATCGTGCCGGGGACTTGGGCGGCGGTGACGGCTTCCAGCGCCTCGGCGCTGCCCGGATAACGATCCCCCGTCAGGGCAACAACAAAGGCGATCACATCGCCGGGGACAAAGATCGCCAGCGTGGTGTCTTTTCCGCTCAGGCTGTGCTGGATCAGCCGCACCCGCCCACTGATGACCAAAAAGAAGGATGCCGCCGACTCGCCCTCCACAAAAAGGAGTTCCCCAGCCTGAAAGGTGCGGGGGCGGGCGGATTCAATAAGGCGTTGGCGGGTGGGCGGGCTGAGATCGGTAAAAAATTCTGAGGCGACGAATGCCTCGGCGAGAGTTCCCACCAGAAAATACCTCTCAGCGGAACAAGTCCATAGCCAGCGGACGGTAGAGGTCGGCGGCGCGTCCATCCTCTGGCGTGCCTTCGGGCGGGCGATAGCCGCGAATCAAGGTCACGGGCAGCCCTTCGCCCGCTTGCCCACTGACGAGATCAGCCGCGGCGGCAAGCTCATCCGCCACGCCCACATCGGTGTACTGCAATTTCCGCCCAAATAAATCCGCCCGCCCGCGCAGGTCAAGCAGAGCGGGTATGCCCGCCACGCCGACCGCCACGCCAACATTTCCTAAGCGGTGCGGGCGTCCGTGCGTATCGCTGATGATCACTGCCGGAGCGTTGCCCAAGCGGGCGGCGATGCCCTCTCGCAAGCGTCGCGCCGCGCCGTCGGGGTCGGTAGGCAGCAAGAGGATCACCTCCTCGCCCTCTGTGCCAACGTTGGAATGATCAATCCCCGCGTTTGCCGAGACAAAACCCAAGCGGTGGCGGGTGATCAGGACGCCCATCCGCATCCGGCTGATCTCTTGAATTTCACCGAGGGCAACTTCCACAAGGCGCGGGTCTTTGCCTGTTGCGCTGGCGATTTCCTCGGCGCGGGGAGAGGGCGTCACCGTCCGCAGGTCAACGAAGCGCCCCTCTGCCTTCGCCACGATCTTCGAGGTGATCACAAGGACATCCCCATTTTCAAGGATGATTCCAGCGTTTTGCAGCGCGTCGGCAATCAGCGCGGGGAGATCGTCCCCCGCTTGGATGAGCGGGATAGCGGGGATGGGAGTGATGGTGATCATGGTTGATCATCCTCGCCTATAGGCATGATTTTTTAGTCTTTCGTTTCAGTTGCAGCGTGCCGAGGTGACTAGGACGGTTGTACCATCCGTCCGCGTCCCCCGCGAGATCGCCGTGTCACCATTGATGGTGAGCTCGAAAATCGTCTCTCGTCCGGCATTCGGACCGGAAACATAGCTCAAGAGAACGCTTTTCCCGCCGTCCAAAAGCTGATATTTCCCCGTGTTCAAGCGGCGGTTTGTGCTATCGCCAGAGTAAAACAAGCCATCGGCGGTGTATTCGGTGCGGCTGGCAACATCCAGCGGCATATCGGTGAGTGTGCTGCCTTGTTGGAGCTGCTGTTTCGTCGGACACCACACGCCAACCAACGAGGGCGTGTTGGAACAGCCAATCAGCAGGGTGCTGAGGATCATCAGCACCACAAGGACAGCTTTCGCACGATTCATTGTTCGTTTTTCTCCATAGACTGGTTTACTGGCGGTGATCACCTGTGATTAATCTCCATGATTATCCCGTCAAGCGCTCCCCACCACCCAACGACTCGATCAGGCTTACCGAAGGAGCGCCACCGGCAGCATCGGCGGGATTGGCGCTTGTCGTATCCTTGTTTTCAGCTTGGCGGCGGGCAACCTCGGCAATGAGCGCCTCTGGGCGGCGTTTCCAAATCTCCTCAATGGCTTTGTTGTAGCCAAAAATGGCGTAGGATGCTCCCTTGCCCACCGCCATGAGCGCCGCCTCAATCTGTTCTTTATTTCCCTTCAGGGCAATGCGTACCTTGTGTTTGTCAAAAACGACGCCCTCATAGCTTTTTCCGGTGGGAATCCCGTTTGTGCGGTGCTGCGTCACGGTGAGATAGACCCACACGATATCGCTCAGTTTCGTAATTTGCAATGTGCCATTCGTGTTGACCACCACCCAATGGGGAGTGATGTGCGTCCCGCCAATCGTGGTGTGGGGAGCGCCCATCTCGGCATCCACCGAGGGGGCAACCTGTTCCGGTATACCGAACCGTTGGAGGGATTTCATTGCCGAATGGGCAAAGGGTGTAGCGCTGTGAGTGATGCCGCGCACAATCGAGACAATGCCCACCGCGCCCATAATGCCGCCAAGTATTAAGCCAAGAATGCCCGAACCACGAAAATCGCGGGTGTTCATCATGAAGGGCAAAAACGCCTGACGAAGGGTGGGATCGTCGCGGAAAATGCTCTCCATCACCTCGCTTTGAACGTTGGCGGGAATCGTCTCCAACGTGCCGGTATACGTGGTGGGGAGAGGATCGGGCGCTTTGCCATTGACATAGACAAGCAGCAGTTGTCCGCCCATATCAAGGGCTATATAATGCCCATCGACGCGCTCTGTGCCGCTGCGGGAACTGCGGGAGATCAATTCCCAGCCCGTTTCATAGGCAGCCGCCCCCGTCGTCGTCACCCAATAGGTGAGTCCTTCCTCCGGGTTTTGAATGGCGGCAACTTGGCTAGGCGTGTAGGGCTGCGCCCCGCGCACAAAGTTGACAAGGTAGCGCCGAAAGATGACGACGGCTGCGATCACGCCGATGAGGATAACAACCCCGATGATGAATTCATTGCGAGCGCGACGGCGGATGGTTTGCGTCAAAAAGCCTTCCAATGATATGGATTCCCCCTTTTCCTTTCCTTCGCGTGTTCCTTCTCTACACGTCACACACTTGCCGCCTCGTCCCTTTGGGAGAGGGGTAAAAAAGGGGCAAAATGGATGTGGTATTTTGCCTCCTAAGCCCTGAAGGGCGGCTGCTTTCAGCCTATATGCTTTCGCGTATGGGAGCAGTTAAAAGGGTATATCATCGAAATCGTCCTCATACTCAACGGTTTCGGGGTCTATACGCAGCCATGTTCGCCCAATGCGGAACAGTTCGCCAATGATCAGTGGGACACGTTCGTTTTGGGGAATACGTACCTGTCCTAGATGTGTTCCATTCCGGCTGCCGAGGTCTTCTAAGAAAAATAAATCATCGACTATCGCGTAAATCACATTGGCATGGATGCGGGAGACTTGCGAATCATAGCCAATATGAATGGCACTTCCCTCTGCCCGTCCAATAGGGAGGACGAACGGTTTGGTAGTGGAAGGAACAGTCCATTCCATCGTTTTTCCGTCAAGCGGTCCGCTCATGAAGGTGATGCTGAAACGTTCTCGGCTCACAACCCCTCATCTGGTGAATTCATGTTTGGGTAGTTTAATTGGGCATTGTACCACACAGCGCAAACTCACGAGGGTGCGCTATAATCCCCCACCTATGAGACGTTGGCGATGGTTTTTTTGTTTTATAATCGGCGCTGGCGCGATGGGGTGGTTAGACACATCCCCAACGGCTGCCCAACCGCCCCCGCTCACAGCGCTACAAGCCGTGCGGGGGATGATTCCCGCCGGCGGCGACTCCCGTTGGCATATTGAGGGGCGCGGCGGGACGCGGCTTTCCCTTCGAGCAATGGCAATCAGCGGCGATCTTATCCCTTCTCTGCGGCTGCTTGCCGCTGATGGGGCGGTGATTGTCGAGGGGACATACCCTAGCTACCGCACAGCGGGCATTGACGACGCCGAACTTCCCGCCGATGGGCTGTACACGGTGGTCGTTGCCGCTGCCCCAGAATTCGCCAGCACACAGGGGGAATTCGCTTTGACACTCTCCCCTGGGTTTGGGATGGTGACCTTTGCCGAGACGTTCGATCCAACCGCCACCAGCCGCTTTCGCGTGTGGCGGACTTCGGCGGCGTCGGCAGTGATTGGCGGCGGGCGGCTGACGGTGACTATTCAAGGGGTGGACTCCTTCGCTTGGACAGAAGCGGGCGATTTACCCCCAATCCGCGATGGCTACTACGAAGCGACGATGACCCCTGATCCGCGTAATGGGCGGTGGGTCAGCGGGCTGATTTTTCGGGGGAGCGCTCAGGGCAGTGGTGGTGAGCGACTGAACGGGTATGTCTTTAGTGTCGATTCCAACGGGCGCTGGCGCTTTGCCAAAAGTACCCACAGCATCCTAACGACGATTCGGGGCTGGCGTCCGCTGCCAACACCGCTTTCGGAAACCTTCACTTTGGGAATGCGGGCGGTGGGGGAAACCTTCACGCTCTTTGTGAATGGGGCGCCGATCTTTGAGGTTGCCGATGAAAGCTACCCAGAGGGCGGCTTGGTGGGTGTCCTTGTAGGGACGGATGGGGAGGCAACCCGCGCGGCGGTCAGTTTTGATGGGATCATTCTCAGCCAAGCGCCCGAACAGCCCCCTGCCGCCGCACCCATCGAGCCGCCGCTCTCGCTTATAGCATGGGAAGGTACACCAGAAGCGATCCTCACTGAGTTACGGGCGGCGAGGATGTTTTCCAGCAGCCTTCAATCGCGCTTTGCCATCCCAGAGGCATATGTGACAAACAGCCTCCCTGGGGGGATTGTCTTTACCCCCTTAGGGCGTGGCGAGACAACCCGCGATCTGATCTATGGGGCAGCCGTCTCGTGGCAGACGGATAGCGAGAATACCGCCTGTGCTTTCAAATTTCGGGCGGTGACAAGCCGCGATTTCACCTTTGTCCACCTCGATAGACAGGGGGGCGTTGGGGCGCGGCAAGAATCGGCAGAGGAGACACGGTTCGCCACCTATGACCTGTTCCCCGCCGTGCGCCGCGAAAACGAGGCGACAAATCGCGTTCTGATCGTTGCCATTGGCAATGGGTTGGTTGTCTATGTCAATGGGGAACGGGTGATCCATGCCAACGCCACCCAAGGGGAAGGCGTGGTGAGCGTCGCTGCTTATAATTATGAGAAGGCACGCACTGTGTGTCTTTTTAGCCGCGTATGGCTGCAAAGCGTGACGCCCTTCGAGGGCATACGTTAAGGAGATACAAGGAGTCATTCTGTGACAGCACTTCCTTCCGAACAAACCATTGCTGTGATTTCCTCGTTTATGGAGCTTATGCGCGATCCTGACTGCGCTTCCACCCACTTTTATCAGAAATTGTTCGAGATCAACCCCTTGCTGCGTGATCTGTTCAAGGAGGATATGAAACTCCAAAAAGCAAAATTCATCCAACTGCTGACGATGATCATCCGCAGCATTGATGATTGGGAGCGGGCGACGCCGATGATTCACGCCCTTGCCGAACGACACAGCAGCTACGGCGTCCATCTGGCGGATTTTCGTGCTGGCGGCGAGGCGCTCATCTACGCGGTGAAAACATGCCTCGGTGAGGGATTTACATCAACCATCGATCAGGCTTGGCGCGAAGTCTATCGGCATATGGAAGCCGTCATGAGTGATGCCTATAACAGCATGGGCGCGGACGCGTGAGGCGTCTTTGGGGCATTCTTCTCGCCCTTCTTCTTACGTCCTGCGGGCTGGCAAACGAGCCGCCTATCGTCGTCACCGCGCCGCTCCCCACCATCACCCCGACGCCCCCCCCCGATGTGGGACGCCCTAGCGGACGCATTGATTTAGCGCGGGCGGCGGCAATTTTTGGCGGGGAGCAGGGCTGCGCAGCGTGTCATGGGGTGGCGGGCTTGGGTGATGGGCTTACGGCGGGGGCGTTCACTTGCCCTATGCCGCGCCTTGCCGACCCTACCGCCAACCGCAGTAAAACGATTTTGGCGTGGTTTGCCATGACTACGAACGGAAACAACGGCACACGCGAGTGTCTGATGCCCGCCTGGAACGGACGGCTGGATGAGCAAGCTCGTTGGGAGGTGACGAACTATGCTTATGCCCTTCAATACAAGGCGACGATGCTCCAGACGGGGGCGGCGGTATGGGCGCAAACGTGCGCGGCATGTCATGGCGCAGGGGGGAAAGCCGCTTCCGGCAAGACAATGCCCGATTTCAGCGACGCGGCAACGCTGATTACACTGAGCGATACGGCGCTTTTCCGGCGCATCACGGTGGGGATCAGCGGCGTTGAAGGTCACGCCTTCAGCGACACCCTCAGCGAGGATCAGCGATGGGCGGTGGCTGCCTACACGCGCTCCCTCGCCTGGGATCATGTGGAGGTCATTGGCGGGGGAAGCGCCGAAAGCCTACCGCTCCCCGCCGCCACCGAAGATGTCAGTCTGCCCCCGCCCACTGCCGCGCCCACCGCGCCGCCATTCTCCGATGCGTCGCTCACGGTGCGCGGGAAAATCACGGCGGGGACAGCCGGGGCAGCGCTGAGCTTGGGTGAAGGGCTGCCCCTCCAGTTGGAAGTGATCACCCCAACGGAGCAGGGCTTTCAGGCGGTGACCCGCCTTGAGAGGAAAAGCGATGCAGCGGGCGCCTTCAGCTTCCCCAACGTCCCCCGTCAGGGCGGCTACATTTACGTTGTCTCGGCGGCATACAACGGCATCACCCAAATTGGGACGCCCCGTCCCGCCCCGCCCAGTGGCGATAGCCTTGATCTAGTTCTCCCCCTCTATGATCTGACGGACGATCCCGCCGTGGTAGAGATTGAGATCGCCCGTCTGTTCATTGATTTTATCGGAGGGGATCGGGCGCTGGTGGAGGTTGCCCTGCGCTATCGGACGGTGGGGGATCGCCTTTACCAGAGCCGCGAACGGGGTGCGGATGGGCGGGCGATCACCTTTCGGCTGCCGCTCCCACGTGAGGCAACGGGAGTCAACCTAAGCGCGGATCAGGCGGAACAATTCACCCTTGTTGGTGGTGATTCGCCTGCCATTCTCAGCACCACTACGCTGCCGATGGGCGTCGCCGCGACGCTTCAATTTCAATTTTTGCTGGAGACCGGCGCTGAGGTGGCGCTTGATATGCCCATCCCCTACCGTCTGGCGGAACTGGGGGTGAATGTCCCCGGCGAGGGTCGGGCGGCGATTCGCGATCCGCGTTTCCTTGCCGGAACGCCCATCGCTCTGAATACAGGGGTGTATGATCGCTACGATCTTCGAGAGCCAATCAGCGGCGGCGGAACGCTCAGTTTCGTCGTCATACGAGGGGAGACCAACGACCAGCGCCCCGTCCTTGCCATCGTGATCACCCTCATGGCGTTTCTTTTGGGGGGGACTGCGGGGATCATTTTGCTGATGAACCGCCGCGATCAAATCACCGAAAGCGTCGATCACAGCGGGCAAGTGGCGGCGGCATTGGCAGCATTGGAACGGCTGCGGGCGACAGGGCGGCTCAGCGACGAGGACTACGAATCGCGGCGGGCGGCGCTTGAGGCTAGGGATAAGTCCTGATTCTCTTGTGAGCCGTTGAAACGAAAGACGCCTTAGCGCGTATTTCACCTTAACGCCCTACGCCCATTACCAGCAAACAGAAAGTAATACGATTCTATGACAACCCAAAACGGCAGCCGCCCAACAGCCATCCTTCGCGCCCGTGATCTGACGAAAGACCTCTCGCTTGGGGCGGAAGTGATCCACGCCGTGCGCGGAGTCACCCTCGACATCCATCGCGGCGAACGGGTGAGCATCATCGGACCCTCTGGCAGCGGAAAATCGACTCTACTTGGTCTGTTGGGCGGGTTGGATTCACCAACAAAGGGGATGATTGAGATTGATGGGGTTGATATTTCCCGTCTTTCCGAGGGGCGGCTGACGGAAATCCGCAATGAAAAAATTGGGTTCGTCTTTCAGTTTTTCAACCTCGTCCCAACGCTCACTGCGCTAGAAAACGTGATGCTCCCATTGGAATTTGCCCGCCGGCGGCAGTTTAACCCGCGCAAACGGGCAAAAGACCTTTTGGGGCAGCTTGGCTTGGGGGATCGCCTTCGCCACCGCCCGGCACAGCTTTCCGGCGGGCAGCAGCAGCGCGTTGCCATTGCCCGTGCGCTGGCAAACAACCCCCCGCTGCTGCTTGCCGATGAACCGACCGGCAACCTTGATAGCGAGGCAGGGGGGGTTGTCCTTCAGGCATTGGCAGATATTCAAAAGCAGATGGGGACTACGGTTGTGGTCGTCACCCATGATCCAAGCATTGCCGAACAAATGGAGCGCGTGTTCACTCTGGTGGATGGACAAATTCTTTCGGTGCGGGCGGGGCGAGGCTGATTGGTAATATGACGACGACTTTTATGTTATAGTAGGGGCATGAAGACCCAACCCACATTACCTCCCCAAGAGGGCTTACAAACACGACTGGCGGAACAGCTTTCCAGTCGTGCGCGGCTGATCACCATTGTGGCAATTTTGGCGTTGATCTTGGGGATCATCACAGACACGATCTCCAAATTTCTGAACGCCCATGCCAATGTGATTAACCTCTCGCGGACAGTGGTCGCCGAGTTTGATGAATTTTTGGCACGGGTGGATGGTGACCTGAAGGCGGTCAGCGATGGGTTGGTGGTTGCTCCGGCGGTGGATTTGGCACTGCGCGATACGATCATTCGTATTCCGGTGATCACCTCGCTGCGCATTGCCAACCTCAATGGGACGGTGGTGGCAGACCGCCGCCGCAGCGGGCGCGGACAGGTGAACGTCCGCATCCCCATCCCATGGAAAGAGACCATCCAAAAGCGGCAGACCTATGTCAGTGGTGTTTACACTGATCTCGGCGCCCCAATGGTCGATATTGTTGTCCCTATTGACAACGAAGACGACAAAATTTATGCGGCGCTGATCGCCCGCATCGATATTACAGGGTTGTGGAGCAACGTCGCCAGCATCCGCGAGGTGGATAACCGGTTGGGCTATGTGGCACAAGGCGATGGGCGACTCCTCATTTACCGTGATATTGAGCTCGTCTTGGAAGGGGTCAATGTGGCTGACCGCATCGGGCAGACCCCTCAAGAGTTAGGGATACCCCGTGCTTTTAATCTGATTCAGGGCTTTGAGGGTGAATTAGCCCTTGCTTATGCTGCTCGTATGAAAACCGTTCCCTGGTATGTCATTGTGGAGCAGCCATTAGGGATGGCGATTCAAAGTTCGTTGGGGACGACGATCCTGTATTTGATCGGCTTTGTCGTTGTGGGGACACTCCTTGTGCGGCATCACCGCTTTACCGAAACCAGCATCGTCCGCCCCCTACGCGAACTGCGCAAGGGTGTGGAGAAATTCCGCGAAGAAAGCCTTGATACGCGGATTACCCTTTCAAATCCGCAGCAAAATGAGATTGGGCTGCTGGCGAATATCCTCAACAGCATGGCAGAGCGCTTGCAGATGCGCACTGAACAATTGATTTATGCACGCAACAAAGCCGATGAAAGCTCCCGTCTGAAGGCGGAATTCGTCTCCACCATGTCCCATGAATTTCGGACACCCCTAAACGCGATTTTAGGCTTCACCAGTATTCTCCTTGAAGGGATGGGCGGCGAGATGGACGACGATGCCCGACACATGATCACACGGGTCGGTGTGAACGCTGCCTCACTCCGAGAAATGATCAGCGATTTTCTTGATCTCTCCCGCATTGAGGCAGGACGGATGGATATGATCGAAAGTCCACAGTCCCTTTCGGCACTGGTCGATATCTGGGTGACCCAGCATGAAATCCTTGCTAAAGACAAGCATCTGGCACTTGAGGTGTTCCTCGATCCAACCCTCCCTGATATGATTCTTTCCGATGGCGAACACCTAACAAAAATCGCCCGCAACTTGCTCTCCAACGCGATCAAATTCACCAAAGAGGGGAAAGTCACCCTCAGAATAAATCATCTTGGGACGGATCAATTTATGATCCAAGTGGAAGATACAGGGATCGGAATTCCACCGCACGCCCACACCATTATTTTTGAAGAATTTCGGCAGGTTGATGGTTCTACCCGCCGGCAGTTTGGCGGTACGGGCTTGGGGTTAGCGATCTGTCAGCGGTTGACTAAATTGTTGGGAGGGACAATCACCCTTCACAGCGCGATAGGAGTAGGCAGCATCTTCACTGTAACCCTTCCCTTAAAGCCTGCCACACCTACCCAGTTGGAAAAGACAGCAGCCACGTAATCCCGCTGCTGGTGGTACAGGTATGCGTCTAAAAATGGATGGGGAAAACCAGGATGGCGATTTCAAAAACAGTGCTTATGGGGTGGAAGGTCGTTGTCATTGATGATGAACCGGATAGCCTTGAAGTGGCAACGCGCATCTTGCGCTATTACGGCTCAGCAGTGACCACTGCTCAAAATGGGATGGAAGGCATTGAGCGTATTCGTGAGGTGCGTCCTCGTTTTGTGATTTGCGATCTCTCTATGCCGGAACTGGATGGGTGGGGGGTGATTACCATCCTCAAAATGGATGACACCCTACGCGATATTCCAGTGATCGCCCTGACAGCTCATGCCCTTCTAGAAGATCGGACGCGGGCGATTGCCGCTGGCTTTCATAATTACCTGACCAAACCGCTCACGGCGGCAACCTTTATGGGTGAGCTTTTGAATTTATTGATTGATATTCCCGGCTTTGATATGCTGCGGACAGAAAGTGGTACACCATGACAGAACCATCTCGCCATCCCCAAATCTTGATCGTAGAGGACGATGCTGACGGGCAAGAGGTCATTAGGCGCATCCTTCGTCACCACCACCTTGAGGCATCGTTTGCCCATTCCGCCGAAGAAGCCCTTGAGCGCCTCAGCGAACATACCTACCGTGTTGTCATTCTCGATCTTGCCCTGCCGGGTATGGATGGTTGGACTCTGTTTAATCGCCTTCAGCACGATCCCACCACGAAAGACATCCCCTGTTTTGCCGTGACGGGGTTTCACGCCCCCGATCTGGCATTAAAAGCGCTGCGATCTGGCTTTGCTGGCTACTTTTCTAAGCCGCTTGATATGACAGCCTTCGTTGGCGAGGTGCGGCGCGTCTTGCTAGGTGGGGTGTGATCGCCCAACGCGGATTGTTTTTCGCGCTGGATGCTGTTCTTCTCCTTGCCGGCTGGTGGCTGCGCCCGCCAGAACTGCCGCGCCAACCCTATTACCTCGGTTTTCTAATCACCTTTCTTGTCTTCGCCGCCTTGCTTGCGTGGGGGGGGGCGGGCTTCCCCGGATTTTCCGCCTCCATTGGCGGCGGGAAAGGGATTATGCTTCTTTTTCTGGGGATGTTTGCCCTGTGGGGGATGTTCTCCCCAACATGGTCGCGCTATCCCACCCAAAGCGCCACAGCGGGCGGGCAGTTTTTGCTGGTCTTTCTGTTTGCCGTTGTTGCCGCCTGCGCCCCCTACCCGCCGCGTCGGGCGGCGCATGTTCTCATTGCCGGAGCGCTCTTTCAAGCCGTGATCGTGATCGCTCAGGCGCTTCTTCAGCACCCCGTAGGGCTGACCCTTTTCGGGGAATTTGAACTGCGCAGCGGCTTCAAAGGGATGAGCATCCTTCGGGCGGGAGGGGCGGTTTGGCTGCGCCCCTATGGGCTGACGATCCATCCCAACGTGATTGCTGGCTACCTAACGGTGGGGCTTTTGGCAATGACGGCGTGGCTGTACGGCGGGGAATCGCCCGCCCTTCCCCGCTGGTGGGGAATCGTCCGCGTGCTGTGCGCAGGGGTCGTCTTTGGGGCGCTGTGCCTCACCTTTAGTCGGGGGGCGTGGGTGGCGTTCCTCGGTGGGATGGCGCTCATCTGCCTTGCCATGCGGCGGCGGGGTGCGCCACGCCTTGCTACGCGGCGGCTTGCCCTTGCGGGCGGCGCTCTTGGCGTGGTGGGACTTCTCTTTGTCGTCGGGTACACCCCCTTTCTCTTGGCGCGGGCGGGTGTTGGCGGGGAAACGACAGAACTGCGCTCTACGACAGATCGCCGTATTTTCATTGAGATTGCCGCCGATCTGATTGCCCAAAAGCCGCTGCAAGGTGTGGGTGTGGGGGCGTTCCCCTGGGAGGCACGCGATTGGCTGCTTCGTTCGCCCTACCGCACCCTCCAAGCGCAAAACGTCCACAACGTCCCCTTACTCATCGCCGCTGAGTTAGGGCTAATCGGGTTAGGGTTGTGGGGAGGGGCTGTCATCAGCGGGGGATGGGCGGGCTGGCAGCGGGCGCGTGACCCCTATGCCATTGGTGTGGCGGCGGGGGCGGCGGCACTGCTTGCCATTGGGCTGATCGATCACTACCCACACGCCATTCTTCCGATGGTATTCTTAGCGTGGGGGCTGATGGGGATACAGACAACGCAGCAAGGACACGCTGGAAGGAAGCATCCCCCCACGACGCCGACTTATTAGGATACGCCTACAACACATTTACGGCGGGAAAACGGGCTATGCTGTCTTTTCTTCTGCGCCGCCTTGCTCGGCTGCTGGTGACAGTTTGGTTAGCGGCAACCTTCGCCTTCCTTCTCTCTTGCCTTATCCCCAGCGATGCGATCACGGCACGCCTTGCCGCCAGCGGGGCAACCGCCAACCAAATTGAGGCGCGACGGCAGGCGCTCGGTTTAGCTGATCCGCCCCTTGTTCAATACCTCCGTTTGGTGGCGAATCTAGCGCGGGGTGATCTGGGTATCTCGCTGATCACGGGGCGTCCGGTGTTGGATATGCTGCGCGAACCATTGGGAGCGACCCTCCTCTTGGCGGGTGCGGCACTGCTCGTCACCCTGACGGTGGGGATCAGCCTCGGCATGGCGGCGGCGCTCTCCGAACGGCGGGCGGTGCGTTGGGGGGCATCCCTCGCCGCCATCCTTGCGCTGGCGACGCCCGTCTATTGGTCGGGGACGCTTGCCATTTACTGGATCGCCGTCCGATTGCGCTGGCTGCCTTCAACGGGGAACGGCTCTGATCTCCGTTTTCTGATTCTGCCGAGTTTGGTCTTGGGCGTTGCGGGCGCGGGGGGCATTGCCCAGATCACAGCGGCGGCACTGCGCGAGATGCGCCTGGCGACGTTCGTCATGACGGCGCGGGGCAAAGGCTTGGGCGAAGGAATAATCCGGCGGCGGCATATGTTCCGCATGGCAATCGGGCTGATTGCTTCTGCTGCCGCACTCCAATGGGGGTTTTTGATCGGCGGCGCCGTCGTCACTGAGATGATTTTCGTTCGTCCGGGCATTGGGCAAGTGTTGCTCGGCGCGGTGAACGATCAGGACATGCCCGTTGTCGGCGGGGTGGTCGTTTTGAGCGCTATCGTTTATGGGATTGCGGGGATGGCTGCCGAGGGTATCGCCCTCTTAGCCGACCCGCGCCTTAGAGGGTCTGTGGTGGAGTAGGGGCGCAGGGTATGCGCTCGTGTGCGCCCGCCGCTAAAGCAGCGGGCTAAGATTGACCACCCTTTCGGGGCTTAGAAACCCCATCGCCATAGAATCTAGTGAGGTTGTACGCCGTCACTTAAAGCGGATTCAATCTGCGTTACCCACGTGTGAAAATTACATCGTTCAGCAATCTGTGTCCGTGCCGCTTCGCCCATGCGCTCTGGCAGATCGGGCGAGATGATCCATTCACGGATCGCCCCCGCCAGCGCCTGAACGTCTGTCATAGGGACAAGCCGTCCAGTGACGCCATCAACGATCACATCCGCCGTCCCCCCCCGATCCGCCGCGATCACCGCTCGCCCGCGCCAGCCCGCCTCGACAACGGGCATCCCAAACGGTTCGGCAAGCGGTGGGTAGACGACGAACGCCGCCCGATCATACCAGTCGTCGCGCTCAGTGTCCGAGACGAACCCGCTGAATTGGACAGCCGCCCCCAACCCTAAGGAGGTGACCTCCGCCCGCAGCAAGGCTTCCTCGCTCCCCGTGCCGAGGATCACCACGCGAAACCCGCCCAACTCCCCCGTCTCGGCAAGCTGCTTCACGGCACGGATCGCCGTGATCACATTTTTGATCGGCTCAAGGCGGGTGGGGATGAGGATCAATGCGTCGGGCTGAGCCTTCTTTGAAACTGTTAAAGGCGGGGCGTCCATTCCCGCCCAAATAGGAATCACCGCCGCCTTCGGTGCATAAATTGCTCTGATCTTCCCCGCCATGTAGGGTGTTGGGGTGAGGATCACATCGGGGCGACGGGCAGCCCGCTGATCAAGGGTGCGTTGGAGCGCTGAACGGACCCCATAGGGCAGCAAAACATGGGGATCGCGCAGCAGGCGCAGCCGTCCCCACCACCCCTGATAGAGGGGATCATGCGCCGTGCGGTAGCCGTGTGCGCCGAAATTGGGGGCATCAGCATAGAGAATGGCGGGATACAGGTTGCGCTTTGGCTCAAAGCAAAGCCACACCACCCGCACCCGACGGGGGAGCGCCGCCACCCACAGCGGGGCGGGAAAATTCACCGCGATCACGGCGTCATAGGCGCTGAGCCGCTCACGCAGCGTTCGGCGCATCGCCAGCAGCCCGACGAACCCCTGATGGTAGCCGCGCCCGCCAAGTAGGATCAGCCGAACGCCGAGAGACGAAGGATCGGGGAAGTAGGCGTGATCATAGGCGGCGGTGTAGAGATCGACCCGGTGACCACGCCTCGCCAACCCCGTCAATCCATTGATCAGGTACTGTTCCGCCCCCCCCCGTTCGGCAAAGGAGGGATGGACAACGGCAATAGATCGGCGCGGCGGCATGATCAGTGACAGCGGCTAGGTGTTGGCAAGCTCTTTTTTCAGGTCTTCCAACGCTCGCCCAGAAATCCAGCGGTTAGCGTTCGCCGTGATAATGGCGCTTTGCAAAATTCCTTCTTGGTCAATGAGGAATAACCCGCTTTTCTGAACAAGGGAGAGGAACGCCTTATCCAGCGAGAAGGTGTTGTACGCCTCACCATCGGTATCATGAAGGACAACGAGTTCGGGCGGTGTGTTCAAAGACCGAACAAGCCGTTCTGCCTCTTGCCGTGTGCCGGGTCCAATGACAATAGATTGAATATTCTTGGCAGCAAGGGGGGGCGCATTTTCTGCCATTTTCTTCACAAATTGGCGACACTGCATACAGTTAAACGCCCGCATAAAAAAGACAATGAGCGTTTTTTGCCCTTTGTAATTGCTCAAGGAGACGCGCTCGCCTTTGTCATTGGAGAGGACAACCTCTGGCGCAGGGGTTTGGGGGTGCAGTTGATCATTGTTCGTCATAAAGTCTTTCCCCTAGGGTCTTATTGCTGGATCAATGATCTCAAAAGGGGCGGCTGACTGCCCATAAATAACTTGTAAAAGTCACCCCCGTGACGTTTTCATAGGCGGATTAAGTGCGTGCGTCTCTCTGCGTATGTCCCCGGCGCTTTAGCGTCGGGCTAAAAACAAGGTTTAATCTTTCCCTGATCTCAGCCCCGCCCATTAGGGCGGGGATCATCATGGTACGGACGCTCTAAGCGTCCCTCTTTGCCGCACGCACGGCGGCAGCCGCATCAATCACGCCGGCGTTTTGGCGCTGAACAGGTATGTTGGGGAGCGGCGCTGCCGTCGCCATCAGAATCTCTTTGATTGCCGTTGGTGTCAGACGAGGATTTGCCTCAATCATGAGCGCCGCCACGCCCGCTACCACCGCCGCCGAAACAGACGTGCCATCCACATGCTGATGGGTGGAATCGATGATTTTGTGCGCGTTGATCCGTGCTTGGAGCAGAGCGTAGGTCTTTTCATCGGGCTTGAAGGCTTGCCCCCGCGAAAGGCTGAGATCGCCATAGCCAGAGAGGAGCATCTGATCGATGGTCGCCTTGTCCCGCGCCCGCAGCATCATTGCCAGCCAACGCGCCTCCCGCGCCATGCTGGAACCGGGTAGGATGGGCGAGGCAACCCACGCCGCCAGCGCGGAAACTTCCGGTTTGGCGGTCTTGTCGTATGCCGTCCCATAGTTATGGTGGTAGAGCGTCCACTGCGTCCGATCCAATTGGTTGTGGTCGTCGTAACCGCCGACGGTGATCGCTTCGGGGGCGCTGGCGGGCGGCACTAAACTGTGGGCGTTCGCGTTCCCCGCCGCAATCGTGACGACCATCCCTGCCTTATGCAGATCGTGGACGGCACGGTGAAGGGCATAATCGGGATCATCATTCGGATCGTCGCCGCCTACCGAGACATTTACCACCCGCACCCCAAAGCGGGCATGATGTCGCAGCAGCCAACGCATCCCCCGCAAAATGTCCGGCTCTTTGATCCGCCCTTGCAAGTTGCTCACTTTGATCAGGATTAATTTTGTGTCGGGGGCAATACCCCGATAGAGCCGCCCTTGCGAGGTGCGCCCATCGCCCGCCGCGATCACGCTCGTCATTTGCCCGTGCCACGAGAAATCGCGGTCATGGAAATAGCGTGTGCGCTCGATGATCCGCTCCGTTGTGGCGTCTACATGGGCAAGGACGCGATCCAAAATTTCTGGGTGAGGGGAAAAGCCAGAATCGATGAACGCCATGACCACGCCTCGTCCGGTGAATTCCGGCGGGGCGTTGATCCTTTCCACAACGGGGTGCAGGGTAAAGGTGCTGTCGGTGTGTGGGTAATTAGGCTGAAACATGGGCAGGGTAATGATGATCTCACTTCTCGTCTTAGCCGTGTCGTCGGGCAATCACAATTTGGTTCACGCCAAGCGAACGAGGGGTAAGCGTTGTCTGGGTAAGCACCTGAAGCAGCGCCGGCAGACCAAAGAGGGCGAATTGGAGTTTTGTTGGAATCCCTTTTACGTAGGGGACATCCCACAAACCATCGCCAAAGTGCCGCAAAATACGGAAGCCCGCGTCCTTTGTCCATGTGCGCCATTCGGCTGGCGCTTGCACATTGATATGGGTGGGGTCTTTGCCGATTGCATCAGTGAAGGGGTCTTTCAGACGGCGCAGCGGGTAAATTGGGTTCGGCGTGGCATAGAGCAGCAAGCCCCCCGGCTTGAGGATGCGGTAGACCTCGTGGAGCGTCTGCTGGGGATCGGGCAGGTGTTCGACAAGGTGTAAGGCGACGACAACGGCGAATTCGCCATCTTTGAAGATCGAGAGATCATCGGCGCTTTGCACCATAGCGCGGGCGCGGGGGGCGTTTTTGCGCGTCTCGTGGACGGCGTATTCGGCAAGGTCTATCCCCACGCAGTCGAAGTCATCCTGAAGCAAGCCGATCAGGTGACCCAACCCACAGCCCATCTCCAGCAATTGCCCGCCCCCCTTCGGCGCATAGCGGCGCACTAGGGCGGCATAGTAGCGGCGGGCGAACCAATACATGCTAAAGCGCCCCAAGGGGCGATCTGCGTAGTTATGGCTTTGGAAGTAATGCTCGCCGTATTCCTCAATCGGGATACGGGGATTGCCATTCGGTGTTATCTCGCCCATCATGCTCATTCGTTAGCTCTTGCCTGTAGCCTTGTAAGTACGAGTCTGCGTCCGCCGCTAAAGCAGCGGGCTAAATGGATCACCCCTTTGGGGCTTGGTGAGATGCCCACCCCCTTGCCACGCACCCCGTAGGGACGCTCCTTGGGCGCCCGTCTGACCTTTATCATTGGGGACGGATTGCACACACAGCCTACTCAAAGCGGATGCGCGGGTCAAGCCATGTGTACATGACATCGACCATGATGTTCCCCAAAATGAGCAGCACCGAGTAGAAGATAGTGACTCCCACCAAAAGGGTGTAGTCCCGCGCCGCAATGGAATCGACAAAGGTGCTGCCCAAGCCGGGTACGGCGAAAATCCGCTCCACGATGAGCGAACCCGTGACCGCCCCAGCAACCAGCGGACCCAAAATGGTGACGACGGGAATCAAAGCGTTCTTCAGGGCGTGAAGGTAGATGACGACGCGCTCTTTCAAGCCCTTTGCCCGCGCTGTGCGGATATAATCATCGCGCATCACTTGCAGCAAACTGGCGCGGGTCAGCCGCGCTAAGCCGGTTGCCAGCCCCGTCCCCAAGACCATGATCGGCAGAATTGCCCGGCTGAGAAACTCTGGGTCAAAGAGATTCGGATTTCGCCAAACGGTGGGGTTCACCCCCGGCAGGATACCTAACTTGTTCACGAAGATGATGATCAGGGCGGGTCCTAAGATGAGCGTTGGAATTGCCCCGACGACGACGACCAAAAAGGTGATGGTGTAATCCACCGAGGTGTTGCGGTAGACGGCGGTCAGCACGCCAAGAGGGACGCCAATGAGGAAGCCGATGAGGACGGAATACATCCCCAAGCGGAAGGAGGTGGGCATCAGATCGCCAATGATTTCCGTCACAGAGCGGAACTGCTTGTTCGCCGCCATCGAGGGACCAAAATCTCCACGCATGACGTTGTTCAGATATTGAAAAAACTGGCTGCGGAACAGATCAGAGTAAAGGACGTTACGGCTTTCTAAGCAGCGCGTTGCCTTGCCCTCGAACTGCTCGGTAGATTCCTTCCGTTCGGTGACGCCGCGCACAAGCTGCCAGCCCTCGTAGACATCCTCAATCGGCTGCACCACTTGATCGGCAGGGGAAACGCCGCGCCGCAGCATCTCGCAATCGGGCAGCGCATCGGAGCGGACAACTAACGTCTTGCCATCGTCAGGGCTTTTCCCATCGCTCGGCAAATTCAGCAGAAAGGGCATATCCAGCCCAAAACGGGCGTTCAGCAGGGCGATATCCCGCGCCGAACGGCTTTTTGATCCCGTGTTATCGAACGGTCCGCCGGGGACGGCACGCATCAACCCATAGTTGATCAGAATAATCCCAAAGAGGACGGGAAGGGCGACCAAAATTCGGCGCAAGACAAACTTGATCATCCCTACGCCGGTGAACAATTTGAGCGTGGAAAGCAGCCCACGCAAGATCGAGTCGATCATGGCGCTAACTCCCTGCCTTCAAGGTACTTTCCAGAAGGTAGCCTTGCTGAACCCCGCAGGCGACCTCAACATAAACGAGAGGGTCGTCGTCGTCAAACTGGTTGCGGGTCGATTTCAAGACGGTCACCGTGGTGTTTTCTTTACAATCGCCTAGCGGGGCGGTGCTGGCATCGGGGACGCTGTAGAGTGGCGCTCCCTCGCTTGCCGACACCGAGGGTTTATCGCCGCGCTTGTATTTGGCAAGGTTCACTTCGGCTGCCCACCCCTCCCCCTGACACTGTACCTTGTAGTAAATCAGGGGATCGGAGGGGTCGCTAGGGTTCTTTGAAATATCCAACACTTTCACATTCGTATTGGGGAAACACGTACTGGCGCCGGGAATCCCTGGACGGAACGGACCCGCTTGGGGCGGCAGGGAGACGGCAACCATTTCCGAAATGTTGATCAGAACGGCGGTATCGCCAATCTTGAACTTCGTATCGAGGGCAAGCGGGGTGGGCGTTAGCGAGGGGATGGGCGTGTCTGTGAGGGTGATAAACAGCCTGTCGTTGGCAGTACAGGCAAGAATCGCGCTCAGCAGCATTGTCAGGGCAAAGGAGAGCGCAAGGGTGGCTTGGTATTTCGTTGGTTTTAGAAACAGCGGTTTCAAGAGCATCGTTGGTTAGCTTCCCCGCAGACTTGGATCAAGAGCATCACGCAGACCATCACCGAGGAAATTGAACGCCAAAACAGTTGCTACAAAGACCAACCCAGGCGCAAGGATCAAATGGGGCGCAGAGCCAAAGCCCCGCGTTTGGGCGTCTTGGATCATCGCCCCCCAACTGGGGGTTGGCGGGTTGATCCCAATTCCTAAATAGCTCAGCGCCGCCTCGGTGAAGATAAAGCCGGGAATGGCTGTGCAGGCAACCACCACAAGGGGTCCCATAATGTTGGGCAGCACGTGAAAAATGATAATACGGCGGTTTTTGGCGCCCATCGCACGGGCAGCCTCCACATATTCGCGGTTTTTGGCGGAGAGCGTCTGCCCCCGTGCCAGCCGCGCCACCCCGATCCAACTGAGCATCCCAATGACGATGAACAGGAAGAACAGCCCGCCCATCGAACGGTCAAGGGCGATTAACCCCCGAAAAATAGGCGATGCTTTATCCGGTTCGGCGGCAACCGATTTGACAAAGGTTTGGATCAAGATGATGAAGGCAAGGTCGGGAAAAGCGTACATAAAATCGACAAAGCGCATCATCAGGTTATCAATCTGCCCGCCGTAATAGCCGGCAATCAAGCCATACATGACGCCGAGGAACATGCTTGTTGCCGCCCCAACCAGCCCCACCGCCAGCGACACCCGCGAGCCATACACCACACGGCTAAAAACATCCCGTCCCAAACTATCCGTTCCGGCGACGAAACACCACTGGGGGTTTAGACGGCGAATGTCTTGGGTGCAGGTCATGGGGTCGGCGTAGGACATCCCCTTCCCCTTGTGCTGAAAGATGGGGTCGTCCACAAAGCCCACTGATTTCAGAAAATCTGCGCCAATGGAGACCGTGAGCAAAAGGACAATGAAGATGAGCGACAGCACGGCGAGTTTATGGCGCTTGAACTGCTGCCATGCGTCACCGAGGGGGGTTCGGGTCTTGACTTCTTCCTGACGAAGTGAGACGGGTTTTGCCGAGGATGCCACCGCCATAGGGCTGCCTTTCCATTAGACGAACACGCGAGTCGAACCAGCCAGCAGGTGGGGGGTGATCCGCATCCGATGCATTGGTTAGGGTGCGGATTGCCCCCTTGTGATTAAGGATAGTGGCTTAGGATGCCAAATGGCAAGCGACCCAATGCCCAGGCGCAACCTCACGCAGTTCCGGCTCATCGCGGAAGCACGATTCGATGGCGACGGGGCAGCGCGTGTTGAAGTTGCAGCCAACGGGCGGATTCGCTGGACTTGGCACATCCCCACGCAAGATGATCCGCAGCCGGTCTGCCTCCGATTCGGGATCGGGAACGGGGACGGCGGAGAGCAGCGCCTGTGTATAGGGATGGCGCGGGTTGGAGTACACCTCGTCGGAGGGTCCTATCTCGACAATCTTGCCTAGATACATCACCGCCACACGGTTACAGATGTGGCGCACCATACTCAGATCATGGGCAATAAAGACGTAAGTGAGGTTGAATTCTTTTTGAAGGTCTTGCAAAAGATTGACAACCTGCGCCTGAATCGAGACATCGAGGGCGGAAATCGGCTCGTCAGCGACAATCAGCGAAGGACTGAGGGCAAGGGCGCGGGCAATCCCAATACGCTGGCGCTGCCCACCGGAAAACTCATGCGGATAGCGATTGACGTAATAGGGGTTCAAGCCCACTTTTTCCATCAGGAATTGAACGCGATCCATGCGTTCCTTCGGCGTCCCGATGTTGTGAACAAAGAGCGGCTCAGAGATGATCCGTCCAACAGACATACGCGGATTCAGGCTGGCATAAGGGTCTTGGAAAATCATCTGCATGTTGCGGCGCATTTTGCGCAGTGTCTCGCCCTTCATCGTGGCAAGTTCAACCCCATCAAATTGGACGCTGCCCGCTGTTGGGCGGTAAAGCTGAAGGATGGTGCGTCCGGTGGTTGATTTTCCGCAGCCGCTCTCGCCCACCAAGCCAAGCGTTTCACCTTTGTAGACATCAAAATCCAGCCCATCAACGGCTTTGATCGCGCCGACCTCGCGCTGGATGATGAACCCTGCTGTAATCGGAAAGTGTTTCTTCAATCCCCGGACGCGCAGCAGCGGCTTCGTCCCTTCCTCAATCGGGGGGCGTGTGGTGGTGGTAGGTGTTGGGTTAAGCACGGCTCGGAACTCCCTGTCGAATATCAACGTGGCACGCGGCGAAATGGTTGGCTTTCCCGCCTTCAACAGGCAAAAGGAGGGGCGTCTCGGTTTCGCATTTATCAACTTTGAACACACAGCGCGGGGCAAAGGGGCAGCCCACAGGCTTCTTGCGCATATCCGGCGGCGAGCCTTCAATGGGCGTCAGCCGCTCACCGCGTTTGTCAATGCGCGGGATCGACCCCCGCAGCCCAAGTGTATAGGGATGACGGGTGTCTTTGAAAATTTCGGTGACGGGTCCGCGTTCGACAATCGTCCCCCCATACATAACCTGAATGGTATCTGCCAAGCCCGCGATCACGCCGAGGTCATGGGTGATCCAAATCATCGCCATCCCCAATTTATCGCGCAGGCGCTTCACAAGGTCGGTGATCTGCGCCTGAATGGTCACATCCAACGCCGTTGTCGGTTCGTCGGCAATGAGCAGTTGGGGGTTGCACGAAAGCGCCATAGCGATCATCGCCCGTTGGCGCATCCCGCCGGAAAATTGATGGGGGTAATCGTCAAGGCGTTTGGCGGCAAGCGGAATACCGACCATCGCCAAGAGTTCGGCGGCACGGTCACGCGCCTGTTTGATGTTCATACCGAGGTGCAGTTGAAGCGCCTCGGTAATCTGTTTACCCACCGTCAGAACGGGGTTGAGCGAGGTCATTGGGTCTTGGAAGATCATGGCGATCTCTGCGCCGCGTACCTTGCGCATTTCCTCTTTGGAAAGTTTTAGCAGATCGCGCCCACGAAAGAGAACTGTCCCCGCTTCAATTTTTCCCGGTGGGCTTGGGATCAGACCGAGGATGGAGAGGGATTGAACGCTTTTGCCGCTGCCGCTCTCTCCTACAATGCCGAGGGTTTCGCCTTCGTTTAGGGTGTAACTAATCCCATTAACGGCGTAGACTTCCCCCTCTTGGGTATGAAACCGCGTCGTGAGGTCTTTGACCTCCATCAAAACAGCCAATGTAACTACTCCTTGCTGGATTGCATGTAGCGACTAAGTATGAATACTTTTAGAAACATGCAGGAATTACCATTTCGGATGGTTGGCGGATTTTAATGCGCCCCGCCATACCCCGCAAGGGGTTTCCCGAAAAGGGCGGTGAACAGTAACTGTTTACGGTGATTGGCGAATTCTCTGCATCCTACCCCTGAATGAGGTACATTTAGAGGCGTTTTCGGCACATTTTTGATAGGAAAGAAGATTTTTTATGGTCAATCCAGCCCCGCACGACCCTACCCCCCGCGAGGTGCTGCCCGATTTGCGCATTGTCCCCATCGGGTCGCTTGTCCCCCACGAAATCCACGACGATCAGCGCTCCGCGCCGTTGATCAAACGGATTGAGGCAAGCGGCGTCTGGCTCAACCCGCCCATCGTCGCCCCCATGGACGATGAACGCTACGTCATTTTGGATGGGGCAAACCGCCACCACTGCCTCAAAACACTTGGTTACCCCTATATCCTCGTCCAAGTGGTCGATTACGAATCGGGGTTTGTCAAATTAGAGACGTGGCATCACATCGTCAGCGGCATGTCGTGGTTCGAGTTTCTGCGGCGGCTGCGTGAAGTCCCCGCCCTAACGCTGAACGGGATGGATTTGCTCACGGCGCGGGCGGCACTGGCGCGGCGAGAGGTCTTGGCGTATACCGTCCTTGCCGATAACCGCGCCTATACACTGGCAGCAGAGGCAGTGACCCTCGCAGACCGGACGCGGGTTCTCAACGAGATTGTCGATGCCTATAAAACACGCGGGGTTCTCAACCGCATCAATACCGATCAGCTTAGCACAGCGCGAAAGCTGTACCCCGATGCAGTGGCGATCATTGTCTTTCCCCGCTACGAACCACCAGAAATCGTCGTGGCGGCGCGGGATGGCGTTCACCTTCCACCCGGAATCAGCCGCCATATCATCTATGGACGGGCAATGCGTCTGCACTACCCGCTCAGCGCACTGCGTGACGATGGCGAGACGTTAGAGGCGAAAAATGCTGCCCTTCAACTGTGGGTTCAAGAGCGCACCGCCGCCAAACGCATCCGCTACTACGCCGAACCGACGTACCTGTTTGATGAGTAATCTCGCTGTCATTAGGCAAAGAAAGCACGATGAACATTTCGTTTTTTGATCAGCACGATGTCCCCCAAGCCCGCAGTGCGATTCGCATTGAATCCCTCACGGCGACGCCCTACCCTGATGGGTGGCGGGTGAAGATCACCCTCAACGTGACGCCCTTTCAAGAGCGCCCCAGTCTTGAGCTTGAGGTATGGCGGGGGGAGGATCGTATCGCGGAGATGAGCATCATTGAGACGATGCATAAGGCGATGGAATTCACCGTTCACATTCGGGGGGTCAGTTCCCCCTTTGGGGACTACAAGGCGGAGGCGGCGCTTTACTACGAGGATCGCCTTGCCCCGCAGCACCGCCTTAGCACAGCGTTCACCATCTCGCCGGAGGTTTTGGCGGCGCTCAGACCACAATCAAGCGCAAGGCAAGACGTCGAACCACCAGAGGACGAGGACGGTACGCCCTAGCCGTCGATTAGGAAGAACCCCTATCCGCCATTCCCCACAGGCGGGCAAATGGCGGATACCGTGCGCCCCTACAGGATGCCGGGAATGGGGCGGGGCGAAAGCCCACGCGCTAGGACTAGCCGCCCTTTCGGGGCTTGGAAAAACAGACCACTGTTATTTACTCACCTTAGGCACAGACCCTCACCCCCTAACCCCCTCTCCCGCCACGCGGGAGGAATCTGCACTTTTGGCCCTCAAACTGCCCCTTTCGACGAATACGGGGTGAACAAACCCAACTGCGTAAGGTGAGTTATTTATCCTAAGCCCCAACGGGGCGGTCAGCACTAGCCCGCTGCTTTAGCGGCGGGCTAGTGGGGGAAAGGCTAGACTACCTGCGAAAGCGCCCCCAACACCACCGGCAGAAGTTGCTTCTTCCGAGACACCAATCCGGGCGCGTCCAACGTCCCATCGTCCAAGCGGACGTAAGGCAGCGAGGCGATCAGCCGCGACGGGGCGGCGACGATCAAACGGCTGTTGCCGCGCACGACATCGGTCACCATGAGCATACTCATCGCCAGTTCTCGCGTTTGGCTCAAATCCTCTAGGGCGCTGCGCAGCGCGGCAAGGTGATCGGCAATCTCGCTGAGGTTTGCCGTCTCCACCTGGGCAATGCCCACCCTGCCCCCGCCCACCTCGTAAAATTTTAGATCAGCGTTGATCATCTCCGCCGCCACCCGTCCGCCCATGCCAGCGCCCGCCGCCAACATCGCCTCGCCCAAGTCGTAGATCGCTGTCTCGCCGCTCAAGCCCGCCATTGCCGCCAGTTTTCCAGCGGCGGCGCGATCCCGCTCGGTGGTTGTGGGCGAACGAAAAACGAGTGTATCGGAGAGAATCGCACATAACAGCAAGCCGGCAATCGGGGCGGGAAAGGTCAGCCCGCGCTCCAACCCCCGCTCAGCAACAAGGGTTGCGCAGCAGCCGACGGGTTCGATCAGGAAACGGATGGGCATCGCCGTCGGCATCGTGTCCAAACGGTGGTGATCCAACACCTCCACGATCTCGGCGTCCTCTAAACCCGGGACCGCCTGCCCAAGTTCGTTATGATCGACCATGACCACCTTCCGGCGCGGCGGGGCAAGCAGCGCCGATTTGCGGCACATGCCAGCATAGCGCCCTTCCTCATCGGTGATGATGAATTCATCCTGATCGGCACGCATTGCTTGGGCAATCACATCGCGGATGCGTTCATTCGCCTTCAGCATGACACCGCCGGGGTCAACGGTCTGCTCCGCCGGACTGCCTAGTGTGTTGGCGAGGGCGATCACCGAGGTAGAGCTAAGCGCTTCGGCAAGGCTGCCAAACAGCCCCGCCCCAGAGACAATGCCGACGGGGATGCCCGCCGCGTTATGAATCGGGACAGAACGCCGCGTCTTGGCAATCGTCTGAATGGCGGTCAGCAGGGTTGCCCCCTCGTCAAGCGGGGGAATTCGCTCAATGATTGCCCCCACCCGCCCCCACACATCCCCCACAAGGGGCGGCGGCTCTACCCCGAAGCGTTTCAAGACATACGCCGTTTGCGGGTTGACCTCGCCCGTTCGTCCGGGGCTGTAACGCCCGCCTTCGCCCCCGTTCAACACCCACGCATAACCTACCGCCGAGGCAATGGCGTCGGTGTCTGGGTTGCGGTGTCCAATGACCAAAATCGGCTCGCTGCTCAGCGGTTTATCCACAATGAGTTTCCTACTTTCTCCCTATGATTGAGCAATCGCCCTACACATCCTGATTGGCTTAGGCTATGATTCTAATCTGAGATGGACGAAAAAGGATAGGATTGCCACACGGATGAAACGACTTGTCTTAGCCGGACTCCTCGCTGCCCTTCTGATTGGGACATTCGCCCTCGGCGGGGGCAGATACCCCACACAGGCACAATCCCCCACGCGGGATCGCTGCCGTGACGAGTTGGGAAACGAGATTTGCACCCATTTTCTAGAAATTGATGGACGGGTGAATCCGGCGGACGCGCTGGCAACCATCGCGGGCTACTGTCGGGCGGGCGGGTCGGTAGAGGTGTGGGGCATTTACGCCAGTGTTGGGCAATACCTGTTCACCGCCTCCCAAGCGCAAATTGTCGATGCATTGGCAAAAGCCCAGGGGCTAGGGACGCCGATCACCGTGAATGCGCTGAATGGGCGTTCCCTCTCGGCGCTGCCATCGGCTCTGCTCCAACTCTACGGGGATGGCTATGCCTATACCTTTTCGGGAGAACTCTGCGGGATTCCCGTCCCCCCACCTTCAAAGAATACGTCTGGGGTGGTCTTTCCCCCACAGGAGACACCGCTTCCCCCGAAAGCCAATGTGACGCCGCTGCCCACCCTTCCGGCAACGTCCTTCACCTACTTGCGCTCACTGGGGGGACAGCCAATGCTGGTGCTGCCGCCGGATTTCAAACTGCGGACACAAAACTACGTCCTGCTCAATTACCGTTCCCAACCCGTGATTAGCCAAGAAACCTATTTGGGGCAGATTCCTTCTGGAACGGTGCTGCGTGTCTTGGCGCGAGAGGCAACGGGCGCCTGGCTGTTTGTCCTATATGAGGGGGAATACGTGTGGGTGGCGCGGGCTTATACGATGATCCCCGATGAGATCGCCGCCTCGATTCCACTCTTGGTGGTGGAAGAACCTAATTAGGGCGATCTGATTCCCCCCCGCCCCCGTGCTAAAGCGCGGGGCTTAGAAGGAAATTTTTTTGTTACACCCTAGCGCTACACTTGGGGTTCGGTGAAACCCTCAAGATACTGCTCTAATTCTTCGCGGGTCACTGGTTTTTGAATGTAGCCTGTAGCGCCAGCAACCTTTGCCCGATTGCGTTCGTTATCACGCATGAGGGCGCTAAAGAGGACAATACGCCCCATATACCCACCTCTTCGCAGCCGCGCACAGGTTTCGTAGCCATCCTGAAGGGGCATCATAATGTCTAAGAGAACCAAATCAGGTAAAAGTTCATTGGCAAGGCGTTCGCCCTCTACACCATCTTTTGCCTCATAAGCTTCACATTGCATGTTTTTCAACATACGTTTCGTCACAAGGCGGATTGCGGGGTCATCATCGACCACAAGAACACGTCGTTGCGTCATAGCATATTGCCCCTAGCTGTTCGCGTTGCTGCTGTGCTACCAGAATTGTACCCTAATTCTACCTTCAAGATACCCTAAATCGTTCGGTTTGAATCTCCCAAACATATTTCAGGAGTATAGAGGTTTCTTAACAAGTGGAAGAACACACGGCGTTCGCTAACAGTGTTCTTACTTGTGTCCGCCTCTATGTGCGGTTAAGATACCTAAACTTCACGGGCGCGGTAAGGACGCCCCAATGACGCTCATGACGCTTACCTATGACGACGCCCTTGACTACCTCTATGGGTTGATCAATTACGAACTCCAGCGCCCAGATCGTTATGCGCCGGATGTCGTGAGCTTGGATCGCCCCCGTGCCTTGTTAAGCGCCTTTGGCAACCCGCAAGAAACCTTCCCTATTCTGCACCTCACTGGCACAAAGGGTAAGGGGTCGGTCAGCGCCATGTCTGCCAGCGCATTGGCAATGTCTGGGGTGCGGGTGGGGTTGTATTCCTCCCCCCATCTGCAAGATTTTCGGGAGCGCTTTCAGATCAATGGCGCATTGATTCCCCCCGCCACCCTTGCCGATCTCGTCACACGGCTGCGCCCGGTGATTGAATCGATCCCAGGGTTGACGTGGTTTGAAGTGATCACCGCCATAGCTTTCCTTTATTTTGCCGAGGCAAAGGTCGATGTGGCAGTTATTGAGGTGGGTTTGGGCGGGCGTTTAGACGCCACGAATATCGTCCGTGCGCCGCTCGTCAGCACAATCACCAGCCTCAGTTACGATCACATGCATCTGTTGGGAAACACCCTTGCCGAGATCGCCTTTGAGAAGGCGGGTATCATCAAAGCCGGCGTCCCTGTCGTCAGCGCACCCCAGCCGGAAGAAGCCCTGGCGGTGATCCGCCGTATTGCCGCTGAACGAAACGCGCCGCTCACCGTCGTTGGCGATGATCTTCTTTTTTCTCCAACGGGCAGCGATGAGTATGGGCAAGCCTTCACCGCCAACCGCCCCGGCAGCCCACCAACACCCTATTGGACGCCGCTCTTGGGCGCACATCAGGCGTTAAACGGCGCGGTGGCGCTGGCGACACTCTCTCAATTGGGCGCTCTGTCCCCTTCACCAGAGGCGGTTCAGCGCGGCTTAGCCCTTGTGAACTGGGCGGGGCGTTTAGAGGTGGTGCGCCGCACCCCCTGGCTTGTCCTTGATGTTGCCCATAACAGCGCCTCGGCAGACCGCCTGCGTCATGCCTTGCTGACGAATTTTCCCAACGCTAAACGGCGGATGCTGATCTTTGGGGCGCTTAAAGATAAAGATGTGCGCGGCATGTTTGCCCATTTACTCCCGATTACAGATCATCTCATTGTGATGGAGGCGATCACGCCCCGTGCTTTCGCTACCGCCGATTTGGTGGCGTTTGCCCGCGAAAGCGGCTTTACGGGGACAATTGAATCCCGTTCGGCGGCGGCGGAAGCGTTGGCATATGCCGAGTCCCTCGCCACTCGCCCCGACGATTTAGTCTGCGTCACCGGATCCCTTTCCGTCGTTGGGGAGGCACGCACTGTCCTAAAGTTGACACCTGCTCGTGCGTCCTATCTTGATGAACCCATTGTCAAAACACGGCAAAACACAGCACGAATCACGCACGACGATAACAAGGTAAGGTAGCGCCATGCAGCGACCCGAAATGAATGATTTTCACAATATTCGCAATGCCAAGCCCGATAAAGACGGCTTCATTGAGGCAATTCTCGTCCCCTTACGTGGGCTGGTTCTCTACCCGAATATGGTCACCCCGCTGTTCATTGGGCGCGAACGCACCTTAGAGGCGATCAAAGAGGCGCAGAAACAGGGGAAAACCGTCATTGGTGTAGGGCAGCTTGACCCCGACCAAAACGACCCAACCCCCGATGATCTCTACTCCGTAGGGACAGAGATTGCCCTTGGACGGCTGATGAAGATGCCCGATAACTCGATCAGCGTCTTGGCGCAGGGGCGGCGGCGGGTAAAGGTTGTTGAAATCACCAAAGGCGAGCGCTTTCTGATGGTGAAGGCACGCCCCATCCAAGGGCGCGTCCCCCGTTCGCCTGCTGTCGATGGGCTAATGCGGGCAGTGACAACGATGTTCGAGAAATGCATCCAGATCAACCGCAACCTCCCAGAGGAGGCGCTGATCTACGCCATGAACATCAGCGAACCGGGCTGGCTGGCAGATTTGATCATCAGCACCCTCAACTTGAGCCTGGACGAACGCCAAGAATTCCTCGAACTCTTTGATTCCCGTGATCGATTGGCGCGGGTGAGTGAAGTTTTAGGGCGAGAATTGAACGTCCTCGAAATTGAGGAGGAGATCAACGCCCAAGTTCAGATGGAGGCGGATCGCAACCAACGCGAGGCGTACCTCCGTGAACAAATGCGCGTGATCCAAAACGAATTGGGCGAGGGCGACCCTTTCCAGCAGGATGTGGACGAACTGCGTCGCAAGATCGAAACCGTCGGGATGCCGCCGGATATTCAAACGAAGGCGACGAAAGAATTGGATCGCCTTGCCATGATGCCCCCCATGGCGCCAGAGGTTGGCATTATCCGCACTTATGTCGATTGGCTGGTGGAACTCCCCTGGACAAAGGCGACGGAGGACAAGCTCGATATAACCTACGCGGCGAAAGTCCTTGAAGAAGATCACTTTGGGCTGCCGAAGGCAAAAGAGCGTATTCTCGAACATATTGCCGTGCGCAAACTTGCCCCTGAAAAGATGAAAAGTCCCATCCTCTGTTTTGTCGGACCCCCCGGAACGGGGAAAACCTCCTTAGGGCGCAGCATTGCCAAAGCGCTAGGGCGGGAATTCGTCCGCGTCAGTTTGGGGGGCGTCCGCGATGAAGCGGAGATTCGCGGACACCGCCGCACCTATATCGGGGCGCTGCCGGGGCGTGTTTTGCAAACCATCCGCCGCGCTGGGACGATCAATCCCGTGTTCATGCTCGATGAGATCGATAAACTTGGGCAAGATTTTCGCGGTGACCCCGCCTCGGCGTTATTGGAAGTTCTTGACCCAGAGCAGAACTACGCCTTTTCCGATCACTACCTCGAAGTCCCTTACGACCTCTCGAAGGTCATGTTCGTGACAACGGCGAACTCGCTTGATCCCATCCCCCCCGCGCTGCTAGACCGGATGGAAGTCATTGAGTTCAGCGGCTATACCGAAGAAGAAAAGCTAGAGATTGCCCGCCGTTTCATCCTCCTACGCCAGATGGAGCAGCACGGGCTGCCCGAAGGGGATGTTCACTTTGAAGAAGCAGCGATTCGGGGGATGATCCGCGAATACACCTACGAGGCGGGCGTCCGCAACCTGGATCGGCAGGTGGCAACCATCTGTCGCAAATTGGCGCGGCGCCTGGCAGAAGGCAAGCGTATTCCCAAAAAAATCACCGCAGAGACGCTCAGCCGCTATTTGGGACCCGCCGAATTCTTGGGCAGCAAAGCGGAAGATCACGATCAGGTTGGCGTCGTCACCGGTGTGGCGTGGACAGAAGGCGGCGGCGACATCATGCCAATTGAGGTCACGCTCATGAACGGCAAGGGGACGCTCACCCTCACCGGACAGCTTGGGGATGTCATGCAGGAATCGATCCAAGCCTCGATGAGCTACATGCGCAGCCGCGCCAAAGACCTCGGTATCAAGGAAGTTCGCTTCGATAAGACCGATATTCACGTTCACCTGCCGGAAGCTGCCGTCCACAAAGACGGACCCTCGGCGGGTATCACGATTGCGACGGCGCTTATCTCCGCCTTCACCCGTCGCAAGGCGCACAGCAACCTCACCCTGACAGGGGAAATCACCCTGCGTGGGCGTGTCTTGCCCGTCGGCGGGATCAAAGAAAAACTTCTTGCCGCCCACCGCGCCGGCATTCGGCGGATGATCATCCCCGAACGGAATCAGAAAGACCTTGTTCACATCCCGAAAAAGGTCTTGGCGGAAATGACCATCTTCCCCGTGACGACGATGGATGAGGTCTTGCGCTATGCCCTCTATGTGACGCCCGACCCGGCGCCGCTGGAAAAGCCCGCCCGCAAGCCGCGTGCGGCAAAGAAACCACCGACAAATGGCGAGAAAAAGACGCCCGCCACAAAACGCACGCCGCGCAAGCGCCCGCCCGCCACCCCTCCGGCGACGGCAGAAGGGTAGCCCCCTTGCCCTTGCTCGGTATGATTCTCCCCAAAGGCAAAGGGCGATCCACGCGGATCGCCCCCGCCCACACTCCGACGGGGCGCAGCCAACGCCCAACGCTGCCCACCCTGTTTGGGGCGGCGGCGGCGGTAATGCTCGCCTTGTGCGCCTGTAATCTGATGGGCAATGGGGCGGTAGCGGTGCTGGTGACGCCCTCCCCGCTGCCCACCGAAACACACCCCCCCACGCTCACCCTGACACCTAGCCAGACACCAACGGCAAGCCGCACCCCAACCGCCACCCTGACGGCAACGATCACGCTCACACCCTCGCCCTCGGCAACGCCCACCGCCACCCTGACGCCAAGCGCCACCTTCACGCCGAGTCTGACGCCCACAGTCACAAACACGCCCTTTCCCACCGTCGCCCCCCAAGCAACCGTCGGGTTGGCGATTGATCAATTCGCCCGCGTCACCATTGATCCGGCTGTGGTGAACGGCATTGGGCAGCTATGGCTTGCCTTTGCCAACACAAGCCCCAAAGAGGGGACGCTTCAACCTGGGACACCTGTTGCTGGCAGCAATGTGACGACGGTCAACATCGCCTCGCCCGATGGTGGGCAAATCTACACCGTGACGGAACTTCCGGCGACAACCAGCGGGCGGATTTTCTGGTCGCCCGACGGGGCATATATCGCCTACTTTTTGGAAGAAACGGGGCGCAGCGGCTTGTATGCGTTGGACATTCGCAACGGGATCAGCATCCGCCTTTTTGCGCTGGAGACGCTCAATCCGCGCAGCATTTTGGACGAGCCGTCATGGTCACCCGATGGTCGGCAGATCGCCCTCGTCTTGCCCACCGCCTACGATGTTGATATTTTTGCCGTCGGTCCTGATGGGACGAATTTCCGTAATCTGACACAGCACGGGGCGTATGATTTTTGGGGGCGTTTCTCCCCCGATGGGCGCTACCTCGCTTTCGTCTCAGATCGCGCCTTTTGTCCAACGTGGACGCCCAACGCGCCCGGATCGTGCTATACGCCCGATGCTTTCGCCCCCGATGGGGGAAACCCCTACCTGCTTGATCTTGCCAGTGGGCTGATCATAAAACTGGCGGATGTGTGGGTGCGCCAGCCGCCAACGTGGATCAATAGTGCGATGCTCTCCCTTGTTGGTGGGGATCGCAGCACCCCCTCGTCGGGGTCTACACTTTACATTGCCGATGTCCAGCGCGGCGTCACCCGTCCAATCACCAGCACCGCCCCCAACGGCATTCAGATTGCCCGCGAAACATGGACAGCCGATGGTAGTTACGTTGTCTATCAAGAGTTGGGAGCGGATTCGGCGCTGGTCGTGCGCGATGCCAACGGGACGGAAATCGCCCGCACAACGGCATTTGCCTTCCCGCGTTTTGCTTTTGCCGCTGCGTGGTCACCAGATGGATCGCGTCTTGCCCTTGCCGGACGGAACAGCGCCTGCCCCTTTGGCTTGATCAGCCTTGAGCGCTCTTTGCAAGGGGTGACACGCCCGCCAGCAGCAAATCCGGGCGCGTGCAGCCCGTTCATCTCCCCTGATGGCAGCATCATCGCCTTTACTGGGGTCAGCGGCGGCACGGGCAATACCGATGGACGCTTTGATGTGTATTTGGCAAACAGTCGGGGAGCGGCTATCCGCAACCTGACCGGGCGCTTAGGTGGACAGGTGGTGCTGCTCGGATGGATCAATGCAGTACCCTCACTGGTTGGACTACAACCAGCCTTCTTACTAGAAGGACGGGCGTCGTCCGTTTTCCCTTGATCACCACCGCCTGCCCATCGGCACGTATATTGTGATAAGCGGGGCTGTCAACCACTGAGGGGGTTAATCTCGTTGAAAAATGCTGTAAGCGCAAATGCGGCAGAAACGTCGGAAAAAAGCCGTCCCGCAGCGCGTGGGGAAGGGGTATCCTCGCCCGCGCTCTCAAAATCGAAGCCAAAGGGTGGGCGTCCGCTGCTCAGCAGTATTCAGATTGTCTTTGGCTCCATCTTGGCGATTAGCCTGCTCTTGGCGATCAACTTCAGCGGGCGGATTGCCGCTGGACGGAACATCACACGGGAACGGGCAGAGTTGGATCGGCAGATCAAGACGTTGGAGGCGCAAGCGACGGCACTTCACGCCGAACTTGGCTATGTCAGCAGCGATGCTTATGTCGAAGCGTGGGCGCGGCAGCGCGGCAATATGGTGAAAGCGAATGAACGGCTGATCATCCCCGTCCCTCCTAAACAGACGGCTGTCCCCTTTGCCACCCCCACCCCGCCCGCCTTTGAACTGACCCGCGAGCCGGACGTTTCTAACGTTGATCTGTGGTGGGGGCTGTTCTTCGATTCGCCCGCGCCGGGGAATTGATTCCTATTGCAGTACCCTCACTGGTTGGACTGCAACCAGCCTTCTTACAAGAAGGACGGGCGTCGTTCGTTTCCCTTGATCGCCACCGCCTGCCCATCACCAAGTATATCGTGATAAGCGGGGCTGTCAACCACTGAGGGTCAATCTCGTTGAAAAATGCTGTAGGTGTCCGTCACAACGATTTGTAAAAGAACCCCAAGCCCCAACAACCTCGAAGTGAATTACCCCCGCAGGGTGGCAAAAACGACGATCCGCTTGTCATCAACGCGGTAGGGGTAGCAGGAAATGAGCGTCACTTGGCGGACGGTGGCGCTAGAGCTTAACACCCATGTATCCGTTGGCAGGACAATCGTATACCCCCGTGCATCCGCGCCAGACTGAACCACATAGGTGTAATCTCGCGTCCGTGTGCTGACGATGATTTCATCGCCAACGGAAAGTTGATCAAGGTGGCGGAAAATTTCCCCATAAATATCATTGTGGGCAGAAAGCACCATGTTCCCGGCTTGTCCGGGATTAACGCTGCCCAAATGATGCCCCACACCTAATTTGAGCGCCTCCCAATCATCGCCGGCAACAACAGCACTATCGACATTCAGTTTTGGAATACGGATGCGGATTGGCGCTTCGGGGCTTGGTGTGGGGCGCGTCACGGGCAGTTGTGCCGTGTAGGAGGCAAACTGATCGCGGTAAGCGGCGGGGACTTCCTCTAGGTTAAAAATGGCTTCCCCTTCGCGGAAAGTATGCCCCGTAGGGAGGACAACGGTGGCAATACTGAACACAGAGGTCGGTGTTGGGGGAATGTATTGGGCGCGTGCCGTTGCCTCATAATCTTGCTGAATTGCCGCCGACTTCGCCGTGATGTCTTGAAAGCTCTGGAAAAGCCCCACAAAAAGGGCGATCAAGCCGATTACCGCCGCTACCTCCACCAGCAGCAAGCCGCGATTCCACCACACGCGCCAATTAATGTCCGGCGGTGACTCATCCAGCCATGCCTCTACATCATCCTCAAATTGGGGGGTGTCCTCGGTTTCCTTTAGGGGACGGCGGCGACGTTTGGGCGGTGGGGGGGGCGCTGCCGCATGTTCAGCCGCACCGTCATCATAGCGGGGCGTATTCAGGGCGAGATCAGGGGCAAGGCGTTCCCGCTCCTCGTCTTCCTCAACAGGGCGCACGGGTGCGACGCGCCGTGCCGCTCGCTCCCCTTGCTGAAGACGATTCAACCGCTCCTCGCGCTTTTTGAGGGCGAGGACACGCTCTAACTCGGCAATCGAAAGTTCATCAACAGGACGTTTATCGCGCACGAATAACCTTCAACAACACGACCATTGATGGGAAGTTTACCCTGTTGGGGTACTTCCTGTCATGGGGGGTGTTGGCGTCAGCGCCGATGTTGGCAGCGAAGGCAGAATGGCGTACATTGGCGGCGCACTGACCACTGTCGATCCCGAACCCGATGCCCCTCCTGTGGGTGTCTCTGCCGAAGCGGGCGCAACTGCCGAGGGTGCCGGATGTCCGTTCGCCTCTTTTGCGGACTCGTTAGATACCTCTTTGACGGAGGCGGGCGCAGCAGCCGATGTTGGGGTTGCACTTATGGCGTTCACGGCGGCAACGGGCGCAGACGACGGCGCGGCAATATTTGCCGTAGGGATGGCGGGGCGCGGTGTGCTAAGGGGCACGTCCGTAATCGGTACAACAGGGACGGTGCTGGTTGTTGTTTTGACCACCCCAATGCCCGTAGGGAGCGTGGGTGCGGTGGCGGGCGTCCGTGCGCCGCGATAGGGACGCGGACCGTATTGGTCAATGACCATCTGGCGCAGCAGGGTCACATCGTTATCGACGGCTTGCAAGCGCTTGAACAGTTCCATAAAGCCGTGTGGTTTGACAAGGAACACATCAATGCCCACACCAAAGGCACGATCAATTAGGGTGCGGTCATCATGCATCGTCGCCATGATCAAAATGGCTTCAGGGTTTTCGTCGCGCATTTGCTGGATCAGATCAATACCGAGGGCGTCGGGGAGTTCCTGATCGACAAGGGCGAGGGCTAATTGGGGTACTGCTCGCGCTTTCGACAGCCCTTCAGCCGCCGTCCCCGCGCCAAAAACCTTAAATCCCGCCATTTGCAGCAGGCGTTCTAGAAAATCACGGTTGGCGGGTTCATCATCGATGACGACGGCGTACCCGGCTTGAATAGTGATCATCGGTCTCTCCAAAGAAAGCGTTTGAACAATTTAACTATGCGTTTTGAAAGACAGTTCCAAGACACCTCAATGGGCGCGTTTTCATTATTTTGCCTGTGCTGAGGGACACATCGGTAAGAATGCGTCCCATATCAAAAGAACTTACCCGGGCGAAGCGGGGCTTTCTGGCGCTTTCACTTCAATCTTTTCTGATTTCGGTGCGTCGGTGGCTGTTGCCACCACTGGCGATACAGATGCCACTGGCGGCGGTGCTGGTGCAGCCACTGGCTCTGGGGTTGGCGATGCTGCAACAGGGGGAGTCACCTCTGAGGGTGGTGTCAGCGGTGTTGGAACTGATGCTGCGGGCGCTGGCGTACCTGAGGCGGCGCTGTTCTCTCCCGCTATAGTTGGCGTTGTTGGCGTTGGCACAGCGGCGGCGGGCATTGCCGTCACAGGTGCAGCGGGCAACTCACTCCCCGTTGGCGGGGGGGTGGCGGACGGCGGCGTGGCAACCTCAGCGGTTGGCGCAGCAGGGGGCGCGGCGGCGGCTGTTGGCGTTGGGAACTGCTTGGAGGATGGCGCGGCGCTGCGGGTCGTAAGCGGACCCGTCCCCCGCCGAGGGGCGGCGTTCGTATCCCCCTGAGGGGCGTCCCCTTGCGTCTTTAAAATCGCCTCATAGCGTGCCAAGAGCGCGATGAAATCCGAGATCGGCAGCGGCTTGGGCAGATAGTCGTTGCAGCCTGCGGCAAGGCATTTATCGCGGTCGCCCATCATGGCGTAGGCAGTCACGGCGACAATGGGCGTCTTTAAGCCGTGCGAGCGCAATTGACGCACAACCTCCAGCCCATTGATCACCCCCGCCAATTCAACATCCATCAGGATGAGGTCAAACACCTCGCGCTTGAGCGATTCGAGGGCAATCTCGCCCTCCGTGTAGGAAACGACGGAGTGATTCGCCATTTTCACAATCCGCTCGACAAGGGCGAGATTCGTCGGGTTATCTTCTACGTAGGCAATTCGCATGAGCCTGTACCCCGTGTGACTTCCGATTCTCAGCCTTGCTGGGCAGCGACGGCTTCCGGTTGGTAGATGGGCAAAGTGAAATAAAAAACGCTCCCCTTGCCAAGTTCGCTCTCCGCCCAGATTTTGCCATTCATCAAATTGAGCAGTTGTTTAGAGATTGCCAAGCCCAAGCCTGAGCCAGCACGTCCTTTTTGGCGTCCTGCCGAGCCTTGCCGGAATTCCTCCCAAATCTTCCCAATATCTTGGGGGGCAATGCCGATACCCGTGTCTCGTATCCAGACGAGGACGTTGCCATCGCCGTTATCGCGTGCGCCTAAGGTAACCTCCCCAGAATCGGTGAATTTGGAGGCGTTGCTCATCAGGTTCAAAATGACCTGCCGAATACGGAGCGGGTCCGCGAGGACATCGGGTAGGACGGAGGGCGTTTCCCGTTTGATCTGGATGGGCTTGCCTGCCACCAACCCTTGCGCCGTTTCCAACACACCGCGAAAGACCGTATCAAGGGAGACGGGTTCGATCTCAATATCGAGTTTTCCGGCGTCCACCCGCGACAGGTCGAGAATGTCGTTGATCAGTTGGAGCAAGTGCTTGCCGCTGGTGAAAATCTGGGTCAGGTCGGTGCGGTAGGCATCAGGGAGCGAGGTATTGTTGTACATCATCGGGAAGTTGAGCATCGTCTCGCTAAAGCCGATGATGGCATTCAAGGGCGTGCGCAGTTCATGGCTCATGTTGGCGAGGAACTGCCCTCGGAAGTTCTTTGCCTCAATCGCCGCTGCCTTCGCCGCCTCAAGGTCAAAATTCAACTGCTTTAGGTCGTCGGCAAGGACTTTCTGGCGGATGTAGCTGCGCTGGACTTCTTCTTGGGTATCAAACAACTGCTCTTTGATCTTGCGCTCCTTCCCATAACTGGCGAGCGCCCACTCGGCAATCCCGTAAATTTCCCCTGCCGTTTGCAGTGCCAACCCCGCCGCCACAAGGATCAAGACGACGGCGAACGCCTGATGCCCCTCCATCCGAAAGGGTGAGCCAAGCGAAGGGATGATAATGACGATAGCCAGCGCCAGCGCCAGGGCTATGAGCGTGCTGCGTGCTGAAAGGAGCAGCCCCACCAGCAAAATGACGATGGGCAAGATGAAGGGGATCAGATCGCGGCGGATGGCACTAGGACCCGTCGGCGGGAGGATCATAAGTGCCACCGCCGCCATAATCCCTAGTGTGTAAACCCACCCCGCCACATCATAACGCCCCCGCCGTAGGAATGTTCCGCACAGCAGCGAGCCGCCAATGACAATCCCAATCGGCAGC
Source organism: Anaerolineales bacterium (assembly GCA_015075625.1). Lineage (NCBI taxonomy): Bacteria > Bacillati > Chloroflexota > Anaerolineae > Anaerolineales > Anaerolineales bacterium. The sequence continues at coordinate 1,187,782 of JABTTZ010000002.1, read as the reverse complement.
AGCACTTCAAGGACAACTGCCTGCTGCAAGGCGGACATAATCAACGCCAGCCAGAGGAGCAGCCCCGCCCCGCCCACAGTCACTTTCCACAGGATGGAAAGGCGGTCTACCCGTGTTTGCTTGGTAAAATCGTAATCGTGAGACGCGCTTTCATAAGTCATAATCGTTGCTCTTGGGACGCGAAGCGCCGCCTATAAAATCCTTAGCCCGGTGACAATAGTATAATCGATTTCTGAAGGGACTGTTATGCATCTTGCCGAATCTTCGGGAAAATTTCATAGATCAAAACTATCCAAAATGGATCTGAGATGGTTTTGTGATTTGGCACAAACGAGTTTCCAACGCCCTTAAGACGGAAACCCGACCTATCGTAAACCCTTGATCAACAAAGGAGTCTGCCCTGAATGCGCGTCTTTATTGCCCACGCTCCCGGTGATAACCGCAGCGCCCACCGCTTGGCGCTTGACCTGATGAAACGTGGTTTGGATGTCTTTGTCGAAGCCCCCGACACAACGGGCGAGCTAACCCCCGAACAACGCCGCGAGGCAATGCGTGAGGGGATGCACAATGCCGATTCAATTGTTGTGTTTGTCTCGCCTGCCGCCCTTGTCTCGCCGGAATTTCGCGAGGAAGTGGAGCGCGTCCTCGCCAGCGGGAAGCCGCTTTACTGTGTCAGCCGCCAAGAGGTGATGCTGACGAAAGCCTTTGCCGAACTGCGCAAGCACCCAGAGTTTCGCATTGGGCTTGCCGATTACGAAGACGGCGTGACAGGGCTGCTCAGCGTGTTTGGCATTGACCCCACGAAGATCGTCAAGGATATTCTCTCCGAATATGATGTCGATTCATGGATGCCGGGGAAATGGTTCGTCAAATTCTACAATCCCAAACATTACATGAGCGGCATTGCCGAATACACCTTTCAGCCCAACCGTGACGCTGAGGCAGAAATCCAGATCAGCGATTTGACGGGGCTTTGGGTACACATGCACATGCATGGGAATTGGTCCTTCAGCGGGGATCGGCTCAGTGTTGCTGGCGAATCGAAAATGGCGATGTTCATTCAGGAATCCCCCCTCCCTCGGCAAATGCCTTACGTCCTCTCGTTGAAGATTCTCGAACTGACGCGGGAGCGCTTTCAGGGGGTCTCCACCGCCGGAGATCGCGTCTTGTTCTACCGTGTTGCCGAGGACGAGCAAGACGGCGAAGAGGACGGCGACCTGTAACACCGCCCTTCACGGCAAGGCATTCCTCGGTGTATCATGACGACGCATCGGCAGCCTTTACCGAGGGAGACTTTCCGTGTCATCACAAGCGATTACCCCGCGCAGCGAGGATTATTCCCGCTGGTACACCGACGTGATCCAGCGCACCGATCTTGCCGATTATGCGCCTGTGCGGGGGTGCATGATCATCAAACCCTATGGCTATGCCCTGTGGGAAAACGTCCAACGCGAGCTTGACCAGCGCTTCAAAGACACAGGGCATCAGAACGCCTATTTCCCCCTCTTTATCCCAGAGGAATTCATCACGCGGGAAAAAGAGAACTTCGAGGGCTTCAGCCCCGAATTGGCAGTCGTCACCATTGGCGGCGGTGAACAGCTTGAACAACGCCTAATCGTCCGCCCCACCTCGGAGACGATCATCGGGCATAGCTTTGCCAACTGGATTCAGAGTTACCGCGATCTCCCGCTGTTGATCAACCAATGGGCGAACGTCGTCCGTTGGGAGATGCGCACGCGCCTGTTCCTCCGCACGATGGAATTCCTCTGGCAAGAGGGGCATACCGCCCACGCAACCGAGGCAGAGGCAGAGGAAGAAACGCTCCGTATGTTGGGCGTTTACACCGATTTTGCCGTGAACGAAGCGGCGATCCCCGTCATTCCGGGGCGCAAGAGCAACCAAGAAAAATTTGCCGGCGCGCTGCGCAGTTACACGATTGAAGCGATGATGGGCGACAAACGCGCCCTGCAAAGCGGCACCAGCCACAACTTGGGGCAAAATTTCGCCAAAGCCTTCGAGATCAAATACACCGATTTGAACAACCAAACGCAGTACTGTTGGACAACCTCTTGGGGGCTGTCCACGCGCATCATCGGGGCGATCATCATGGCGCATGGCGATGATCAGGGCTTGCGCCTGCCGCCGCGCCTCGCCCCCATTCAGGTGATTATCGTCCCCATCTACAAGAGTGACAGCGAAAAAAGCGCGGTAATGGCGGCGGCAGATGCCGTCTTTGCCGAGTTGAAAGCTGGCGGCGTGCGCGTGAAAATTGACACCCGTGAGGAATTGACGCCCGGTTTCAAGTACAACGATTGGGAGATGCGCGGCGTCCCCCTGCGCTTGGAGGTGGGTCCGAAAGATGTGCAGAACAACACCGCTGCCCTTGCGCGGCGCGATGTGCCGGGGAAGGCGGGCAAACAATTCGCCCCGCGTGAGGGGCTTCTAGCGCGGGTGAACGACCTTCTGCGTGAGATTCAGGCGAACCTGCTGGCACAAGCGACGACCTTCCGCAACGCGAACATCCACACGGTGGAGGGCGATTATGGGAAGTTCCGCGAAATCTTGAAAGATGGTTGGGCGTCCACATGGTTCAGCGGCGATGCCGACGCCGAGGCGAAGATCAAAGAGGAAAATCAGGCGGTGTCGCGCTGCTTCCCGCTGGAACAAGAGGGCGGGTCGGGTCCGTGCATTGTCACTGGCAAAATGACGACAGAACGGGCGCTCTTTGCCAAGGCGTATTAGGGTCTTAGAGGGCTTAGAGGGGGCTTAGGGCTGTCTGCGAAGGGCAGCCTTCAGAAGAGGGTCTTTCCCCCTCCCCCGCAAGGGGAGGGGGTTGGGGGTGAGGGCAAACAGCGTACCATCGCACTAAAGAAAAGATAGGCATATTAGGCAAAAAGGGAGAAGCGTAGGACGTTGAAAGGGAAGGGAAAGAGATCAAAGGCGTCGGTGGGATTCGAACCCACGAATAAGGGTTTTGCAGACCCTTGCCTTACCACTTGGCGACGACGCCGTGCAGCCTTTTCAGGTACGTCATGGGATTTTAAGCCCCTTCCTTCTCTTTGTCAATATCATCCCCTTTGTCAATATCATCCCCTTTGTCGTCATCCCTTTCGGGGAGGGGGGTAAGCGATCCAAAGGTAGCGGCAAAGGCGTGTCCGGGGTCTATAAATTCCCGCAATGTACACTCTGGACATAGACCATTTATGCACAACATCTCCACACCGCAGACATAACACACAGTTTCTATGGTCATTTTCTTCTTCCCTTCTGCTCTTTGTCAATCCAGTCCTCCAATGGTATCGGGGTGGTGAACCAGTCTTCCTTATCGGGAATGAAGTTCATCACCCCCACCTTTACCTCACCATCCTCGATGATCAAGGCGACGGGTAAGCCGTCCTGACGTTCCGCCTCGGTGATCAATTTGAGGATTACCTCATGATCAGACTCAAGGGCTATCTGGTCTATGGTGTTCACTGAGACTCCTTATCGGGCTAAATTTGGCATGGAATTCGGCAAGTTCAGGTTCGGTGAACACCGCGTAATAGTCCGCTGTGACACCAATCCCGCTATGCCCCAATAACCTACTCAATGAGGACAGATCACCCCCATTCCTCACATATTCGCGGGCAAACCCATGCCGGAAACTGTGTGGGTTTACACGCCCCTGTACACCCGCCTTTTCTTTGAGCCGTCCTAGAATCTTTGCAAGACCCGAATAGCTTAGGGGCTGCCCCCGACGCTTTTTCAGGCTGCAAAATACAGCGCCTCCAGCAGGGCGCATCTCAAACCACTTGATGAGGTGGTAAGCGGTGAACGTGCTGAACGGCACGATGCGGGGGCGATCCCCTTTCTCTACAACCCGCGCCCGTAGGTGTTGCAGATCGCAATCCTCAACGGTGAGTCCCAGCAGCCCACCCGCTCGGCAGCCTGTATCGCACAGAAAGGCGATGAGCGCCCGGTCACGGAGACCTTCTGGACTGTCATCGCAGGCATTGAAAATCGCCCGTAAGTCATCCAGAGAGATTGCTTTTGGTTCAGGGCGCGGACGTTGGGGCAGCCTCACCCGATCCATCGGGTTCTGGGCAATGTCATATTCCAAACATGCCCACCGCCAAAAGCGGCGCAATGCTCTCATATAACCGTGCAAGGTATGAATTTTCACTTGCCCCGACCCATGCCCGGCTGAGAGTTTTTCCCGCCCGCGCAAGACGATGATCCATTCCCTTATCATGCTTGTTGTCACCTCCTGAATGTGAAAATCACCTCCCACATGCGATACGAATTTTGAGAGACGAACGCGATACCATGCAATGGTGGCGGTCTTTAACCCATCCGCTGCGTTCGCCACCTGAAATTCGTCTACCGCCGTTTGGAGGGTGAGCATGGCTTACTTGAAAAACGCTCGTTTCGCTTTACTCACCACATCCTCGCCGCTCGCGGGCAACGGTGGTGCGATCATCGCCGGAGCGGGGGTGGCGGCGTTCACCGTTGGGGAGATTACCGCCGCCCGTTGCCCGCCCATGTATGCCCGCAATGCTGCTCGGATGGTTTCGCCGACGCGGTTAGCTTTCGCCGCCGCTGCGAGGTACTTAATCAAGTCCGCGTCTACCTCATCTTTCAGATAGACTCCAAAATGTTTCAGCATCATTACCTCCTCGTCCATCGTGGTGTCCGAACTTCTGTCTGGATCATGATCAGCCTCCGATCAAGGCGAAACCGCCCAAGACGTTGGCACGGCGTGGGTTTGGGGCGACGATCACCGTGAGGGGTACTAAGGCTTGCTCCAAGCCCGTTCGCAAGACCTCAGCACCACCGCCTGTAAGGATGATCCCTGTCAAGTTTTGCCCGGACATGCTACGGGTGATGAATCCGGCGACTCGTTCTACCAATTGGCAGATCGCCGTCGCCCGGTGTTCGCCGATGGGATATGCCCGTCCGTTGATAGTGATCGCGTCGCAGGTGAGGTAGGGATCAATGTCTTCTGGGCGAACCTCGTTACCCGCCGCCGCGTGCAGCTTGCGCGAAACCGCCGCTGCAACATATCGCATTCCCGCCGCCGCGTCGCTCACCGACAAATCTGGTGCGTAGTCGCCGTCACGAAAGGCGATCACGTCAAAAGTGAGGTAGCCCCCATCCCCCACGTACCACAATCCCGATTGCACGATCTGATTTTGGGTTGCAGTGGCAATGTATGACCCCGCACCCTCTGGGATGATTTGGAGATTCCCATCTTCGATTTTTACTCTGAGTTCCGATCCCCGCGTCGTACCGATCTGGTAATCGCCCGCAAGGGATTCCTTAACCCGCTGCACGACATCTTCATTGGCAAAAATGCCCGCCGGGATCGACAAAACCACGCGGGGGTAGAAAATGCCCTCGCCTAGCCGCACCCCATAGGCGCGATGAAGAGCATAGGTGAAGAGGCGCTTGTACCATTCGCTGAAGTAACGATTCGTGGCGGGGAAGTCTTCTAGGGAGCGTGCAGCGTAGGTATAAGCCCCCGCTCCGAACGCCCACCATACGCCGCTGATATTGATCACGTCATCAAATGGGAGATCGTTGAAGCGAGTGGCGTCTGATAGCCGCCCCTGAACGGAGCGCCAATCCGCTGATATGCCCCCATCTGCCATGAGGTTGCAATACCCATTTCCGAGATCAAGGCTGATAGCCTGAATTTCGGTAGGATGGGGAAGGGTTCTGGCTGCCGTCTGTTTCTTGCCCATTTCGATTACTCCTGTCATATCCTGTGACACTATCCGACAATCTGTGACACGCCGCGCCATAAGGCGTAGAGTGACCGGGTTGATCCCTTTCATACGTCCCTCGTTTGTTTAGTCCGCAGCGTCCATGCCCGGCTGCTCACCGAATCCGTTTGCCCATAAGAGCATCGCCCGGCGTTCGGCTTGATCGTCCTCGTCAGCCTCATAGCGGTCATACGGGTTGGCGAGGTAGGGGTTGGGCGTGGGCATGTCTGCAATCGACACCAACACCGCCTGTCGTCTCATGATTTCGGACGGCGAGGGGTAGGCGATCTCACGACCCGAACGGCGCTCCAGGACGCGCCGAATCCACGCGCCCCGGTTGGCGACCTGCCCGCGCTCCGATTCGTTGATCACCTGAGTCACATCCTCAGGCGTCCACTGTTGAGCGATAAGGTCGGCTTCTGTGGCACGGACTCCGGCTTGTTTGAGTGAAACGAACACTTTGTAGCGGGCGCTCATGAGGGGGTCTGATGAGGATTTTGATGGGGTTGCGCTTGAGGGGTGCATTGATTGCGGCGCGGGGGGCGTCGTGAGAGAGGGTGTTGAAGGGGATGTGAGGGGGATGAGTTGCATCAGTTGACGGGCGGCGGATTGCCCAGCAAGGTCATACCACAACGGCTGACCCCCGGCGCGGCGGGCAACCGTCGCCCGCACCCACGCGCCCACTGATGATTTGATTTTGCCCTGCTGATCGAGTCTGTTTGCGTCGGTGATCGCTGACTCGATGGTTTGGGGGTGGTACTGGACGGCGATGATCGCCGATTCTTTATTGGTGACGCCGATCTGTCTCAGTTTGCGATATAAGACTTCCTGCGTGCGGGTGTAGGTTTGGGATTGAATTTCTGCATTGGTTTCTACAGGGAGTGCGCTACGCGCATGGTTGGTTGGGTTCACATCTTCATGACTCTTGTTCTTGAATCCATGACTCTTGTTTGCGTCGAAGTTTTGTCGTGACCCTGTAGCGAAGTTTTGATCTGATCCTGTAGCGAAGTTTTGATCGCGGTAAGAATCAACCCCGAAAACAAAGATATTTCGGGGAACGTGAAAGCGCCGACTCCGTTTGTTGTGGTCAAAATCCCAAGATACCAGTCCAGCGCTTCTCAGGCGCTTATACATGTAGCGGCTGCCCGACGCGCTGGCAAGTCCCACCTCTGCCGCGCTTGTCCACGATCCCGGGTGACACTCGCCGTTTTTGTCGGCACGAAAACCCAAGAGAACCAACGCTGCGATCATTGCCCGCGTCACCTTGAATTTCCTATGTCCCTTCGCCCGTTCGGTGGCGACGATCCCCCGAATAAGATCGCGCAAGCGCCGGGGGTACACTTTTACGTATAAATCTTCTGGGTAGGAGTCCACAAATCCTAAGAGGCTGCTCACAGCACGTTCATCTGCGAGGGGTAACTCCCCGTCGGGATTTGATGATGTGGTATAATCAGTCATAGTGTTTCCTTGGTTGCCCGGCGTTTGCGCACCGGGCGGTTGTTCTGTGCTAGTTTTCAGTTTGTTGTTTTTGGGCGCGGAATTGTTTCAGATTTCGTCGCCAATTCGCCTCGTTTGCGGCGGTGCGTTGTCCCCCGCGCCGCCCGCAGATCGGGGCGGATCGTGATGAACATCCAAGTTGCGGGAAAACTTCCCACAACGCGGGCAGCGGGTATGGTTCATATTTCCTCCTCCAATGTTGCCATCTCCGATACCCTGTTCAGCAAAAGAACTTCGTCCAGTTCAAGGCTTGCATCCGCACGATACAGGACAAATACAACGTTCACCGATGTGGCATCCATACATTGGGAGGTATGGATGATCTGCCACCCGGATTCAAGCCGATCACTCAGTTCGGTTGCCCGAATTTGGATAGACTCTTGAAAACGTTCGTCAAGCACCGGATCGAGTGTCGCCGTGATGGTTTCGTGATGCGACATTTTCCGAAATGTGGGTAGTAAAAGAATTTCGATTGCCATATTTCCTCCATTCAACGATCTGATACTGTCCAGAACCAAACCAACAAAAAGACGTTCAAGCCGATCCACCATACGATTAAGGTGAGCATCGATGTAGCATCAGCTCTTGGGGTTTCATGAGTGATCTCCGAAAATATGGTTCATGAGCGAGAGGGTCATCTGGCAATCGCCAAGCGCGGAATGGGCGTGGATCGGTGGCAATCCCATCTGGCTTATTGCCTCAGTCAGCTTGTGCCATCGATAATTTCGGTGATAGTGGTTCCAATCGCCTCTGAATTCTGCGTATCCCAACATCGCACATTCATAGTGCGCTATGCTGATCCACCCGTTTTTGAGTCCGCAGACCATATCGGAGGATTGCAGCATCTCTACATCGTATTTGGCGTTGTAAATGATCACATCGCGATCTATCAGCGCGTCCTTCACCTCACCACAAATTTTCTGCCACGACGGGCAATCAGAGACATCCTTATCCCTGATTCCGTGAATTCGTGCGGCGTCCTCAGGGATTCCGTTCTGTGGGCGTATACGGCCATTGAGGAGGATGTTTCCCCGGTAGTCTATGATTGCGATCTCAACAATTTCTGCACCCCAACCCAACCCCGTCGTCTCTGTGTCCAGAACGACGAAATTTTGTGCATCCCACAAGAGTTTCAAACTTTCCAGTGACATCAATCCTCCTAACCCAATTCACAGGGAAATGAAAGCGGTCTTCTTGCCTGAAGTGACGCTCTGTTGACAAGTTGCCATTGCGTCCGTTTGGGTTTTTCCTCTCCGAAATCAATCTCTATCGGAAGATCGATCTCCCCCATCACCGTCTTCGGTGAACCAGTGATCACGCTTAGGCATCTCGCTGAACGCCTTTCTGAATACCGAGAAAATGCGTGAGACGATTATTAGTCCAAGCGTAATACCTAGGCTGACAATGAGCGGAGTTAGTATGATTTGTGGTAATATCATTCCTCGCGTCCATTCCGGCGCGGCGGGCGAAATAACACAAGTCCATATTGATCGGCAATGGACGCCGCCGCCGCCGCCGCTCGCCGCCGGGCGGATGGGGGCGTATGGACTGGATCGCCTTCCTCGTAGTGTTGTGTGAAGGTGTAGCCCCGATACTCCCATTCTAAATGAATCTCAGTGTCAGGCATCGCCTCCTCAATTTCCTTTTCGGTTGTATCGGGTAACTCTTGGTTCATAATCTGCTTTCCCTTTCACATGATGACCGACTAGTGGGGTGCTATCGGGTTGTCCTCGCCGCGATCCTTGCCAGTAATTCAGTTCAAGAAGTAGCCCATTGCCCCGTAGGTGTGCTTTGACTATGCCTGATTTGTTAAGGTTGCCCGTCACGGTTATCCCTCAAATGCGCCCCCGCAAGCCCACAAAACGCCCTCACCCTAACTTCGTTTTGCGGGCTTGTGGCGGCTCATTTGTCCTCACCGGGAATCATTCCTTCACCCCGTTGCACGGTTGCCACGCGCCTGTAAACGACCCGTAGCCCGCGCCTTTTCATGAAGTCTTTCACTGTGTTGTCTGCGACGTTCAAGACCAACGCCGCTTGGCGAATTGAGCCATATTCCTCAATCAGTGCAGAACATCCGCGCTGCGGTTCGTGGCGAGTGTTTCCGTCCCTTTGACGATCATGAAGTGTCCTTTGAAATAGACGATCTCGGCGCCCTGATAACGCCAGTCATGTCCCCAGCGCTCGGCATATTCCTGCCCTAATCGCAGCATTGTTCGGTTCAATTCCTTAGTTTTCGTAGCCATTTCCCTCTTTCCTTTATGAATCCATGCCAGCCCACAAACCCCCTCACCCGTGAGGCTTGTGGGCTGGTGTCGACTCACATCCACAGCACAGCGAGAATAAGCACTAGCGCGGTCAGCAGTGCGGCAATCAGAGTCCAATAGATGCGTTTCAATGAGTGCCGCAGGTGGTTCATTTTTCTGATCCAGATTCGTTACTTTTAGTAAAATACTCATCCAAAAAAAACATGATAGCACTGCGCAATACCTCTGATTCCCTTACTCCAAGAGATTCAGTGATACTGCGTATTTTCATCCGGGTGGCGGATGGTAGACGCACCATCACCTGTACCATCCGCTCTGTTTTTTTCATCTCCCGCAACGTCAGGACTTTCATCTTATCTCCAATTGTTACATTCAGTAACATAATACGATTTGTTTCAATAAATGTCAACTATCTGTAGTTCACTTTATAGATAGAAAATCGTATACTTTTCGTAGGAAAATGATGTAATGGTATGTATGGACGCAACTGAGTTCTTGAGGGATAGGCGCAAACTATTAGGGATTAGTCAAGATGAATTAGCGGCACGTCTGTCCAATTCGGGGCAAGAAACAAGCCACGCACGGGTCTCACATTGGGAAACCGGACGAAACAAAATGCCGCTCCATGATAAAGGCTTTCGGGTAGCGCTTGCAATTGCATTGGAGATGGATACGAACGAACTCATGGAGGCATTGGGCTACGTCATTATAGAGGACGAACGTAGCGATAAGGCGCGTTTGGCAGCAAACCTTGTGGATCAACTCCCTCCCGATGTACAAGATGTTGCAATCGATCAACTCACGTCGCTGTATAACAGATTTGCGGTGAAGGCGGGAAGATAGCCATGCCAACCTTGATCGAACGGATCGCAATGGGCATTGGGCGGGCGTCCGAAAAGATCGCCCTTGCCGAGGATGAAACGGATCGTGCCTATTGGGTAGGGGTGCGGGCAGGACTAGAAGCTGCCCTTAAAGAAATTCGCCGCCCACAATCGGATACCTCAGAACAAACTGCCGCCCCCATCCCTCAACTACCCCGCCCTCACGCCATTTTTACCCACAAGTCACGATACTTGAAGGGGGAACGAGTCATCCCCACCCCCCCCGAACCACCTTATATCGTGCCACCACCGCAGCGCTGGGAAAAAGAGAAAGACGCTTACCTGAGAGACAAAGAGCGAGAAAATGATCGCCTAAGCGAGATACACAATGGGCGCGTTCGGGATGCACGGCAAAAGAAGCGGTAGGGGCATTAACGATGCACGTCAGACTACGATCCATCGGTATATGGTCTGCTATGCGGGTAGGGTGCTTTTTTCATGCCTTGTTCCTGTTACTGATTGCCTTTCCTGTGTCTGGATGGGCGATTGTGTCCTTTCAAGATAATCGGGCTGGGGAATTGATACTCCTGGCGGTGGCGGTGGTCTTAGGTGGGGGGCTGATTGGGGCGCTTGTTTTCGGCGCGGCGGCGGCGTCCTACAATTGGGCGGCGGCAATGGTGGGGGGAATTGAAGGTGACTTGCGGAAAGTGAGCGCCCGTGTGGAGGTGACAGAGTCATACCGCCCGCGTTCGTTTCAGACCATCATCCCTATGGACACGACGATCACCCCACCACGCAAGATGAAGGTTGCCCCTCGTGATGGTCAAGCACAACCCGAACCACCTATGACGCCAGAGGAACGCCGCAAGTTTCATGATCGTCTCTACCGAATCGAACGCTACTATCGGATGCAGCGGCGGCGGTTGGAAATTCGGGATGAATAAAACGCAGCGAAAGTAACCCGCAGTTTAATATACCCCTAAAATTACCCTCGCCGCGTTTTCTTATACCGCAAGGCTTACATGTTTCGGGAAACGCCCCTCAAAACCCCGTTTACCCGCAATGTACGATGATTAGTAAGTTGCAGATGTTCCGATAATATTCCTCATCGGGAGATCACTCCACAGTAGGGCGGCGGCTTGTGAACCCACCCGTTGGTAGGTCTGAGACGGACGATCTCGATTGACGCGGCACGATCCGATACCTGCATAGAAGGTATGTCGGCAACGCCCCAAAGATCAGCGGATAAAGACACATCACCGCAAAGACGAGAATTTCATTCATGACTCAGCCCTCACTCACATAGCCTGACGCCACAGCCAACGCATAGACATCCACCGCGCCCGCGTCCCTGAGCGCCGCCGCCGCCGCGATCATCGTTGCACCCGTCGTGATCACATCATCCACTAAGCAGACTCGCCGCCCACGCACGAGATCAGGGATTGCCCAAAAGGTTGCCGTTGCCGCCGTCCGGGACTCTTTCGTCCGCTTGCGCTTTTGCTCAATCCCCACGCCCATACGCTCCAATGCATAGGACGCACAGGGAATACCGGACTCTCGACTTGCAACAGCAGCGAGAAGGTCAGCTTGGTTGTACCCCCGCGTGCGGTACTTTTCTTCTGAAAGTGGGATCGGGATGAAGAGGTCAACATTCCATGCAGCGCGGCGAAACTCATCAGCAAGCCGTCGCCCTAGCCATTCTGCCCCGGTGGGATCGGTTTTCAACGCCCAGATTGCATCGGCAACATCATGATCCCGTTTATAGATCGCCGTTGCGCGACGTTCCGTGATCCCCGGTAAATCGCGCCCGGTAGTTTCGTCCTGTGTTGCCTGTGCCGGGGCGGGGACGGGCATATCCACAACCCGCCAGCCGGAATCGGTGGGGTCGGGGTCGGTAGCGGGGGGAACGGGCGGTATATCTTCAATTGTGCTATGCAAGACAAGGCGATAGCCACTGCCTTCCCGTTTCACAGAGTAGATTGCCCGCCCAACCTGAATAGGCGTGTCAGTTTTGACGATTGTCTGATACACGTCTTTAAGGTGAGTTTCAGTCAGGGCAAAATCTCGGAAATAAAATAGATTGCCCCGCGCCGAAAGTTTCCCGTCGCAGTGGGTGATCGTATGGCGGATGATCCCATCCGCCAGGGGGACAATGATCAGCCCGTCAAGGCGAATCAACCCGGCATGTTTTCCACAGGCAATGGCGACGGCATGTTGCACATCGGCGTTCGTAATCAGCGGCGCTTGAAAGTCCTGACGGTTAGAGTCCACCGCAAGGATCATCCGCCCCGGCACATCATCTATCAAAGCAGCATGGCTTGTGGACAGAACGATCATAGATGCAACAATGGAATCTACTTTGCCAACCATCCGTGCCATGTTCGCTTTTAGTTCGGTGGGCATCACCTCTTTTTTGGGGGTTTGGGTAACGGCAATCAAGTGGACTCCCGCCGCTCGCCCGGTGTTGCCGATTGCCACCATCAGCGACTGTGCTTTTTTAGCCGCCTTCCCCGCCTCGATTCCCAGCAAGCGGGCAAGTTCCTCAATGACGATCACGATGCGGGGCAACCGGGCGTCGGGGTGCAATGCGTTGTATTCGCTGATATTCTTCACCCGATCAGAGGCAAGTAGTTCCGTGCGTCGATCAATGAGGCTAAGGGCGTCATGCAGGGCGTCTATCGCCTCATCAACTTTGTGGATGATCGGACGCATGAGGTGCGGCAGCCGCTCATAGAACTGGAGTTCAACAATCTTGGGATCGATCATGATGAATTGAATATCCGCCGGGGTGAGATGTATCGCCCACGACGCGATGATTTGGTTCATCTCGTTTGACTTCCCAGAGTTCGACGCGCCCGCAATAAACCAGTGGGGCTGTTTCTGCAATGAAGAGGTAAGAACAACGGAATTTTTTCCAACGCCCACGATCAACGGTGCATCTAGCAGCTTATCCACAGGGAAATATTCGCGGATCGCCTCGTATTTGATCAGCTTAGGCAGTACGCCCGCGCCCTCTTGCCTATAGACAATCAACCGCGCCCCCTTTGTCGGGTTGTCATTTGACTTGACGACGCGCTCTAGGGCAAAGCCCAATTCCTCTAGGGTTTTCTCGGCGACAATTTCCGCCGCACTTGTTTTGTAGGGGAGCATATCGCGGGAACGCATAAGACCCCTCCGCCGCACCAACAGCTTGTAAACGATCCGATATTCGTCAAACCTGACCTTTTCGATCTTGACCTTCACGACGCGCCCACGCCGCCGTGCCTGTTCATCATTGCCCCGTGATTGCCGGGGATTCCAGCAAAAACCCATTCGTGCCAACGACTCAACAATGATCCCCTCATACAAACGTGCCTCTTTGTAAATTTCCGCCCGACGGAGGGCATAAACCTTTTCCCGCTCAAGGCGATCAAGAGTAGCCCGCCGCCGCTCCATCAGGCGACGGGAAGAACGCCGGGGAAGGATGATTCCCAGAAAGGGTGAAAGGGCGATCATCCATCCCGGCATAAGGCGAACGCGGGCGGGCGCGGTGGTCATGCTGTGATGTTAACAATCTCCGATTTCAGGGTGTCAAACCACAGCACCGCGTCTGAGGGTGTGGGCGCAATGAACAACCATGACGATCCAGTGTTCAGGTAGTACCCTACGTCTGGGGGCTTGCGCCGCATACGTCTAGCAATCATCAGGGAGTCCTTTATTCCCTTTTGATCTCGATCCTTGAGCCATTGTTCACGGGGCAATACGAGAAAACGTCCATGATCCGGCACATCGTCACCGGGATCAAAGAATTTCACAATGGGTTGATCTGGTAGCGGATCGTCGGGATATTTTGCTGCCATGAAATCTTTGTAGGCGGCAACGATTGTGTCAATGTCCATGTCCATATGTGACTCCTTCATTCAATTCCACGAGATAGATCGCCACTTCGTAGTAATCGCCGCTCTTGACGGCGATTCGTTTATTAGGATAGTGGGTGAGAATCCGGGCGATCTCGGATTTTTCATCCCGGCGAGACATCGGATTGAGGGCAAACATGAGCCATGCCCGGCGGTAGCCTTGCGCGGGCAGGTCATCAAAATCATCTTGATGAAACTTCATAGCGACTTTTGTCGTTTCAGTGAGGGATTGATTCAGGTCTGAGGCGTGCGGACGCAAACGATAGGGATACCCCTGTAGGTAGTAGCCCAGATTGATTGTCGTATGAACGGCGGTGTTGTAAATCACATCCCCCATCTCCCATTTTGTTCTGACGGGTTGTACCCATGAGCGCCAATCATCACGCCCCGTCACCGCGTAATGGGAGATCACCCCAATGATCAGCGCGGGGATAAGGATCGCCCCCATGACGCGGCGGTTTCCCCGTGACAAGTGGTGCAGAGCATATGCCCAAACGAGGGCGATCAAGACCGCGCTGGGGAGGAGTCCCCGCGAAAGATAGATCGGTTTCCAAACCCATGACAACACCGCCGCCAGGAAGGGCGCACCGAAAATCGCTGCAAGGATGATCAGTCCACGCCCGCGAAACAACCATCGCCGCGAAGCATAGATGCCGATCACCGTCGCCATGAGCGCCCCGCCATACAGGTGAATTTGGAACATATCGGCGATCCGCGTTCCCATTGTATTCGTCATGGCGGGTAGGATTGCCGCCGGGAACGTCAGTGACGGTATCCAAAAACCGTCCGCAACATCGCCTGTTTGACTCAACATTACTGGTAGCCATGGAAGGTAGGCGGCGGCTATCACTGCAACACGAATCACGCCTCCGGTGCGATGATGGGTAAAGAACATGGCGACGGAGATCGCCGCTATGTAGAACAAGCCATAGTTTTGAGTGTAAGCCGCGCCCACGCCGCCGATGAGGAATAGCCCCCCCGACTTAGACACTGCTCCCCATACCGTGACCAAAACGAACACCACAAGTTCGGGGTACATCCGGGCGTCCTGACTGTAGTACAGCAGCCCCGGCAGGACCGCCGCGATTAGCCCGGCGGTAAGTGCTGTGCGGCGCTCAAAATGAATAGCGCGGGCGATCCTATGAATCAGCACTGGAGCGAGACACCCAAAGAGCGCTGGGATCAATCTAAGGGCAAATTCAGAGTCACCGAAGACCCTCACAACACCCCATGTCAAAATGTAAGATAGCGGCGGATGAACATCCCCCCGGATTGCCTCGATCATGGATTGAAAATCTAACTTTGATACCCATGCGGTGAAGGACTCGTCATACCACAGCGACTCTGATCCCAGATTCACAAATCGGAGCGCAGCGGCAAGGGCGATCAACAGGATCGGGGCGGGAATATGAGAAAGGCGTTTAAGCACGAAACACCGCCGCGATCATCAGAACTGCAAGGTAAACGTAGTATGTCCGCATGAGCCAGCGCCCCGTTTTCTCAGTGTCCGCCGGGGCAACCCACTTCACAACATACAAAATGATAAGCGCCGTGACTACCAGCATAACGATAGTCCATACCCCGATCTCACGATCACTCATTGCCTGTTGCCATCGTGTAAAGTCGGTAAAGTCCATCATAATCCCTGCTGATATTTGAGGGCTACGGCAACGTCCTGACCCTTTCCCGTGAGGGAGAATGAATAGGTAAGATTTCCGCGCGAGGCGGCGCGGAAAGCGGTGATATAGCCTTCATTGCTTAAGCGGCGTACAGCGCGGCGGCAACTCATCATGGATACATTCGCCTCACTCGCCAATCTCCGCAGCTTTAGGTTGTCTGACGACGGCAAGCGTGACAACGCAATCAGGACACTCTCCATTGAAACAGTCATCAGGCGCTTCCTTCTAAATCCCACACCTGCATGGTATCAGGACTGAGTACTTTTGTGTTCATTATTGAACGCAAAAAAAACTCAATCAACGATCCAAGAGGGGCAGATACTGAGATAATCAGACTATGCGTCGCCTGTCCTCTCTCTCCCTTGCCCTTTTGTTCTTGTTGCCCCCCGTCGTGACAGCGGGGGCGCAACCCCCAGTCGATCCGGGATGGACAGGAACTATCCTCGTAGAAGTTGCGTCCGGGGCGGACGCAACTCTTCTGCAACTGCTCTCGGATTCTCGGCTACGGCAATCCCTTGCCCGGCTGGGCAATTTGTCCGGACGCCCACAACCCGCAGAACTCCTGCATTGGATCATCTCTGTGGATCGCACAAAGGCACTTATAGAGGGTCGATGGTTTGCAGAGCCAACGGCGGATGATATTTACGCCGCATTCTCACAAGTCGTGGAGATTGATCCAGTGCTGATTTCCGATGGGATCGCCGTGACGCTTTTCCAGTCGAAACAAGATGCACGGGCGTACTACATGGGATTACCGGAGGTGTGGATTGGTCGCACGCCGCCGCCCTAGCCGTCTCGTGATCTGGGTGCTGATCGCCCTCTTTACGATCAGCACGATCAGCGTCGCCACACCCGCCCACGCCCTTACCTACAGTCAGCGCGTTCTCGCAATCCGTGCGGCGGCGCTCATGGGGTACTGGGCGCTGAATGAAACAAGCGGCTCACTAGCAATGGACTTATCAGGGAATGGAAACAACGGCACATATCAGGGAACAACCCTGAATGGGGCAATACACCCTGATGGACTCAGCGCGCCGCTTTTCGATGGAATCAATGATTGGGTGTTTATTCCAAATTCAACAACATTGAATCCGTCCGGACAACTAACAATCTCTGTTTGGGTCAATGCCACAGAGACAACGTATTGGAGGGGGATCGTCGCCAAAACGGACGGCGCAACATGGAACACAGGATACGGGATATTCCTTCCCGATACAGGGGAGATTAATGCATATCTGACAGGCTATAGCAATGGGATCAGTGCAAACTTTTCGATTCTGTCTTCGTGGGTACACCTTGCCTATACGAATGATGGATTTACCCAGCGCCTTTACCAAAATGGAACATTAATCGCCGAGAGTGGCTATGTGGGCGGGGCGTCCACTACGGACGATCTCTATATAGGGGTTCAGCCGGGGGGTGCTGGGTGGTATGGATCAATCGCCCGCGTCGCATTATGGAATGAGGCACTAGACGCTGACGAAATTTCTGAATTAGCCGATCCCTCAACCACGACCATTGCCCCCGCTGCCAATTATACCGAGACGCTCACCCTCGCCAGCGGGCGGGAAGTAGGACTTATCTACACCTTCACCGTTGGCGAGATCACTGTTGGGCTTCTCGTGTTTGCAGTCTTGATCGTTCTGATGTTCCGGGGGCGACGGTGATCACGTTTTCCTTGCTTTTCGCCCTTCCTGTGCTGTGCGGGATCGTCGCCTTGATTGTTGCGACGTTAGTTCGGGTTACATGGGATGCAATCAAAAGGGTATTCGGGCTGTGAGCGACTTACAGGAAATGATCAGCTTGATTTTCGCTCCGGTTGCCGGGCTTGTTGCGGCGATCACTCTGGGAAGCCTGATTGTGTTCGCAATCGCAGAAATGATTCTGACAACCTTTCAGGACTAAAGGGGGTGATGCACAGCAAGGCTATAGATCGGTTTCGTTCGTCCGTGATTTAGTGATTCATGAGGTGTGATGATGAGTTCGTTTAACTTCGATTTCAACACGATGTTGGCAACGGCGGCATCGATGTTCAATGCCTTTGCGCCGTTGTTCTTGGGGATCGCTGGGATCAGCCTCGGTTTGGGATTGGTCGTAAAGGTGATCAGTGAAGTCCGTAAGGCGATCTAGACTATATGCGTAACCCGAAACATGCCCTCGTTTTCGTCTCCCTGTTGGGGGCGCTACTCGCGGGCATGTTTTTGGTTGGGGCAAGACCGACTTCGGCGCAATCGGGTGTGGACTGTCGTTTTTTCAATTGGAATTTTACTGGTAGCGCACCGTCAGGCGTCACGGTGTTGTCGGGAACGATTGGTGGGGACGGCATTTACCCACAAGCGTCGGGAGATGACCGTTTCATAGAGGTACATATTCTCTGTGACGACGCACTGCTAGGCGATCCTCGCACCGTAGGGTTGAATTGGAACTCGCCGCAGGGCTGGATCGTTGCGCCCTATTGGGTACGACAATACAACAGCGCGGATGTGCTGTTGAGTGAACATCGGGGCGGTTCGGGAGCAGTAGGCGCAGATTCATTCTATTATTCTCGATCACATCAAAATGGCAACCATTTAACTAAAAAGTTTATTGTTACGTTCTCGACAGGGGGGGGCAATACATGGAACAATTTCAGATTCACTTATTTCACGATCTACGATCCATCGTTCACGCCGACCCCGACATTCACGCCGACCCCGACATTCACGCCGACGCCGACATTGACACCATCGCCGTCGCCCACCGGAACACCGTCCGCGCCAATCGTCACCCGCCCTAGCTGCTTACTTTTTCCGTCAGGAGCGCAATTTACAGCATCAGTGTGGTCAGTGTCGGGTGGTGCAACGATTCAAATAGACGGTTTACATCTACCACCGGGCGGCGTCGCAAGGTATGCGGGCAATCTCGACACAACCAAAAAGTACAACATCAAGGTTATTTACGATTCTAATCCCGCCCCACCCCAAGAATTTATATGGAACGTGGCGGGATCGAACGTTATCGGACGCACTACGACTGACGGGGCGCAACACACAATCGAACTTAACGATCTGAGTTTCTTTGAGGGTGAACCTTACTTCATTCGGAGCGGCTATCGATTCAGCGGGAAATTTACCGACATATCGTTTGAATCGGGGGCTGAACAACCTGAAGCTGGGCTTGTCATCAACTATTGGTGTATCAGCGAAATTGAGTCTTCTGAGGAAGTGAGGGATACCAAATCAGAGGAATGCTTTGAGTGCATCTATGAACCCAAAGATGTGATTGGTGTGGCGGGGCTGCCTCACATTCAGCACATCGTTGAGAACATACTGAACACAATCGGCTGGCTGTGGTGTTCACTTCGCAAATTTTTAGAGTGTCAATTATGGATCATCTTAGGGCAAATCGGGAAAGCGATCCTAGACATATTGAACTGGATCATCGGCTTTGCAGAGTGGATCGTTGGCACAATGGGGGAGATCATTCAATTCGTGCTGAATGTTGTGGCGCGATTCGCAGAGTGGCTATGGGGGCATTTCCGAAACATCATACAGGGAGTGGGGAATTTCCTTATCGGGATTTTGGAGTGGCTTATTAATGCTGCATCTAGCATCGTGAACTTTTTCAGGACAATATTTGAAACATTGGGATTGGTCATTGGCGCGGTGTTTCAAGTGATCGGAGCGATCATCAATGCGGTGTTGTCATTCTTTGCAACTGTATTGCAATGGATCGCCGAAATCTTCGGGTTGGGCGACGTGATAATTATGTCTCTAGAGTCTGGGTTCAACACAGGTGCGCCCGCGCCACTCGGCGGTGCGCCACCGCTTGGCGATTCCCCGCCCCTGACAATCTCCCAGTCATTTTCATGTGTAAACCCTGAAGGCGTCCTATATCCTGTCTGCCTCGCCTTCTATGTTCTAGACAACACGATTTTTCAGGGTCCCGGCTACTACATATTCATTGTGATTATCTCGATCATCAGTATTGACACCATCGTTTGGGCAACGAACCTTATCAGGGTGGGGATACTGAACAATGAAATGTAATAAATTGTGGGGATTAATCGCCCTAGTCAGTCTGGTCAGTGGGGGATTACTCTTTGTAATTCCCGCCGCACGCGCCCATGCACAGGGTTTTTACTGCATCACAGATACTGCCGCAAATGCGACAATGTGGGCGGCGGCGGTTGGGACATTCCAAACAGCGGGATCATCACCCTATGGAGTGGAAGGTTTTCATGCTGTAGGGGTTGACCCCAATTCCGAAAATGTGCGCATTGTTCGCGTCTATCAATACAATAAGATCGTGCGTATTGATTTTCGCGTCTATTTCACAGCACGAACAGAAATACCTGTCAGGTTTGAATTCACCCCGATGGTTGGCTATGTGCCACGTTCGCAGTTTGTTGTTCAGCAATCATCCTACCAACTCTACCAGTGGAATGTCTACACGCAACAATTTCCCGCCGTCGATTCAACCGAACTTCAAGTTGATGTTGTGCAGACATCTGCAACACCTGATACCGCGCAGGCGTTTGTCGTTATTGTGGATCGTGTTTGCTTCCAAAACCCATCCAACGAGGTAACCCGGACTCCCACACCACCTACCCAAACCCATACACCCACCGCAACATCACAATACACTCCCCCACCAACAAACACGCCACGCCCTACTACGACCTTAACGCCCTCACTTACGAGGACGCCTAATCCACTCACTCCAACAAAAACACCCTCCCCATCGCCGGGTGCGGGAACGCCCACAGCATTGCCACAAGACACCCTCGAACCACTTGTATCAGGGCATTTTCCTACCCCATCGCCACAATCGTCTGATTTGAGATTCCCCTTCCCAGTGCCGCGCTTCCCTAGCCCGGCAATGGTTGCTCCTTCGGCGATCCCGGCACGAACAACCGAAACGGCAATGTTGGCAACGGCGTATAGCGGTGACGTGCTGGGGGTTGCCTTAATTCCGGTGGACGGGGCGCTCACCTCGGTTGCCCAATATTCAGGCGCGGTCAAGGCGTGGTCTACACGGGTTTTTCTTGATGCACAGGGAACGCCCATGGCAGATTTGCGCAATCAAGCGCATCAAATCGGGGGGAACATCGGCGGTTTCTTTTATGTCTTGCGCACAATGCGCGAGTCAATTGGTCAAACGGGCGATCTTGTGGTGATCCTTTTGCTGGTCATAGGATTCAATATTCTGGTCAGGGTTATCGTTTTTGTCATCAGTTTCGTTTTCTTCATGTGGCGTGCGCTCATGGTGTTGATCCGTCTTGTATCTCAGTCGCCCGGCGCAGCAGTGTTCCTTATTGCGCTCATCTTTGTGATTGTCATCTTGATCGCGGCGAGTGCCACACCCGGCAATTTCTCTGAGGCAACCCCCGTCGCACTTGCCACGCGAACGCCCACAGGGACGATTACTCTCACTCTCACCACAACCCTATTGCCAATCGTTCCCACTGCGACAAGTCGCTTTATCGGCTTTCGACCAACGCCAACGGCGCTAACACTGTCTACCGTGCCGTTCGTGGTGGGGGATGCATTTGATGGAACATCGGCGGATTACGCAATTAACACATACCGAACGCTAAACACTATGTCGGGAGGGTTGGTTGATTTCATTGCGTTCATTGCACTTGTGGCAATTGCCCTCGTGGTAGGGGTCCGGTTGGTACGGATTCTCAATGCATCGAAGTGACCCATGAGCAAACCAGAACCTAAATACGCATGGGCAACGCCCGGCGAAGACCCCACCGAGATGGATTTTCCCCTAGAGCGGCAAACCGTTTCGGGGTGTCTGGGAAAGGTGTTTAATTGGATGGTGTGGGTTATGGCGTTTGTTGGGTTGGTAAGCCTCTATCTATCTACCCGTCGCCCTGATACGCCGCTTGCTGATATTCTACCTACACCACTCATTGAGATTGCCCCCACTAAGAGCATCCCCGCCCCAACATTGGGAACATCTATGCCTACCCCCTTGCCCTCTCCAACCCCAACTGAAACACCTATCCCGCCCGGCGCGATTGCCACATGGACTCCGGGTCCATGGATGCTTACCAGATGGTCGGCAACCTATGAGGCAATCTATGGCACACCCACCCCTTCACATACGGAAATACCATGAGGAACTTTAAAAAACGCCATGAGAATCATCCGTTACTTTTTTCCCCGACGCACGCTGCGAGATCGCGTGCCACCCGTAACGAGGGGTTTCACCCCCACCGATGGGACAATTTACGGACGCCCCGTCAGCGACGCCCATACCGCAATCCGGCATTTAATCGCTTCCCGCGCCGCAAGAAACTCAGATCATGCTTGGTTTTTATTGTCGAAACACCCTTCACTTACGATCCCTGAGATTATTTCTCTATATCGTAGGGAGCGGCGGCGCGGATCGATTGTGCGGCGGCTGTGGCGACGCTTACGCGCCTTATGGATTATCTCCATTGTTACCCTGATGATCCCCGCCCGGGCGAACGCCCAAGACCCGCGTCAAGGGATCGTCAGGGATACGGTCAAGGTGAGGGCTTGCCCGCGTGTGGAGTGTGAACAAATTGGGGTGTTAAAGATCGGTGGGCGCGTCATCTTCGATGCAAGAGATGAAGCTGGGAAATGGCTATTCTTCCAGTATTGGGGTACGCCCGCATGGGTAAGCACATGGTTCATTGATATTGCCGATCCTATGATGCTGCCAACCTATGACGACAATCCACCATCCCCCGCCACCCCGCCGCCCGGACTTTCGATCACCCAATACACCATGGACCCGATTGTGCCACGTCCGGGCGAATGGTTCATCCTAAAGCTGACGATTGTAAGCGCCTCTGATGTGGGCGCGTTCGCAGTTGCGGGCGCGAATGGGGATCAGTTCCTGTGGGCATCTATACCAAAGTTCCCGGCAGGGGAAGGAACGGTTTCAATTCAGGCTAAAGCACTTGATCACACTGGGGAACACACAATCCCCCTCGTTATCGATCCTGATATGCAGTTGGGGCAACCGTTGCCCGAACACGAAATGACAGTGCGATATTGGGTTGATCGCCCCCGACTTGTGGAGTCCCGGATAGAGATCATCCCCAACACGAATTATGATCTTCACGGAGGAACGACAGATTTCTACCTTGACGGCACAGGGATACATGCCACAGGTGGGGCGCAACTAGCGATCATCTCCAACATCGTCATGACCGATGTTCATTTTGATCTTTTGGAAGGGGTCAAGGGCGAACATGTACTAAGAGATTCGTTCAGGGCGGGGAGCGTAATAGGCATCCTGACAAGTGAAGGGCGTCGGGGGGCAATTGAGGTAGTCGCTGTGGGTGAAGGAATAGATGCTCGATTTGCGATCTACCCCAAATAAAAACCCCCTCTACTTTGAGGGGGCGTAAATTGAGAGCTTTGCAGACCCTTGCCTTACCACTTGGCGACGACGCCGTGCAGCCTTTTCAGGTACGTCATGGGATTTTAAGCCCCTTCCTTCTCTTTGTCAATCCATTGCTCTAGGGGGATGGGGTTGGTGAACCAATCGTTCGCGTCGGGTATGAAGTTCATCACCCCCACCTTCACCTCACCATCCTCGATGATCAAGGCGACGGGCAAGCCCGATCTTTTGCGTGGGAGGCAGGTATTTATAGTGGATGATGTCATAACGACTGGAGCGACGGTAAATGAGTGCGCACGGCAAATGAAGGTGGTAGGGTGCGGGAAGTATATACCGCCGCATCTTGGGTAGCTATGCGCTATGTTACCCGTTTTCTCTCACCCAATGCGCTTTGGGGGATAGTTTCCAGATCCAAGTAACGCTTGACGCGCCCTGATGCGGATTTCGTTATTGAGATTTAGCATAAACACGGTTACGCGCCCCTCTGGTGACAACGGAATAATGTGTGTGTCATCCAATTGGAAATGCTCTTTCCACCTTTGTTGGCGGGGATTATACAGCATGGCTATTTCACCTGTTTCTGGGTCGAATGAGCCAAAATCACTGCCCTTAGCGCGATTACAATCTAGGCAGGCAAGGCAAAGATTCTCAAGGGTGGTCTCGCCGCGATAATGTGATCAACTTCATGTGTGTACAAACTGTCAGATTGGTGAATCAAGCAGTATTCACAACAGCCTTCCGCACGCTCAATGACCTGACGACGCAAGGCTTCAGGGATGTAGGTCATGTATTTTGGATCGCCTTATGCGCTTTCGCCTTGAGCAGAATCATTAAATGATTCATCTGGCTGGCTTCGTCCAATTCCGCACGTTCCTCTGGGGTCAGGTATCCCTCACGATTGGCATCCAACAAATAGCGTAAGCGGGTTTGTGCGGCTTCTGATGCGTGAAAATCAACCACATGCTGCGGTGTAGGCGACGAAAGCAAGAAAGTCAGCACTTCTTCCTGAATACTGGCAGGCGGTGCATAATTCATCATCTGAATATCTTCCTCATTCACTTAGGGCAAGACAGACAAAACAAACCAAGAGACGTGTCATGAAGTCATTGTAGCATCAAAGGTTAGCTATAAAGCACTTTTTTGTGCCAAGAGGTCGGGCAATAAAAAGCCCCTCGTTTGAGGGGGTCAATTGAGAGCTATAATGCTCTCTCAATTAGCGATGGGGAAAGTCCTTTGCAGACCCTTGCCTTACCACTTGGCGACGACGCCGTGCAGCCTTTTCAGGTACGTCATGGGATTTTAAGCCCCTTCCTCCTCTTTGTTAAT
Organism: Anaerolineales bacterium; assembly: GCA_015075625.1. Taxonomy (NCBI): domain Bacteria; kingdom Bacillati; phylum Chloroflexota; class Anaerolineae; order Anaerolineales; species Anaerolineales bacterium. Next base: position 1,163,187 of record JABTTZ010000002.1, on the reverse strand, counting down.
CCATTGCTCAAACACCCCCTCGCCACGAAGAAAGATCAGCACCATCTATGACGCTTATCCTTGCCATTGAAACAAGCTGTGACGAAACCGCCGCCGCCGTCATTGAGGACGGGACGATCATCCGCGCCAACATCGTCGCTTCTCAAATTGATATACATCGGCAATACGGCGGCGTGTTTCCAGAGGTTGCCTCGCGCCTTCACGTCGAGACGATCAGCGGCGTTGTCGCCGCCGCCCTTGCGCAAAGCGGCACATCGCCAGCGGCGCTAGACGCGCTCGCCGTGACGCATGGTCCCGGCTTGGCGGGGTCGCTGTTGGTGGGGGTCAATTTTGCCAAAGGCTTGGCGTTTGGGTGGGGGAAGCCCCTTTTGCCAATCAACCACCTTGAGGGGCATCTCTACAGTTTATGGCTGACGGAACATGCGCCAACCTTCCGCTTTCCCCTGCTGTGTCTGATCGTCTCCGGTGGGCATACCGATGTGATCCTGATGCATGGGCATGGTGATTACACCCGCCTCGGACGGACACTAGACGACGCGGCGGGCGAAGCGTTCGATAAAGTCGGGCGCGTTTTGAATCTTCCCTATCCCGGCGGACCCGCCATTGAGAAAGCGGCGCGGGAAGGCGATCCCACCCGCTACCCTTTCACCCGTTCCGTATTGGGGGCGGATCACCCCTACGATTTCAGTTTTTCTGGTTTGAAAACGGCGGTCATGCGGGCGGTGCAGCCCCCTCCCGCATCAGGCAAACGCATACGTGGCGAAGAGTCAATGAGCAGTGGGGCGTTACGCCCAGAGGTGAGCATCCCCGATATGGCGGCAAGTTTTCAGGCGGCGGCGGTCAGCATGCTTGTTGAGAAGATGGCTGCCGCCGCCCGCGACCATGCAGCGACGGCGATTCTGCTCTCCGGCGGCGTCAGCGCCAACACCGCCCTGCGCGAGGCAATGCGGGCGGAGTCGGCGCTGCCCGTCTATTATCCACCCCTCGCGCTCTGCACCGATAACGCGGCGATGATTGGCGCGGCGGCACATCAGCATTACCTTCGCGGGGCGCGGGGCGATTTCAGATTTGATGTCCAGCCGATGGCGGGCTTGGGCTGAGGGGGATTCGGGCGATCTTCTCTATCCCCATTGTTATTACATCCTCATAGTAGAGGATAATCGCGCTCTGCACGGGCGATCTCCGTCGCCGTTGGGACGCTGGCAATCCCCCGCCGCGTAACGCTCTGTGAGGCAAGAAAAACAGCCCACTGCCCCGCCAGTGCCGCATCCCCACTGCGTTCTAGGACGGTCAGAAAGACGCCGGCAAAAATATCGCCCGCCCCTGTTGCATCGACAGCGATGACCGAGGGCGCAGCAAGGCTGAGGGAGGGACGTCCCCGCTGGTAGATGGTGCAGCCCGCCGCCGCCCGTGTCACAATCAACAGCCGCGCCAAGCCTGCATAATGCGCCTCTAATGCGCTATCCCGCCCGATGTCGTCCTCGCTGAGGATGACCACATTCAGATAGGGCAGCCAGTGTTCTGCCGCCGCCCATGCCTTCGCCCTTACCGTTCCCGCCGCATCCCACCCGCGCATCCAACCCTGGGGGGTGGCGGCAAGGATCGCCGCTGGAAAGCGTTCGCACAGCGCCGGATCAAGCTCATCGGCAAGGGGGGCAAGGTGGACAATCCGTGCTGTTTTCCACTCCGCTGGAAGGTGTTCTGCGCTGAGTACCTCGGCTCGCCCTATCAATCGCTGACGGCGTGTATCACCTGTATAGTCATTGACAAAAATTGTACTTTCGGCGGCAGGGATACAGTGCGTCTCAATGCCTAAAGGAAACTGCCCCCAAACTGGATCATCCACTCGCCCGCTGGTGAGGATGGCAACCTGCGCTCCCAGCGCTTGTGCTGCCGCCCCTGCATAAGCCACCGTCCCCCCCAGAATTGCTCCCTCAGGGGTTTCATCATGGGCAATATGCCCAATCAACAGATAATCTAAACGGGGCATAGGCAGTTTCTTTCCGGTTGAGTTGCGAGTGGAATCTGAATCGGCTACACTGACAGTCACCGTCCCGCACCACCATTCTACCAAGCTAAAACCCTATGCCGAGTTCCTATCTCAGCCACCTGCAATGCCCCGTCTGCAAGGCAACCTATGCCCCCAATACAATTCCCTATACGTGCCCCGCTTGTGGGGAGGTTGGGGCGTTGGATATGGTCTATGATTATGCCGCCCTCCGCCGCGATCTGACGCCAGCGACGATCAGCGCCCATCAGGAATGGACAATGTGGCGCTATCGTCCCCTCTTGCCCGTTATCGATGATACCTACATTCCCCCTCTGCCGGTGGGGTGGACGCCCCTTGTCCCCGCCCCGCGTTTGGCAGAGCGCTTCGGCTTGGCGGAGGTTTGGCTAAAAGATGACGGACGCAACCCAACGGCAAGCCTGAAAGATCGTGCCAGCGCGATGGTCGTCGCACGGGCGCGGGAGATCGGCGCGGACGCCATTACGACGGCAAGTTCGGGGAACGCGGCGGCGGCGTTGGCGGGTGTGTGTGCCAGTGTGGGGCTGCGTCCGGTTATCTTTGTCCCCAAGACTGCCCCCCAAGCGAAAGTGACCCAATTGCTGATTTTTGGGGCGCGCGTCTTCCTTGTTGATGGGACGTATGACGATGCCTTTGACCTGAGCGTGAAAGCTGCCCACGAATTTGGCTGGTACTGCCGCAACACAGGGATGAACCCCTATACCACAGAGGGCAAAAAGACCGCCGCCTTCGAGATTGCCGAACAGTTGGGGTGGTACGCCCCTGATGCCATGCTCGTCAGTGTTGGTGATGGGAACATCATTGCCGGGCAATACAAAGGCTTTTACGACCTTCATCAACTGGGCTGGATCGATCACATGCCCCGTCTGATCGGCGTTCAAGCAGCGGGCAGCGCCCCCTTTGTACGGGCGTGGGAGGCGGGGCGCGATCCGGCGACCATGCCCCTTGAGCGCCCCAAAACCATTGCCGATTCGATCTCGGTGGGCTTCCCCCGTGATCGCGTCAAAGGAATGCGTGCGGTGCGGGCAACAAACGGGGCGTATCTGGCGGTGAGCGATGCGGCAATCCTCGCCGCCATTCCCGATTTGGCGCGGGCGACGGGCGTTTTTGCCGAACCCGCCGCCGCCACTGCCTACGCCGGCTTGAAAAACGCTCTAGAACATGGCATGGTCAGGCGTGGGGAGCGCGTTGTCGTTCTCATCACAGGCAGCGGGTTGAAGGATATTGCCAGCGCCATACGCAGCGCGGAAAGCGAGGGCGCAAAGGCAGAGACAATCCTACCAACATTGGCGGCAGTGCGCGAAGCTATGGAGAAAAATCCCTTATGAAACCCGGTGATCGCATTGAACATTACACGCTGCTTGAACAAATCGGGCAGGGCGGGCAAGCCGCTGTTTGGTCAGCCGAAGACGACCAACTGAAACGGATTGTCGCGGTCAAAACGATCAGCCTACTTGCCCCGCTGGTGGGGGGGAGTGAGGGCAGCGCGAGCGGCACGGCGGCGGGCAGTTCGGCTGCCACTGTCAGCGCTGATGAACAGGCGCTCCGCTTTCGCAGCGAGGCAAAAATTATCGCGGAATTGGAACATCCTTACATTCTTCCTGTCTATAGTTTTGGACAAAAAGATGACTGGCTGTATATCATCATGCGCTACATGCCCGGCGGCACGCTGCGCAAGCTGATTGACAAACACCCCCTTGACCTCCCCCGCGTCATCAAATTGCTAGAGCCGCTGGCAGACGCGCTGGACATGGCGCACGAACGGCGCATCGTTCACCGCGATATTAAAAGCGTGAACATCCTCCTTGATGGGCAAAACCGCCCCTACCTTGCCGATTTCGGGCTTTCCGTCACCTCTGGCGATGCCTCATCTGGCAGCGCGTCAGGGACTTTGGCGTACATGGCGCCTGAACAACTGCGCAGCGAACCCGTTGATCACTACGCCGACCTCTACGCCTTCGGGATTTTGCTCTACGAATTGTTCACCGGCAGCGTCCCCCGCATTGGCAGCGAACATTGGAATATCGCTCAGCTAACCCGCCGCGAACCGCTCCCCATTCCGTCATACCTCAGTGAGCCGATTGCCAATGTTTTGCGGCGGGCGACGGCGTTGAACAAAAGCGAGCGCTACGAATCGGCAATGGCGACCATCCAAGCCCTACGCGACGCCCAAGCCGATGTCGCCATGTTGGAAATTCAAGGCGAAGGGCTTGCCTTTGACGTAACAAGCGTCCTTGATGATGACGGCTTGATCATGATGCTCCCTACCGACGATCCAGCGATGCAAGCCTCCATCGACGCCGTGCGGATCGTGGATGAAGCGCTCACTCGTTGGGCGGATGGCGCGGGGCGTTTCCGTTTCTACGAGGAAGATTTCAAATACGCCGATTCCTTTTACCGCATGGGCGACGAGATTGGTATCGAACTGAGCGACTCGGCACGGCGGCTCATGCTGCGCGGGGCATTAGAGTATGGCTTTAACCTTGATTATTGGTGGGGCGAGGGCGGTACAACGGCAGATCGGCGGATGGTTGCCCTCCAATCGCTCAGCAGCGATCTTCCCGCCGCCCGCCTTCGCGCTTTGGAATGTCTTGCCTTATTGCCCGATTCATCCCCCCCCGCCATCCCCATTCGGACGGCGACCATCATCGCCAAAGAGCCAGAGCCATCGGTGCGCCTTGCCGGAATTGAACTGCTTCGGCGGCGGGCGGGTGAGGCAAAAACATGGCGCGAGGCAGCCTACACCCCAGAGATTGATCAGGTTCTTGCCGACCTTGCCGTAAAAGACCCCGATGCGGCGGTGCGCCGGACGGCTGCCCGTGCTATTGCCTCGCTCCGCTCAGCCAGCGCCAGCCGCGCTATTGCCGCCGCCACCACGGAAGGAAAGCCTGCCGCGTTCGAGGCGCTGACGATCATCCGTGACCTCACGCCGCACCTCCCTAGCGGGATCGCCAGCGGGGTGCGCGGACGGGTGTTCGCCGCTGTCAGCCTTCGGCAGTTTTTCCAGCGCGGCTTGTTGGGGCGTTGGCTCAGCGCCTCAGGGGGCTTTATTGTGGCGTGGGCAATCGTCCAAACGCTGCAATATGGCACGCCCGAATCGCGCCAACTGCTCTTTGCCCAAGCAGTGGGCAACGGCTTGGCAAGCGGGGCGCTCTATGGGGCGCTCTTTGGCGTGGCGATCCTCTTGGCGGCGGAAATTCCAGCGCGTCTGCGGGCGTGGAATCGCCTCGCACGGACGGCGCTCGGCGTGATCCTCGGCGGGGTGGTGGCTGTCCTTGCCTTTTACATCCTCCGCCGCTACTACTATTTCGATCCAGAGGAAATGGATAGTTGGGCGTGGTTCTTAACCACCTCTGTCGGCTTCATTGGCGGCTTCGCTCTGCTCTCTGGGCTAACCCGCTGGAGTTTGGCACGTGCCGCTGGCGGGATGGTCGGGGTGGCAGCGGCGCTTTATGCCTCTCATGAGGCAATGCTGCGCGGCGATATTTTCGTCCCGCTCATTTACTTTGTGGAAGAATCGCCCAACCAGCCGCTTTATTTCGCCCTCTTTATGGGCGTGGTGATTGCCTTCTTTGCCTTCCTGCCCGATTTTTTCCGCTGGATTGGCGGGAAACTGCGGGGGATCGCCGGCGGGTAGGGGAGGGGCGCATTATATGCGCCCAGAATCATAGCCGCCCTCCCCCAAAGGATTAAAACAAGCAAGAAGGGTGAGCGTAGGGTAAACGGCACTCGTCAAAAGCCGATTCTGACGCTATCATGGCGCGGTTTTTCCTCTACCGGAAATTTGGAGTGTCGCTCACGGTGTTTCACAAACGTCACACTGGACGCGCTGCGCTGGCAGCGGGTCTTTTCCTTGTCCTACTGGGTCTTTCCCTTCTGTCGTTCTTAACCGCCGAGACTGCCAGCGGGCAAGCGCCGCCAACGAACACAAAGCGCCCGACGCTGCTGCCGACGAACACGAAACGCCCCACCAGCACGCCCGTCACGCCGACGGCAACACCCACCCTCACTCTAACGCCCTCGAACACCCCGACGCTCACCCCGTCGCCCACCTACACCCCCTCCCCCACGCCGACGACGATAGGACCGGTCACCTACCCAGAGGGCTTTAATTCGCTCACCGGGCTGCCCTTTCCGAGCGTTGAGGCGCAAAACCGCCGCACCCTGATTGTCAAAGTCTCCAACTATCCGGCAATTGTCCGCCCCCAGAGCGGCGTCAGCTTTGCCGATGTCGTCTATGAATACGAGGTGGAAGGGGGCGTTACCCGCTTTGCGGCTATCTACCGCAGCGAAGGGGTGGAACATATCGGACCCGTCCGCAGCGGGCGTTTGCTAGACCTTGAACTGGTCGTTATGTATCAGGCGCTTTTTGCTTACAGCGGCGTGAACGACAACATTAAAGCGATGATTGGGGAGGCAGTCTGGAAACGCTGGACGCTCACCCCCCAGTTTGGCGATAACTGCCCCCCCTTCTGCCGTTTCCCCAAAGCGGGTTTGCCCTTTGAGCATACTCTGTATGGAAATGCCTTTCAGATGTGGGAGGTGGCAGATCGACGCGGGATCAATGAGGGCTTTCCCGCACGTGGCTTCGCTTTTGACGACACGCCCGATCTCACCGACAAATATATCAACGACATTGCCATCAAGTGGTATGGCGATCAGGATGCTCGCTGGCAATACAATCCCAACGACGGCAAATATTACCGCTGGAACACGGGCATTCCGCATATCGACGCCCTCACCGGCGATCAACTCGCCTTCGACAACATCGTGATCGTCCAAGCGATTCATGTGGATCGCCCCGATGTGTATGAGAGCGAGAGCGGGGCAAAGACGGTGGAAATCCAACTGTGGGGCGATGAAAAAGCGTGGGTTTTCCGCGATGGGCGCTGGTATCAGGGGATTTGGATTCGGCGCAACCGTGAACGCGGTTCGATTGGCTTCTACAACAACGATGCCAATCGCAGCCCGATCCACCTGAAGCCGGGCAAAACATGGATTGAGGTCGTCCGCTGCTGTGATATGTACGGCGTGAAGGTTGATTACACCTATGCCGATGTGAACGCAACGGCGACGGTTGCGGTGGGTATTGCCACGCAAAAAGCGCCCCAATATTCGCCGGAAGTTCTCACCCAGCAAGCGCCCATTGCCAACATGACCAGTACCGCAAGCGCCGCCACCGCTCAGTTTAATGGTGGCATCCCACGCGGCGGAAATTCTAACCTGATTCCGCCCGTGATCACCGGCACACCAACGGCAACCCCGCAAGTGGTCGGGATGCTCGGAAAATAGGGGCGACCTTGCCCGCCGCTAAAGCAGCGGGCTGAGGCTGACCGCCCCGTTGGGGCTTGAAGGCAAGAGGTTAGCTCAGGGTGGTTTGTCTTTCCAAGCCCCAAAGGGATGATTACTCCTAGCGCGGGGCTAAAGCCCCGCGCCGCCCCAAGAGGAAGAAACATCACACCGTCAGGATCACCCCTTCATCCCCACGCAAGGCGAACACGGTGAGGTCAACCGCCCCCTCTTTGCGATCCAAGAACGAACTGAGGATGAGCGCTGCCGTTGGGAACGCTGGCAGATTGATCGCCACGTCCTCCCCTGTGAAATTGAGCAGGATCAGGCGGCGTTCCTCGCCATAAGCGCGGAGGTAGCCGAACACCCCATCGGGCAAGCCATCCAGCGGAGTATAAACGCCCTTCGTCAGCGCCTCTGAGCCGCGCCGCAGGGAGAGCAGTGTTTTCGTCAGCGTCAACATCGAACGGTCATCGCCTTCTTGGGCGGCAACGCTGATCGTCCCTGTATTGGGGCTGGTGGGCAGCCAGGGGTCAGCCTCCGGCGCGGTGAACCCCGCATTGGGCGAGGTGTCCCACTGCATCGGCGTCCGTTCGGGGTCACGCCCCAAGCCCAAACCGGGCATTCGCAGCCCCCAGGGGTCTTGTTCCTTCTCCGGGGGGATCACACCATCAAGCATCCCTAGTTCGTCGCCATAGTAAATCGTGGGCGTCCCCCGCAGCGTGAGGAGGAGGGTCATCGCCATGCGTGCCTGCCCCACCCCCCGCCGCGAGGCGATGCGGTGTTCATCGTGGTTGCCGAGGACGTAATTTGACCAAGCGTCGGGGTTCAGCCGTTTGAGCGCCCCTTCTACGCTGTCCACCATCGTCCGAACTGCCGACGCCTTCCAATCGATGTTCACCAGCCCAAAATTGAAGGGCATATGCAGTTCATCAAGGTTTTTACCGTAATACTGCGCCCATTCGTCCCAATCGAAGATGTGGATTTCCCCCACCGAATAGCGCGGACGCTTCGCGCTGTAGGAATCCAGCAGCGCCCGCATCTCGCGGTAGACGGCGTGAACATCGGGGTGACCCTTATCATAGAGGTGGATCAGGCTGTCATATTCACCCAGCGGTTTGTACGGGTTGCCCTCAGCGGTGGGGTTCAGCGGGTTATCGCGCATTTCGGGGTCTTTCATGATGAAATGCGCCACATCGATCCGAAAGCCATCGACGCCGCGCTCTAGCCAAAAGCGGAGGGCATTGAGCATCGCCTCTTTCACCGCCGGATTGCGCCAGTTCAGATCGGGCTGTTCTTTTAGGAAGGAATGAAGGTAGAACTGCCCACGTTCGGGGGCATAGTCCCACGCCGAACCGCCGAAATGCCCAAGCCAGTTGTTGGGGGGCGAGCCATCCGCTTTGGGGTCTGCCCACACGTACCAATCCGCCTTCGGATTCGTCCGGGACTGCCGCGATTCCAAAAACCAGGGGTGTTGGTCGGAGCTATGGTTGGGGACGTAATCAACAACGATACGTAGATCGCGCTTGTGCGCTTCGTCAACTAGGCGATCAAAATCGGCAAGCGTGCCAAACTGCGGATCAACATCGCAATAATCGGCAACATCGTAGCCAAAATCGGCTTGGGGGGAGGGGTAAAATGGCGAGAGCCAGATCGCATCAATGCCCAACCTTTTTAGGTAATCCAAGCGGCTGATGATCCCCGGAATATCGCCAATGCCATCCTTGTTCGAATCCATAAATGAGCGCGGGTAAATCTGGTAGATAACGCCCGTCTGCCACCATAGCCATTGTTTCTCGGACATACCATTTTCCTTTGTTTGTGGTGAGGTGAGATTGTATCGCTGATTCGCACAGGAATCGTGGTACTTAAAGGTGTGTTTGTCATGACGATCTGTGCATGGCAATTGTCCATCCCCTCGTTTACCGTTCAGAGGTGGGGAAGAAACAGGCAAGACCGCTGAGTAGTGGGAGGAATTGCTTATCCGGCGGATAAATCATCCCGATAGGCAAGGCGGGCGGCAAGGCGTGTTTGCCGTTCGATCAACCGCGCATGATAGGCATCATTTAGCGGGGCAAGGTGCATCAGGTAAGCATCTTCGCCCGTCTCGCGGTAGTAGTTTTTCTGCCGCCCCACAATGACGAATTCGTGCTTGTGGTAGAGGGCAATTGCCGTCGCATTGCCCACGCGCACCTCTAGAATGGCATACGCCGCCCGCTGTGTCAACGCCCGCCGCAGCATGGCAATGAGTAGAACATCCCCTAAACCCTTACCCTGATCCGCCGGGCGAACGGCAATCGTGCTGATGTGTGCCTCCCCTTCGATCAGCCACATCCCTCCATAACCAATGACCACCTCGCTCTGATTGGGAATGGCGGATGGCGTGACGAGGGCGATCATATAGGCGTGCGGGTTGTCGCTAATCTCAAAGGTATATGCCTGCGCCGTCCATGGGGCGGAAAAACAGATAGCGTCCAGCGCCGCCACCTGTGGCACATCCGCCAAGTGCATCCGGCGCAGAACATACAAGGGCGTCTCAACGGAGGTGGTCGCGCTCATTGGTGATTGCCATCACTTACTAGCATCAATAGATATATTGTGATTCCAAGTCGGCACGCAGCCGGCAGTAGCTGTCATGCCGCGCTGGATCAATCTTACCCGATTCAAGGGCAAGGCGCACGGCGCACCCAGGCTCGTGGACATGGGTGCAGTCGTTGAAGGCACAATTGGGGATGTATGGGCGAAATTCGGGAAAGTAAGCATCCAATTCGCCGGGTTCAACATCCCATGGAGCAAGGCTGCGCAGTCCGGGGGTATCCGCCACATAGCCGCCCCCTTCAAGGGGGAACATCTCAGCGTTGCGGGTGGTGTGTTTTCCTTTCGTCAGCCGCTCGCTCACCGCGCCGACTGCCTGCCCTAAGCCGCCTTGAATGGCGTTGAGCAAGCTGCTTTTGCCCACCCCAGAGGGTCCCGTGAACACGCTAATTTTCCCTTGCAGGCGCTTTCGCAAAGGCTCAATACCCACCCTGCTTAGGGCGCTGACATAATGAACAGGGTAGCCGATCCGCTCATAGATACCGAACAGTGACCGGGCGTGTGCCTCGCTGACGGCATCAATTTTGTTGAGAACAAGGGCAATGTCTGGAAGGGCAGCTTTTTCGGCGGCAACAAGGAAGCGATCTACCAAGCGGGTGTTTGGTTCGGGCTGCTGCGCGGCAAAAACAAAGACAGCCTGATCGGGGTTAGCGATGATGATCTGTTCGCGCTCGGTACTTTTCCCGGCATAGGCAGAGGGTTCAACACGGGAGAGAAGGCGTTCGCGGGGAAGGATGCGGGTGATCACCCCGCGTTGTTCCCCACTGAGCATATCCGTCTCGGTGAACTCAACGAGGACACGATCCCCAATGACACATAATTCGGTTTTTTTTGCTGCTTGTTTCAGCGTCCCCCGCAGATGGCACACAAGGCGAGTGCCACCCACCTGAACAGTGTAATAGCCACTGTGAGTCTTGACCACGAGTCCTGAAATATCACGCATAGGCAAGGTGTCCTTATAAGGATAGACGATCCGAGTCAACGGGCGAATGTTGCCGATAATTACTCACCTTAGGCACAGACCCTCACCCCCTACCCCCCTGGCGGGAGAGGGGGAATGCACTTTTTTGAGGGGGAAGCCCCCTCAAACTGCCCCTTTCGACGAATACGGGGTGAACAAACCCAACTGCGTAAGGTGAGTTACAGGGTAGCACCCCTTCTCATTGGAGTCAATCGCCCGCTTTCCCTTCCAACGATCTGACTCTTCACAGAGCGCCTCCCCTGTGCTACACTCACTGTTCATGGACGACGCGGGTTGGATGCGTCTGGCATTGGCGGAAGCCGCGCTTGCCTCCGAACATGGGGATGTCCCCGTCGGGGCGGTGGCGGTGCGTGAAGGGCAGGTCGTTGGGCGGGGGCATAACCGCCGCGAGATTGACCACGACCCCACCGCCCATGCCGAGATGATCGCCCTACGCCAAGCGGCAGCAGCGATCCAGCATTGGCGCTTGGACGGGGTGACGCTCTATGTGACGCTTGAACCGTGTGCGATGTGTGCTGGGGCGCTGGTTTTAGCGCGGTTGGAGCGTCTTGTTTATGGGGCAACCGACCCCAAAGCGGGCGCGTGCGGCGGCGCGTTGACGGTCTTGAATCACCAACGCTTGAACCACCGGATTGCGGTGACAGCGGGTGTCCTTGCCGATGACGGAGCAGCCCTGCTGGTGAGCTTTTTTGCTGAGCGGCGCGGGAAGAAAAAGCGTTCGTCCTGAACAACTATTGGAGGGGTGCCGGAGAGGCTGATCGGGGCGCTCTCGAAAAGCGTTATGTCTGAAAGGGCATCGTGGGTTCGAATCCCACCCCCTCCGCTACAGATGTGTCAGATGAAGTCAAGTGAATCAACGAGATAGGAAAGAGGGTTTTTCGTGGCGAACCATAAGTCAGCCATCAAACGTATTCGAATCAATGAGCGCCGCCGTTTGCGCAACCGTATCATTGTCAGCCGCACGCGGACGGAAGTTCGCAAGGCGCGGGAACTGCTTGCCGCCGCCAATCCTACGGAAGCAAAGCAAGCAACGCTGGACGCTATCCGCACGCTGGATAAGGCGGTGAGCAAAGGGGTTCTTCATAAGAACAATGCCGCACGGCGCAAGAGCCGCCTGATGAAGAAACTGAATGCCTTGAACGCGGCGAAGTAACACGCCCCGTCTAGATAATACGTAAAAATGAACGCAAAAGCACCCGCCGCAAGGCGGGTTTTTGTTGTGGGAGGAGTTGCTCCTTTGCCCTCATCCTCCGGGCGGTGTTGAGGTTGGCGGCGGGAGGATGATATTCACCCGCACGGTACAGGATGCCCGCATCGCTCCGGTGTTATCAAAAACTGCTAAGCGAAAGTCGTAATCTCCGGGCTGAAGGGAATTCAAGGGCAAAATGCCCAGTGTTCCAGTCACCGTGACCGGTGAGGTGCGTTCGCCAAGAATGGGGGCAAAGCCGCCGCCCGTCGAGGGTCCCGCCAGTTCTAGCTTGTAGAAGGCAAAGTTGGGGATGGTCGCCGTCCCCACCACCGTCACCGAGTCAAAGAGAAGCTGCCCCGGCGCAGGGATCAGCAGACGCGCTTGGTCGGTGGTGCAATCGGTGGGGGTGGGGTAGCCAGCCAGCAACGTCCCAACTGGCGTTGGCGAGGCAACGGCAGTGAGAATCAAACCGACGCTTGTCCCCACCGGAAGCGCCGCCGCCGTCTGATTCATGGAGGCAATATCTTCCCCCGTGCCGCCCGGGGTACTCGTCTCGAAGGGTCCTTCCGCCACCCCTCCGCCGCCAATCTCCCCAACAATGACACCCGAAAGAATATCTTGGCGGATGGTTGGCTCAACGACAAAATAAACGGCAACCACCGCCAGAGCGAGTTCGAGGATCAGGACGCTCCAGGTGATCGCCCGCGCTTGCTCTCCCTCCGCCAGTTCACGCTCTAGATCAAACTCGGCTATGGCAAGTTTACGGCGGGCAAGCATCAGCGCCCGCAGGCGTAAAAGCAGTGCCGCTGCGCAGATGAGCCAGATTCCCGGCGCAATTTGTTTGATCAGGTAAACAAGTGAGTTCATAGGCACGACTCTACACGAGGCACGGTTAGAAGGCAACGGGTGGCTTGTCTCATGAGGGTGTGTTTGCTCAGTTGCAAAGATAAACAGAGGAGAGGCAGCAGCTAACGGTGCAGGTTGTAGACGGGCGCCTTGAGCATGGGTTCACGACGTTGAAGCCGCCCTGAGCAGCACACCCAGCCCCACATCGGAGAGGACTCCCGCTGCGAACGCCTTTGCTCCGGTCAGGCGCAGTTGTATCCATCACCGTTGGTGCGGGATCGAGAGACGTAAATACCCCGTGCTGCGGGTTGTAGAACCACACCCGCAGGTTGATTAAGGCGAGGAGGGGCGGTTGCTCAGCGGAGAAGGCGAGGGTACGCCGATCTTTTTGCCCTCACCAGACCACAGCTACAGAATATCTGGCAATAAGCGGATCATTCGTGATGAGAATGAAGGACTCTCGCTGCACTTGTGCGATCAACAAACGATCAAACGGGTCTTTGTGGTGATCGGAGAGTAAGTCAAGCATGAGGATATGAGGCACTTCAATGGCTAAGAAAGAGAGTCCCGCCCACAGTGGCTGTGGGTCGATGGTGAATTGGGAGTAATTTACCTGAGAGGTGCGCGGCTTGTGAGCGTGCGCTAAGATATATGGGGTGCTTCGACCTGTCTGCGTGGAGAGAGACGATTCCTCGTCACCTGTGTTGACAAGTCGTTTAGCACTGCGAAATTCAAAAATGCCCAGAGGTTTTTACAAACATGGATTTTGAACTCAGTCAAGAACAACGTATGTTTCAACGTGCCGTCCGCGATTTCTGTGCGGGGGAATTGAAACCTTATGCCGCAGAGGTCGATCACAGAGGCGAAATGCGTTGGGAGGCGATCCAAAAAATGCCCGCCCTCGGTCTCACCGGGTTGTTCGTCCCCGAAGAATACGGTGGGATGGGCGGGGATACGGTCATGGCGTCCATCGCCGTAGAGGAATTGGGGCGCGTTTGCGGCTCAACGGCGCTCTCCATCTCTGCCCATAATGGCTTGTGCTGTGCGCCGTTGGTGAAGTGGGGGACGAAGGCGCAGAAGGAAAAATACCTTCCGGCGCTCACCAGTGGAAAGCACCTCGGCGCGTTGGCGCTGACCGAACCGAATGCCGGCTCTGATCTGGCGAACGCCCGCACCCACGCCGTGAAAGATGGCGATTCGTGGGTGATCAATGGGGCGAAAGCATGGATCACGAACCCGATCTTTGCGCCGGTGATCATCACCTTCACCCGCACCGACAAAGACGCCGGGACGCGAGGCTTTAGTATGCTGCTCGTTGAGCCAGGTATGGCAGGGTTGACGCTCCATACCCCGGAAAAGAAGATGGGCTTGAAGGGATCGCCCACCCAGATGCTCAGCTACGACAACGTGCGCGTCTCACACAGCGACCATCTCTTAGGCACAGAAGGGCGCGGCTTTCAACAGGTAATGGAAACGCTTGACGCTGGACGTATCAGCATTGGGGCGCTCTCTGTCGGCTTGGCACAGGGCGCGTTTGAAGAAGGCGTGAAGTACGCCAAACAGCGCCTCGCCTTTGGGCAGCCTATCGCACAGCATCAGGCGATTCAGTTCATGATTGCCGACGCCGGCTTAGAGATCGACGCAGCGCGACTCCTCGTTATGCGGGCGGCGTGGCTGAAAGATCAGGGGAAACCCTTCACCAAAGAGGCGGCAATGGCAAAGCTCTACGCCTCGGAAGTTGCCGAACGGGTCTGCTTCAACGCTATTCAGATTCACGGCAGCTATGGTTACAGCGCCGAATTCCCTGTTGAGCGTATGTACCGCGATCAACGTCTGATGAGCATTGGCGAGGGGACGAGTCAAATTCAACGAATGGTCATTGCCCGCCGTCTTTTGGCAGAGATGTAGGGATCGTGCCGCCAACCCGTCACCCGTTGATCGCCCTTCTCGCTATCGGCGTTGTCCTGCGTTTGCTGTTCGTCATGGTTATTGATCCCCGCCCTCGCTTGGAAGGTGGGGATGTCCGTTGGTATCTCGATAAGGGCTACAGCCTCGTCGCCGGAACACTCGATCACCCCGTCCAGACCGGTCCGGTGTTCCTCGTCTATGCCGGGGTGGTTCAGCACCTGTTTCGCGATCTCTTCATCGCCCTCCGCCCGCTGCAACCATTCTGGGCGCCACATCATGCGCCGCCCCTTCCGCTGACGACCACCGCCGCCCAAATGATCCGTCTCTTGAATGTGTTGTGGGGGGCGGTGTTGATCGCCGCAGTCTATCAGCTTGGGCTGCTCTATTTCACCCCACGTGTGGCAACCCTAGCGGGGCTTGTCTTAGCCCTGAGTCCGGCGTTTGTGATCGAAGCGGGCGCACCGCTGACGGAAAGCCTGTTCATGGCGCTTTTGTTTGCTGGCTTGGCGCTCCACGCCCGGCGGCAAGAGCGCCCCACGATGAGATCGCTCATCCTTTGCGGGGTGCTTTTCGGTGCGGCGGCGCTTACGCGGGTTGTCGTCCTACTCTTTCCCCTCGCCCTCATCGCCCACCTCATCCGCTTGCATGGGTGGCGGCGGGGGCTGCGCTTAGGGGCAGTCCTTGCCACTGCCTTTATGTTGACTGTCTCCCTCTGGACGGTTTACAACCTTGCCCGCTGGAATCGTTTCATCATTGGCGGTGAGGGGCTGACGGCGTTTGCCTACATCGGCGTCACGGGGATCACCGATCCGCGTTCGATTGACGCCAGCATTGGCGAGGACGCCGCAGCGGGGCAGCGCGATGCTGCCTTTGCCGCTGGTTTTTTCGATGCGATCTTGAACGATTTTCCCGGTTGGGTGCGGACGCGCCTCTCGAATCTTAGCGAGGCATACCTGCAACCACACAACACCGTTTACTATCCGGGTGAAAGCCTGAAAACGTTGGCACTTTCATGGCTGACGGCGGATCGCAGCCTCAGCGGATTGCTGCGCGTTGTGCGGGGGGATGCCTTTTTCCCCAAGTTGCTCTTGTATCTCGTTCATGGGTGGGCGTTGATCGGCGGCGCGGTGGGGATGTTCCTTACCTTGCGGCGGCGGGGGGCATTCTTCTTAGCCTTCCCTCTTTATGGGCTGATTGCTTACCTCACGGCGGTGCATGTCGTCATCTATGCCTTACCTCGTTATCTGTTCCCCCTGACCCCCGCCTTCTACCTTTTTGCAGCGGTGGCGGCGGGGAGTCTGTGGCGGGCAAAAAACCCCTCAACCAATCGCAGTTGAGGGGGAGGGTGTCCTCTACGGCTTCGGCGTCGAGGTCGGTTCGTAGGTTGGCGAGGGGAAGAAGAACATCGTCGGTGAAGGAATCGGCGTTGGCGCAACGGCATTCGTCGCCCCTGCCCATGCCCGAAAGGCTGTCTCCATATCAATGAAGTTCAACTGAGTCACTGTTTCAAGGGCATTTTTCCAGCCGCGCCCCTCGTCAATCAGCTTCCAAATCAGCTTGTGAGCGTCTACCCCATAGGTTTCCTCAACCCACAACCAAAAGGCATAGCCAATGTTATAGGCATCGAGGGCAAACCGACCTCGTGCGCTAGGACCGCCCGCTTGCAAGGACGGCAGTTCCCCTGAACGTGCCAGATCGCGCACGCGCTCTAACTTGGACGCCCCGCTCAAGAGTTCAAAGTAGGTGGCATTCCCTTCAAAGAACCAGAAATCTTGCCCTGTGCCGCCATTGGCATACTGATAGAGGTGCGCTACCTCATGAACGATAATGTCATCAGCAAGCGTTTCGGCGTCGTAGTAAGAAGGCAGCCAGACCTGCGCCGTACCACCCCAACTATCGCTCGTCTGTCCGGCGGTGACGACACCACCCACCGAAGTCCCTACCCCACGATTCCATTCCTCCCACGTGGCGTAATCAGCATAAATGATCGCGTGGGGGCGATAGCCCAGAGGCTTTGCCCACCGTTGGCGGTAGATGGGACGTGCTTTGTCCATCGCTTTCACCGCCAGTTCGCCAACTTTATCGGGGACGCCCTGCTGCCAGTAAATAACGAGGTCTTCGCTCTCCAAATGATTCCATACTCGTGTATTGTCCTCGTAGAGGGTGTCGCGGCGTTCGGTTTGATAGCTGTTGCCTTTTTCATCGGTCAGCACCCACCAATATGTCACCGCCACCCACTGCGGCACTTGCACACGGTCAGCCACTGCGATCACGCTTTTTCCGTCTGCGGCAACTTTGCCAGGGACGCGGTTGCGCAGCTTTGGCGAGTGCTGCCAAAAAACGGTTGCTCCGGTGATCCGTCCAGCGCTGCTTTCAGCGTTTAGGCTGATCGTGAACCCGCGTGGGTAGTTGCTCTCAAAAGACGGCTCCCCAATTGTCCACGTTGCCGTACCGCCGTTCCCTTCGGGGGTGGGGGGCTGTGTGGAGGTGGCGATATCCCCTTGTGCGGCATAACGGCTGCCCATCCCCGAAAGAGCTAAGGTCGCTACGAGGGCAAGGGCAAGAATGCCCGCCAAGAGAGGAATTCGTTTGTTGTGATCCATGGTCTCAACTATATCCTTGTTGTTCACTGGTCAACAGTTTGGGTAAGCATAGCACACCGTACCGTTGGTGTCAGAAAGAAGGTGATGAGAGAGCGTACAGAACGTTTGGTTTCCTCTTACGTTTCTGCTAGACTCTATATAGATTCCACTCTTGAAAACTCATGAAAGCCTTCACACAATGCCTGGTAAAGTATGGATTCGACTTTGTGCCCTTGAACAACTTCCTTCTGATAAAGCCGTGAATATTTTCGTCAATGGGCAGCGCTATGTGGTGATCCGGCAAGGCGAAAGCGCCTATATGGTACAAGGCTATTGCACCCATATGCTCTACCCGCTCAAAGATTCCAAAGTAGAAAACTGCGTTCTCACCTGCAACCTGCACGGCAGTAAATTCGATATTCGTGACGGGTCTGTACAGCATTGGCCCATGCCGATGGTCGATGATGTAAAACAAAAGAAGATGCTGCGCACCTTCGAGACGCGGGTAGAGGGTGGTGAGGTGTATGTGGCGTGGGAGACGGATGATCCATCGAAAGTTCGCGCTCGCTTTTAAGTGTGGTTGCCATGCCCGCTGACACCTTTGACTCGAATCTCGAAATTTGTTATGAAATTCTTCTCTACCTTGCGGCGCGGCTGGCGCGGCTGCGCTTTGGCGAGGTGTTTGAATATACAACAAGCGACCCCGATGCGCCGGAAAAAATTGCCGCATGGTGCGAAGTGCGCGGGTTTCCTTTGCTTCTATGCGAGTCTCTTTCCGACGGGCGCAGCCGGTTTTTGATTGAAAAAGCCTGACCCTTTATGACACCTTCACCGCCAATAAATACACCGCCTGCCCCACCAACTGTTGAGGGGGAAGGCAATAACGCCCCTGCTGAAGTCCCTTTTCGCGCCCGTTGGCTTCCCCTGCTTGGGATGCTCGTCGGTTTTTCGTTCGTTGGTATGCTGCTTATCCAGCGCATCGGCACGCCGCCCCCTAGCGTCCCACCGCCGCCCCCAACGGTGACCAGCCTCAGTTTCGTTGAACTCCCAACCCTTGGCGTTAGCCTGCTTGCCCCAGATAATTGGCAGCCGCCAGCCCTTCGCAGCGAGACGAGTTTTGTTCTCTCCCCCGATGGGGCAACAGACACAAGCACCACCGCCGGACCCTTTCTCTATGTCGTCGTAGACGCCTTAGATGTCTTTAGCCAACAGTTGACACTACGCACGGATTACGGCGAACCGGCTGCGCAGCTTGACGCCTTGATCGACGCCCTGAACCGAGACCGGGCGCGGTTTACGGCAGCAAAACCCTATCCCAATGTGGCGGGTACGGCTGCCTTTGTGGAAGGCATTGAACGCGGCAACGAACTACGCATCGTCTTAATCAAGACAGAAAGCGGGCGCTGGCTTTATGTGGGCGCGCAGGCGACACAAGCACAGTTTCCCTATTACGATGTGACTGTGTTCACTCCGGCGACAAAAGCGCTGCGCCTGACAAAGTAACTGATGGAATACCTTGCCCTCCTAGTGTTGGCGCACCCCTTGCCGCTTCGTTGGAGGATGTGCTGATGCACCTCCAACACCTTTCCCTGACCAATTTTCGGCTGTACTCGCGCCTTGAATTGACCCTTCCGACGGGTGCGATCCTTGTTTGTGGGGCGAACGCGCAAGGGAAAACCAGCCTGATCGAGTCCATTTATTACCTAGCGACAGCACGTTCGCCATGGACATCCTCAGATCGCCAACTGCTGAATTGGCGTGCCGAAAACGACCCTTTACCCCACAGCCGCATCACAGCAGATGTGTTGGGAAAGGGTAAGACAATCACGCGCATCGACATCACCATCTACCGTGATAGCACGGCAAAAGATGCTGATGGAAGCCCTCGCTTTCGGAAGGAAATCAAGGTGAACGGCGTGAAACGCCGCGTCGTTGATCTGATGGGATCCATCACTGTTGTCATGTTTCTGCCGCAAGACCTCGCCCTGATCGAAGGGTCGCCAACGGATCGCCGCCGCTATGTGAACATCACCCTTGCGCAGGTAGACTCCACCTATGCCGAGGCACTTCAAACCTTTGATAAAGCGCTCCAACAGCGCAACGCCCTCTTGCGGCGGATTGGGGAGCGCCAAGCCAGCGCCAGTGAACTTCCGTTTTGGGACGATAAATTGGTCGCGGCGGGGAGTATCATGATCAGTGGGCGACAGCGGCTGCTGCGTGAGCTTGAACTGCTTGCCCAACAGGTTCACCGCCAACTGACAGGCGGCGACGAAACACTCGAACTGATCTATCAGCCGAGTTTTCAGCCCACCGGAAAAGGCGACGGGCAGCTTTCCTTCAACGTGTTAGGGCTGGATATTCATCGCCAACTAACGCCCGCCGAGATTGCCCCCCAATACAAAGAGGCTTTGTCCAGTCTCCGCCGTGAAGAAATCCAGCGCGGCATGACCCTTGTCGGTCCACAACGGGACGAACTGCGCTTTATGGTCAATGGGCGCGATCTGGGGCTGTATGGCTCACGAGGGCAGGCACGCACGGCGGTTTTGGCGATCAAATTGGCAGAGATGGGCTGGATGGAACAGGTGACGGGAGAATGCCCCGTGCTGCTGCTGGATGAATTTATTGCCGAATTGGACGGACGCCGCCGCGCTTTCCTCTTAGAGCGAATCGACGGGGCGGGGCAGTCCATCCTGACGACGACAGAACCCGATATTTTTACAAAGGGGTTTTTGGCGAAGGCAACCGTCTGGACGGTGAACAGCGGGCAGATCGTCACACCGTGATGATCGGTGACTACCGGTTTAACCCCGCGCCCGCCCCTAAACGGGGACGGGCTAGGATGGATCACCCCGCCCTAAAGGGTTTGTCCGGGAACTAGTAGTCCGCCACAGTGATTTCTAAAAGAACCCCTTTCCCCGCACGCGGAGAAAGGGAAGAAATTCTGTGGGCGAGGGGGTGAGGGCTGTTTCTTTCTATGGGTACCTTCTTGATGGTCTACTAGGGAATGAGGAATTACCCCCACTACGATAGTTCCGCCCCAAACCACCGCGCCCATGATTCCCGCCCCAACGTGACGAGGGCAGCGGCAAGCAGCGCCTTCCCAAAATCAATAAAGACGAAGGGGATAACCCCCGCCATGAACGCCTTATCCGCCGCGCCCATAAGGGTGAACAACCCCAACCAACCAAAGGCAAAGATGACGACGACGGCGATCAGCCCAAAGCCAAGCGCATTGAAGAACCGCTGCCACCCTTTCGCCTGCCAACCAATCCCAGCGAGGAAGGCGGCGGGCATGAAGCCGATCAGGTAGCCCGCTGTGGGGCTGATCAGCGCCGCCGCGCCCAACCCGTTCGCATCCAGCGGGACTCCCCGCCAGATCAAGCCGACGTAGGCGATCACTGCCGCCGCACCCTTCACCGGACCCAAAATCATCCCCGTCAGCAAGACGGCGAGTGTTTGCATGGTGATGGGGATGGGCGTGCCGGGAATGGTTAAGCGAATTTTTGCGCTGATTGTTAATAAGGTGACAAACAAACCGATTTGCAGCCCGGTGATAACCCACCGGGGCATTGTCCGCGATTGAATTTGTGTGGTCAAAGTCCTCTTATCCTCGGAAAACGCTGGTAACACCGTTCAGAATGTCACGCACCCAATCGAGGGCAAAATTTCCCAAACGGGCAAGTTTCGTCCCTTTGATATTTGCCGGAACTACCTGCTCTTTTTTCGCCACATTCACGTTACGGTTTAAAACACTGATCCCAACGGCAAGTAACGCCGCCAAACTGACAATTGCGCCGATGATTACCCCGCCAAAGACAAGGAAGGTGATCAGCTTTTCCCCCGTCAGTTGGGTGGCGCTGGCTGCTGTGTTATAGGTCTGGGCGCGGGAGACAGGGACAATTGGGTTGAGCGCCACGAAGAAGATCGCTCCCGTAACGAGCGTGATCACGCCGAGGGTAATCACTATTGGGCGAATCATCGGCTGGACATGTGCCAAAATGTTGGGGAGCGCTTTTGTCACCTGTTCGCGCAGTTGGCGGACAGGGCGCGGTTTGGGCTGTTCCAATTCGGCAACAGCAGCGTAATAATTCGGTCCCTCATGGGCAGATGCCCCCGCGCTCACCGCACCAATCCCCCACAGGTAGCCAAAGGCAAGACCAAACCCGGCAAAGACCAAACTTGCCCCCACACTCACACCTGGCCCCCGCTGGTAAACAAGGGGAATGGCGGTGCTGATGAAACCGGGGGCGATCAACAGTGTGGCATAGCCGGGGACGATCACTGCCGCCGAGATGATCACGCCGAGGATTTTCTTCAGCACAAAGGCGTGGGCAAGGTAAATCGTTGGCACCGCCCCCACATACACGGCAAGGGTCAGCAGAATGTTCCCAAAGGGATCGCTCTGCTGCGCGATTGGAAAGTGCAGTAAGAAATAGGCGGGGACGAAAAATACCCCACCAATGAGCATCCCGCGCAGCCCCCCAAAAAGGAAGCCCTGCAACAGGAAAAACGCTGCGGCAATGGCGTAGTATTCACCTTGCGCAAAGGCACGGTAGACCATGCTGAATGCTGCGCCAAAGGCAGCCGCGCCAATGATGCTGCGCAAGAGTCCGGGTCGTAGAGAAAAGGGAAGTATCACGTCGAGAGTCCTTGTGCAAGAGGCAATGCTAAGTCACTTATGGGCAATGATACCCCTAGAAGACATAAATCACGAGGAAGAAAAATAGCCACATGGCGTCCACAAAATGCCAGAAAACAACAGCTCCTTCTGCCATGAAGTGGTTTGCGGCTGTGTAGCGCCCGCCTCCTGAACGGATAGTGACAATACCCAAAAGGGCAACCCCAACCAGCACATGAAGGGCGTGAAAGAGATTCATCGCCAGGATGATCGAACTGTACGCCCCGCTGTGGGGAATACGCGCTGTGACGATCACAATGCCGACGAAAAAGGCGACCCCCAACCCCACCGCGATCAACAGGTTTTGCCGCAGGGCGTTCTCGTCACCAGCGCGGATCGCCGCTAACCCCCGCGAGGCAAACACACCGCTGACGATCAGCGCAAGCGTGATCACAATGGGCAAGCCGATCTCCAAGCGAGGGATACCCGGTGGGGGCCAACTCGGTTGGACATTGCGCATCAGGAAGTTGGCAAAGACGAAAAAGGCAAAAACAAGCCCGTTGGTAATCCGCCAGAGCAGCAGTCCCGTGCGGGCATTGCGCAGCGCCTGTTCGCGCAGATAGATTTCTTCATACCCGACGGTGGGGCTGAATTGTGCCGACATGGAGCATCCTTTGTACCACTCACTGTCTACTTTTGTGTAGGCAGCATCCAGAAGGCTTGGCAAATACCCCCTAGATGCGCCCCGTGATCCCCCTGCGCTTAGTCCCCCGCAATAGGCGGCTCGTCGCTCCCCGCCGAAGATTTCGACGCTGCCTCCCCGTGACCATGCCCGCCCGCTGGGGCAATGGACAGCTTGCCCTCTCCGGCAAGGTAGGCGGCGGCTTCCGGCGTCCCGTACCCATATGGATCGGGGGCGGGGAAGATCACCCCCTCAAAATTCAGCTCTGGCGGTGGCGAGGAAGTCATCCATTCCAGCGTGAGCGCCCGCCAGGGGTTATTCCCGGCAGGTTTTCCGGCAATCATCGAGACGATGAGATTGATCAAGAACGGCACGACAGCAACCGCCATAATCAGCGCCCCAACGGTTGCCAGTTGGTTCAAGAGCGTGTATTTCGGATCGTAGGTGTAAATCCGGCGCGGCATCCCCTCCATCCCCAAAAAGTGCATCGGGAAAAAGGTGAGGAAGAACCCAATATAAGTCAATGCAAAGTGGAGTTTCCCCAAGCGCTCACTATACATCCGCCCAGACATTTTCGGAAACCAATGGTAAATCCCACCAAAGATTGCCAGAGCGCTTCCCCCAAAAAGGACGAAGTGGAAATGAGCAACGACGAAATAGGTATCATGGAGGTGGACATCCACCGGCACAGACCCCAAAAACACCCCGGTGATCCCGCCCATGACGAACATGGAGAGGAAGCCCAAACCAAAGAGCATGGGTGTGGTGAAGCGGATTTTCCCCCCCCACAGCGTCCCAATCCAACTAAACATTTTCACCCCAGTTGGCACGGCAATGATCATTGAGGTGATCATGAAGGGGATACGCGCCCATGGCGCCAGCGAAGTGAACATGTGGTGTCCCCAGACAAGAAAGCCCAATATGCCAATCGCCATGCTGGATACGGCGACAAAGCGATAGCCAAAGACGGATTTACGGGCATGTACCGATAAAATCTCCGAGAGGATGCCCATTGCCGGCAGCACCATGATGTAGACTGCTGGGTGGCTGTAGAACCAGAAGACGTTCTGCCATAGCAGTGGGTCGCCACCCGTCGCCGGACTGAAGAAACTTGTTCCGGCAAGACGATCAAAGAGCATCAATGTCAGCCCGCCCGCAAGGAACGGCGTTGCCCCCAGAATGATGATCGAGGTTGCCAGCATTGCCCAACAAAAGAGCGGCATTTGCCATATCGTCATTCCCGGCGGGCGCATATTCAAAATGGTGACGATGAAGTTGATCGCGCCGAGGATCGAAGATGCCCCCAAAAGATGCAGCGAAATTGCCCACAGAGTTTGCCCATCCAATGGGCTGTAAAGTGGGCCAGAGAGGGGAAAATAGCTCGTCCAACCAGCACCAGGAGGCCCCACCAGCCATCCGGCCAACATCAGCACACCTGCCGGAGGGATCAACCAGAAGGCGAAAGCATTCAGCCAAGGGAAGGCCATATCTTTTGCGCCAAGCATGAGCGGTACAAGGTAGTTGCCAAAGCCTGCCAAGATGGGGATCACGAAGAAAAAGAGCATGATCGTCCCATGCATCGTGAACAGCGTGTTGTACGCCCCGCCGTCCACCATCAGGCTGGCAGCCGGAGTGAACAACTCGATGCGGATCATCTCCGCCAACAGACCGCCGATCAGGAAAAACAGTAGACCGACGGCAATGTATTGAATCCCAATGACCTTGTGGTCGATACTCCACGTAAAGAACTTCAACGCCCCGCGTGGGCGTGCGGCGGCGCGTGGTGCCGTCCCAACCGATGTCGCCATAGGAAGACCTCTTTCTTAAACTGCCTTCGGTCTATTCTGCTTTCAGGGTCAACAGGTAGTTGATAATCGCTTCCAAGTCATCCTCGGACATGATCGTTGGGTCGCCGTAATTTTGCGGCATCAGTCCGGCGTCATAACCGCTGACAACGTAGGCGTTTGGTTTCACAAGCGAGCCGCGCAGGTAGGCAGCGGCATCCGTCCCCCCAAACAACCCTTCACTGGCGGCGGCGTGACCCTCTGCACGAGTGGCAACGCCATTCAAGGAGGGTCCAACAGCCCCCTTCAAGCCAAGCTCGCCAATGACATGGCACGTCCCACAGGGATATTTTTGTGCCACTAACTGTTTCCCTACCTCTGGGGCGCGGGGGTTGTTGGCGGTTTCTTTCGCTTGGGCATAAAGATCAGCCACGAATTTTTCATAGCTGCTTTCCTCTACAACAAAAATGCGGTTGATCTGCGACATCGCGGCATGACCAACCCCGCACAGTTCGGCGCACAGCACCCACGATTCAAGTGGTTTGATCGGCGTGAAGTACACATTCGTCGTGCGTCCGGGTACGGCGTCCTCTTTGATCCGAAATTCGGGGACGTAGAAAGCATGAATCACATCACGGGAGCTTAGCGCTGCCTGAATACGCCGCCCGACGGGGAGGTAAAGATCAGCGCTGACCATGTATTGGGCAATGCGCTCACGAAGTTCCGGTGTCACAGCGGGGTCGCTATCCGGCGGCATGTCGTAGAAGAATGTCCACTGGAACTGCTGCCCTTGCACGCGCACCGTCAGCATATCATCGGAAGGCGCTCGGGTGGCGGCAAAGACCTGATAGCTAACGATGGACAACACAAAGACGATAATTGCCGGAATCGTCGTCCAGGTGATCTCTAGCGCGGTGTTCCCATGCAGGGGGATCCCATCGGTTTCGTCACCGGCGCGGCGGCGAAACCGAAGGATCGAGTAGATGATTCCACCTTCCACGATCAAAAAGACGACGACGGCAATGGCGAGCATAAAATTGAAGAGCGCATCAACGCTGACCGATTCCGCCGAGGCTTGGACGGGAAAGACCCGCACCGTTAAGCCAACAAGGACGCCGATCACAACGAAGACCGCCCCCACCATGAGGAAGGGTATGACGCGACTAGTCTTCACAGGCAAGCACTCCGAACTTTTGAATAGAACCCGAAGCAGGGCGCATTTGTGAGAGTTTTCATTATATGAAAGCGATTATAACAAGGAGTTTCATTTTGGGGACGGGGAAAGGTGTGAGGAAGTGTCCATCGGTGAAATATGAGTAGCGGCGCAAGCATTGCGCCCTTACAGGGTGCGGGATCATAAGCGATCTCGCCTGTTGACGTGTTTGGTTCAGAACCCCTATCCCCCCCGGTTACTGCGCAGCAGTCGCCTTTCCCCGTACACAGGGAAAGGGGGAGAGAGTCCCCCTCTCTGTTTACGAGGTGGAGGGTAGGGTTTCCAAGCCCCGAAGGGGTGGCTGCTTTCAGCCCGCTGCTTTAGCGGCGGGTGTACTAGGGTTACAATGTCAACACACCCTAGTTCCCAGACAAGCCATTTTCGTGTCGAGGACAGGTAGCGTTCCTTACCATATCCCCCTTTTCAGTGGGGGTGTCCTCTGGTTACGTGTAAAGTGACTCAAACCGTTGAAAGAAATCGGGGAAGGTCTTTGCCGTACACTCTGGGTTGGCAATGGTGATTCCTTCCGCCCGCAAGCCAATGACGCTGAATGCCATCGCCATCCGATGATCGTCGTAGGTTTGCACTTCGGCAGGATGGACGACTGAGGGTTGGATAATCAACCCGTCGGAAAACTCCTCGGCATCGACGCCCAACCGCTTCAACTCGTTGACGGCAGCGTGAATACGATCCGTCTCCTTATGCCGAATATGACCAATGTTGCGGATGCGCACGGGCGAATCGGCAAAGGGGGCGATGGCGGCGAGGGTTTGTGCCGTATCGCTAATAGCGTTCATATCCACATCAACGCCGTGCAGTGTCCCCGTCCCCTGAACTTCGATGTACTCCGCCGTTTTCGTCACGGCACAGCCCATCTGTGCCAAGACATCGACAAAACCCACATCGCCTTGCAGCGAGAGCGCCGGAAGGTTCGGCACACGCACCCGCCCACCGCACAGCGCCGCCGCGGCAAAGAAATAGGTTGCATTGCTGGCGTCTGGCTCAATAATATAGCGCTGCGCTCGGTAACGCCCACCGGTACGGGTCATGAAAACGCCCTTCCCCATGCTCACCTGCACGCCGAACTGTGCCATCATACGGATGGTCATATCAATGTACGGCTCGGAGACGAGTTCCCCGGCAAGGCGAATGGTCACATCCCCCTCGGCGTAGGGCGCCGCCATAAGCAGTCCAGTCAGGTATTGGCTGCTGGCAGCCGCATCAAGGGTGGTTTCCCCGCCGCGCAAGCCCTCCCCATGAACGATCAAGGGGAAACAATCGGCGTCTGCCTCAAAACTAAAGCGCGTCCCCAAAGGGCGAAGGGCATCCAAGAGGGGGGCAATCGGGCGTTGGCGCATACGCGGCACGCCATCAAAGCGGTAATCGCCCCGCCCTAACGCCGCCGCCGCTACCATGAAACGGGCGGTTGTGCCGGAATTTCCAACAAAGCAATCTGCCGTTTTTTCGGGAAATGTCCCGCCTTCGCCGCGTACCGTCATCGTGGCATGGGCGGCATCTTCCCAAACGACAATCCCCATCCGCCGCAATGATTCAGAAAACCAGTGGGAATCCTCACTAAAGAGAGCGTTTTCAAGCACAGACTCACCGTTGGCAAGTGCCGCTAAAAGAAGCGCCCGATTGGTGATGCTTTTTGATCCCGGTACCGCAACATCGGCATCCACAGGGCGATTTAAGGGGCGGACGGTATAGGTTGTCATAGGCGTGTGTTTCCCGCTGTGCCTCGTCTGATCTCCATTGATCTCCGTCCCTGACAATACCGCGAATCAGCGGGAAAGTAAATTGATTAACTCACCTTACGCACAGACCCTCACCCCCTAACCCCCTCTCCCGCGTGGCGGGAGAGGGGGAATGCACTTTTTTGAGGGGGAAGCCCCCTCAAACTGCCCCTTTCGACGAATACAGGGTGAACAAACCCAACTGCGTAAGGTGAGTTGATTAACGCTATAATGTGTCCTTATGATGTTACGCTCACCCACCCAACGCCGCCGTGAATGGCTGATCCTTATCCTTAGTGCGGCTGTCGTTTTCCTTGCTGACCAAGCGGCGAAAGGGCTTATCCTGCGCACCTTGACGGTGGGAGAGATCATCACCCCACTGCCTTTTTTGGAGGACTTTTTCCGCCTTACCCTCAGTTATAATACAGGGGCGGCGTTCGGCTTGCTGCCGCAATTGGGCGATATATTTCTGATCATTGCTGTGGGAATGACGGTGGGGGTGATCCTCTACTATCGGCGTATTCCCCCTGGCTATTGGGCGGCGCGAATCGCCCTCGGCATGGTTTTGGGGGGGACGCTTGGCAATGCGCTGGATCGCCTCCGCTTTGGCTATGTCGTTGATTGGGTTGTCCTCCGCTTGCCCGGTGTGATCACGAATGTTTCTAATTTTGCCGATCATGCCATTGTCATTGGGATGGCGATCTTGTTCATCGTTTTGTGGCGCTATGAGGAACGCCAAAAACAGACTACCGATTCGCCAAAAAACCCATCATAGGGGTGTCTTCATGGGTTATAATTCCACCTACTTTCTTTTCCTTTCAATGGGGTCTCAGCGTGTCGGATCGCACAAACGAGGCATGGCTGGCTGATTTACGCAGCGATGGGGAGCGCCGAGAGCAGGCAATCGCTGATCTGCGCGTTCGTCTACAACGGGGCATTTACTACTACCTAAGCCATGAGCGCAGCGACCTTGCTGGGCGTGCCAGCGAAGAATTGCAGCACATGGCGGAAGATTTTGTTCAGGAAGGAACACTTCGCGTCCTTGACAACCTCGATTCCTTCCGAGGGGATAGCCAATTTACGACATGGGCGACAAAAGTTGCCGTGCGCATCGCCATCAGCGAGCTTCGGCGCAGTCGCTACCGCGATTTCAGCCTTGACGCGCTGACAGAAAATGGCGACCTCAAGGAACTGAGCCTTGCCAGCGTGAACAGCACCCCCCCTGACCGCCCTGAACAGGCGACAGAGAAGGGCGAAGTTCTGGAGCGCGTCCGAAACGCCTTCCGCGAGGTCTTAACACCGCGCCAGCGCACCGCAATGGAGGCAGTGATCATTGAGGGCATTCCATTGGAGGTCGTTGCTGAGCGGATGGGGACGAATCGCAACGCCCTCTACAAGCTGATCTTTGACGCCCGCCGAAAACTCCGCACAAGCCTGACCGATCAAGGGCTTTCGCCCGATTACATTTTGGAACTTTTTGAACAGTGACAATGACAACCAAACGCCCGTCCTTTATGGCACGCCTTCAAGCGGCGGAAGACCCACCTTTTTTTGCTCGTCCGGTGGCGCTGCTCATCCTCGCCGCCTATGGTGTCGTATGGATCGCCGCCCTCTCGGTGATCAGTGTCATCACTGGTGAAATTAACCGTGCTGTGCCAAGCCCTCGTGTCTTGGCGCTCAGCGGAATCGTGAGTGCCGCTGTGATCACCATCGGGATCGTCCAGTTTGCACGGCGGCGGATGGGCGCGGGGTGGGGAACTGCCTTACAGGTGACCCACCCCACCGGACGCAACACGCTGCTCTATATCTTCTTGATTGGGCTTGGCTTGGCGTGGTCGATTGATCTTTTAGGGGTGCTGCTGCGGTTGAAGGGTGGGCAAGTGATTCCCCCGGTGATGGACAGTCTGCGCGAGGGAAATGCTTTGGCATGGCTTGTCGCGGCGGTTTACGCGGTTTTCTTGCAACCACTTGCCGAATCCCTCGTCTTTGCCGGAATTGTTTACCCCACCACAGCGCGGGCAACAGGGGATACACGCTTTGGCATCTTCAGCACAGCCTTTTTATTTCTGGTTGTCAGCTTGATCATGAGTCCGGCGCCGGGGACGTGGTATGCCGCCGTCCAACCCTTCCTGATGATGATCGTCGTCCTCTGTTTCCGCGCTTACTACCAATCCACACGGGCGGCAGTTGTGGCGCGAGTCGCCTTTGGCGTATTTTTCATCTTAGCCGCCGCTTTCAGTGGGGGATTTGGTGGGTAAGGGTGAGGCGCGGTGCGGCACCAAACACGATGAATCACCGGACAAATCATTATGAGGATGGTATCTTTCGCCGCGATCCGCGCTTTCACAAACAGGTGACAGGCGAATCCCCCGCCCGCTTCTCAACCCTTTTAGGGGCGGTGGGGTTGATCCTCTATGGCTGTTACCTTATCACCTTTTACCGCCCCTCGGATGAGGCAGGTATTGCCAAATTCGGTGTGTGGGTGTTTTTCCTCGCGGCGATTGCCGTGTTCATCCTCGCGTGGATTCCCAGTCCGTTTTTGCGCCGCCTTCGCGATCAGGGGCGCATCCTTCCCGGTGTGATCGTTGATTGTCGGGGAATACGGACACGACGTGGGCAGGTGAGCATCCACCGGCTTACCTACCGCTTCACCACCCCTGATGGGCGCGAATATCAGCACACCCACGAGGTGGGAACGGCGGTTCTGGTGCTGGATTCGTTTCCCGATCTCGGTACACCTGTTGAAGTTGTCTATGTCGATGACGAAACCATCGTTTTGTTATAGCCAATCACTCCACCACAAAAGCTCCTACCGTCGCCGGAATCGGGGTTTCCCGCCCGATATACAGGCGAATCTCGTAATTTCCGGGGGTGAATCCCCCTTCCAACCCTACGAAATAATAGCGGCTGCTCGTCTCCGCCCCTACCCACAGCCCTTCCTCGGCGCTGAGCAAAATGCCCCCCCGCCAGAGTTCGCGCCGCCAGATCACCCCCCGCCGCATGTCCTCTGCCGAGACGAAATAATACAAGCGCCCTAACCCCGTTCGGAAGCGCGTGGTAGGGTTCAGCGGTGTGCCATCGGGGTTGATTTGGGTGGCGAAAGCGTAGAGCGTTAATTTTGCCGTTGCCGCCGGAGTGACGCTAGAAGCAAGGGTTGGTTCGCCGGCAACCGTCAGCGGGAGGAAGGTTGCCGTTGGCGTTGACGAGGGGGGGATCGTGGCGCTTGGCGTCGCCGTATTCGTGGGAAGTGCCGTTGGTGTAAAGGGTGTTGTGGCAGTAAACGTGGGTGTAAAGGTTGCCGTGAACGAAGGCGTAAAGGTTGCCGTCTGAGACGGGGTGTGCGTTGGAGTTGGGGTGCGCGTGGGACGAAGGGTATTCGTCGCCAAGAGTGAATCGGTGCGCGTTGGTGTTTTTTGGGCGGTGCTGTTCACCCCAATGGCATCCGGCTCAGCCGTTGTCGAAGCGGGCGGTGTGGGTGTCACTGTCGCCATGATTGGGCTTGGTGTCAGGGTGGGGCGGGGGGGGGATGTTGCCGAGGCGATCTCAACCAGGGGGCGGGGAGTGAGCGTTTCGGTGGGCGTGGTTGTCTCTGTCGCATTGGGAGAGGGGCTAAGCAGCGTCCCGCTGATGGGTGTTGCGCTGGGCATAACGGGCATGGGGAAAGGCGTTTCGGTGGGCGGTTCGGGCGTGGGCGTTCCCTCGCTGGTCGGTGTACTCGCCACCTCAACGGCAGCCCCCGTTGGCGTCTCTAGGGTTGGGGAAAGCGCCGTCTCATTGATCCTTTGGCGGGTGACAAGCTCAGCGCCAATGCTCACACCGCCGGCAAGGATGCCAGCAAAGAGGGCGGAACTGCCAATGAGGGCAAGGCGAAAGCCCTGCTGCCCCGCCGCCCGCCGCCGCCGCCAAAATGATTCCGTCCGGCTCAGGGTGAAAAAGCGGAACGCCAAAAGCCAGCACGCCGCACCCGCGACGAACAGGATGATCATGAACAGTGGGGCAGCCGTGCGTATGTGGACGAGGGTCTCTACCAAGAGTGATCCTTTCCCGAACCCGCCGACATTATAGCCGCCTCCCGCACTTTCCGCACAGCCGCTATAATTCATTCATGGAGAATTTATGAAGTCACTTACCTGTGATGTCTTGGTCATTGGCGGTGGGGCGACGGGTGCCGGCGTCCTTTTTGACCTTGCTGTGCGCGGGCTGAAGGTTATCCTTGCCGAACAAAACGACATTGGCACGGGGACAAGCGGGCGCTATCACGGCTTGCTGCACTCTGGGGCGCGGTATGTCGTCCGCGATCCGCTCTCGGCGCGGGAATGTATTGAAGAAAACCGCATCCTACGCAAGATTGCCCCCCATGTCTTAGAGGACACCGGAGGGTGGTTTGCCGCCTTTCCCCCTGATGATCCGGCGTATGTCCCGCTCTGGCTGCAAGGTTGTGCGGCGGTGGGCATTCCCACTGAACGGCTGACACCCGCCGAAGCGCTCCGCGCTGAACCACACCTAAATCCGGCTGTTCGTGAGGTTTACCGCGTCCCCGACGCCGCCTGTGATTCCTTTGAACTGACCCATTCCCTTGTGGAAGGGGCGGCAGCCTATAGCGGACAGACGTTGAATTATCACGTCGTCAGCGCGATTCATGTTGAGGGTGGACGGGTGCGCGGGGCAACATTGCGCCACCGCCGGACGAGAGAAGAAATCCGCGTCCATAGTGAGGTGATCGTTAATGCGGCGGGACCATGGGCGGGGGAGGTGGGCAAATTAGCCGGTGTTCAGATTGGGATGAGCCTGAGCAAGGGGATCATGATCGCCATAAACGTCCGGTGGGTCAACACGATCATCAACCGCCTGACAAAGCCCGGCGATGGCGACATTCTTGTTCCGGTGGGGACGGTGGCGGTGATCGGCACAACCTCAGTGACCGTTGAACGCCCCGACGATCTGAGCATCACCCCAAAGGAAGTCAGCGAAATGCTTGACGAGGGAGAGGTGATGATCCCCAACTTTCGGCGGGCGCGGGCGCTGCGGGCGTGGGCGGGGGTGCGCCCCCTTTATGACCCGGGCGGCACAGGGGGCGGCGAGGCGCATGACGAACACACCGCCGAGGAAGACGACGAGGGACGATTCATCACCCGCACCTTCACCACACTCGATCACAGCGCCGACGACGCAGCGGGGATGCTCTCTATCGTCGGCGGGAAGCTAACCACCTACCGCCAAATGGCAGAGAAAATCGGCGATCAGGTCTGCCAACTGTTAAACATAAAACGCCCCTGTACAACGGCGGGCATCCAACTACCGCTCCCCCGCTGGTCACGGGAACATGGCAACCGTTTCCATGCCCTAACAAACCGCCTTCAGGTCTTAGAGCGCAGCGAAACCCACAGCGGACTCATTTGCGAATGTGAACTGGTCACCCGCCCGCAGATTGAGGCGGCGATCAGCGTCTCTGGAGAAGGCGTAAGCCTTGACGATCTGCGCCGCGATCTGCGCGTGGGGATGGGTCCGTGTCAGGGGGGATTCTGTGCCTACCGAACGGCGGGCATCCTTGGTGAGATGCAGCACCTTCCCGCCCCTCAAACAGTGAGCGCCCTGCACGATTTTGTTGAAGAACGGTTTCGCGGCAACCGTCCCCTGTTATGGGGGCATCAACTCCGTCAGGCACTTCTTGATGAGATGATCTACCGCCGCGCATTGGGTCTGACCGCCAGCACTAGCGAAACACAGTCCCCACAAGAAAGCGCCACACATGGATGATGTGATCATTGTTGGGGCAGGATGGGCGGGGTTGGCAGCGGCGCTCTTTGCCCTTGAGCAAGGGAAAGCACGCGGGGCGAAAATCCGCTTAATCGCGCAAGGCATTGGTTCGCCCATTGTCACGCCCGGATGGATCAGCCTTCTGGATGCGGCGAATGGGGATGTGCGGCGCGGGTTGGTCGATCTCGTTCGCGCCCACCCCAATCATCCCTATGCTCTTGTGGGGGCAGAGGTGATCATGAAAGCGGTAGAATCGTTCCTCGCCATAAGCGCTGCGATTGGCTTGCCGTATACAGGCGAACGGGTGGGCAATCGGACGCTGCGCACAGCGCTTGGCGGGGTGGCAACTCCGGCGCTTGTCCCGCCGGGCTATGCCGCGTCTATGGGGGATACACCCCTTTTCGTTGGCTTCGCCGGCTGGCGCGATTACTATCCGGCGCTCTCTGGAAACGCCGTGTATGTGACGCTCCCCAACCAAGATCGGTTGTGGGACGCCCCGCCGACGGAGATCGCCCGTGAATTTGACGCAGCAGCTGTGCGTCAGGCAGCTGCCGAGCAGATTAAGGGGCATTTGAAAGGTATATCCGCTGTTGGCTTTCCGGCGGTTTTGGGGCTTGCCGATCCACAGGCTGCCATTGCTGATCTCACGGCGCTGTTGGGCGTCCCTGTTTTTGAAGTGCCAACCTTGCCGCCCTCTGTGCCGGGGACTCGCCTTTACAATGCGATTCGCCGTTACCTCTTGGATCACAAGGTGCGGATGCAGGTTGGGCATCCTGTTGGGCGGGGACTCATCGAACAGGGGCGCGTTGTTGGGGTGGAGGTCGAAGCGGTGGGAAAACCACAACCGTTTCGGGCGCGGGCGGTGATCCTTGCCACTGGAAACCTGTATGGCGGGGGGTTGTTCAGCGATGATCGGGGGCATATCTGGGAAGGTATTTTTAACCTTCCTGTCCAGTACCCCAAAGATCGCTCAGGGTGGTTTGCGGAGACAATGTTGGCGGCGGGCGGACACCCTATTCACCATGTGGGGATCAGGGTGGATGAGGCGATGCAGCCCCTCGATGAGGCGGGTGAACCGTTTGCCGAGGGGCTTTACGCCGCCGGGCATCTCATTGCCCACCCGTCTGGTGCGCCATCACCCTTAGAGACGAGCGAAGGGGTCGCCCTTGCCACCGCCTACAAAGCCGTTCAATCGGCGTTGGCTTAGGAGCGCTGACCCTTTCTCGTTTACGCGGCGGGGGAAGGAGATGAGCGCCGAGGGAGGCTACCCCGCAAACGCTCCATCTCCCACGCCGTGAAGGGACGCAGTACAGCAAACGCCGCGCCATAGACCGCTACCGAGACAATCCCTGCCAAGATCAACGAATGTGGGGCGATCAGCACAGCGGCGGCGATCATCATGCCCCCCGCCGCCGCCTGCCGCCACAGCAATCCCACCCAATCCACCGCCCCTGCCGCCCGCCGCAGCAGCCGCGCAAACATGACCAGCAGCACCAGTTCGGAAAAGATCGTCACAACGGCGGCGGCACGGTAGCTGTAGGTGGGGATCAAAATGAGGTTGGCGATGATGTTGAAACTGACCCCGGCAAAGAACGCCTCACGCATCTTCGTCTGTTGATCAAGGGCGATCAGGACGTAATTGGTTAGGCTGTTGATCCAGCCAATGAGCGCAAACCAGATCATCAGTTGGAGGGCGATTGCCCCGTCCGGCAAAAACTGTGTCCCGCCAAGCAGCCCAATCAGCGGGTAGGCGAGGAGTGTTGTCACCACCGCCACCGGAATCGCCACCATCAGAAGCAGCTTGACGCCGAACCCCCACGTCCGCAAGAGCGCCGCTTTATCCTCCACCGCCTGCCGCGAGAGCAGCGGCAGCAGCGCCATCGTGAACAGGGAGGGAATCACCCCAAGCGCATCGATCCACTTGTAGGCGGTGCTGTACGTTCCAACAACGCTTGCCCCTTTGAGCGCCTCCAAAAGGACAACATCGCTTTTGAAAAAAATTGTGGCGAGGAAGTGATTGAGCATCAGCGGGAAGCCCGCGCGGAGCATCCCGCCCATGAGCGCCCGATCCACGTTTGCCGTTTCCGCTGTCTCTACCGGAGGAAGCGAACGCGCCTGTGCCCCTAAAATGATCAGGGTGATCCCATTGAGGAGGATGCTCACCAGCGCCAAGCCGATCACCCCGCCGCCGCTGACGAGTGCCAGCAAGCCCACCCCTGCTTTTAGAATTGCCGTGACGCCCGCCGTGATCGCCGGAACTTCGGCGCGTTCAAAGGCGTAAAAGAGCGCCGTCAGCCCCGTGCTGATGCTGTTCGGGAGCAGCCCGACGTAAAACAGAAGGATCGCCGCAATCGCGATTCCATCCAGCGGCGGGGTGAGCGCCCCCCGAATGGCTAAAAAGCCGATCAAGAGCGGGATGCCCGCCCCCGCCAACCCCAAGCGCAAGAGGCTTGAATTGAGCAAATACCGTCCGGCACTCGCCCGATCCCGTGCTACTTCGCGAGTGAGGAGGGTGTTCAGTCCAAAATTGGTGAAAATATCGAACCAGCCAAAGATCACGATGGCGTAGTAATACGTTCCGGCGTTGGCGGGACCAAGCAGGCGAAGCATGATCAGGGCAAAGGCAAGGTCGATCCCTCGGTTGAATAGATTCAGTAGGATTGGCACGGCGGTGTTTTTGAAGATGCGCCCACCGCTGCTGAGCGCCTCCCCACCCGCCCGCAAGCGCCCCCACGCCATGATCATCCCCATCAGGATGAGTGTCATTACGGCGAGGAAGGACGTGAACGCCCCAATTTGGAAGGAGGGCGGGGAATAACGAAAACGCACCGTCCATGCGCCAGGGGGAATATCCACCCCTCGGAAGTTGCCAAACAGACGGCTTGGCGCGGGGGTGTCTGGCGAACCGTCACCATGCCTGTTGAGCGCCTCTTGTTCGGCGCTCTCTGGCGACCCTTCGGGGCGAAGATACACCCGCCAGCCAGAGGCATAGCTATCTGTCAAAAGCAAG
The DNA here is from genome assembly GCA_015075625.1 of Anaerolineales bacterium. NCBI lineage: Bacteria > Bacillati > Chloroflexota > Anaerolineae > Anaerolineales > Anaerolineales bacterium. The sequence goes on along the minus strand of JABTTZ010000002.1, from coordinate 1,126,970 downwards.
CAGCCACCTTGCTCGCCTCCCTGAACGGTGACGATGACTTGATTGTTTTTCGCCTCGGTGAGCGCCGCCGGAACGCCCTGTATGCCCGTCTGTTCAACGAGAGATTCATCAAGCTGCCAACAGGTGCTAATCGCACCGCTGAAATTTGCCAAGCGGCTTGCCCCACCCTGAATCAGAACAGCGCGGGGAAATGTCTCTGTGTTTTCGTAGATGACCACCCCCTCATCGCGGCTGACGAGCCGATACTGGGGAAATGCGGCGAGTGGGAGTTCCCCTTCGGAGAGGAGGTAACGAACGCCCATCAAGGGCAGCCAGAAAGACTCCACCGCTTGGTGAAGGGTGTCTGGAAAAATTGGGGCGATGCGGTTGTAGAGAAGCTGCGTTTGCGGCTGGATGCGCGTCATATAGTCAACATAAGCGCGGGTGATGATGCTGTCGTAGCCGCGTATGTCTTGTAAGCCGTACCGCCAGGCAAGGTTTGCATTCAGCGTTGCTGTCTGCCCTTGAACGGCGGTGAGCCGCCATTCTTTGGGGTTTTGGCTCTGCAAAAAGGCAATGGAAGGCGGTGTGAAATCCAACCACGCTGGATCAGCCGCCGGATTGAACCCCGCCGAGGCGATCACCAGATCGGCAGCGATCAGCGTCACCGCTGCAAATGGGGCGATCTTCGGGCGGCGACGGAACAGAATCAAGACGATTCCCGCGCCAATCAGCATCAGGGCAAAAATCAACACATCGCGGAACTTCACGCTGTAAAAAATTTCTGCGGAGGGGTAGGCGTAGTCCGCGCCAGCTAACCCCTTGTAGAGCGCCTCCATAACCGTCTCCAAACGATCATAGAACAGCCGCGAGGCAACCAAGCCAGCGAGAATGACCCCACCGAGTGCGGCAGCGGCATAACCGAACCGCGCCGCCCACCGGCGCAGGCGGTCCCCATCCAGCCGCCGCAGTCCATCCACACCAAAGCCTGCTAATGCCGCCAAACAGAGCGTGAGCGGAAAAACCCACCGAAAAGGAGAATGAAGTTGATTGAACCCAGGCAGTCCATAATACAGGAGGGCATAGGTGATCGTCCCGAAGGTGAACGACCCCGCAGCGAGGGTAAGCAGGACGATCAGGCTGCGGTAGACGCCTCTCAAAGCGTCCATGTCTCCCTTACCGAGATCAGGGCGTGGCTGAGGGGCAGTTGCCCCTAACACGGCTAGGAACAGCGTCAAAATACCGACATACGCAGCGCCCTCGACATAGTTTTTCCCTCCGGGCATCATCGTATCGGTCAGGGTGGCGCCGTTGACCGTCCAGGCGACGGGGCGTGTCTCGCCCGCAAAGACATCAAAATAGGTGTGCTGCGTGGGGTTGCCAAAGAGGTTGGGCATCAGGTAGATGAGCGCATGGCGGGGGGGAAAGGCATAGCCGCGAATCTGCTCAAAGGTGCTGCGCCCCTCTCGGAAGCTGCCGCCCGCCAATTCCAAAAAGGGGAGGAACTGCACCGCGCCAATGCCAATGCCTAACCCAACAAGGGCAAGCAAGGTGATGCCCTTCTGCACCGCTTGAAGGAATGAGGTGCGGCGGCTGATCAGCAGGTGCAGCAAGCGCAAACCAGCCCAAAAGCCCATGACCAGCAGGACGTAGTAAACGAATTCGACATGCCCGGCGAGGATGGTCATCCCCAGACCCACCGCCCCACCCGCCACCCAGGGAATAACAGCGGGTTTGCCCGCGAAGGGTTCGCGGCGCAAGGTGAATTCGACCATCAACATCAGGAAGGGCAGCCACGCCGCCCCCGCAATGATCATCTGAAAGACGACGCTGATCAGGAAAAACCCGCTCAGTTGAAAGACGACTCCAGCAAAGACCGCCCCCCACCGTCCCACGCCCATGCCGCGCATGAAAAGGTACATGAACAGCCCCGCCAGCCACAGTTGGCTGACGGTAAACCAGCCATAGGCGGCGGGTAGGGGGAGGGCATAGTAAATGAGGCTGAAAGGGTAAAGCGCCGAGTGCTGCCCGGCGGCAAGGAAGGGGACACCCGTAAACAAGTAGGGATTCCACAGGGGAAGTTCCCCTCCGGCAAGGCTCTCACGGATGAACTGCTTCCAGACAATGTTTTCCAGCAGCAGATCGGAGACGAGCATATTGTGGGCAACGGGCGGGACACCAAGCGCCTCACGATAGGCGGCAAAAGGCTGAACTTGGTAGAGATTATCGGCGGGGATCAGGGTCTTTCCGCCGAGGGTGACTTGCCAGAAAAACGCCAAAGGGAGGAGGAAAAAGAACCCCGAAATGAGAACATCGGGGCGGCTGATGGTGGAGCGCAGGCGTCTGAGCAAGGTTAGCCCCCCATCGCCCGATCCGCCGGTGTCACCCGTCCATAATGCCGCCGCAGACGAAAAACCCCCACTGCTGCTTCGTACTGTACCTTGAAACCCATCTTCGACTCACCATAGCGGCGATCTTGAAAATAAATGGGGATTTCGCGGATGGTGTAGCCCAATTTCCGCGCCAAATAGGACATTTCCACCTGAAAAACGTAGCCATTTGAGCGAATCGTCGCCAAGTTCATGCCGATCAGGGTGTTGCGCCGCCATGCCCGAAAGCCCGCTGTGGCATCTTTGATGCGCGTTCCTAGAATAAAATCAACCCAAATGCGGTTTGCCCACCAACTGAGCAAGCGACGCTGGAAACTCCAGCGCTCATCAAGTTTGCCGCCCTTTGTATAACGCGAGCCGATCACCAAATCCGCCTCTGCCAGCCCCGCCAAAAGGCGCGGGACATCCTTCGGATCGTGCGAGAAATCGGCGTCCATCTGGACAATATAATCCGCCCCCTCGTTGATTGCCCAGATGAACCCTTCCGTGTACGCCGTTCCCAAGCCTTTTTTTCCTGTCCGGTGCATCACCTGGATATGCTCTGTTTGGGCGGTAAGTTCATCAGCAATGCGTCCCGTCCCATCGGGAGAATTATCATCCACAATGAGGATGGTCAGGTTGGGAATCGATAACCCTAAGAGCGCCTCGGTTAGGTTGGCAAGGTTCTCTTTTTCGTTATAGGTGGGGACGACAATGATTGTTTTGGGTGCGTCAGGCATCATGTTCACTGGTTTGGGTGGTTTGGTAAATATTCGTGAATCCTATCACGGATCGGGCGGGAGGGCTATTGAGAGTGGATAAAGGCAGCCATCCCCTGCGGCTTTTGATGGTCTCCCCTTTGCCCCACCGCACATCATTTTTATGATATCTCGCCAACGCAGCCCACCCGTAGGGGATTCGATGGCGCTGGCGATCTTGACGGCGAACGAGGCAGCAGCGCTGGATCGCACGGCATCGACAATGATCTATCTCAGCGGCGGGTCTTGCCTCCAAGATATTGCTCATACGTGGTCTCTTTCTCACCTTCCCCACAATGTGGGTAATGCCTAGCGCTGTAGCAGCTGAGGGGCGAGGGATTTTTTCTGGAAATCACGCCTACACGGGCATTTCCTCCCCACAGAGCATCATCTGCGCTAAGTCTATGAAGGCTTTCAGCGTGCGGGACTCCGATTTATCCTTGTGGATCATCATCTGCGTGTGAAGGTGAAAATCGCGCCGCGCCCAGGGTAAAACCACGAGCGTTCCGGCTGCCACCTCTGTTGCCACAACCACTTCGGGCAGCACGCTGACCCCCAAGCCGGCAATCACACACTGCTTGATGGCGTCCACTGTCATAAACTCAAATTGGGTGCGCGGGTAAACACCCACCTCTGCCAAGTCCTGTTCAAACATCGTCCGGTAGGAACACCCCTGTTCGGTGAAAAGAATCGTCTCTCCGGCGAGGTCAGCGGGGTAGACAACCGCTTGTTCTGCCAGCGGATGCCCGGCGGCGGCAATAAGGCAGATCGGCTCGTAAATCAGGGGGGTGATCACCAACGAATTCACCGGACGAAGGTGATCGAGGGCAAAAGCAATATCCAGCGCCCCATTTAAGACCTCAGAGCGCAGTTGCAGCCAGCGGAGCGGCTTGAACTGAAGGTTCACTTCCGGGTAGCGGGTGCGAAATTCCTTCAGCAGTGGGGGAATACGGTAGGTGCAAAGCGTCTCCGTTGCGCTGACAACAAGCGTCCCGCTGATGGTTTCCCCAACGTTGATCGATTCACGTGCCTCGTCAAGAAGGGCGAGAATCTTCTCGACATAAGACAAAAAACGCCGTCCAGCGTCGGTGAGGACAACCCGTTTTCCCAAGCGATCCAAAAGCGGTGTGCCTAACTCCACCTCTAGGGCTTGAATCTGCGCCGTAATGCTCGATTGGGCGTAGCTCAAATTGGCTGCCGTCTGCGTAAAGCTGAGCGTTCTAGCGAGGGTGCGAAAGGTCTGTAACTGCCGAATTTCCACGGATGGTCTCATTTGTTCATCATTTCTATCGATAGATTATATCAAATTTATTTGTTGGACTGAATGATTGTCTCATGAGATAATCTTCGTTGTCGGATGATGAGGAACACCAGACGATGAGTCAGTCAACATGGCGTTTTCAACTGCGCAACGGGGAAATTCTGAACACCCTAGACATTCCGCACAAGGCATTAACGGTACATATTCTCACTGGCGAGGCATGGGTCAGCCACAACGGACAAGATATTGTCTTGCACAGCGGGGAAAGTCTTGCTGTCAATCAGGATGAGGAAGCGGCGATCATTTCGACCCCTCATTTTGGCGATACACCCACCTTGACCACGCTCATTTTTGAGGTGGCTCGCTCCGCCTAAACGTTGGTCTGCATTGGACTGATCCACATCCAGAAAGCTGTGGCATACTGACTCCTGTTTCCCCGACGGATTCATAAGCCGTCTACCTAAATAGGAGTCACCATGCCGGAGTCACCACTCCTTCACCGCACGCCCCGCGCCGAATTTTGGGCGGGGTTTCGCGCCACCATCCCCCTTGTTATCGGGGCAATTCCCTTTGGGTTCATCTTCGGGGCAACGGCAGCGCTCAACAAAGTTTCCCCCACCGCAGCGATGGCAATGTCGCTTTTTGTCTTTGCCGGATCGTCGCAATTTATTGCCGCGCAGTTGGTGAACGGCGGGGCAACGGTGTTCGTCATTATCTTGACAACGTTCATCGTCAATGTGCGCCACGCCTTGTATTCGGCAACGCTTGCCAAGCATGTGAAGCACCTTCCCCAACGGTGGCTCTTGCCGCTTGGCTTCTGGCTGACGGACGAAACCTTTGTCACCGTGATCACCCGTTACAACGAGCCGGATGACTCCCCCAACAAGCATTGGTACTACCTCGGCTCGGCTGTCTTTATGTATACCAATTGGCAGGTGTGGACGGCTGTCGGGCTGCTCACAGTGGGGGCAGTCCCCACCGAGACTATCGCCCGACTGGGCTTAGAATTTGCCCTCGTCGCCACCTTCATTGGGATGTTGATCCCGCTGATCAAAAGCCGTCCGGCGTTCCTTGCGACGGTTTCGGCAGGGCTGGCGGCATTAGCCTTTAATAGCTTGCCCAACCGCTTGGGGTTGATCGCCGCCGCGCTGGTGGGGGTGGCGGTGGGGATGATTGCCGAGGGGCAACGCGCACCCATGAAAGGCGCAATGGAAGCAGTGGCAGTGGAGGCGGTTTCCCATGAATGAGATCAACGAGGTGGCGCTGGTGGCGGGGATGGTTGCCGTCACCTTTGTCTCGCGTTATCCGGTGCTGGCAATGGTCGGGCGGATGCCGCTCCCTATGTGGGCGCTGCGTGCCTTAAAGTTTGTCCCGCCCGCCGTTCTGACGGCGATCATCGTCCCCTTCATCACTCTGAAAAACGGGGATTTAGCGCTGCGGGTGGACAACAGCTATCTAATCGCCGGCGTGGTCGCCGCCCTGATCGCCTTTCGGACGAAAAACCTGCTGCTGACGATCATCGGCGGGATGATCACCTTGTGGGTATGGCGGCTGCTCTTGGGCGGGTTATGAAGGGAATCGCAGAGCGGCTGATCCCCTTTCATGGGTAGTCAGTGGTAAGATAGTCCTCATGTTGACCCAGTGAAGGACTCTGTGATGCGATCTCTATGCTGTCGGGGGCTTGTTTGCCTAGTTACCTTTTTCCTGATCGCCCTCCCGCTCGGCGTTCAGGCGCAGGGCGGCGTGGAGGTGACCACAGACACACTGGTGAACCTTCGGGCGGGACCCGGCACACGGCACGAGACACTAGCAAAAATACCCGCCGGAACACCCCTTCTCGCCTTTGCCCGTGACGAGAAAACGGGATGGGTGAAAGTCACCTTTGAGGATAAACAAGGGTGGTTGAGCGTCGCCTACCTCAGTTTCAAAGGGAACTTGTTCGCCCTCCCCGTTGGCGATGCCGCCCCGCCACCATCAAGCGGCGGGACGGCTGGCAATACCGGTGGCGAAAACCCCGTCGCGCCTCCCCCCGCCAACGGCGCGAATGGGCAGATTGAGTCGATGACGCTCTATGCCCAGACAGACCGCGTGGATTACTACCGGATCGTCTACTTCAGCGATGGTTTGCGCATTGCTGGATTCCTTGCCGAGCCGCGCTCACCGGGGAAGTATCCGGCGGTGATCTACAATCGCGGCGGGAATCGGGATACGGGCGCGTTGCAAGGCTATGAGTTTGCCTACTTTGCCGAGATGGGGTTTGTCGTCGCCGCCTCACAATATCGCGGCGGACCCGGCAGCGAAGGGGCTGATCAATTGGGCGGCGGCGATGTGAACGACGTGCTGAACCTGATCCCTGTCCTCACCTCCCGCCCCTACACCGACCCCGACCGCATCGGGATGTTCGGCTCCTCACGGGGGGCGCTGATGACCTACCTTGCTCTCAAAAAATTGGGCGAACACGGCAGCGGCGCAATCAAAGTTGCCGCCACCACCAGCGGGCTTGCCGATCTCTTTATGTGGGCAAAGCAAATTCCCGAACTGAACAGCGGCGCGTATCCCGATCTTGTGGGCGGCACAACGGGAAGCAACCCCGCCGCCTTCAAAGCACGCTCTGCCACCTATTGGGCGGGAAGCATCCGCGTCCCCCTTCTTCTTCAGCATGGCGACGCCGATACCGTTGTCTCGGTGGAGCAATCGAAGGCATTGGCAAAGGCGATGCAGCGGGCGGGGCGAACGGTGAAACTGATCGTACAGGCATATGGCGATCACGGGCTGTTCACCCACGATGAAGGCTACCCCGAAACGATGAAGTGGTTTCAAGCCTACTTGGGGCGCGATGGCGATAATTGGGATTACTGGTATTGGAAAGACGCCATTTACAACGCGATGGGCAAGCTGAGGACGAATTGGTGAATCAGGGCAGCCATCCCGCATCCGATATCCCTTTCCCCCTCCGGGAAGGGCGTCTTGAGGTGGCGCTGATCCTGATTGTTGGGATCAGCGGGGCAATCGTCGGGATCGCCCTTTATGGCTTGCTCTGGGAAACCCACCGCGCCTACAGCGACATTGCCACCGCCTATGCGCTGAACGCCCGCGCTGGACATGGGTTTGTCTTTAATGCGGGCGAAGTTGTTCTGCTGCTTCCGGCGCCCCTTTATCTTGCCCTGTTGGTGGTCATCCCGCCGCCGCTGCTCTTTGCGCTGAGTGCGGGGCTTGGCGGGGGGGCGGTGTTCGCCCTTGCCCGCCGCCAAACAGATCGGCTTATGGCGGGTCTTAGCGCGGCATTTTATGTAGGGGTGGTGTCCTTCGGGGCGGGTACGGCTGCTCCGGTGGGGCTTGGTGTAGCGCTATGCGCCTTCCTGCTCATGGCGCACAAACGGCACACCCCTGCCGCGCTCTGCTTTGCGCTGGCAACCCTAATCACCGTTGAGATAGGGCTTCTCGTGCTGGTGGGGATCGTTTGGGCAACCCTCGCCGGGCGGGGGGGAACCTTCATCCTTGCCTATGCCCTCCCTTTGGGGGTGGGGGGTGCCTTTCTGGTGTATGTCTATGGCGAGGGGTTGGTTGGGATTCTGATCAGCGGCATCCCCTCCGATACACTGCGGCTGATCATCGTGGTGGGCGCCGCCGCGCCAATCGTTTGGGTAGCGCGGCATCTCTCCTCCTCTCGCCGTTTTTTCGGGGTGATTCCCCCTCTTGCCTGTCTGATCGTCGTGAGTGGTGTTCTCGCTGCCGAAAAACGTTCTTCGACACCTCTGACCGCCCTTCCGCTCAACGCTGGCACGGTAGGTATCCCGCGTGCCGACGATTACGGGCAGTATGAACGCACCGCTAACCAAACCCTGATCGCCTTCGACGGACGGTTTCAGCCCGATGTGTTCTTTCTGCGCGAATTTGGGGATGATCGCTCTATCGTGATCAAGTATGCGCCGGATGTGATCGCCCTGAGCGCCGGATTTAACCCAAGCTCACGCTTTGGCACAGAAACGCTTGAGCGGCTTGGGTATGTCTCCGATGGAGCGTGGCTGCGCCGCACAAAACCGATTGGCGTGTTCAGGCTCTATGCCGCCTCCATCCTCTACACACCCGATCTCACCTTGCAGACCTACAGCCTTGACCGCGCAGAGGCGGCGGCGGGTGATATCCTCCGCATTGGGTTGGAGTGGGAGGTCAAACGCGCCGCCACGCAGCCCCTTAGCGTCACCTTGAGCGCCACCAACGAGGACGGGCAGCCCTTAACGACGATCACCGACGAGATCGCCGCCGAGATTCTACGGCGGGGGCTGCGCACGACGTATCACGCCCTCCCCCTTCCCCAGACCGCAGGGCGCGTGGTAATCACGCTCTCCCTAAAATTGAACAGCGGCACACTGACGGGCTACAGCAGCGGCAATCAATACATCGATATCACTTCGGTGGGGGATGTGCTGACGTTGGCTAGGATTGCGATCACCCCCTGACTGTGCTACAATGCCTTCCGTCTATTCATTGACCAGCGGGCGAGTGCGTTCTGCCCGCTCTGGTGACACCTTATACCCAATGGAGGAATGAACGCCATGCCCATGTCTACAAATGAAAAAAGTGACGTTTTCAAGGAATTTGGACGGCACGAAAAAGATACAGGTTCGCCGGAAGTTCAGATTGCGATGCTCACCACACGGATTCTCCAATTGACGGAGCATTTGAAGGTTCACAAGCACGACGAAACCTCACGGCGGGGTCTGCTCAAACTGGTTGGGCAGCGCCTGCGCCACCTTCGCTATCTTCACAAGACAAATCTCGCTGGCTACAAGGCACTCATTGAACGCTTGGGCTTGCGCGATTACATTGGGCGTTAGAGTCACCGCGACTCCCCCCGGCGCACCCCATACAACCCACGAATGAATACCACATCGGTGATTGCGACTCGAAAAGGGGGCAATCACCGATGTGGTCTGTCATACCGCATAGGCAAAGGTTAAGGAGCTAGGCAATATTTATGACGAACGGCGAGCAAGCACAGCAAGCACGACGCTTTACAGCCACACTCGGCAGCGAGACAATAACCATTGAGACGGGGAAGCTCGCACCCCAAGCCGGTGGCGCAGTGACAGTCCGCATGGGCGACACCGTGATCCTGGCGACAGTGGTCATGAGCCGCAATATCCGCGAGGGAATCGATTTTTTCCCCCTCACCGTTGAATATGAGGAGCGCCTCTACGCCGTCGGGCGTATTCCCGGGTCGTTTTTCCGCCGCGAGGGTCGCCCGGGCGAGCAGGCAATTCTGACCAGCCGCGTCACAGATCGCCCCCTTCGCCCTCTCTTTCCCAAAGACCTCCGCAACGATGTGCAAATTGTGATCAACGCCCTCGCCTTCGATCAAGAGCGTCCGCTGGACATGCTCTGCATTTTGGGCGCAAGCGCAGCGCTGACCATCTCCGATGTCCCCTTTGATGGCCCCGTTGGCGGGGTGCGCATCGCCCTTGTCGATGGCAAACTGATCGCTAACCCAACCTATGCCGAGATGGAAAAAAGCCTTCTCGATCTGCGCGTGGCAGGGACGAAAGATGCGATTAACATGGTGGAGTGCGGGGCGCTGGAAGTGAGCGAGGCGACCCTCGTTGATGCCCTCAAACTTGCCCAAGAATCGATGCAAGATATTTTCCGCGTTCAAGAAGAAATGCGGGCGGCAGTGGGCAAGCCAAAGGCTGATTACACCCCCGCCAAACCCAAGACCGATCTGATGGATAGAGTGCGGACACGCGCCGCCGGACAGATCGCCCAAATTATTGCTTTGCGTGGGAACACAGACGAACGCCAAGCCGAACTGTGGGACCTGCGCGACTCCCTTGTTGCCGAATACGGCAGCCCTGTTGAGGCGGCACGCGACGCAGCGGATAGCTATACCCCACAGCAGATTATGGCGGGCTTTGAGGATGTCGTCACCGAAGAAGTTCGCCGCCGCATCTTGAACGAAGGCATTCGCCCCGACGGGCGCGGACTGAAGGACATTCGCCCCCTGAGCGCAGAGGTGAGCATCCTCCCCCGTGTACATGGCTCAGGCTTGTTCCAGCGCGGGCGGACACAGGTCATGAGCGTTGTCACATTGGGCGTTCCGGCAGATAGCCAACAGTTGGATACCCTAGAGCCGGATACCTCCAAGCGGTACATGCATCATTACAACATGCCCCCCTTCGCCAGCGGGGAATCCTCCCCCCTGCGCGGACCGAAACGGCGCGAAATTGGTCACGGGGCGCTGGCGGAAACCGCTCTCCGCAACGTCATCCCCGACGAGTCTGTATTCCCCTACACGATTCGCGTCGTCAGCGAGGTGCTTTCTTCCAATGGAAGCACGAGCATGGCGAGCGTCTGCGGCAGCACATTGGCGTTGATGGATGCGGGTGTGCCGTTGAAAGCGCCCGTCGCCGGAATTGCTATGGGCTTGATCACCGACGGCGATAAATACGCTGTTCTCACCGATATTCAGGGCTTGGAAGACCACATCGGGGATATGGACTTCAAGGTTGCCGGAACACGCGACGGTGTGACGGCGCTCCAGATGGACTTGAAAATCAAGGGTGTCTCGTGGGCGGTCATGGGCGAGGCGCTGGAACAAGCGCACGCCGCACGGATGACGATCATGGATGTCATGCTGGCAACCATTCCCGAACCACGCCGCGCCCTCAGCCCAAACGCCCCCCGTTTGCTCACGGTGAAGATCGAAACGGAGAAAATTGGGGCGGTGATCGGACCCGGCGGCAAGACGGTGCGCGGGCTGCAAGAACAGCACGGCGTCACCATCGAAGTGCAGCAGGATGGAACGGTCTTTATTTCCTCGGTGAACGGGGCGGCGGCGGATAAGGTTGCTGAGATCATCACCGGTATGACCGAAGATGCGGTCATTGGGCGCATCTACACCGGCAAGGTGACGCGCATCGAACCTTACGGTGTGTTCGTGGAATTCCTCCCCGGACGCGATGGCTTGGTGCATATCAGTCAGCTTTCGGATCGGCGTATTGAGCGCATCGAAGACGAGATCAGCATGGGCGATGAATTGATGGTCATGGTCACCGATATTGCCGAGGGCAAGGTGCGCCTCAGCCGCAAAGCTGTCCTTGAAGACCTGACCCCCGAAGAAGCCCGCGAGCAAGATCGTCGTCCAAGCGGTGGTGGGCGCAGCGGTGGCGGGGATCGCGGTGGTGACCGGCGTGGCGGCGGCGGTGGTGGTGGCTATCGCGGCGGCAGCGGTGGTGGCGGTGGTGGCAATCGCAGCGGCGGCAGCGGCGGTGGTGGCAATCGCGGCGGATGGGGCAACCGAGACTAAGCCAAACTCCACTTTCCCCGCCCGTTCTCAACCAGAGCGGGCGGGGCGATGCGCAGGTCTAAACGAAACTCATGCCCACTCTCACCCTTCAGCTTCGTCCAGCACGCATCACTGATCGTCCCGACATTGAGGCGATCTCGGCGCTGACATGGGAAGGGACAGATTACCTTCCCCGCTATATTGAGGCGTGGCTTGCCGACCCAAACGGTGAGTTTTACGTTGCCGAGTCGCCAATGGGCGTCGTTGGCACGGGAAAACTGACGAAACTGGGCGCGGGCGAGTGGTGGTTAGAGGGTTTGCGCGTCCACCCCCACCACGCCGGACAAGGCATTGGACGCGCCCTGCACGAGTATGGCGTTGGGCGGGCGATGGTGCTGGCAAGCGGCGTCCTCCGTTTTTGCACAGAGTATGACAACCATGCCGTTCACAAAATGTCTATGGGGACGGGTTTCAGACAGACGGCACGCTTTTTGCGCTACACCGCTGAGCCAGATGATCGTTATAGGGGAGGTGAGGCGTTTCGCTTTCTTAAAGAAAGTGATCTCTCGAGCGTGTGGGGTTTCCTGCGCAAATCGCCCACCTTCGCCCTCGCCTCTGGGAGTACCTGTGAGATGCGCTGGCTGTGCCGCCTGATTACGGACGAACGCCTAATCTCATGGGCGGCGGCTGAGCAGATGCTTGGCTGGTATGGCGCACATGGGGAACTGGATGGGGTGATCATCGCCCTCACCGTTCCCCCCAAAACAGCCGAGGAAACGCCCACGCTCCATGTCAATTACCTTGATGCGGCGCGGGGCTGGTTAGCGCCGATGGCGGCGGCACTACGAGGGTGGGCAGCAGCGCAAGGGATAGGGGCGATTCGCCATATGCTGCCCGTTGCCCCCGAACGCTTGGTTGCCATTGAGCAAGCCGGATGGCGTCGTCCCGCCGATGGGGGTGGACGCGCCTGTTTATTTACAAAACATCTAGACACCGATCAGAACACACAAGAGGAATCGACTCATGCCACGTACAACGCTGAAGGATAAAGCCCGTAAGAACCGCATCCGGGCGCACGAATACAACAAGATGCGCCGTCAATTGATCCTCATCGAAGCGATCACCCCAGAGCAGATCAAAACGCTCCAAAAGGTGGAGTCGATCATGGAGAAGGGTGATTTTCCAACGGTGGCGCAAGTCCCCGGTTGGGAAGCGCTGCGCGAAATGGGCGTCATTCGCTTGGTAGAGGAAAAGGTGATCCTGACCTCGCTTGGCGGTGATGTGTTAGAAGCGGAAGAAGCCTAGAGGTCATTTCACCCCCCTTCGCCCCTCCCTGTAGGGACGCGCTGCGGCGCGTCCGCCCACCTCCCTTAGCTCAACGCTAAACAAGGGCAACACCCCGACAGAGAGGGCGACCTGTCTCCCCACACCCACTGTCACTCCTTCTACGCGGCAGCGCCATTTGCAAGCCAAACCGATTAACTCCCTGACTGTTAACCCTGATCTTCCTCCTGCTGTTGTGAATGCGGTTGAGCGCGTTTTGGCAAAAGAACCCGCAGAGCGCTATCCAACAGCAAGCGCCTTTGTTCATGCCTTGCGGCGGGGCTAGGGGGTGGGGTCGTTTCTGAGCGTAGGATGAGGGCAAAGCGCATTGTTTTGTGGCATACTGTTCCTACGCTGAAGTGTGTTAACGAGTGTTGCCATGAGTACATCCCGCGCCCCTCGTGATGTTCGCGTCACGCCACCACCGCCCCGCCGCCAACCTTACCAGAGCGGTGGGCTTGCCCCCTGGCTGATCCGTATTCCGCTGTTGGCGGCAACGGCACTGTTTCTGCTGCTGTTCCTCGGCATGATTTATGTCGCCTTGCTCCAAGTGCAGTATGACCGCTTGATCTATCCGGGCGTCTCTGCCTATGGCATTGACCTATCGGGAATGACCCGCGAACAGGCGATCAGTGCGCTCTCGGCACATTACACCTATGGGACAAACGCCGTGTTCACCTTCCGCGATGGTGAAAAGGCATGGCAGCGCACCGCTGAAGACCTCGGAGTGCGCTTTGACGCTGAAAAGACGGTAGACGCCGCCTACCAAATCGGGCGGGGGGCGGGGATCGTCGCCAACTTCATGGCGCAGGGCGAGGCATGGCTGAATGGGCGTGCCGTCGCCCCAATCATTGTTTTTGATGAGGCGAAAGCGGCGGCGATTCTTGAACAGATCGGAGGGGAAATTAACCGTCCGGTGTTGGACGCCACGCTGATGCTGCGGGGGACGGTGGTCACCAGCACGCCAGCACAGAATGGACGCCAGTTGGATGTGGCGGCGACGATGGTTGCCATTCGTCCGGTGGTGATGAACCTTGGCACCGGCGCGGAAGTCCCTCTTGTGATCCGCGAGAGCCAGCCGACAGTGCGCGATGTGGAGGCAGCGGCGGCTAAGCTGCGGGCGGCGGTGTCCTCACCGATCAAACTCTTTATTGAGGCGGCGACGACCAGCGACCCCGGACCGTGGCAGGCAACGCCCGATTTCATCGGTGGGCTGCTCTCCGTCACACGGGTGGAAAACGGGGATGGCACGGCACATTATGAGGTGGGGACGAACGTTGCCCCGCTGAAGGATTTTCTTGCCACACTTGCCGCTGATCTGACGGTGAATCCGGCAAATGCCCGCTTCATCTTCAATGATCAGGCGAAAGCGCTGGAGGTGATTCAGGAAAGCGTCAGCGGGCGAACGCTGAACATCAACGAGACGGCGGCGCTCTTTGAGGCGGCGATCTTCCGAGGCGAGAACCGCACTGTTCCCCTTCGCTTCGATGCGCTGATCCCGACGGCAAACAGCAAAGCAACCCCGCAAGAGCTAGGGATTACCGAACTCGTGGTGGAAGCGACCACCTTCTTCTATGGGTCTACCGATGAACGACGGACAAACATTCAGGTTGCTGCCTCGAAGTTTCATGGGTTAGTGATCAGTCCGGGCGAAGTATTCTCGTTCAATCGCTATCTGGGTGATGTTAGCCCAGAGACGGGCTATGAAACGGGGTTGGTCATCTTTGGGGATCGGACGATTCAGGGTGTTGGTGGCGGTGTTTGTCAAGTGTCGTCCACTGTTTTTCAGGCGGCGTTTTTCGGGGGCTACCCGATTGTCGAACGCTATGCACACGGCTACCGCGTCGGCTACTATGAAAGCGGGGCAGCGACGGCAAACGGGCAGAGTTTCAAGGCGGGTGTTGGCTTGGATGCGACGGTATACGCGCCGATTGTAGACCTGAAATGGAAGAACGACACACCCTACCACGTTTTGATGGAGGCGTATTTCAACCCGACGAAACAATCGCTGACGTTCAAGTTTTACAGCACGCGGATGGGGCGCACCGTTTACGTGGAGGGACCGAAACTTTCGGACACCGTTCCACACGGAAAGGCAAAATACACGGAATCAGCCAGCCTACGCCCCGGTGAGCGTCGCCAGATCGATTATGCGGTGAACGGGGTGGATGTCCGCGTGTGGCGGACGGTGAAGGAAGGCGACAGGGTGCTGGTGAATGGCGAGGAAATCTACAGCCATTACCTGCCCTGGTCGGATCAGTTTTTGGTTGCCCCTGGGTACGCGCCGAAGAATCAGTGAGGGTGAAAGGAAAAAGCGCGGGGTTGAAAGCCGCATAGAGGATGCGGCTTTTGCCTTTAAGCCCCGTAAGGGTGGTTGATCTCAGCCCGCTGCTAAAGCGGCGGGCGCTACACGGACGCCCAGGGGGGCGTCCCTACGGCGGCGTGGACGACCACGCAGGATTTAAGGGGTTACCGACAGCCGGAACAGATAGGTTGCCGTCCCGCCGCTCCAGGCGATCTCCACCGTCAGGAGGTATGTCCCTGGCAAGCTCGGCAGGACATACTGGATTTGTTCCCCAAACGCCAAGCGATCCGTTTGTTGGTTTGTCGTCCCATCGCCTGTAAATACGCTGATAAGGACTGTGCTGGGCGTCTCGGCAAAGGTAAACGTCCCCACGCTGCGGACGGGGATCACGGCACGCGGTTCACGGGCATCCAATGGACCTTCGGTGCAGGTGGTTGCGCCAGCCGCATCGATAACGCAGCCACGTACCGCCACCGGATCAAAGGTTTGGTCGCCAATTCCTAAGAGAAGGTTTGGCGCATTGGGGGTATCCGTGCCGATGGGCGGGGCAATGGTGGGAGCGCCAAAGGTTGGCTCAACGGTGGGGATGAAAATGGACGGGGTTGCCGTCATCGCAACGACAGGTGTGGCATTGGGGTCTCCCAATGGGACGATGGTCGGGATAAAGAGGGTCGGGGTGGGCGGTGGTGTTGCTGTCCCAGTCGCCATTGCGGTGGGCGGTGGGTCGAAATAATGGCGAACCTCTACCGGATCCGATATGGCTTCTCTTGCGGCATTTAAGGCGACAATTTCAATGCGATAAGCGCCAGCGCGACGCCCCAACAATGGAAAGGGAATTTCAATCCTATAATTAAAGCCGGTCATTGGGATAGTACCGTTAAAAACGGTTGTCAGATCATTCAAAAACACCTCATTAACACGGAACGCCTTGATTAAGTCGGCATTTTCGTCGATTCTCAGTGAAATTACCATGAGGTCGCCTTCTAGCCTTGGCGGCAGCGCCTCAAAACGTACCTTAGTTGGGGTGAAGGTGGGGGTTGGCGTCGCCTCAATGATGACGATCAACGGCGTCGGGGAGATGGGCAGCACCGTTGGCGGAAGGGATTCGGTGGGCGTCGCCGTCGGCGCGATGAGCGTTGAGGTTGGCTCTACGGTTGACACTGTTGTTGGCGCTGCCGTGACCTCAAGGGTAGCGCTAGGGGATACTTCAACGGTTGGCGCTGTTGTTGGCGCTGCCGTTGATTCAACGACTGCGGTTGGGGCAGTCGTAGCATCCGTCGTGGGGAGCGGCGTTGCCTCGACAGTAGCTTCCTCGGTGGGTTGAAGGGTGGCGAGGGGGATGGGTGTATCGGTTGCCCCAATGACGACAATGCTGATCGTTGGTTTGACTGTTGGTTCGGTGGTTGGTTCAGCGGTTGGTTCAGCGGTTGGTTCAGCGGTTGGAGCGAGGCTCGCCTCTGCTGTTGGTTGTGCCGTCGATTCGGCGGTGGGCGCAGTAGGCTCAGTGGTTGGGGCAGCGCTTTCGGTGGGAACAGCCGTTGAAGGTTGGGTGGCTGTCTCTGTAGCAGCCGCAGTGGCGACGGCAGTTGCCGCAGTGGTGGGCGCTTCGGTAGGTTCTGCGGTGGGGGTTTCGGTGGCGAGGGCAACCGCCTCGGAAATCGTCAGGCGAAAGGCATAGGTGACAAAATATTCGCCATCGCCCGCCGAATAGCTAGCGGTGACCGTCACGCGGACATCGCCCAAGCCCAAACCGTTCACCTTAAACTCGCCCGTCATCCCTAGTTCGCTTTCGGGGATTGTCCCATCAGTGGCGGGTCTGTCGGGAAGGGCAATCGTCAGAAAGAGCGGGGTTGGATCGGCGGGGGTGACCACAAAGGTGATCAAATCGCTCTCAGTGACGGCAATCGCCTCATCGGGCTGCGGATCATCAACAAAGGTGCAAAGCGGCGACCCATCGTCGGATTGCCAACAGGCAGAGCCAACCTCCCCTTCAAAGGACTGCTCACCATACATGACAGTGATGATAGGCGGTTCGGAAGGCAGCCCTCCTTGACCAGTCACGGTCAGAGCAACCATGCCGAGGCTAAGCGCTAAAACAACCACCATCGCGCTGGTGATGATCACACGTTTCATCACGATCTATTCCCCCTTTGGGTCGGTCTACTTACAACAGGCAACCACAACCTCAGACTGGGTAGTGTAGCATTTTATTGTGTTGCGAGGTAGTGTGGCGGCAAATCGGCGAAGAACCAACGGCACAGAGAGACACATCAGCCTTCTGTCGGACTTACGCCGTTGAATGTGTTTCCCTGTACTCATCGACGTATTCATCGAAGGGGGTAGGCTGCGAAGGCTTCCCCCTCAAAAGGGTGATTTATTCACCTCGTAACATGGTTAAAAGGCGCTCCAATTCCGGTGGGAGGGCAGCACGCACGGTCAGCACGGCGCCTGCCGGAGTGGTGAAGGTGAGCGCTTCAGCATGGAGGAAATGGCGGTGGAGCGCGATCCTCTGTTTACGCCGCCCATAGACCTTATCGCCAACAATGGGATGCCCAATAAAGGCACAGTGAACACGGATTTGGTGGGTGCGTCCCGTTTTGGGAAAGAATTCCAAAAGGGTGAATCCCTCAAAACGTTCGACAACTTGAAAACGGGAGATCGATTCCCGTCCGCCTCGGTTGGTGGGCATGACGGCAATCTGTTTGCGGTGATTCGGATCGCGCCCAAGCGGGGCGGTGATCTCCCCAGTCGTTGTGTCTGGCAGCCCTTCGACAAGGGCAAGGTAGCGTTTCTGCACCGTCCGTGCGGCGAACTGCTTCATCAAAAACAAACGGGCAGCCTCGCTGCGGGCGATCAGAATCACACCAGAGGTGTCTTTATCCAGCCGGTGGACGATTCCGGCGCGGTCTTCGCCGCCTACAAGGGCGGTTTCTGGGTAGCGGGCGAGGATGGCGTTCACCAGCGTCCCTCGCTCATGCCCAACGGCAGGGTGAACAACCATGCCAGCGGGTTTATCGACGGCGACGATCTGTTCATCTTCGTATAAAATGGTGAGCGGGATCGCCTCTGGGAGAATATGCGCGTTGGACTCTGGGGGGGCGATGATCGCCTCAAGGAGAGTCACCGTGATTGCCTCGCCGCCGTCAAGACGGTAGCTCGCCTTGACGGGTTTACCATCGACGCGCACGGCATCCTCTTTGATCAACTGCTGAACGCGCCCCCGCGAGAGCGCGTAGGTGCTGTTCAGCCAATCGGTGAGGACTTTATCCAGCCGTTCGCCGCTTGCCTCAATGCCGGGGGTAAAGGTGAGATCGTGTGTCATGCTCACGAAAGTGGACGCCGCCCCCGCAGGAGTAAGGTATCGGCAATGCCATAAACCCCCGCGCCGAACAAGCCCAAGCCCCACAACACACGCCCCTTCAGAAGGGAAACCATCCCCACGAGGAGGAACGCCCCGGACGCCGCCAGCCCAACCGTTTGGACAACCTCTGCGCCAAGACCTTCTTCGCCGGTGATGGCGGTGGCAAGCTGGTTGAGGATAACGCTCCCATCAAAAGAGGGCGTCGGGAGGGCAGAGACGAGCAAGTACAGCCCATTGGTCAGATACCACGTCCGCGCCAGAGTGCGCAAAATGGGAATGCGTTTGGCAATGCGGTAGATCAGGTTTCCCTCAAGGGTGAGCAGCGCTGAGGTAAGGATGCCCCCCGCCGCCCGCCCAACGTGCTGCACGGGGGTGACTGTCTCCTCGTAGTAGACGGTGACTTGCAAACCGAGGAAGAAATAGACTGCATTCACCGGCGCGTTCACGGCGCGGCTGCTGAAGATATGCCCAATGTTATGCAGGGTATCGCAGGCGTAGAAGGTGATAAACCAGATCATCCCAAGAAGCCAGCGCAGCGGTGCGGGTAAGCGTGGGTAGGCAATCTCTGTCAGCCGGATCATCAGGTACAACACCCCGCCAAGCAGGGGGATTTCACGAGGGCGAAGCAGAAACGGCACGCCCGCTACCTCGAAAACACGAATCGCTTGTGGCGCTAACATGGGTGGTTCGTTTTGAATTGACATACAGAGTATCCCTCTCAGGAAGGGATTATACTGTATCTCCTCTGGGAAACCGAACGCCGAGGTGTGGGCGCATCGAATGCGTATGCGCCCCGGCGAATGCCCTAAGTGTCTAACGGATAGGTTCTAATGTGCCGCCCTCCCATCAGGTCACTTCACGCCGACAAGGTAATCGGCAAGGAATGCTCCCGTGTGGCTGCAATCCGCCGCCGCCACAATATCTTCCGGCGTCCCACAAGCGATCACTTCGCCGCCGCGATCCCCGCCTTCCGGTCCCATATCGATCAGCCAATCGGCAATCTTGATGATGTCAAGGTTATGCTCAATGACCACAACGGTGTTCCCCTGATCGGTCAGCGTGTTCAAAACCTGAATCAGACGTTCTACATCGGCGGCGTGTAAGCCGACAGAGGGTTCATCCAAGACATAGAGCGTGCGCCCCGTGCCGCGTTTGCTCAGTTCGCGGCTCAGTTTGATCCGCTGCGCCTCCCCGCCAGAGAGCGTGGTTGCTGGCTGCCCAATGCGGATATAGCCCAAGCCTACCCCATCAAGCGTCTCCAAGGGGCGGCGAATGGTTTGGAAGTTCTCGAAGAACGCCAACCCCTCGGCAACCGTCATATCGAGTATCTCGGCAATGTTCTTGCCCTTGTACTTCACTTGGAGCGTCTCTTTGTTGTACCGCGCCCCATGACAGACATCACAGGGGACGAAAATATCGGGGAGAAACTGCATTTCAATTTGGAGAACACCCTGCCCTTCGCAGTTCTCGCAGCGCCCGCCCTTCACATTGAAACTAAAGCGCCCTTGTGTATAGCCGCGCACTTTGCTCTCTGGCATTTCGGCAAAGAGGGCGCGGATGTTATCGAACATTTTTGTGTAGGTGGCGGGGTTGCTGCGCGGTGTCCGCCCGATGGGGGTTTGGTCAATGTTGATGATCTTATCAATTGTCTCTAAGCCCTCAATCGAATCGTGATCGCCGGGGCGTTCCCGTGCGCCGTTCAACGTTTGGGCAAGCCGCTTGTAGAGGATTTCAATCAGCAGCGACGATTTCCCGCTGCCGCTGACGCCGGTGATGACGACGAGTTTCCCCAGCGGAATCGAAACATCCACCTGCTTCAGGTTGTTCTCTCGCGCCCCTTTGATGGTGATGTATTTTCCGCTTCCTTTGCGGCGCATGATAGGGACGTTAATCCGCCGCCGCCCAGAGAGGAACGCTCCGGTGATGCTCTCTGGATGGCTCATAATGTCCTCAAGTGTCCCCTCGGCAACAATCTGCCCGCCGTGTTCACCCGCGCCGGGACCCAGATCAAGAATCCAATCGGCGGAACGCATTGTCTCGTCGTCATGCTCAACAACGAGAAGGGTATTGCCCAAATCGCGCATCCGCTCTAAGGTTTTGATCAATCGGGCGTTGTCGCGCTGATGCAAGCCGATGGATGGCTCGTCAAGGACATACAAAACACCGGTCAGTTGGCTGCCGATCTGGGTGGCGAGGCGGATGCGCTGCGCTTCTCCACCGCTCAGGCTGCCCGACGCCCGCGACATGGAAAGGTAATCCAGTCCAACATCCTTCAGGAACGATACACGAGCGTCGATCTCTTTCAAAATCTGGTAGGCAATCGTGCGCTCTCGTTCGTTCAGAAGGGGGGGCGTGCCATTTGTCCCACGCAGCGACTCCACCCACTCTTTCAGCTTGATCACAGGCAGGTGACTGACATAATGAATACTCTGATCGGCAATCTTCACGGCGAGCGATTCCGGGCGCAGCCGCGCCCCCTCACAGGTGGGGCAAGGGCGTTCCGCCATGAGCGATTGATACTTCCAACGCATGTAATCGGAATCGGTCTGCTCATAGCGGCGCTGCACCATCGTGATGATGCCTTCCCAATTCATCGTCCATGAGCGCGGGCGTCCATCCGCGCCATTGAAGTGGATCGTGTATTTTTGTGTTCCCGTCCCGCTGAGGATAATCACCTTCTGCTCATCGCTAAGCGCCCGCCAAGGGGTATCTACGGGGATGTGATGCGCCTCACAGACGGTGAGCAGGATATTCATGCTGGCACTGTCCGTATCACGCGGGAAGGCGGTCTCGCTAATGACCCCCTCGTTGATCGTCAGATCGGGGTTGGGGATAACCAGTCCCGGATCAATCTCCAACTTGATTCCCAACCCCTGACAGGTGGGACATGCCCCGTGCGGGCTGTTGAAACTGAAGGTGCGCGGTTCAATCTCTGGGATTGAGCCATGCCCATGAACACAGGCGAGCTTTTCGCTGAGGAGCGTATCCGTCGGGTGCTTCGGATCGCTGATGTCATTGAGGATGATCAGCCCCTCGCCCATTTCCAATGCCGTTTCAACAGAATCCGTCAGACGGCTGCGGGCAGACTTGGCGTCGTCACTGTCGGGATCGTCATAGTGCTTGACAATGAGGCGATCCACAACCACTTCAATGGTGTGCATTTCATAACGGGCGAGCTTAATATCGTCCTCTAGGTCATGAACGTCCCCATCAACCCGCGCCCGCATAAACCCCCCTTTGCGGAGGTCATCAAACACTTTATCGTGCTTGCCCTTGCGATCTTTGATCACCGGAGCGAGCAGTTGCAGCCGTGTCCCCTCTGGCAGCCCTTCGATGATCTCGACCATTTGTTGGGCGCTTTGGGCAACGACGCGCTCCCCACAAACCGGACAATGAGGAATTCCCACCCGTGCATAAAGCAGCCGCATGTAGTCGTAAATTTCAGTGACCGTGCCGACGGTGGAACGGGGGTTCGCACTGACGCCTTTTTGGTCAATAGAGATCGCCGGAGAAAGCCCTTCGATCTGATCCACATCGGGTTTTTCCATCTGCCCGACGAACTGGCGGGCATAGGCAGAAAGAGATTCCACATAACGGCGCTGCCCTTCGGCAAAGATGGTGTCGAAGGCGAGGGAGGATTTCCCGCTGCCAGAAAGTCCGGTGATCACGACCAGTTTGTTGCGGGGGATGTCCACGTTAACGTTTTTTAGGTTGTGTTCGCGTGCGCCACGCACAATGATTTTATCTTGTGCCATAGGTGTTTTTGGGGTGTCCTTTGGGCGTCAATCAGGGAGGACGATAAAGAAAGATTGTACACTTGTTCGGGTTTTGTGGCAAGAGGAATGCGGGCAAGGAGTCTAACGCATGCGGTGAACTTGACTTTGCCGGGGCGTACCGATGTGTGCGCCCACCATCGTTCGATGGTCTTTCAAAAATTCCCCTGGTGGGGAACTAAGTACAAACACAATGAAAACGCGCGATAACGCATGATCCCGCCGCTAAAAGGCTTGTCCGGGAACTACGCTACGGTGTGTTGACAGTGTAATTCTCGTAGGGGCGCCAGGCATTGCGCCCATCGCCGTGCGTGAGCGCCCGCCGCCAAAGCAGCGGGCTAGGAGGTAACCACCCCTTCGGGGCTTTCCCCACCCCATAACAGCCAGAGGGAATCTCTCCCCCTTTCCCTGTGTGCGGGGAAAGGGGGCAGGGGGCGATAGGGGTTCTTTTCGAAATTTTTCTGATGGGCTACTCGTGAAAGTTCACGACAAGACTGTTATACGCCTTATAGCCTCAAAAAGCGTGTACAATAGAGAGTGTCTGTTTATGAATCTCTTAATTTAATTCATTTTAAATGCAATAACCATTCACAAGGGCGCTCATCATCAAGCGATCATTGCCCCCAAAGGAGAAGCGTTTTATGTCTCGTTTGGCAGCTCGTTTTATCCTTCTCATCAGCTTGATGAGCCTAGCCTTGTTTGGCTGCACGCCAAGCGCCGCTCCCACCCCAAGCCCTGACCCCACCGCCAAACCGCTGACCATTGCCCTCGTCATGAAAACGCTGACGAATCCCTTTTTTGTGGAGATGGAACGCGGCGCACGCCAAGCCGAAAAAGAGTTTGGCATTCGCTTGGTGGTTAAAACAGCCGCGCAGGAAACATCTATTGAACAGCAAATTAAGATTGTCGATGATCTGATTGTCGCTGGAGTCGATGCGATTGTCATTTCTCCAGGCGATTCTCAAAAATTGATCCCTGTCCTTAAGAAAGCACAAGACGCCGGCATCCTGGTGATAAACATCGATAACCAGCTTGACCCAGAAACGGCGGAGACGATTGGCTTGAAGAACGTTCCGTTCATCAGCGTGGATAATGAACAAGGGGCGTACCTCTCCGCACAAGAGTTGATCAAAGGGATTACCACCCCGACAAAGGTCGCCATTCTTGAAGGGATTCGGAGCGCCAAAAACGCCCAACAGCGGAAAGCGGGCGCCGAACGTGCTTTTAAGGAACATCCAAATATCACCATTGCTGCCTCGGAAACGGCAAATTGGAAAATCGATGAAGCCTATATGGTCATTAAGGCGATGTTTGAGAAAGACGCCGACATTGCCGCCGTATTTTGCTCGAACGATGTGATGGCTTTTGGCGTTATTGAGTACCTTCAGGAGATAAAGCGAACGGATGTTCGGGTTGTTGGTTTTGACGCTTTGGATGAGGCAAAAGCTGCCATTCGTGCCGGAACATTGATAGCGACAATTGACCAACAAGCGGCGAAACAAGGCTACATGGGCATTGAGTATGCGGTGAAGGGCTTGAAGGGAGACCCCTTATCTGGCACGATCTTGGTGGATGTTCTGGTGGTCACTGCCGAAACCCTGAAGTGATCGTGTTTCGGTAAGGAAAAGATCGCCAGAATCCCGACGGGAGGAATGATGCGCCAACCACGTCTAACACTGACCCAACGCGCTTTTTTGATGGTGATTCTGCTCAGCATTATCCCTGTCCTCTTGGTGGGTGGAATAACCTTTAGCCTTTCCTCGCAGCTTCTGGCGCGGGAGTCCAGCGCGTTTGCCGAGCGTATTCTGATTGAGGAGGAGGAAGAAATTCAGCTAAAAATCCACCAGATGGAAACGCTGATGACCGCCCTTTCTGGTTCAGAAGACATTCGCGCCCTGATCAAAAATGCCAGTTCCAGCACTTTTTCGCGCCTTTCTACAGAGGCGAACGTTGGGTATGTGCTGAACTCCTTCCTAAACATCTCCGGGTTGGTGGCGATCAATGTGTTCAGCCTTGATGGGCATCACTACCATGTGGGCGATACGCTGACCTCCCAGACCATCCGTCCCAATATACGAGACCGGCTGTACAGCGAAGCGCTCAGCAGTGATCGCCCTGTGTTGTGGACGGGTATTGAGGATAATGTCGTCGCTGATTCAACCTATCAAAAGGTGATTATGGGAGTCTCCTTGATCACCGAGATAGACGCCCAAACACTGCTCCCGACACCGCTTGGCTTCATCGCCCTTAGTTATGATCCCGCTGATCTCGCCAGCAGAAACAGCCTGTACGATGAGCGCCGCCCTACGGCAACCTTTTGGTTGATTGACGAGAAAGGGCGCTACATCTACCACCCCGATCCAAACACCCTCGGACAGCGCGTCCCGCTGGATCGTCTGCTCAAAATGAACAATAGTTCGGGCGAGGTGGAATACCCCCTTCCCGATGATCGGTTGATCTCCCGTTACCGAAAGGTGGAGCCTATTGGGTGGCTGATCGCCTATAACTTGCCGTATAGCGAGTTGGTCGCCCCCTCTCGACAGGTAGCGGAGGGGACGCTTGGGGTGATGATCGTCAGTGTGGGGGTCTTAGCCGGAGCAGCCTATTTTGTCAGCCGAACAGCGGTTGCTCCCATCCGCCAAGTCACTGCCCGCTTTCAGCAGCTTCAAGCCCATCCCGCGCAATTGCCCTCCCCACTCCCAGTGAATCGCCATGACGAGGTGGGCGATTTGGCACAGGGGTTCAACACCTTCTTAGAGACACTCAAACAGCGCCAGCAGATTGAACGAGAGCGGGAGCAGTTGATCGTGGATCTTCAGATTGCCAATGAAAAAGCAGAGCAAAGCTCGCGCTTAAAGTCGGAATTTCTCGCCACGATGTCCCACGAACTGCGCACCCCGCTGAACGCCATTGTGGGCTACACAGAAATTTTGCTGCATGGCTTCGGGGTGACCATTGAGCCAAAGGCAATCGGCATGTTAGAGCGGGTCAGCGCCAACAGCAGACGCCTTCTCGCTTTGATCAACGACTTGCTCGACCTCTCGCGGATTGAATCGGGGCGTTTTGACCTCAGTTATCGCCGTATTGTGCCAGCGGAACTGCTTGCCCGTTGGGTCAAAGAGATCAGCATTTTGGGGGAGACGAAGGGGCTTGTTTTAGAAACATGGCTTGATCCCAAACTGCCAGAGTCGCTTATTAGCGATGCGGAGGCGCTGACCAAGATTGTTGTCAATCTGCTCAGCAATGCGTTCAAATTTACCGTACGGGGTACGATATTTTTGAGTTGGGGCTTGGGGAAAACAGAGGAGGATTGGTTTATCGGCGTCCATGATACAGGAATTGGTGTTCCCCTTCACGCCCGCGAGTTCATTTTTGAAGAATTTCGCCAAGTCGATCAATCCTCCAAGCGAGAGCATGGCGGGACAGGCTTGGGCTTGGCAATTGTGAAACGGCTTGTCCTTGCCATGAAAGGACAGATTGCCTTAGAGAGCGAGATTGGGCAAGGCAGCACCTTCACTGTGACATTCCCCTACATCGGCGCTACGGATAAAGGCAGCAACCAACGTATTCCAGTTCGAGTACCTGTTGCTATCCTAAAAAAAGAGGATCACCATGACTGAAGGGGCAGTTTCGTTGCCACCCAATTTTTTAGCCGGGTGGATTGTCGTTGTCATTGACGATGAGGACGATAGTTTAGGGGTTATCCAACACCTGTTAACCTATTATGGGGCAGAAGTACACCCCGCCACGAACGGGCAAGAGGGTTTTGCCGCTGTGCTGCGGGTGCGCCCCCGTTTTGTAATCTGCGATCTCTCCATGCCCGTTATGGATGGGTGGGAATTTATGATCACCATGCAGAACACCCCACGAACGATGCACATTCCCGTGATTGCCCTCACCGCCCACGCCATGATGCGGGATCGAGAGCGGGCAATTCAGGCGGGGTTCTACAACTACCTAACCAAGCCATTCACGGTGAAAACCTTCATCCACGATTTGTTGGCAATTTTGACTACTGTCCCCGAATTAGCCGCCCTTCTTCCCGAAGGGCTGTAAGGGGCAGTTCAGAAGCGAGCAGTAGAAACGAGATATCCATGAGCAATCTTCTTCGGCGCGTGTTGGTGGTTGAAGATGATCCCGATTCGCAAGCCGTATTAGCCCATATATTAGCCCATTGGAATATCATTATTGATACCGTTTCCGACGCAGCCAACGCCCAAGCGATGTTGGCGGCGAATAGCTATCAGGCGGTGGTGATCGATCTCAAACTACCCGATAAAGATGGGTGGACGCTGCTGCGCGTGATTCGAGAAAGCCCCTTTACAGCAGACTTGTTTTGCGTAGCAATCACCGCCTATGATCGCTCCTATCTTGACGAAGATGCCTTGAATGCGGGGTTTGACGCCTACTTTGCTAAACCCGTTGATTTGGCAGGTCTGGGGCGGGTTCTTGAAGCGCGTTTAGCGCCACAGGGTGATTGACCTTAACGCCCCACTGATGCATCTTGAGCAAGCACTAGGACTTGCGCCCAACAGCATTTTCGGCTACGCTCAGGATGTGATTGTCCTCCCTATTCAACGTCATGATTCAGACGCTTTACGAGCGAATCATCAATGGGGAATCAACGCATGACAGAGCCTCCGCTGCCGCACTCCCTATCTGAACCGCTGCCCACCTCCCCCCCTTGGCGGGCAACGGGAACGCTTGCCCTTATCATCCTCGCCAGTCTCATCACGCTTGCCGCCCTTGTTTACGCTGTAGGGAATGCCCAAACGCTCACCGCTGATGCCCACCAACGGCAAGAAAACCGTGCCAAGGAACTGGCTCAGGTGTTAAGCGGGTATGCCTTACGGGCAGAGCAGTTGGCAGCTACCGTCGCCGCCCTTGTCGCGCCGCTGCGTGAAGATCGCGCCGAGGTGGAGACGATTCTAGGGCGTGTCCTTCTTTCCGCCCCGGCGGAAATCATTTATGGGATCGGGGCGTGGTATGAACCAGAGGCATTTCTCAGCGGGGAGCGCTATTTTGGTCCGTATGTGCATCAAACGAAAGGCGCGAACGAACCGATCACCCTAACCTACGAATGGACGACCCCCGCCTACAACTTTCACACCCAGCCCTGGTATGTGGCGGGGAAAGCCGGGAGCGGGAAAACCATTTTTACCACCCCTTATTTTGATACGGGGCTGATCTATATGAGCGCCACCCGCGCCTTTTTTGGGGGGGAGGGTGTGTTTCGCGGGGTGGTGACGGTGGATATGGTACTGCCCCTCGTTCGGGAGGTGATTCTGCGCCAAAACACGACAGACGGTGAAATCATCTATGTGACAACTGCCGATGGGTCAATTTTCGTCCATCCGCAGGAAGATGCCTTGCTTGCTTATGCCCGTCAAACCGGAAAAACGCCTATAAGTATTCTTGATCTCAAGGATGGGGACTACAAAGCCTATCTAAAGACACTATCTACGCCCGCCTATGACGAAGCGGAGGTGAGTGTTCCCGCTGTGAATTGGGTTCTTCATCTCGATACCAATCAAGGGCTGCTCTACGCCGAGGTCGGGCAGTTTCGTTCGGCGGTGTTCACCGCATTAGGACTGTTGTGGTTGGTGACAGGTGTGGCGGGGACGGTGATGTACCGTTCGGGGCGGCAGCTTGCCCAACAGAAGGCGGCGCAACGCCGTTTGGAATTGCTCATTGAGGCACGCCATCAGAGCGAAACAGCCCTCAAGGAGATGAATACCTTTCTGGAAGCAAGAGTGGCGGAGCGAACCGCCGAATTGAGCGCCGCCAAAAATGCTGCCGAAAAAGCCAATCAGGTGAAATCGATCTTTTTAGCAAGCATGTCTCATGAACTGCGGACACCGCTCAACGCGATACTCAACTTTGTGAAATTTGTGGGTTCGGGGATGATGGGTCCGATCAACGACAAGCAGACCAGCGCCCTGGATAAGGCGTTCAGCAGCGGTGAACACCTCTTGAGCCTGATCAACGATGTATTGGACATTTCCAAGATTGAATCCGGCGCGTTCCAGTTTTTTATCGAACCCGATGTGAACCTCCATGAGGAGCTAGGGCTTGTCGTTGCTGCTGGGGAAACCTACTTACGCGACAAGAAGAAGGACGTTCGCCTAGAGGTCGATATTCCTGAGGATTTGCCCCTCCTAACGGGTGATAAACAGCGCACGCGACAAATCCTCTATAACCTGGTGTCCAATGCCTGCAAATTCACCGAACAGGGGACGGTTAGCATCCGTGTGCAGCGCGATGGGGAGGGCGTGTTGTGCCGCGTTGCCGATACAGGGATGGGCATTGAAGACGAAGAACAAAAAACGATCTTTGAGATTTTTCGGCAAAGTCGGGCTGGCTTGAAATATGGGGGGACGGGGTTGGGGCTGCCCATTGCCAAGCGCCTTTCCGAAGGGCTAGGGGGGCGGCTTTGGGTGGAAAGCGAGATGGGCAAAGGAGCCACTTTTTACGTGTGGCTGCCCATTCAGTGTGCCGAGACAGCACGCACCCTTCAGAGCATCGGAACGGGGTAGGAAGGAACATCCAATGCCCTCAGCGATTATTTTGTATATTGAGGATGACACCCTCAGCCGAGAGGTTTTCGAGTTTTTTGTCGGCAATGTCTTAGGGTACACGCTTTACATGTTCCCAAACAGCGCCGATTTTATGGCACGTGTGCTGGCGCTGCCGATCACTCCAGATTTGATTTTACTGGATATCCACATGACTCCACTGGATGGGTTTGCCATGCTCAAACTGCTGCGGGCAAGCGAATCCTATGCCTCAGCGAGGGTGGTGGCACTCACTGCAAGTGTCATGAACGAGGAAATTGCCTTGCTAAAACAGGCGGGGTTTAATGGCTGTGTGGCAAAACCGATTGACCAGAGAACCTTCCCAGAGTTGCTCTTGCGCCTTTTGAAAGGGGAAGCGATCTGGCGTATTGTATGAAGGGGGTTCATTAGGCGGAAGCGAGTGTGTGCCATGTTGCTCCGAGACAAGCGTATTTTTATCGTGGAAGATAACCCCGAAAATCGTGTGATTGCGCAGATGCTGTTGGAGGCAAGCGGGGCGCAGGTGTTTGTTAGCCGCTCGGGGTACGATTTACTTTATCAGTTAGAGAATCTCGCCCCCATTCACCTGATCTTACTCGATCTGATCCTCCCCAACCACACCTCAGGCTATGATTTGTATGAGGCGATTCGGGCATCGCCTAACTACAGCCAAATTCCCATCCTTGCTATTTCCAGCACCGATC
The DNA here is from genome assembly GCA_015075625.1 of Anaerolineales bacterium. Classification (NCBI taxonomy): domain Bacteria; kingdom Bacillati; phylum Chloroflexota; class Anaerolineae; order Anaerolineales; species Anaerolineales bacterium. The sequence goes on along the minus strand of JABTTZ010000002.1, from coordinate 1,097,301 downwards.
CCGCTGAAGGAATCGGCGAGGCGCGGCGGCGGGGCTTTAACGGCTACATCATGAAGCCGATCAATTTCTTCCGCTTTGCCGAACAGATCGCGGCGGCGCTGAACGGCAGCCCTGTTTGGGGTAATGGGTTATAGTAGGCGGCGAATACCGCTGCGACGGATTCCAAGCGGGCAAGCGGTTGGGGAAGCAGGGTGAAGGTGCGTGGCGTTCAAAAAAACAGCGGTGGTGGGCGCAAACGATGCGCCCTTGCAAAAGGTCGGCAGAGGGTTTTAAGTCCCACCACGCTCCCTAGATCAAGGTTGCCTGAACGCCTTTCCCATCTTTGATCTGCCGCGCCAACATAAGCAGATCGTGGGCGCTCTGTTTAGCGCTGACCGTCTCCGCGCCAAGCATCTCGGCAAGCTCGTTCACCCGCCCCTTGTCGTCAAGCAGCGTCACCGCCGTCACAGTACGGGTTCCCTTGACTGCCTTTGCCACCCTAAAATGGGCATCGGCAAAGCCCGCCAACTGTGCCAAGTGGGTTACGCACAAGACCTGATGTGCAGTGGAAAGTTTCCAGAGTTTTTGCCCCAACATGCTCCCCAAACGCCCGCCAATGCCCTGATCAATTTCATCGAAAATCAGCGTTGGCGTTTTGTCCTCTGTGCTAAGGACGGATTTGAGCGCCAGCATGATCCGCGCTGTCTCGCCACCAGAAGCAACCTTTGCCAGTGGGCGCAGCGGTTCACCCCGGTTGGCGGCGATCATGAATTCGACATGATCAATGCCCGTTGGGTCAAATTTCAGACGACGATCCCGAACATAACAGCCGTTGATGAGGTCTTCCTCTTGGCTGAGCGAAACGGTAAACCGCGCTCCCTCCATCTTTAAATCTTGAAGTTCATGTTCAATTTTTTGGCTCAGTTTGTTCGCCGTCACCAAACGGGCGTCGCTGAGCGAGAGGGCGGCTTTGCCAATCTTGTGCAGAAGGGCATCCTCGTTTTTACGGAGCGTTTGCAAGCGAACATCGCTGTTCGTGATCGCTTCCAGTTCCTTCGCCGCGCTCTCGGCGTGGGCAATCACCGCCTCCAACGTCCCGCCATATTTTTTCTTCAGCCGGTTGAGCAGATCAAGGCGTTCTTCCACCTCTGTGAGGCGCTGCGGGTTGCTCTCCACCCCTTCAAGGTAGAGGCGCATCGTCCGGGCAAGGTCAGCCGCCTGATCTGCCAATGTCACGGCAAGATCAGCGGCGGGTTGGAGCGTTGTATCCAACTTGACCAGTTTGAGCATGAGCGCCGAAATGTGATTCAAGACATCCACTGCGGAGGTCGGTTTAGCGCTGTCATGGTTCAAGCGGTGGGCGCTTTCAGCGGCAAGGGTGCGGATGGTTTCGGCATTGGCAAGGCGGCTTGATTCTTCCTCTAAGAGGGAGTCTTCCCCCACTTTGGGATCGACGCCTCGGATGTCCTCCACTTGAAATTTAAGCATGTCCAAGCGGCGGGCAAGGGTGGCTTCATCTTGTTCCAAGTGGGCGATCTCGGCACGCACGTCGCCTAATTCGGCAACGAGGGCGGCAAAGGCGCGGCGCTGCCCCTCTAAACTAGCGTAACCATCCAAAAGGTAGATATGAACTTTGGGACGGAGTAGGGAGAGGTGTTCGCTCTGCCCATGAATATCGACCATCCGCTGACCGATCTCGCGGTAAAAGGGCAAGCCAACCGTACTTCCGTTCAGGCGGCACAGCGTCCGCCCGTTGGCGCGGATTTCGCGGGTGAAGACGAGATCATCGCTGAACTCGATGCCTTGTTCCTCAAAGTGAGTGCGGAGGTCGTCAAGGCTGCCCGGGACAAGGCGAAATGTCCCTTCGATGACCGCCCGTTCCTGTCCAGCGCGGATCATGTCGGGGTCGGCACGCCCGCCAAGCAGCACGTCTACGGCGTCAATGATGATCGATTTTCCCGCGCCTGTTTCGCCGGTGATCACGTTGAATCCGGGTGAGAGCGTCACTTCGAGGGAATCAATGATGGCAAAATGATCAATGCGGATGTCCGTCAGCATAACCTATCCTGATTTCGTCCTACTTTACCCGTCCCACTGCCCCAACGGAAGCGATAATCGCAAACAAGCCAACGGGCAAGAGTGTATCCCGAAGGAAGATGCTCAGAAATTCGTTTTGGACTTGCTGCACCTGTCGGGCTGGCAGCCCGCTGGCACTTGCCGCTTGCGAAAAGTGAAGAAAATCGCTGATTGCCGGTACATTCGCGGCGATTGCTCCCACCAGAATTGCCCCCACAATGGCATGGGGGATGTATTTTCCGCGCCGCTTTTTCGTCACCCGCCAAACCGCCTCCCCAATGCCAATCCCTGCCGGAAAGGAGAGAATCAACACCCCGAACAAGAACAACTTCGGAAGGATAAATCCACCAAGCAGACCACCTACCAGCGCTACCGCAATCGCAAGGGCATAATCGATTGGGAGCGCCTTAAAAAAGCCCGCCTGCTGCTGATTCACGCATTGTTTGCAGCGGTAGCCAACGGGCGTGTAGACGGCGCATTTTGTACACATATAGCGCCCGCATTTATTGCATTTTAGCCCAGATTCTACCGTTGGATGAACGGCGCAATAGGTCTTTTCCTCATCGGCGTTGGTGGGTGATGGGGTGGCGGTGAATGTCATGAAGGCATGTCCTCTGCTAAGGCATCAAGGCGGGCGCGGCGCGGTTGATAGGGCTGACGGGCGCGGCGGGATGGCTCATGTGGTTCAAGCCGATCCAGCAGCGAACGGTAAAAGTAATGCCGCTCTCGCAAACGGACAAAACGAGCGCGGTGTTCGCTGCCCTGCACAACAATCGAATCGCCGGAGCGTAAGGGGTTCAGGTTTTCGCCATCGACGGTCAGCATCGCCTCGCTCATGGTCTCATCAGGGATGCGCAGTTCAACCACCGCCCCTTTCGCCAGTACCAGTGGACGATCCAAACTTAGGTGAGGGGCGACGGGAATAACCAAGATATTGGCAAGTTCCGGGGGCAAGATGGGACCGCCCACTGCTAGGGCATAGGCGGTGCTGCCTGTGGGGGTGGCAATGATTACACCGTCGGCGTTATAGGTTGTTGTCCAGCCGCCATCAATGTATGTCTCTACCAAAATTGAACGGGACGCTCCACCACGACTGACGACAACATCGTTCAGCGCGTTTTCAACAAGCAGGCGGCTGTCGTTTCGCCACGTCTCAGCACGGATCATCATCCGTGTTTCGATCCAATACATCCCGCTGAATAAGCGCTCTAACGCCTGATCCCACTCGCTCAGGCTGGACTCAGTGAGGAAGCCCAAATGCCCGGCGTTGATTCCAAATACAGGGACATCATACTGCGCCGCCAACCGCGCCGCCCGCAGCATCGAACCATCCCCACCAATGGCGATGATCAGATCGGATTCGGCAACCTGTGGACGGATTTCCGCCGCTCCCCATGTGGTATAGCACCACGCCTCTGCCCCCCGCTGGCGAACGGTCTGAGCCACTTCGGAACAGACCTCCGCTGTTATAGGGCGCAGCGGATGTCCCAATACCCCCACCCGTTTGAACATGAATTGTGATGCCTTTTCCCTTTGGGAGGGATTATACCGCCAGAAGTATAGCACGGGTGTTCTGAGGGGGCAAGAGAAGGTTCGGGTAGGCGATCTTATCTCGATAAGATTGCTTTACGCACAGACCCTCACCCCCCTCACGCTGCGCGAGGGGGTATGCACTTTTTTGAGGGGGAAGCCCCCTCAATCTGTCCCTTTCGATGAATATGGGGTGAACAAAGCCAACTGCGTAAGGTGAGTTCAATAAGATCGCCTGCTGACATCTATACTAAGTTAAAAAGCCGTGCCGCACGAGAAAGGCACGAAGGGTTGATTCGTCTGGCTCATGGAGCATCGCCCCACGATCTGTGTTCCGTAGGTGGGAGAAATCGACACCGGTAGGAGGGGTGATGGGCAGAACATCGCCCCATGCCGCAACAACCAGCGTGGGGATAGTGCGCGCCCCCAACCACGCATCAAGACGGAGGGCGACTTCCTCATCACGATCAAGTTGAAGTTGGCGATAGGGGACGTTCCAGGCGTGCAGCCAGCGGATGGTGTGGAGCAAATCGGGACAGAAGGTTGTCCGCCCATAGACGACCAAATCGTAGGGGGGACGAGGCGGAAGGGGGAGCGCGTCGCCGCCTGCCGCTAAGCGAAAGCCATCTGTTTTATCGGAATAATGCTGCGGGAAGTAGTAGCGCGTTGTCACACGGTGGGCAAATTTGCCATCCAGCCAGCTCCCTCCGCGCCGAACGCGCATCTCTGGGGCATAGCGATCTTCCCGCCCATCGTGAGCGTCATAGGGGTAAGGGCGGAAGGCAGAATTCATCCATTCGAAAACTTGCCCCAACATCTCGCCATGCCCCAAAGGGGCATCCCCCGCCGGACTAAACATCCCCACAGGGGTGGTCGTGCCAATGGTTGGATGTGTCTCGTCGCTATAGCCGCTGTTCAGTTTTGCGGCATCCCATGCGCCACCCCAGGGGTAAAACGAGCGTGTGTTTTCACCCCGCGCTGCCCATTCCCATTCGACCTCACTGGGTAAGCGCAGATTGTGTCCGGTTTGGAGCGACGCCCACCGGGCAAATGCCGTTGCCTCATACCAACTGACGCCAACCACTGGGCGATCTTCGCCAGCAAATTGAGGGGTGTTCCAATGGAGCGGCTGCGTCCGCTTTGTACGCAGCAGCCAAGCCCATCCATCAGGCGTCCAGAGGTCGGGGTTGGTATAACCGTCCTGCGCCATAAAAAGGGCATAGTGTCCGTTCGTGACGGCATAACGCATAAGGTGGAAGGGTGCGATAGTCACCTGATGAAAAGGCGCTTCTCGGCTGTAATAACTGTGCCAGTCAGGGCTATTTGCCTTCAAAAAGCGTTCAAGGGATTTTTCCTCTAGACCAATCGGAGCGCTGCCGCCGGGGACAGGTAAAAAACCAAGAGTATCCCAGAGCAAATCGACTGAGGTGAGAGGGGAGGTGAGGGTTTTCATATGGATTGACTGCTCCACAGCACAAAGAATTAAGAACGGGGATTCTGTTAACCTGTTTTATAGACGCGGTGTGATGGTTTTTGTTTTCGGCAGTTCGAGAATAAACCTAAAAACAAACACCAGCAACCTTTGGCTGCTGGTGTAAAGCTGCGGAGAGGGTGGGATTCGAACCCACGAGGGTGTTACCCCAACTCGCGTTCCAGGCGAGCGCACTAAACCACTATGCGACCTCTCCAGTGATTGTGCCATTATAGCGGAGGCACAGCATTGAGGTCAAGCCTAGCTTAGCCGATCTCAGCGGGGTGTGCGGGAACGCGCTACAATGTCTCCCCACAGAAGAAGCCACTCTTTCTATGGAGGCAACGATAGTGAGACCCTTACCGTTGATCGCTGCGCTCACCCGCCAACAGGTGCTGCGTGTTTTGATCGCCCTTTTTGTGTTCAGCGCCGCCGCGCTGCCCGCCAGCGCACAAGAGGGGGGACGCCCCAATGTGATCGCCCAGATTTTTACGGCGGATGGCAACAGCAGTATTCGCCTTTATACCCCAGAGGGAACAGAGGCGGGGGTGCTTGTGGAAAACCCCACCGTGCGCGTCATTATCTCGCCCGATTTACGTTGGCGGGTGAACGCTGGCTATGACGCTACGCGCCAAACGGAAGTCTTGGAGTTTTCCGCCCTAAATGGGACACCGATTGCCCTCCCTATCGAAACGGGGTTCAACCTCCTTGACGCCGGAATCAGCCGTGATTCCAAGTACCTTTTCTATACGATCACCAACTTAGAGCGGCGGGCGTGGGCGGTGGGCATTGTTGAATTTGAGAGCGGCAAAGCCACCCAATTCAACGCCCTTTTCGATGACTCCTCACCTGTTGGCGGGGGGCAGGTAGGAAGCGCTCTTGACTATGCCAATGGCGCGGTGCTGCTGACAGCATTTGTCCCTTACACCGATGGTAATTTCGGCGGTGTCTATCGTTTTGAGGCGCAGGCTGACCAGATCGGACTGGGGCAGCAGACGATGCCCCCGGCAGCACGGTTGTTCCCTGCGGGCGTAAACGCCAGCCTTGCCCTTTCCCCCGATGGATCACAGATCGCCTTTCTCTATGGCGATCCGGCAAACCCACCAGCGCAATACCAACCGCTTGGTCCGGGCTTCACCTTGAACACCCTAGCGGTGCTAACCCTCGCTACGGGGGAACTGCGTGTGATTGCCCAAGCGGGGGTTGGTCAGGCGTTGGAATCAATGTCGTGGACATCGGATGGGACGCAGATCATTTTCACCGGCGGCGGGTATCAAAACAGCTATTACATCGTCACCCCGACCTTGTTCACCGTGGATGTGGCGACGGGGCAGGTGAACGTCCTCACGGCGATGACGGCAGATCCCGCTGAAGTGATCGGCGGCTTGCGCGTCTGTGGCGATACATTGTTCTTTGATGCGACAAAGGCGATTGATCCGGCGACGGGCAGCGGCGGCAACGAGGCGACCTTGTTTGCTGCGCCATTGGCAGCGGCGGGGTCGCGGCAGGCAGTAGCAAAAGGGGCGTTAGTGGCAACGCTAGGCTGTGCCTCAGCGGGATAAGCCCAGTAATCTAGAACATATTTCAAAAACCCCTATCCCTTGCCCCCTTTTCATTTACGGGGAGGGGGTTTGGAATGGCTTGTCATGAGAACTTACGCCGTTGAACGTGTTTCCCCTGTATTCATCGAAAGGGGACGTTTGAGGGGGAAGCCCCCTCAAAAAATGGATTCCCCCTTCTCCCACTGGGAGAGCAGGTCTGCGCCGAAGGCGCCTCGCCGGGGGATGAGGGCGGCTGCCTAACGTCTACGAATGACAGTGTGAGCCTTTCTCTGGGGCGACCTTATCAGGTTGCCCACACACATCTTCTTGAGAAAACAATCTGGGTAAGCGTTAACACTACTCGCTTACATTTGAGCAAACTTTAACCCGTTTTTGCCTCGCCAAAATCAACCCCGACGCGGCGCACACCAGCCACCTGCGAAACAAGGGTGATAATCGCCTCGGCGGTGGCATGTTCGGGCAGTTTTCCGGTGAGCGCCACCGCTCCGAAAAGGACGCTGGCATGAACACCCGGCGGCAGCACGCCACCCACATCATAGCGCACCTGTTCATCATCAAAAAAGGCGCTGGCATCTACCTTTTGCACGCCCGTAATGCGTGGCGCATTGTCCAGCAGAACACGCCGCGCTTGGGGGTTGCGAACATTCCCTTGCACTGTGACAACGCCATTGGAGACCTGAAGGGTAAAATAAGGTTTTGAGGTTTTAAGTGGGGTGAAGGTATTGATGATTTGTTTGATATCTTCCTCAATATCCACATCCGGGCGATCTGTTGTCGGCTCCATACGAAAATGCCCTTTCAAAGCTGGTTGAAAAACTAACAGTCTATATCATCGGACTTTTCCGAATCGCTTCCATTATAATCCGATGTCGTTAAGAATGTGGTTGGTTTCAGTAGGTTTGACGAACGAGGTGCTGTGGTAAATGTTATAAGGCTACAAAAAAGATGTAAGGATGATCACAAGATTGTTCCATTTCCCTCCCCAAAACGCACTTTAGGATTGCAGCACAGCCGAAAAACCCTATTATTAAAAGATAAGAGTTACGCACTTGCCCTCATCCCCCTACCCCCTTCTCCCCTAGGGAGAAGGGGGAAAAGAGGTTTTGAGCGGGCTTCCTCCTCAATTTACCCCTTTCGATGAATACGGGGTAAACAGGTTCAACTGCGTAAGTCCTAAAAAGAACCAGACCCATTTGCCCGCTATGTTAAGGAACGGTCTATGGCAAACCGCATCCAAGCCGATTATGATTCCCTTTCCTCCATCAGGCAGATGTTTGCCCGTCACGCCGAAAAGACGAATGGCTTGCTGAATACCCTTCGCCACGTGACCGATACCTTTGCCGCGGGTGGTTGGGTGGGCAGTGGGGCAGATGCCTACCAGCGCGAGATGGCAGATCGCCTCTTTCCAGCGCTGAAAACCCTCATCGAGAGTTTGAATCATGCCGCACAGATGACGGAGAAGATTGCCAAACTATTGGGCGAGGCGGAAGCGGAAGCGGCGGCGCTCTTTGGCGGGGCAGCGGTGGGTGCGGGTTTGTTCAGCCAGTTGCAAGCGGGGGTCATGGGTGGTGGGATCAGCGATCTCATTAACAACCTCACCAAAGAGGCAGCTGCTCTTGGCACGAATACGGGGAGCCCGGTGGATGGTGTTCTCCCCACAGGGTTTGACAAAACAAAATATGGCTCGGATGTCATTTCCCTCATGAATTCGCTTGGCGAGGCGCTGGGCATGGAGACGGGCAAATTTGGGAAGTTTGCCAGCGGGTTTGGAATCTTCATGGATGCCTGGGAGCAGATGAACGCGGGGCGTGGGGTGGTCGATGCGGCTGGTGTTGCGGGGACAAAATTTGGTATTGAGTCGCTCTTGTTCAGCACACCGGTTGGGCGCGGCGTCCTCATTGTGAACGATCTGCTGCAAGTAACGGGGAAGGCTGTCATTATCTCCGACACGGCTACGATCAGCGGCAATACGGCGATTAATCCGGCACTGCGTGAGGCGTTTAGCGCCCAAGCCAAAGCAAACGCTGAAAACGTGGGCAAGATGGATGTCAAAAACGTCGTGCGCGATACAGCAGGGACAGCATGGGATTTGGGAAAATTTGCCTTTGGCGGGTTCAACCCCTTCAACACACCCGCCGATCACCTTGACAATGCCAAGCAAGTTTCAAACTCAGTGGGACAACTAGGGGAAACGGCTGGCAAATTTATTGGGGGCGTCTTGAGCTCCCCCCGTGAACTGATCGATTATCAAATTGCCCGTGATTTAGCCGCCTATGATGCTGAACTTGCCGGAAAAGGGTATTCTCCTAGTGAGCGAGCGACACAAGTAGAGTCGATGCGCTCTGCGCTTGATTGGCAGTACAACGGCTTGGTAACAGGGTATGCCTACGATGGGATGGCGGCAATAGGGGATGGGTTCGATTTCATCGGATCAGGGGTCAAAGACCTTTTGACCTGGAAATAACCATCGACCATAGACATATTGTTATAGCCATAGCCATCCCGATGCACTGCTCTAATACAAGGATGACGAAGCAATGCTTACGAGTTTAAATGAGAACCTTGTCCAGCTTGACCTTACCCGTGCGGAGGTCGTCTGGCTTTTACGGCTGCTCAATTTGCCGCCCTTACCAAGCGTAGGCACGATGTTGACCTTTGCCCAACCCGCCAACGAAACACAAGCGGGGGCGCTTTTGAACGCGATGCAATCCCTCCAAATTCGGCGGATTGCGGTGGCAAAAGGGGAAACGATTGAGATTGACCCGATAGTGGCGGGGATGTTGAGTGCCTGTGGCAATGCCCACCGCGTAATTCGCATTGGGCGTATTGCGCCGCCAGAAACCAGTGTCTATCACATTTTCGTCGCTGAAAAATTGTATGTTCTCATGGAACAACCGCTCCCTTTCACGAATAGTTTTTATGGCAGCACAGATCGCAATGAAATTGCCGCCCTTTTAGGGGAACGGCTGAAGATTCCTCCCTCAGAGGCGCTCCCCATCCCCGAACAAAACATTGATGGAGAGGAAGTAGAAAATGTGCGGACAGCCCTCCGCAAAGGGGGGCAAGAGGCGCTTGAGGCGCTGACAGCGGCGGGTTGGGAAATACCCATTGCCAATACCTTTACAGGGGCGCTTGCCCGTCCCCGCGCCTACATCGCCTGTGCCGTCTTTGATGGGGTAACACCCGAACCGAAACGGCTGAACGCCGTGGAATTGCTCGTTAGTGAGCGCGGCGTGGTCTATATGCAGGGAAATGCCCCGCTTGCTATCGGCAGCATCGATGGCTCAGCCGCCGTAGGGGCAATTTTAGGAATGGCAAGTTAAAGAGCCGGCGGCGAACCAACTCCCGCTATTTCAGCATCCTCGTTGATTGCGCTACAATCAGCCTTCTTGCCAGAAATAAGGCTGACCACTTTTGCCGCCGCCCAAGCATGGTTCAGCCTTCTTGAGCTATGTAGCAGGTCGCTTATCGTGCGTGTCGTTGCGCCTTCCGTTCCATCGCTGTGGTCGTTGAAAACGCCAGTTCCTCTACACACTCTCAGAATTTAGGTGGGACTCCCCATGCCCTGACGCCCATTTGTTATGTCGGAACATTCGCGTATACTAATCAAACAATCCTGCCTCATCCTTTGAAACCCTACCTGGAGCGGAAAACGGAATGTCATCGGAACTTCTCACGGTTCGCCTCGATAATGTCCATGCCGCCCTTGACAAAGGGCAGCCGGAAATCGCCCTTGATCTACTGAGAGAAATTCTCCAAACCGCGCAAACTGTTGAGGTCTACCGTTTGCGGCTAGATGTCCTTGTGGCGCTGATTCAAAAGGGTATTTTTGATGTCAATGCGCTGCACGAAACGTTGCAGTGGCTGAAGGAACATCACCCCGCACTTTATGGACAAGAGGCTATCCTCGCCCCCTTTGCCAAGATGATTCGCCATCATGTGGACAAGCTGTCTTTGCAGATTGAGACAGAGAATGTCGAGATGAGCGCGGAAACAATCAACACGATAGACAGCACACTTCAGCTTGCCGATCATTTCCCAGAGGTGGCTTACCTTCGCGTTATTTTCGAGGGGCAGTTATTCTTGCTTGCGCAGCGGGCGAAGGAGCTTGCCGGAAAATTCGCTACCTTGCGGCGGACGCTGGATATTCATCAAATTAACAGCAAGAACAAGAACCGCAAACGCAATTTTGAGACCCGAACGGAGGTGGCAGACCTTCTCCATAATTCAGAACAGGTCTTAGCACTCTTGCCCTCAGGCGATCCCTACCGTGCCTTTTTGTTTCGTTTGATGGGATTGCTCTGTGAGGCAAAGGAAGAGTGGATTCGACGGGCTTATGAAGCCTATCAAGAAGCCGCCGCCTGTGGGTTGGATGTAGAGGAGAACTTGAAGCGTCTGCTCCCTAAGGCATGGCACACCTATAGCAAGGACACCCTTTTCCAGATTGACACCCTGATCCAAGCGGGAAAGGCAGCGGAGGCTGCCAACATTGCCGAAGCGCTCTATGCCCTTGCGCCGCGGCCAGAAGGTTTGCTTGTCTGGGGGGATGCGTTGTTTGGCTTGGGGAACTACGCTGCGGCAGAAAAAAAATATACGAAAGCCTACCCTTATACAGCCAAAGCGTCAAACACGAAACACCTTCAAGAGATGATTGCCCTTCACCAAAAGGCAACACTGCTGGCAGCGGCAATAAAACAAGAAGGTGAAAAAGCTGACAAGGCTGGCGATCCCCACCCCCTTGCCCGACTCACCTTTGGGACGAAAGACCTTCAGCATCAAGCGTTGACGGGGCTGTACCGCACCTACCAAGCGCAGGGAAAGGTGGCTGAGGCACAAACAACGCTCAGCGCCCTTTTAAACGATCCTAAATTGCCTGAGGAGGTTAGCCCGCGGATCGTGCCTGTTGTGGAAAGGCTAGAACAAGAGGCATCGCGCAGCGAGGTTGAGGCACAGCGTGCTACCGCACTTGCCCACGCCGAGGCAAAAGCGTGGCACGCCGCCAGTGAGGGGTTTTACCGTTTAACGACGCAGCCTCTTGCCGAAGAACACGATTTTGCGTGGCTGGTCATTGCCCAATTTCACAGCGGCATGAAGATAGAGGGTATTGCTCACCTGATGGGGAAGATTACGCCCCAAACCCTGAAAAAATTTCCTGGAAAACTAACTCGCCCACTGATTGATGCCCTTGCCGCAGCGGAGCGTTGGCTGGTGGCAGATGCTTACGCGGCGGCGATCCCTGATGGGCGAGGATGGCGTGCCGCCTATGCGACGCGGCGTGCTGCCTACATTGATAGCTTGATCACAACGGCGAGTCAGGCGCTCGATCAGCACAACACGATGGAGGCGGAAACCCTTGCCAGACGCGCCCTTGAACTTGCCCCTGACCATGTGCAAGGGCGGTTGATCATCGGGCGGGTGTACGCCGGAACGAATCGCCTTGCCGACGGGCGACGCATCTTGGGGAGCATCCTTGCCGATCCGCTGTGGGGAGGAGCAGCAAGCATGGCGTTGGCAGAGATAGACCTTGCCACTGGAAAGGTGCAAGACGCCCGCGAACGCCTTGCCACTGTGCCGGAGGCAGCGGCAGGGGTCGATGTGGCGGCTATTCATGCCCTGCGCGTTGCGATTGTCAACCGCCTTCAGGAAGCCCCTTATATTCACCTTGAGCCGTTTGCGACGCGGGTTTCTCCCGACACACTGCGGCGCAAGGCAGCCACCGGCTATGCAGCGTACTTTGCGGTGAAAATCGTCAATGTGCGGGCAGCGCGTACCATCTTGCCTATTCGGGATCGCTGTGCTGAGCTTTTGACAGCGGTGAGCGTCTTCAACGGCGGCGCCGGCGCGGGCGTTGAACTTGATTTGGCCTGGCGCTACATTGGCGGTGGGGGGCGGCTGACGATTGCTCTGCTCTGTCGTGTGGATGCCCCCAATGAAAAGACGGCGCTCCACACTGCCCAAACGCTTTGGACAGTGATCAAGCCGATCCTTCCCTTGCAAGGCTTAGCCTATACCTATGAGCCGGTCTATGGGGCGGCGGAACTCGCCTACCTTCGGCAGCCCTTTCCCATTGAAAGTGCGGCGGAGATCACCCGCAAAGAAATCACCATACGGGGAAACAAGGCGGATGACGAGCTTTACCTTGTTTATCCCCTAAACAGCCATGATGACCCCCTCACACGGATGCTTTATGCCTTAAGTGAACAGCCGGAGCCAACGCTGCTGAACATTCACATCAAGCCCACCGAGGTGTTCCAGTGGGAACGCGAGATCATCACCCAGACAATACGCACACAGGGAACACCCGCCCTGGAAACCCTCCCCGATGTGATCGAAACAGGCGCTGAGGCAAAAGAGAACACACCTGATTTTCGCGCTGGTCTCATCCGCCAGTTTTATCCCTTCTTTTTAGACCGGACGCAGGCGATTGCCTTTGTTGTCCAACTTCAACTCGCCTCACAGGGGGCGCTGGATGCTGCCCTTCCGAACATCGTCAGCATGGGGTTGTTTGGCTTTGCCCGCTATGAGATTACGCCCGCACTCCATGAGGGCAATCTTGACGCCGTGCGCCGCAACCTTGGCACGATTGAAGCAGAACAGTGGGTCTACAGCGCAGCGCCGGGCGGCTTGGAACGCTGGCGGGGGTTGTTCACCCCCGATGAGACGCTCACCGCATCACGCCTTCCTCACCCCGGCGCCGGCGGGCTGCCCGGGATGCCCGTGTTGAAGATTCGCACGGTGCATCCGCCAGATTTGCTCCCCCGTGAAGGGGTTGTGATTGGTGAGAGCTTGGCAACGGAAGGTGGACGTCCTATGACTGTCCGCCTAACAGAGCAGGATCGGACACGGCACGCTTACGTTGTGGGGCGCACCGGATCGGGAAAATCTACGCTGCTGCTCAATATGGCACTGCAAGATATTGAAGCAGGGCGTGGTGTCGGCGTGATTGACCCTCACGGCGATTTGATCCGCCTCATTTTGGAACGTATCCCGGCGCACCGCCTTCACGACGTGATGATTTTTGATCCGGCGGACACCGAACGCCCCGTTGCCCTGAACATCCTTGATGTGGAGGATATGTTTGAGGGGAACATGGTCATTGCCGACTTTCTTGGCTTGATGCGGCGCATGTTTGACCCGCATGATCAGGGTATTGTTGGACCGCGCTTTGAGAACATCATCCGTAATGCGATGTTGGCGCTGCTGGAAGCCGTGCCGGGGACGACACTGATCGACGTTGTGCGGTTTTTGTCTGATAAAGACTTCCGCGAACACACGATCAAGAACGTGACGGATCCGGTTGTTCTCAATTACTGGAACAACATCGGCAAGGAATTGGATCGTTTTGGATGGGGCAGTGCGAAGGGCGAGGTCATTGACTGGCTGACGAGTAAGTTTGGGCGCTTTGTGGACGACAAAATGATGCGTAACATCATTGGGCAAAGCCAAAACACGCTTAACTTTCGGCAGATTATGGACGAGGGAAAAATCCTTCTCGTTGACCTTTCTAAGGGGCGAATGGGCTACCAAAGCAGCCAATTTTTAGGGCTTCTGCTCGTGCCGCGCTTGCTGGTAGCCGCGCTCACCCGCGCCCGCCAAGATATGAGCGTGCGCCGTCCGTTTTACCTCTACGTAGATGAATTCCAAAGTTTTGTCACACCTGCCTTCAGCGAGATGCTTTCCGAAGCACGCAAGTTCAAGGTGTCGCTGACGGTGGCGAACCAGTTCATCAGCCAATTGATGAATGAAATCCGCGAGGCAGTCTTTGGCAATGTGGGAAATTTCTTCGTCTTTCAGGTGGGCATCAAAGATGGGGCGTTCCTCGCCCCGGAGATGTATCCGGCAGAGTTGGAAGACCTTGTGAACCTGCCAAATTTTCACATGCTGGCGAAGATGCTGATCGAAGGAAACGCTACGCCGCCCTTCCCCGTGCGGACATTGCCCGACAGCCGCGCCCCCAACCCAGAGTTAGCGGCGAAAATCCGCGAATATAGCCGCCAACGCTATGGGCGAGATGCGTTCATTGTGACGCAGGAAATTCAACAGCGCTTCGCCAAAGTGTCTACGGAGGAGGGGAAATCAAAGGGCTTGTTCGATAAGTTGGTAAATGATTAGGCTCTGTTGGCAAGGTAATTCCCGTAGGGGCGCAATGCCTTGCGCCCATCGCCGTTGGTGAGCGCCCGCCGCGAAAGCAGCGGGCTGAAAGCAGCCACCCCGTAAACAGAGACGGGGACTCTCTCCACCCCCTTTCCCTGTGACCATCGTTTTGTGGGTGACTACACGGCGCATTGGCATCCCCCGTTTGCTGGTAAAATCCTTCTAATTCCCTTTGGGCGGTTGCTTCGAGCAATCCACTATGATAGGTTCTCATCGATATCACTTTATTCTTTCGTCAATTCTTTTGCCGTTGTACTTAGTCATAGCGGATCGCCATGCGCCGTAAGTTAGGGTAGGATCACACCCTTCGTAATCAATTTGCAATCAACCCTAAACCTAAAAACGGGCAGAAAATGCCCTGATAAGGTCATAAACCGTCATAAAAGGCTAAACGATGTTCTTTGAATGGCTTTCGCGTGAATTCAGCGCGATACTCAGTTGGTGGCTGCTTGTCACGCTGGCGGGTGTCGCCGTGTTTCCCTTTCTGTTTCGTTGGTTTGGGGCGCTCCCTAGTCGCGGCTACGCCCTTGCCCGCACTGCCGGTCTGCTGCTGATCGGCTTTTTCTATTGGATCGGCGGCGTCCTCGGTGTGCTGAAAAACACAGGGGGGGCGGTTGCCCTTGTGTGGGTGGGTGTTTTCAGCGCGGCGCTCTATGCCTATGCCACGCTCCGCCCCCGCCGCGATGCAGAGGATGGTGAACCACTTGGCGCATGGCTGCGGAAAAACCTCAGCCTTGTCCTGACCACCGAAGCGCTCTTTTTCGGGTTATTCTTCCTCTGGGCGGTGGTGCGGGCGCTAAATCCTGACCTGACGGGGACAGAAAAGCCGATGGAAATGGCATTTTTGAACGCCGTCCGCCGCGCCGATGCCTTTCCCCCGCCCGACCCTTGGATGTCTGGCTACGCGATCAGCTACTACCACTTTGGCTATATCCTGATGGGAACGCTGGCAAACCTGAGCGGCATAGGGAGCGGAATCGCCTTCAACCTTGCTGTTTGCCTCATTTTTGCGCTGGTTAGTCTTGGCGCGTTCGGCGTGGTCTACGATTTGGTCATGCTGCGGCGCGGCGACCCTGAGCCTATCGAGGCAGATGATCCACCGCCTGCCCGCCCGCACAAGCGTAATGCGCTTGCGGCGGGAGTCCTCGCTATCTTTTTCACGGCGATGATGGGTAACTTTGGGATGACGATGATCGAAATCCCCTTGCAGTTTGGCATTGTGGGCAACGACAACCTCCAATTTATGGACATTCTTCACCGCCCAAACACAGAGCGCTGCCCCGCCACCGGAACAACAGACGTTGATCAGTGGTGCTCTTATTGGTGGTGGGCTTATTCCCGCGTCGTCTATGACCGCAATCTTGACGGGACAGGAAACGAGATTATCACCGAGTTTCCACAGTTCAGTTTCATCCTTTCCGATTTGCATCCGCACGTCCTTTCTATGCCGTTTGTCATGCTGGTGATCGCGCTGGCGCTGAATCTCGTCATGCTCAAGCGGCGTCCAAAGGGATGGGAGATCGCCCTTTACACAATCTTTGTGGGGGGGATGGTGTTCCTCAACTCATGGGATGCCGTTTTTCTCGTCGTATTCATTGGGGTGGAGGCGCTCCGTCGGCTGATTTGGTCGGGGACGGGAAAACTAAGCGGGGATGATCTACTAGGGATTGGTTGGTTTGGGGTCAGGCTGTTCCTGCTGACGGGGGTGTTTTATGCGCCCTTCTTCCTGTTCTTCCGTTCACAGGCGGGGGGCTTTTTTCCCAACGTGATCTGGACGACTCGTGTGCAGCAGTACATCATGATGTTTGCGCCGTTCCTCCTTTTGCTCCCGGTCTATTTGCTTGTCGAGATTGGGCGGGTGCGGCGATCCTTCAATGAACGGTTCGCCATCCAAACAGCGTTTACAGGGATCATGGGCATGGCTGTAGTGGCGGTACTGCTTGGTGTCGTCGCCTATCTAAACGATGACATTCGGACATGGGTTTTCCGCATCGTTGATCAATCCGGCGGGATTGGTCAGGCATTGTCCGATGTCGCCAGCCGCCGCCTGCAAGGACTGCCCACCTTCTTGATCATTGGGACGATTTTGGTTGCGGTAGTGGGGCGCTTGTTCCCCCGCGAGCATCCTCAGGCACGGCGGATCATCACTTACAGTCCAGCGACGGGCGTTGCCTTGTTTTTGATCGGCGTTGGCGCGGCATTGACGCTCATCCCAGAATTCATCTACTTAAAAGATGGCTTTGGAACGCGCATCAACATGTTGTTTAAGTTTTACTATCAGGCATGGCTCGTGTGGAGCGTGGCTGCCGCGTATATTTGTTGGTCAGTGATCAGCGAACCCCATGTGGGAGGGCGAATCGTCCGCGTAGGTTTTGCGGGACTTTTGACATTTGTGATCGTCACCGGAGCGCTTTACCCCTACTTTGCCATTCAGACCCGCGCCCTGAAGGAAGGTGGGCATTTAGGCGGCTATGTGACGACGATGACCCTTGACGGGGCGCCGTCCCTTGCCTCGACGCCCGACGATTACGCGGTGATCCAATGCCTTGCGCAGGCGGCAACTTCTCCCAAAGATGTGGTGGCAGAGGCAACGAAGCGCGGCTTGGCATATAACAAAGAGTATGGGCGGGTGGCGGCACTCACCGGAATTCCAACCTTGCTAGGGTGGGATAACCACGAAAACCAATGGCGGGGATCAACCTTCGCCGCCGCAAACACGCTAACCTATACAGATGCTAATGGCGTTCCACAAATTGAGGATCGCTACACGGCAGTTGCCACGCTCTACAATACACCCGATGTAAAAACGGCGATGGATATTGTGAAACGCTATGGAATCACTTACATTTATGTGGGTCCGACGGAGCAGCGAGAATTCACGGCAGAGGGACTGGCGAAATTTGCCTCCCTACCACCCGTGTGTGCCAGTGGGCGGGTCGCTGTCTACAGCGCCGATGCACTGGGGGTGTTGTTGAAAACAGCGGGCAATTAGGAGTAACGTGGCTAAAACAACCGCCCTTGTGTCTCCACCCGCCGCCCACCAAGAAGGATGAAGGGGGCGGCTTGTTCAGGAGCGCGAATACCTAACTTCCGAAGGGCGCTCAGATCACGGATCGCGCCCTTTTCTCGTGCTGTAAGAATTGCCTCTGCGCCGCTCACCCCAATCCCCGGCACACGTAAGAGTGCCGCCCGATCTGCGGTCATAATCTCAACGGGGGCATGGGGAAGGTGTTCCTCTGCCCACGCCCGTTTCGGATCAACCTCCAAGCGCATGTTCCCATCCCCCTGAAAAGGAAGTTCCTCCACGTTCCAGCCGTAATCGCGCAGCAGGAAACTCGCCTGGTAGAGGCGGTGTGTGCGGAGGGGATCGGTGGGGGCGGTGGTTTCTAGCGGGGTTTGCCCCACCGGGCTAAACGCTGAGTAATAGACGCGGGTAAGGCTTGCCTGCGCGTAGAGATGATCGCTTAAGCCCAAGAGTTCGAGATCGGTATCCCCCACTGCCCCAACGACGAATTGCGTCACCGAGCGGGCAAGGCGCTGCCCAGGATGCTTGCGTCGAATGTCTTCTGCCCACAGCAGCATTTGGAGCAGTTCACGGTGAAATTCCTTCTTGGGAGCGAGGGCGCTCAGACGAGCATCCGTCGGCGCTTCAAGGTTCACCGAAATGCGATCTGCCAACTGCATTGCCTGATGAATCTGATCGTATTCCGCACCGGGCATGATCTTCAAGTGGATATAGCCCCGATAGCCATAGCGTTTGCGGAGAATGGTTGCCGCGTCGATCAGCTTGTCTTGGGTGGTGACGCTTCCTTTGATAATCCCTGAGGAGAGGAACAGTCCATCAACCTGTTTTGCCCGTTGCAGGGTATCAAACGCTGCGGCGAGTTCGTCAGGGGAGATCGTCACTCGCGTGGTGCGGCTGCGTCCGGCACGGAAGGGGCAGTAATAGCAGTTTCGCTCACACGCCGTCGTCAGCATCGTCTTGAGCATGGGCTTTGCCCCGCTTGGCGTGCTGACGTTCGAGATGCAGTCCGCCAAACTCCGCGCTTGAAATGGGGCGTCAGAGCTGCTTTTGCCAAGAGGCGCTGGCGTCCACGCGGCTTGCTTGTTGGGGGCAGCTTTTACCCCCTCTGTGCTTGGTTGGTCACCAGCGGGTTCATAGAGGGTGACATCGCCCATTTGGGTGATTTTTGTGAGGGGATCAGCGGCACTTTGGATCAACATGATCCAATTATACAGAACACAAGTACGTAAGTCAAATGTTCTAAGAGGGGCGCGTTCACCTCCGGCGGCAATGAACTTGCCGCCGGAGGTGTGGGGGAGTTATGCCCCGCCCTTTAGGTGGGCGTGAAAGAGGGCGTTGAATTCAGCAGGTTTTTCCAAATAGGGGGTATGCCCTGTCTCAGCAAGGACTGCCTCTTTGTAACGTCCGCCAGCGACGGCGTACTTTTCTAGCACGGTGCGGGTTTGGCTGACCATCGGCTGTGGGGGGTAGACCTCTGTGCCTGGATAATTGGGAATTGCCCCCAACATGCCAAGCGTCCCCATATCAAACAGGGAGTTATCAGAGACGATCTGATCATCGCTCCCGCGCACCCACAGGACAGGCGGTTTCGGGGTGATGTTGAATAAGCGGCTCACATCCCCTGTGTATTTAGGAGAAAGCGCATTGGCGGGACCCCACACACCGGGCGCAGCGAAGGGATAGTTTGGCGAGGGAATGCTGTCCCCTGGGTATTCCTGTTCGCCAACATGTTCAGCCAGCATCGAGGAGAGCAAATCTTCCTCACGCGGGGAGGCGAAGGGGGGTTTGAAGTAAAACGTGTTCATGACGATGCGCGGGGCGGTTTGGGGATTTTCTACGCCGCGATCCCCCGCCGCCATTCGTTGGGCAAAGACGGGATTCACAATCCCCCCACCCGATCCGGCAAAGTCCGGCTGACAGGGTGTCCCATCCAGCCCTTTGGTACCCCCAAAGCCATAAGGCGAGCCGGGGCAGGCGAGGGTGACGCTCAGCAGGCGGGCGGGGGCGTCCATCATCAGCCGCCAAATGACTGAGCCACCCATCGAATGACCAACAACATGCACCGCCGAGACGTTCAAATGATCCAAGAGGACGACGAGATCATCGCTGAAATCGCCCATGCCTCGCGTCGCATTGACTTTCTTCGTCCGTTCGGCGTCGCCATACCCGCGCAAATCAGGGGCGATCCCGCGAAAACCAGCGGGGAGTGCAACCATCACTTCTTCCCAAAAGGTTGCCGAGGAAGCATTGCCATGAACAAAGAGAACGGGAGTCCCGCCTTCTGCAGCGCTAAAAAGGACGCGAGTCGTCAGCCGTGCCGTTGTGATTGTTTGGGCAGTGATGCCAGAGATCGTAGGAATAGGCATAGAGAATATCCTTTTCTTAAGGGGTGCGGTTGGTCTCCAACCACGATCTTGTGATGGGTTATCCGCCGTAGAGATGCGCCAACAACTGTTTATCGACCTTGCCCGCTCCTGTTTGGGGCAGTTCATTGACAAACCGAATGGATTTGGGGACTTTATAACCCGCCAGACGTTCGCGCAAAAACTGAACCAGTTCGTCCACCGTCAGGGTGCGTCCCACTTCTAGGACAACGATTGCCCGCCCAACCTCTCCCCATGTGGGGTCTGGGATACCGATTAAGGCAGCGGCGGCAATGGCGGGATGGGCGAATAAGACGCTTTCCACCTCTGCTGGATAAATATTTTCCCCTCCGCTGATGATCATCTCTTTCAAACGCCCCACAATCGTATAGTAGCCCTCGCTATCGCACTTGGCGAGGTCGCCTGTGTGCAGCCAGCCCTCGCGGATTGCCTCAGCAGTGGCGGTGGGGTTGTTCCAATAGCCGGGCGTGACATGCGCACCGCGGATGATCAATTCACCGGGTTCATCCGCCGCACAATCTGACCCATCAGAACGGACAACACGAACATCGACGTGGATCAGCGGGCGTCCCACCGCGCCCGGTTTACGGCGGACATCCTCCGGCGGCAGCCAAAAGGTGTTCGGTCCCGCCTCGGTTAACCCATAGCCTGTTTTGAAATCGACCCCCTTTGCCCAGAAGCGCTCAAAAATGGGCATGGGGCAGGGCGCTCCCCCGCTGATCACAATCTTCAGACGGGAGAAATCAGCAGATTCCCAACGGGGGTGCTGCTGAAGCGCCAAAAACATGGTTGGGACGCCAAAAAAAACGGTGACGCCACCTGTTTCGATCAGATCAAAAATCTGGTTAGAGTCAAAGCGCTGGCAGAGGATGCTTTTTCCGCCAACATGGATCAGCGGCAAGGTAAAGACGTTCAACGCCCCTGTATGGAACAGCGGCGTGCTGATGATTCCGACATCGTTGGCATCCAACCCCCAACTGGTGACAGTATTCACGCTGTTCCATGTCATGTTTCCATGAGTCAACAGTGCCCCTTTGGGCAGTCCCGTCGTGCCGCCCGTGTAGCAGATAACCCATGTGTCATCGAGCGTCAGGGAGGGGCGATCCGGGGCGGTGGTGGGAAACGAGAGGCGTTTCTCGAAGGGCAGGGTGCGGTGATAGGGTGGATCAAAGGCGACGTATTCGCGCACGGTGGTCAGGGTGGGGCGAAGCGTTTCGATTTGCGCGGCGAATTCGCCTGAATACAGGATCACCGTTGGGGACGCATCTTTCAGCAAATGGTCTACTTCGGGAAGGGCAAGCCGCCAGTTCACATTTTGGAGGATTGCCCCTAATTTTCCGCAGGCGTGCCAGACCTCAAGGTATTCCGTCCGGTTTGTAGCATAGACGGCGACGCGATCCCCCTTGCGCACGCCCAGATCGCTGAGGAAATGGGCGGTTTGGTTCGTCACGGCGTTCCATGCAGAGTAGGTAAGATCACGCCCTATGAGCGTATCCTGAAGGGCGATCCGGTTTGGTGTTAGCGCGGCACGACGCTCCAACCAATCGGTAACATAGTGTGATGATTGCGGTGATGGTTGCAGCATCGTTATCCCCATCGAATGGCTAAAGCGCTCCATGTATAGCCGACACCCGCCCCCGCGAGGACGACGAGATCGCCCGGGCGAATCGTCCCCGCCTGCAAGCCTAACTGGAGCGCCAAAACTTGATCAGCACTTTGGACATGCCCATAGTCTTGAAGGTAGACAGATTGAGCGGGGGTTAGCCCCACCGCCGCCAGAATTTCCTCGTAAAAAGATCGTTTCATGTGGGTAATGCCTAAAAAGGCAATGTCCCCTAGACCCGCTCCGGCGCGAGAGGTGGCTTCCTCAATGACCCGCACAAAATTCCGCAGGGAGGTTTCGCCTAAGCGCTCGGTCATGTACTCTGGTTGGATGACATCGAGTTTTCCGCGCAGATCGGCGCTGACCTCTGGACGCTCTCCGGCAACCTCGCGGCTCTGGCTCAGGATGACCGCTTCGGCAAGGCTGCCATCGGTGAAGGCAGACATGCCAACAATATGATTGCGGGGGTAATCCCGCGCCAAGACCATTGCCCCTGCCCCCGCCCCAAAGTTCGTCATAAATCGTGTGCGTGGGTTGGATAGATTGACCAAATCGTGTTCGCGGCTGGCGGCAACCAACACAGCACACGCTAGGCTTGGGTTGGCGATCATCAGCCCTTGCGCCGCGCCAACGGCAATGGCTGCCCCTGCACAGAGGGCGTACACCTCAAAGGCGAAGGCATTCACCGCACCAAGATTGCCTTGAATCTTGGCAGCGGCGTTCCAGACAAGATGATCTTTATGTTCGCTCCCATGCGAAATAACCGCCCCTACCGCACTTGGGGGGATGCCGGCGTCTTCTAGCGCCCGCTGTGCTGCTATGGTCGCCATATGGCTAATGGTGTCTGTCTCGCCGGCAATATGGCGCTGGACAATGCCCATTTTTTGCTGGAGGATGCTTTCGGGAATCCCCGTCCGTTCAACGATCTCCGCCGCTGTTTCAATGTGCGGCGGGAAATACGTCCCAATACCAGCGATTCCGATGGTGGGTAAGCTCATAAGCGCTCTTTACGTTTAACAACCCGAAAACTATACCACCGGTCAGGGGAGGGTCAAACCCATTGCCTCGGCAAGAGGGCGATTCACCTCGACCTTTTTTCCATAGCGCGTCACCAAGCCGAAACTTCTATCGTATTCCCACATCGTCCAGCCAATGCCCTGCCCTTCCAATGCCTTCACCACGGCGCCGTGCCAGTTAGCGCGGTCTTGTGGCGGGGCATATTCGCTGTACACGCCAAACTCGGTACAGATGACGCGCACCCCGTACTTTTTTGCCCAGGCGCCCGCCTCGGCTAAGCGTTTGGTAATCCGTTCCGGCGTCCAGTTTTCTTCGGCGTAGGCTTGTGCCGCCCGCAGCGCGTCGGGGTCGTTGCGCTTCCGGTTGTAGAGGCGCGTCATGGCGGTTTCGTTGGGCGGGAAAGGGACTTCCCGCAAACGGGTGACTGGATTCTCACCGATCCATGTTGCGCCCTGATGGGTGAAGGCGAAGGGGTCGTAAAAATGGAATTCGTAGATCACGTTTGGATCAGCCAGTGGGGTGAGCCGCAGCAAGGTTTCCAATGATGACCACAGCGCTCCGGTGGCGATTAGGGTATGGTCAGGAGCGCCCTCGCGCAGCGTAGCGACGATCTCTGGCTGCATTGCCGCCCAACGGGAGGGATCTTGCTGAAAGGTAGGCTCGTTCATCGCCGCCAGAAAGAGCCGCTCAGGATCAAAGCGGCTGAGGTGCTTGGCAAAGGACAGCCAAAAGCGTTTGAATGTTGCCAGAAATTTGGGATCATTTTCCAACGCACCAGAATACTGCCCTGCTTGTGGCGTGGGGACAGCGTGCAGATCGATGATCACCGCCAGATCAGCGGCGAAAAGGCGTTCAATGGCGCGGTCAAGGGCGGCGAGGTGGTCGGCGTGCAGCAAATCAACGGCAGACTCATCGGCAATGAACGACCAATCAATAGGCAGCCGAACATGAGTCAACCCCATCGCCCGCAGCGCAGCGAATTCTTCATCGGTAAAGCGTGTTTCAAGCTGCTTTGCCTCAGCTGGTCCCATCCAGAACCAAAAGGGGAGGTTGACACCCTTGGCTAAACGGGCAAAGCGGGCATCGCTGACTCCCCCGCCTCCTCCTTGTGCGGCACTTCTGGGAGCGCTCTCAAAACTACCCAAAAGAAACGCACAGAAAATACATGCGGCAACCCACCGCAGGGAACGTAGAGACATGATCAAGACTCCTTTGCGGGATAGGTTTACCCCAAACTTCTTTAATGCAGGCGCCGAATGACGAGAATTGTTTCATCGTCATACGAGCCGCGTGCGCCGGAAAAGGTGGTGATCGCCGCCACAATCCGATCGATAATCACGGTGGCGCTTTTCCCTTCCGCCCTTTCCAGAAGCGCCTTCAAACGGTCTTCCCCGAACAGATCATCGTGAGGATCGGTTGCCTCGGTAATGCCATCCGTATAGAGTACCAGTACATCGCCAGCATGTATGTCTATTTGGCAAGGTTGGAAGGGGGCATCCTCGAACATGCCGGCAATCACACCCGGCACTTTGACATAAGCCGTTTCCCCACTGGCGCGGCGGATGAGCGGCGGGTTATGTCCGGCGGAGGCGCAGGCAAACGTGCCGTTGCTAAAATCCAGAAAGCCAACCAAGATGGAGAGGAACATCTGCGAATCACGGTTCATTGCCGCCAACGCCCGATTTAAGTTTCGCATCACCTCCACCGGCGGGAGATCAAGGGCAGTCACAAAGCGGAGCATCGCCGCTGAGACGCCCATAAACAGCGCTGCCGGAATACCTTTTCCCGATACATCCCCAATAGCCACCGACCAGCGCCCATCCTCTAAAGGTTGAAAATCGTAGAAGTCCCCCGCGACACGCCGCGCTGGACGCCAAAAAGCGGCGATCTCCCAATTGGGATGCTGCGGGATGACGGCTGGCAAAAGACTCTCTTGAATTCGCTTGGCAGCGGTCAGTTCTTGGTTTAGCAGTTCTTGCTGAAGCTCTTGGCGGTGAAGGCGGGCATTCTCGATGCTGATTGCCACCTGAGCAGACATTGCCAAAAGCAGGCGTTCATCCCGCGAAGAAAAGGGCCCGCCGCGTTTGTTTAGACATTGAACAACGCCGATGATCGTCCCAGAGGGGTTGCGCAGCGGCATCGTGAGCATGGTACGTGTGGTGAACCCTGTTTGTTTGTCGATGCTTCGCATAAAACGCGAATCGCTGTAAGCATCCTTGATATTGACGCTCTCGCCCGTCTTGGCAACAAACCCGGCAATGCCCTCGCCTATCTTGATGCGAATCTCGGAGATGATATTGGAATCCTCTAGCAAGATTTTGGAATAGAGTTCGCCATGCTCAGCGTCAATGAGGTAAAGTGTCCCTCGTTCAGCATCAATGGCATCAACCAATTGATCAATGATCAATTTGAGCAGATCATCAAGGGTGATGTTGGTTGCCATCGCTTGGCTGATGATCTGAAGTGCCTGAAGTTCGCGCTGAGGGGCAAGCCGCTCACGAGGGGTGGCGGCGGGGGTTTGGGTAATCCGTTTCATAATCTGAAACTGCGTGTTGCCGGCAGGGGATACCCCATGTTCAAAGTTGTCGGTTAATTCTTGGATCAACCGCAGGCGCATCCCTTCCGCCAAACTATCACTCGGATGAGGCTCTTGGGTAGTACGCCTTGCCCCATCATGGGTTAACCGGACAAAAATCATGTCCTCTTGTAAGAGCGCATTGATCACGATCATGCTTGGTGGGGCAAGGCGTTCGAGAAGGGTTGCGGCTGTTTCTTCGGCGGCAATTTCAAGATCAGACCGCGCAGCTTCGGTCAACCGCAACTGGTGGGCAACGCCATTAATAAAATAGGCAATTTGCTTCAGGCTCTCGTGTGCTGCCAGAAGGCGTATTTCCCCCAAGAACATGGTGTGTTCCTTTGATTGCTGTTGTGTCGGTGATAGGTGTGTCAATGATGCTGCGGCTCCTGTCGCGGTCCGATTTGCTGCTCAAAATCGGTGATCAGACGGGCGGCGCTCAGACCGAGGGCAATTGCCGCCGTGATCAACGCCACCCGAACAGCACTCTCTAAGCCAGAAAGTACGTTCCCTTGCGAAAAATGAAACAAGACCTGATAAGCGGGGACGCCGGGAATCAGAGGGATGATTCCCGTCACCGTAAAGATAAGGCGCGGCAGCCACAGCCGATAGGCAGCGAGATAACCCACCAACCCAATACACAGCGCAGCAAAAAAAGTAGCCACCTCTGGCGATGCCCCCAAGATTGTGAAGGCTGTCCGAATGCCGATGGCTGCCCCGCCTAAGGCAGCCACAATCCAAATCGCTTTGCGGGGGGTATTGAACAAAACCGCGAAGCCAAAGGTGGCAACCACGCCAAAAATCATCCGCAGGAAAATATCGGCAATGCCCATCGTCAAAACGTCTCCAGTGTTCCTGTTGGGGTAGGTGGGGGAGGGGAGAGACGAGCGGCATCCTCGCAGAGGATGATCCCAACCAAGAGGTTGTTTTCGTTCGTGATCTCTGCGTAATAGAGGGAGTACCCATCAGGACGAAGGGCAGCGGCAATCTTCTGCACTTCGCTAGGGCGCTGGCTTATTCCGAAGCGGTACGCATTTGCCCCCATCACAACGCGAGGAAGACGCTCCGCTGACCACCAACCAAAGGCGTTATCGGTCAGCACGACGAGCGAATCATCGGCAAGCCGCGCCGCTACACTTGGCGCATACAGGGAGCTATCGAACATGAGGGGGGGCATGGTCACAAGGGCATCTCCATCAGAGGTGTATTCCCCTAAATAGGCATAGGCAGAGGATAGAGTAACCCCAAAGCCGCTGAAGGGAATGGAGAGCCGCTTGAGATCGCCGGTGGGGGCGATGTTATGAATGACGCCCACCCGCATCTGTTCGGTGCTGGCAAAGGGGCGGTTGTAGAGCGTGTTTCCCGCCTCGTCCAGGCGGGTGAGGTAGGTTGCTTGGGGTGGGTCGCGCTGTTCCCACGCCACAAAGAGCGTCCCATCGGCAGCTACGGTGAAGGTTTGAAGCCTTGCGCGGTCTTGTTCCCAAAAAACGCGCTGGAAATTCCCATCCTTGTCATAGAGCGTGAGTACGGCACGGTTGCGCTGCCCAACAAGGATACCCCCGCTGCGGTGTACACCGAGGGCATAGGGCTGCACCGCCGGAAAGCGGAGCGCCGTTGTTAAGTCTGGGTTCAGAATGAACACGGTGTTTCGCCCATCGCCCAAGACAAGTTGCCCCTCGTCATTAACGCCGATAGCGCCAATGCCCACCCCATCCATCTGCACCGTCATGAGGCGCGTCGTCGGGATGGTCATCGTATATTGGATTGGCGTTGGCGAAGGAACGGTCAACAAGGTGGCAAGCATTTCCCGCCGTGCCGTTGCCGTTGCCGCACCGGAATCGGTTTGCGCGGCGGGATAAGAGGTGATCCCGAACATTGCCGCGATCAGGATCGCCCCCACCAAAAGAGATGAGCCGACACGACCTCTGCGCATTAGGACAGCATCACAAAGTAGGAATCACAGGCACGATCAATGAGTTCGGGCGATAGCTGTGGCGGGCGGTTGAGATAGCGAGCGATATCGAGCAGTTGATCGAGAATATCGCGGGGATGCACCGCCCGAAACTTTCGCTCTTTTTCCAAATACCACTTTTGGATCAGGTAGCGCAAGCCGCCTTCATCATAGGGGACGCGCTTTGCCTCGCACGCTCGCTTAAAAATCTCCACAAAATCTTGGGGAGAGGGATCGCCCACCTCAATCTTGTGACGGATACGGCGCAAAAACGCCTCATCCACGAGATCGGAAGGGTCGATGTTTGTGGAAAAGACAATCAAAACATTGAAGGGCATTTCGATCTTGCGTCCAGTGGCAAGGGTGAGATAATCGACGCCTTTTTCGAGGGGGACAATCCAGCGATTGAGGAGATCACGGGGGCGTGCTTGCTGCCGCCCAAAGTCGTCAATCAAAAATAACCCGCCGTTCGATTTCACCTGAAAGGGCGCTTCGTAAAATTTGTTAATTGGGTCGTAGATCAAGTCCAAGCCAGACATGGTGAGTTCACCGCCGACGATGATCATCGGGCGGCGGATGCGCACCCAACGAGGGTCGCGCTTGATACCCACCGGACGCCCACCGGCACCGGTTTCTGCCTCGGCGGTTTCTAGGACATCGTGATTCACATTATCAAAGACGCGGACAACCTGCCCATCAACATCAAAGGCATAGGGAATCCACAAATCTGCCCCTAAGACAATGCGCCCCACCGCCTCGGAAATGGTCGTCTTGCCGTTGCCGGGTGGACCCCACAGAAACATAGACTTGCCAGAGTTAAACGCCGCGCCGACCTTTTCGTACATCCGCTCCGAAATGACCAAATGCTTCAGCGCTTGCTTCATCACATCGGGGGTCGCCATCATGCGGGTGCGGTTTTGTGCTTTCATCGCCTCCACATATTGTTCATAGGTGACGGGACATTCGCCAGCGTACCGGCTGCGCTCTAGAACCTCGCGGGCTTTATCCGTGCCTAAACCGGATATTTTGTACTGCGAGCCGCCTTCGCCAAAGCCGCTTTGCCCCATCACCTCTACATACTTGCTGCGCTTGAGAAACTCCATCACCTGATCAACAACGCCCACGAAGGGCAGCTTGATCAGATCGGCAACGCGCTGCCCAGTGAGCAAGCCGCTGAAATAGAGCAATTTAATGACCAAATCAGAGATGGTGATCAGGTTGAGACCGGTATCTTCAATCGAGCGAACAGGTGGCGGCTGCCAAGCGGCTTGCTGGCGCGGGGCAGACCCTGGCGCACCTTGCATCGGTGGGGCAGATGGGCGGTTAGGTGTCGTCATAAATGAACGCTCCTTCATTAAGGCGCTTAAGGTGCTGAGGATTTCTTCCCGGCGCTCACGCGCCCCAATGTCTCTAGGGCAAGGGCGGGGCGATTGGTGATAATCGCATCGACCCCTAAATCACGTAATTCGAGAATGCGTTTAGGTGCATCCACCGTCCAAACATGGACGCGCAGGCGGCGCTCACGCGCCCATGCCATAAACTTTGGGGTGACAAGCCGCTGGTCAGGGTGACGGGCATCGTGAGGGACAACCTGCATCATCAATTTCAACAGCGGGGCGAGTGGTGTATCGTCTGGGGCATAGAGGTAGCCGAGGGGCATCAGGGGCATCAGCGTATGAAAGCGACGTAAGGCAAAGGGATTGAAGGAAGACACGATAATTTTCTTGTTCCCGTGACGATGAAGCACGTTTGCCACCGCCGCCGGAAGTCCGTCATCGCGCCACCCTTGCGCCTTCAACTCAACATTGATCACCATCTCTGTACCACAGGCGTCCAGTGCTTCTTCTAAGGTGGGAATCGTCTCCCCTTTGAACTGATGGTCGTAATGACTGCCGGCGTCCAGTTCTTTCAGCGTCTTTAGGCTGAAATCACGCACATAGCCATTGCCGCTGGTCGTTTTATCCAGGGTGAAATCGTGAATCACGACAGGGACACCATCTGCGGACAGCATCGTATCCAGTTCAACCCCATCTGCCCCTTGTTCACGCGCCAAAAGAAAGGCGGCTATCGTGTTTTCGGGCGCGTCGTGGCTTGCCCCACGATGCGCCAACACAAGGGGGGTATGGGCATAAAAACGCCCTAATCGATCTGCTGACCTCGCCACCATAAGCCACCCCAAACGCCCCAACACCTTACGGGATGATCAACGCCTGACCGACATAAATGTAATTCAGATTCAGAAGCCCATTTGCCTTCGCGATGGCATACACATCGCGGCGATAGCGGGCGGCAATGCCAAACAAGTTATCTCCGGGTTGGACAATATAGACACGTCCGGCGGGGCGGCTTGGCTGCGCCGGTGGACGGGGCGAAATCGTCGTATTCACACGGGGAATAACAAGATGCTGCCCCACATAAATGTAATTGGCATTGGCGATGCCGTTTGCTGCCATAATCAAGCCAATGGTCGTCTTGTACTTTTCGGCAATTGCCGCCAAGTTGTCCCCCCGACGAACGGTATAGCCCACATAGCGGGTGACGGTTGTCACTGTTGTCCCTGCCGGGAAACTTGGCACATAAGGCTGCGGCTGTGGGTAGGAGGGATAGGGCTGATAGATGGGCTGCTGTGGCTGTGGCGCACGTATCGCGGCGGGGAGCGTTAAGACCTGCCCAACAAAAACCCTGTTCACGTCATAGACGCCGTTGATCGTTGCCAGATCAGAGAGGCTGACGCCAAAGCGATCCGCAATACTAAAGAGCGTATCGCCGGGTTGGACAACGTAATAATTCCCCCCCCCTTGCGCACGGACAGAAAAGCCCTCGACAGCGAAGCTGATCACGAATGCCGCAAATAGGACGGCGAAAAGAACAACACGGCGCGGCTTGGATGAAAGGCGCATGACAACCCCCTTCGGCGGAAGAACGCATTTAGGGGAATTATACTCACAAACATCCGACTTGCGGCAAGTGTG
Organism: Anaerolineales bacterium; assembly: GCA_015075625.1. Classification (NCBI taxonomy): domain Bacteria; kingdom Bacillati; phylum Chloroflexota; class Anaerolineae; order Anaerolineales; species Anaerolineales bacterium. Next base: position 1,067,002 of record JABTTZ010000002.1, on the reverse strand, counting down.
AGAATGTGCGGGAAAAAAGGGGAAGGGGAAGGCTATCCATGAGGATAGCCTTGTGATCAGGCGTTAATCGCCAACGGCGACAGCGGGAACAACGGGAACAGGCGTTTCTTCAACGCTTTCTCTCTCGCCCACTCCTACCACTGGTGGCGCTTTGTGGGCAGCCGCATCTTGTTCAATGCGCATGATTGCTGGCACAAAGAAGGCGAGGACAGACATCAGAATCACGCCCGTACCAGCAACGACATACCAATTTTGAATGCCGATGAGATCAGCCACAGGACCGGCAACCATGAGGCTGAGCAGCGATGCGCCCGTCGCAATTGCCCCGATGAGGGATTGGATGCGTCCTTGCATATCCAAGCGAACGGCGGTTTGGAAGATGGCAAACATCGTCCCATTGGTAATGGGCAGGGAAAATCCCGCCACCCCCATACCGAGAAGCGCCATAGCAAAGGCATTTGCCGGCGCGAAGCCTATAAGCAGCGTGCCGCTGCCAATTCCAATCACGCTGACTAAGACGGTAATAATTTTCCGCTTGAAGCCACCCCACACCCCAAGAAACACCCCACCAACAATCATCCCCACCCCCACCAGCGATTCCATCAGGGCAAAGGAATCAGCGCCCAACTGAAAATGCTTTTGAACCAGCAGGGGGGTCAGCGAAAAAGCCGGATTCAACAGGGCATTTAAGCCAGAGGCAATCAGAATCAGGTAGAACATCCCCCGCCACGCCACGAGATAGCGCAGCCCGGCGCGAAACTCTTGCCCAACGGTGGTTTTTTCAGCGGCGGCGGCATGGCGCGGTGGCTGCGGAATGGCGATGAACAACAGCGGAACAACGGCGATCCCTGCGGTCACAATATCAATGCCTAACACAAGGGGAATAGACAAGCGGCTGATCAGCAGCGCCCCAACGGGCGGGGCGACGATTGCCATCAACCCCTGCAACATCTGATTTAGCCCGCTGATTCGCGCAATGTGCTGCTCTGGGACAAGCAGAGGGGTGGAGGCGCTCATCGCCGGGAAGTGAAACGCCCCTGCGCCGGAGCGAATGAGCATGATCACATAGACATGCCAGACCTGCACGGTTTCTGTGGCAAAGAGCAGCAGCAGCACAGCCGTTGCCGCCGCCACCGCCGAATCGGCAGCAATCATCACCGTGCGGCGCTTCCAGCGATCTACGAGCGTCCCCGCCAGCGGACCTAAGATCACTTGCGGCAGCATTGCCACAAGGGTTGCCGTCGCCAAGACAGTGGCTGAGCCGGTTTGTTGTGTGAGCCACCACACCAACGCAAACTGCACAAGGCTGCTTCCCAAGAGGGAAAAGGCTTGCCCTGTCCAGATGGTAAAAAAGCGCGGCATCCAGCCTTTGCCAATTGTCGGATGTTGACCTGTCATATCACCCTCACTTCATAAAATTGATTCGGTTATGCCAACTATACGTTGATAGTGAAGATAAGTTTCAATATTTTCAACAACCAAATTGATTATGTAAAGTATACGATTAAAAAATCAAAAGGCAAGAGGGGGTTCGGCTTGGGAATGCTTTTTGAAAAGGGTGGGATGTTTCTGGCTTATACGTTTCCCTGTGCTGTGGGGTTGCCCTATCATGCTATCATGCGCTGTGTTGGGCTTGCCTGCGGTACACTATTCAGATTGCCTTTTAGGAAACAAGAGAAAGGCTCACTGTGAGCGAATCAGCCGTACATTTCGAGGGGAAACGAGTGGGGTTCATTGGCAGCGGCGTCATGGCGGAAGCGATGATCGGTGGACTGCTCTCGAAACAGATTGTCACGCCGGCACAGATCATCGGTTCTGACCCGCTGGATGCCCGCCGCCGTGACCTTGAACACCGTCACGGGATTCACATGGTTGGCGAGAACGCCGAGGTTGCCGCCAACGCCGATGTGCTAATCCTGAGCATCAAGCCGCAAGTGATTGACAAGGTGTTGGCTGATATTCGCCCCGTCGGAAAACGCCCTTCGCTTGTTCTGAGCATTATTGCGGGGGTGCAGATCGCCCATATCCGCGATGGCATGGGCAACCCGAACGTGGTGCGTTCCATGCCCAACACCCCCGCCCGTATTGGCGAGGGCATTACCGTCTGGGCGTCCTCCGCCGATGTGGATGAAGCCGGACGTGACCAAACACGGGCGATCCTTGCTTCGTTGGGGCAAGAGGTGTATGTTGAAGATGAGCATTACCTTGATATGGCAACCGCGCTCAGCGGGACAGGTCCGGCGTATGTTTTCCTGTTTATGGAGGCGATGATCGATGCCGGAGTCCATATGGGCTTTTCGCGGCGCGTTGCCGAACAGCTTGTCCTTCAAACGATGCGCGGGAGTGTCGAATATGCCATTCAGACGAAGGAACATCCCGCCGCCCTGCGTAACCAAGTGACGAGTCCCGGCGGCACATCGGCAGAGGCAATCTATCACTTGGAAAAAGGGGGGTTGCGCACCGTCCTCTCGCGGGCGGTATGGGCGGCATACCAGCGCAGTTCGGCGCTTGGCGGCAAGAAAAAAGAGGGGAAAGACGCCCCACACGATGATGTCAACCGCATCAAGTAATCTATAGAGTCTATATGGAATAAGGCGCTGGTTTATGGCAACCCTCCCCCAGTTTATTGATGATCTTCCCGATTTTCCTGAGGAAGTCATTGAACAAGAGGCGTTCCAACGTCGGCGGTTGTTCACCGCTACAGTGGATACATACCTGATCCTGACCGTCGGAATCTTGGTCGCTATTGGCTTGATGATGGTCTGGAGTACAACGTTTTACTGGTCAAACCCGCAGTCAGCAATGTTTCTCCAACAATTGCGGAACGCCGGTTTGGGGATTGTCATTATGTTCATCCTCGCCGTGATTGATTACCGTCTTTGGCGGCGGCTGGCAATCCCCATGATGTCCGTCACGATCTTGCTCTTGTTGGGGCTGATTGTTTTGCCGGGTGTGCAACTTGTCTATGGCGCACGGCGTGCTTATTTTAACGGTGCCGTGCAGCCAGCGGAAATCGCCGTCCTCGTTGTCACCATTTATATGGGTGCCTGGCTGACGGCGAAACAGGCAAAACTGAAACATCTGACCTATGGGCTGCTGCCCTTTGCCTTGTTGGTAGGGACGGTGGCTGGTTTGATTTTGCTTCAGCCGGATATTTCGACGGCAATCATGGTGTTGGCGGTTGCTTCGATTATGTTCTTTCTTGCCGGCGCAGAGTGGACGCAGATTGGGATCGCCAGCCTTGCCTTTATTGTGATCGGTGCGGTATCGATCACCCAGTTTGATTATGCCCGCGCCCGCGTTGAAAATTATTTCGAGATGCTGCGTGACCCGCTGGAGGCAAACGATCAAGCCCAAGCTGCCATCATCGGCTTCTTGAATGGGGGCATTGGCGGTGTTGGCTTGGGCGAGAGTCGCCAGAAGTTTGAGCAACTGCCAACGCCGCACACCGACTCCATCTTTGCCGTGATTGGCGAGGAACTCGGACTAGCCGGATGTGCGCTCGTCGTGGGGCTTTATGTGACGCTCATGGTGCGCGGCTTTCGCATTGCCAAAAATGCTCCAGATATGTTTGGGGCGCTGCTGGCGGCGGGGATTACCATCTCCATTGTTTTGGAGGCATTGTTCAATATTGCAGTGATGGCGTCCGTCGTCCCCTTCACGGGTGTGCCGCTGCCCTTCATCAGCTTTGGCGGTTCGTCCTTGGTTTCGGGCTTGGCAAGCGTAGGGATTCTCGTCAGCATTTCGCGGGCGACGGCGCGGAAGTCCATTCCCACCCGCCGCGTGAACGAAACGCTCTCCTTGCCCGGGATGCGGGCGTCCATTTCGCGGGTGCGGCAAAAACCAACCGAAGGGGAGTGATGAGGCACGCTCACCGTCACAAGCGGGGCGCATAGGCTGCGCCCCTCCCGAAAACGGCGCCGTCCTATTCAATCGTCTGGACGGCTAAATCCTCACCGGCGCGGATTTCCTTCTCGTAACGATGCCATTCATGGTGGGACGCCATTCCCACATTCGTATACACCCGCGTGGCGTCCGTCAGGCTAGAGGCATCCACCCCCAAGCCAGCACGCTTTTTACCCCGCGCTTGCAGCGCCAAGAAGGACGCCCGCAGCAACGCTGAGGCAACGCCTTTTTTCCGCCAGGGACGGCGCACCCCCACCAGATCGATCCAGCCCATGTCCAAATCGTCGGGAATCTCGTTGAGGCACAGAGAATAGCCGGCAATCTGATTCCCTTCGACGGCGAGGAAATAGATCGCCGGATCAACCTTCTCGCCCTTATAGAAGTGATGCTCAAACTGCTCGTAGGGCATCGGTTGGTAGCCCCAGTGGTCTTGAAAGGCTTCACTATGGGCATCGAACAGGGGGCGATCATCCTCGCCTGGGCGGAACGCCCGAATCGTGATCCCCTCTGGGACGACAGGGGCTGGAATGACCTGATTAAGCTCGATCCGCATTTGCAGGTAGCGCCGTACAAGCGTGTAGCCGTTATCTTGGAGCAGCTTGGCGCTTCCTAAGCAGCGGTTATCGACTGAGCTTGAAAAGGCAATGCGGGCATGGGGCGGCGCTTTCGGAATGGATTGATGGGCGCGTTCTTCCAGAATCTGTAGCAAGCGCGTCCCAACGCCTTGTCCCCAAAAGTCGGGGTGAACACGCCCAAAGTGGTACACACGGGTGAGCGGCTCACGCTTATCAAAAACATCCCCATAAGCGACAACACGCCCTTCGGCAGTGGCAAGGATGAATGTATCCGTGGTCAAATTCGTCATTGGGTCTTCCCATTCGCGCTTCGCGTCCTCGGCGCTGGTGATTGGGTCGCCGCCATCAGCGGTTTGGGCTGCGTTCAGCACATCGACAATGGCTTCAACGTCGTCCATCGTTGCCGGACGAACATGGAGCGAGACCGTTTCTTGTGTCGTCATTGGTCTTTCCTGACCCCTTAAAAGGTCTAAATAAGCGTCAACATAGTGTACAGGAAAATTGAAAGCGAGGGAAGGGGTATCTCTCTTGCGTTGAGTCTCCTTCTAGACAACAGAGAACTTTTGTGCTATTCTGAGAGAGCGCATGGAAGGGTATCCCACCCAAAGGAGCTTATCCGCCAATGACAACCTCACTTCCTACAACACGTCAACGCATCCTCGATGCGTTTCAGGAGCATGACGAAAGCCCAGACCTACAGCGTGCGCTTACACAAATTATGGAGGAAGACCCTGAAGGGTTTCAGGCTGAAGCGGCGGACTGGGCGTTGAGGCTTTGTGAAAGAGATTTCGCGTTTTTTAATTCATTCGTTCTCGGGGCGATTCGTATTGACTCAACCTCAAAAGGTACTGTTAAGGAACTCCTTCGCTGGGCAGAAGAAACCAAGATGAGGCATCATTTTTTCTCACAATTGTATGCCCAAGTATACGAACGTGATCCGCATGGTTTTGATACAGATGTGGCAAACCTTATAGAGCAAACCACAGACGATACTACCCTTTTGGCAAATCTAACCCTCCGCCTCGCCAATTTCAATTTTCATCTTAGCGATGACCATACCACCGCCCTCTATACCCGCAACCCGACGCTGTTTAGCAAATTGATCCTGTCTCAGATTAGTCGTTCTCATAATACTGCCCATATAAAGGATGGATCGTTTCCTTACCCAAATTTGTATGCCGCCGCTGAAAAACAAGGGGATGAACACCTGCAACAAGCGTTGTTCAAGACCTATGCCTCCCAAACGGAATGGGATGCAAAAGCAAACGATCTTATAAAGAAGAACGCTGATGACACCCTTGCCTCAAAACTTACGGCGTGGCGACCACCACATTTTCCAGCGCTTGCTGAGGGGATTGTTAAGCAGTTGCAGGGGCTAGGACATCATCTGAAGGAATGGGCGGAGAAAAATACACTTTCTGGCGCGAAAGAATTTGCCCACAAACGGATTGCTCAGGCACTTACGGCAAAGGAAAATCCGGCTGAGGTGATGGACGCCATTCAAAATAGGCTAGGGTGGCAAATGACACAATATACAGCAGCGGCATGGTTAGGCTATCTTTATGACCATGCCCCTGCCCTCCTGATGACCTATTTTCCTTTTTATGATTATTATTTTAGCCTCTTACATCAGCCGCACATTGCCGAATTAATGTCCCTACGGCAAACCCTTCTTGAGCGCTGCAAAGCAGATGGAAAGGATAATCTGTGGAACAAACTCTTTCGGCACAGCCATACAAAGAAAGAATGGGGGGCAGAAATAGACGAACTCATTGCCCGTAAGCCCGCCGAAGCCGAACTTGAAAGCGAATTAGCTCGCTTAGAAATTCCCTACACCAAACTCTCTGACGCTCAAGCTGTGGCACTCTATAGGCTGAATCGAGAGGTAGCCCTTGATTTCATCTCGCGGCATATAGATCGCGGGGGCAAAGCGGCAACCTACCCAAAACTTCTTGCGATGATTGAAAAGACAGAGGATGATCCGTTGATGGTTCAGCGCATCTTTCGGCAAGCGGCAAATCACAGCCTTTGGGAAGCGCAGATGGAGCGCATTCTAGCCGAGGATATTCCGCCTGATCAGATCGTAACGGTTCTAAACGAGTGGCATTCTAAAGACTATCAAAAAGCGAATCCAGCCATCATGCGCCGTTTTTTGGAAAAATATGGGGAAGCCGTTCTCCCCTATCTGGAGCGGGTGATGAACACGGTCACGGCGGGCCGCCTCCGCGCCCTGCTTGACCTCCCCATTGAACGCGGCGAACTGCTGCGAGAACTCTCGGCAATGGCACGCCGGCAGCCAACAGAATTCGCCGCGCTAGGGCGTCTTTGGGTGCCTGCCTTGATGGAACGGGGGTTAGAATTCTTCGACTCATTCATTGCCCGCTACATCGGGCGAGATGAATACGTAATCCGTGATCTCCTTCCGCGCTTGGAAAAAGAAGGGCGTGATGCCCTCTTTACTCGCCTCTATGGACAGATCACGACACAACCCGCTTGGGTTGCCGATCTTCGGAAACACCTCGCGGACACCAGCGACAATGATACCCTTGCCCGCGCCCTCACCTTGCGCACTATGACGTGGTTTGTCCTTCCCGATGATCTGGCAGTAATCATTTACCAGCGGGATCGGCTGCATTTGGGTGAGTTTATCCGCGCTCATCTTCCCACTGGGCGCAATTGGTGGCGACGAGAACAAAACAAACCCTACCCCAAACTTCTGGCTGAGGCGGAAAAACACGCCGATCAGCCCATGATTGATGCGATCAACAAGGCGCTCATCGCTATCCAAAAAATCACCTGGGGTGGGCAGGTACATGGTCTGCTACAGCAGACCATACCGCCCGATCAAATCGGCGCCGCGCTAGAACGCATCCATCCTGAAGAAGAATGGAATGTTCAACATAGAGAGGCGCTGCTCACAGTGGTTAAGCGCTATGGCAAGGCAGCAATGCCCTATTTGATTAACCATGCGGCGTTTTCGCTCCCCGTTAAGGGACTCGATGATGCCGTCAAGCGCCTCGGTGATGACACCCTTCTTTGGCAATACCGTATGGCAACACAGTCACCTCTCTACGCTTCCGAATGGAATCAGGCGCTCGCCCATGCTGCTGATGACAACCGGCAGCGGTTTTTGGAACGTCTTGCCCTTCTGACACCTTCTGCCCACACATTTAGACAGTGGACGCTTACCGCCAAGACAGCCAATACCCTGTATAAACGCTATCCCGTAGAGACTCGCTCTTTCTTAGAAACCTTTCTAATCCAACCCGATGAGGCGATTTATACCCTTGCCGACGAACGGCGTGATGAAGTCTTTTTGAACTACTTAACCTACCGATTTATCATCCTCGCTGGTGGTTGGGTCAGGAGTTCCAATCCCTATGCCAATCGTAACCGCCCACCAAACGCCGCCGAACGGCTAAACGCCCTCACGACGCTTATCACGGCGCGGTTTGAGCGCCTGTACAGCGAGTCGCCAGAAACCTTCGCCCGCCATACGGCTGATGTGTTCGGGCGATTTCGCCAGATGGACATCAACGATTGGAATGAGGAGACACTGCGGACAAACAACCCCCTCTTTCAGTACCTTGCCACCGCCCATGATAATGCCCTGTTAAACTCTGGCGCCGCGATCCGCGATTTGCTCGAATCGCCTAGTGTCTACATCCAGATGATCGCCTTCACCAGCTTGGGCAAAGGTGGGCAGGAGGCGGCAGAGCGCGTCATCGAAAATCTCCCCACCTTGCGCGGGTTCCTTATGACCCGCGCCCGACGGACGACAAAACGCATGGTCTTGGCGTGTTTGGAGGCAGCTGCACAGGAGGGGGAGCGCTACACCGCGCCCATTATGCGGGCGTTGGAAGACCCCATGGACATGCGCGGGCGACGGTCTATTTACCAAGAGACAATGCTTGCCTATGCCAAGATACAGCGTATGATGGCGACACAGGATTAGGAGGTTTCCCAATGGAATACACACTCGCTTACGACCATCGCACGAGTCTGATCACCGATGCCAACACCTCCGCCCTTGATTTTGCCGTAAACATGCGGCGTTTGCCGGTCAGCTTTCGCGCTACTCTGCACGATCCGGCGACGCTCCGCCGGCTGATGATCGCCATGCACGAGGTGATCATCAGCGATGCCCGTATAGAGCGTTCCAGTTTCCTGCTTGATCCGGTGATTACCGTCCACCCCGACGAGATGTTTTTCGAGGCGTTCAGCACCGATGGATCAGTCTATGTGAGGCTTTCCGCCGCTACAGAGGCGTTCAACCTGCTCAGCGAGACAACCTACGGGACGACGAACATCGATTTCACCTTTGCCCTGCGCGATGCCCTGCAAAACTTGCGCTCCAGCCGCCAAACGGAATTCGCCGTTGGCGCGGCGGGCTTCGCCGTTCAGACACAGGTTGGCTCTGTGGAAAAGGCGCACTACGAACACAAGGTTGATCTGCCCGATGCGTGGGTGAAAGGCTTTTTGCAAGTTCAGAGCGCCCTCGCCATGCATCCCTTCACCTTCCATACCCGCCCTGTAGACTTACTCAACGCGATTCATTTCCTGCAAGAAAACAAAGCACGCCGCCCCCCTACGGCAATGCGTATTGAATTTGCCACCGACCAACCTGTGAATCTCGTCCTTGAGCCATGGGAGAAGCGCTTTGTCATGATGGGGTCAGAGTACAAAGGCTATCCGCGTGTGGTGCGCCTTTGGGGGCGAAAACGCTTGGAACTCTTGCTGCCGATTCTCCCCTACGCCGACAAAGTGACGATTGGCGTCTTGGGGCGGGGGCTGCCCCATTTCTACATCTGCCATGTGGGGGCATACAAGTTCCTCTTGATGCTCTCCGGGTGGGTGCGCAACGATTGGACGGAGCAAAGCGCCCTTGATTTGCTTGCCCCACAGACCCCGATCAGTGCGGAAGAAGTTGCCAGCGTCTACAATCTGCTCACCAGCCGCTATGCCCTCTCCCGCGAGGATGTGGAAGCGCACACCCTGCTTGAGTCAGCCCAAGCAGAGACAGCACTTTTTGCCCTCTGTCGGGAAGGTAAGGCAATGTACGATCCAACGACGCGCCGCTACCGCTCCCGCGAATTGTTTGCCGAGCCGCTGAATCCAGAGACAATCCTCGCCCCCGATCCGCGCATTACAGCCGCACGGAAGGCAATCAATGCAGGGCGTGTCCACCTTGAGAATGTCATCCCCAACCCGGATCGTCCTCGTGAAATCAAAGGCTATGCCACCGTTGAGAATCAGGATAGTACATCCTACAACGTGGAGTTCGCTGTTGATCTAGAAGGGCGGCTGCGGTTTGCTACCTGTGAATGTGCCTTTTTTAGGGAAAACCTTCTCTCACGCGGTCCGTGCGAACACATCATGGCGGGGCGGTTGGCGGCGGTAGAGGGAATCTCTGCGCTGGAAACGACGATGAAGGCGGCAAAGGGCGACCCTTCACCGCGTGGATAACCTCACCTCCTAGCACTCCTTTTCCCTGTTTGTGGGGCAGAGGGGGCTAGTCGTTCGTCAGGAAAATTTCTAAAAGAACCCCTTCCCCCACACCTCACCTCTCCGTAAGGGCGACCCCATGTGGGTCGCCCGCCGCTAAAGCAGCGGGCTGAAAGCAGCCACCCCTTCGGGGCTTAGAAGGCAAAAGATATCCTTCATCCTTCATCCTTACTCCTATGATATACCTGTTCACCCCCCTAATTAAACCCTTCACAAACCTTTGACATTTACTAATATCTTTCGTGATCGTTCACGAAAGATACCGATGTCACCAAAACGAATCGCCGTCATTGGCGCGGGGGTGGGAGGCTTGACCGCCGCCGCGCTGTTGGCAAAACAAGGCTTCAACGTCACTGTCCTAGAGGCACATGTTTACGCCGGTGGCTGTGCTGGCACATTTTTCCACAAAGGCTATCGCTTTGATGCCGGGGCAACCGCTGCTGGCGGCTTTCAACCTGACAGACCACACGCTATTGCAGGCGATCTGTTAGGAATTGATTGGATAGTGCGGCGGCTTGATCCGGCTTGGGTTGTCCATATTGGGGAGACAGCCATAGCCCGTTGGAGTGAGGAAGCGGCATGGCGGGAAGAACGGGCGGCAAAACTCCCCTCACTGCGCCACTTTTGGGGTATTCAAGAACAGGCGGCACAAGCCGCTTGAAAGTTTGCTGCCCGCGTGCCGGATTACCCGTCGCGCTCCCTTGTAGGGCGGGAGTTACAGTGGGGGCGCTGCGCGTTGCTATGGCGATGGGGCGATCAAATAGACCCTTAACCTAACCTTAACAATTTTTTGAACTGTGGTATCCTTGACCACTAAAATCAGGATCGCCCGTTTATGACACAGACTGGACGTAGTTCCCCGACAGATTCAGCCACCCTACACCCTAATGATTCGATGGCAGGGGGCGGGCGGTATGTCCTCGCCCTGCATTTTGCCAAGCTCATAAAAGAAGCGCCGCACATGGTGAAGGACGACGACAGCATCGACTCCGTTCACGATATGCGCGTGGCAACCCGCCGCTTGCGGAGCATGTTTGCGCTGTTCAAGCCCTATTTTCCGAAGGAATCTGTCCGCCCTTTAAATCGGACACTGCGGGAGATTGCCTCAGCGCTTGGTGTTGTGCGCGATTTAGATGTCTTTCGCCTGATGCTGCAAGCCTATGCGCAAACCCGCCCCCCCGCTGAAACCGCCGCGCTGCGGGCAATGCTAACCTACTTTGATGAGCAGCGCAGCGCTGCCCTTGTCCCCCTTCACCAGACCCTTGATAGCGCCTATTTTGAGGCGTTTCAGGATCGATTTAAGGCATTTTTGGAGGAAGTTCCTCCCCCGAAAACGACATATTTACTGTCTCCCAAACCGTCTCGCATCTGTGATGTCGTGCCGATCTTGATTTACGAGCAGAGCGCCGCCGTTCGTGCCTATGAGGAACACCTTGAACGGCTCACCTTAGATGGGCTGCACGCGCTGCGCATTGAGGTAAAACGCCTGCGCTATAGCTTAGAGGCGTTCGCCCCCGTCCTCGGTGAAGAAGCAAGCATCGTTATTAAGGCGACGAAAGTGTTTCAAGACTCCGTCGGAGAATTGCAAGATACACGGGTGGCAGTGGACTACGCCAACGGCTACCTAGAGAGCGCCTTCAGCGAGGAGACCATCTTTAGCGCAGAGGCAAGCGTAGTGCGAACATTCCTCACTTTCTGTTACGAGGAGATGAGCCGCCTGCGCCAGGCTGTTCCGAGCGTGTGGGCAGAATTCAACGCCCCATCAGTTCGGCGGGCGATGGCGCTGGCGGTTGGGGCGCTGTAGCACGGAAAGAGGGAGGGAAATCCCCTCCCCTTTTGCCCTCGCAGGGTCTAAGAAGGAAGGACACATCAGACCGAAACGGGCAGCCCCGTGCGAAGGGATTCCTTTGCCGCAATGCCGATGCGCATACTCCGAATCCCTTCGGCAAGATCGATCTGGGAGGGTTCCCGCCCTTCGATACAGGCAAAAAAGTGGCGCAACTCACCGAGGAACATCTGATTGCGGTCAAACTGGGGAAAGCGAAACACCTCTTGATTGCGGGTGACGAGATCATCAAAAATGACCTCTCCGGCGTAGTAGTCATAGCGCACCTTACCCGCATCGCCAATGACCTCGCACACGCGCTGCGGCGGACGCTGAACATAATCAAGATGAATGTGTACGGGAAGTGTTTTCCCTTGCCAGTCACACTCTAGCAAAACATCCACCGAGTCTTCAACATCCACCTCCAAACGACTGAGGTGTCCGCCGAGGGCAAAGGCACGGCGCGGCAAGCCGAAAAACCACAGGGCATAATCGAGTTCGTGCGTTTGGATGCTCAGCGAACCGCCACCCAAATCGGCGCGGGCGGGATGGGTTGTTCGGTAGTCCTCGTAAGGATGCCAGTCGGGAAGGTGTTCGCCGTTCACAATGTGGGCGCTGATGATCTGCCCCAAGCGTCCCTGGTCAATCAGCCGTTTGATCGTCGCCAAACCTGGGTGAAAGCGGAATTGATAGGCGACGAAGGTCGTCAGGCGCTTCGCTTCGACAACCCGCACAAGGTCTGCCATCCCCGCCATACTGTGAGAGACGGGTTTTTCAATAAAGAGGTGACACCCCGCCTCGGCTGCTGCCAATGCGGTGGGGAGGTGAAGGCTGTTTGGGTTCGTGATGAAGGCAGCGTCCGGTTTCAGGGCAAGAGCATCGTCTAGGCGGTCAACGCTGGTGAGGTTATAGGTGGTCTCCAGTACGGCGCCGGGGCGAACGGTCATATCGGGGTTGAGGACGGGGCTGGCATTGCGTCCGCGATAGGCGATCACCTCGACGGAATCGCCGTAAAGCGCCCGTAGATTGCGTAAGTGGCGCTGCCCAATCGAGCCGAGTCCGCAAAAGAGGACTTTCCGTGTGTTCATGGTGTGATATTCCTTTGGTGGGGAGTTGTTATCCTTGCCATGCTGCGCTAGTCCCTCCCCAACTTATAGCGGGGCATTGGGAGGATCAATCTCAGTGGTTTGACATTGAGGGAAAGAGTTTACTCTTTGCGGGGCGTTTTGGGGGTGAATGGGGGAAAGTTCTTTATATTTTGCAGTACCCTCACTGGTTGGGCGGCAACCAGCCTTCTTACAAGAAGGGCGGGCGTCGTTCGTTTACCCCTTGATCACCACCCCCTAGCCCATCGGTAAGTGTATCGTGATAAGCGGGGCTGTCAACCACTAAGGGGTCAATCTCCTTGAAAAATGCTGTAGGGGTGATGCACTTGCCCTCATCCCCCTCCCCCCCCAACGACGATCATCTATTCAGGGCTGGGGTGGGCGTCATATGCCTCCAAGCGCTCGTATTCCGGCGTGACAATCCGCACAATCTTGAACCCACAGCTTTCGGCAAGGCGGGTTACCCTAAGCTTGGAAGGAAGGGGGGCTTGCGCCCCCCCCTTCTTACTATTCTTACGGTTTCTGTGGTGAGATTTGCTCAATCGTCACATTACGGAATTCTGCTGTCACCGATGTTCCTTCGACCAGAGAGGTGGCCGCCAACCCAACCATATAGCGGTTGGGAAGGTTGATCGTCTGATTCGAGCCATACTGTGTCCAGTTTACCCCGTCTGTGGAGACGAACGCCTGCGCCCGGTTCAGGTCGTGGCGGAATTCCACCCGCACCCAATACCAGCTTGTCCCAGTCGCCACTGTCCCTTCGTTTTGATCAACAGAGCTACCATTCCATGTCTGACGACGCACCCAATTGCGTCCATGATCGCGGGTGATACCCATCGTCACCTGCGGCGATCCTTCCCATTCCTCGGAGCGCAACATCAGCCCCGCAAAGGACCACTCATGGACAGGTGATGTAGGCCACCGTACCTGTGCGGTGATGCGAACACTTCCGGTTTCTATCTTGTAGGCATACCGGAATTCGTCGTACTGAGACCCACTTGTCCAGATGTCCCAGCCGCCACCGGTGAGGGTAACTGTGCTGCCGCCACCTGTCGTTGTGCCTTCGTCATTGAAATCGTTATCGCCAATGTCCATCGAAGTCCAGTCGAGATAATCTCCTCCGCGCCACAATTCAATGCCCGCGATCATCCCCACCCCATTTGCGGTGTGTTGGTAGAAGTTGAAATTGCCCGTAGATTGCTGATGGAGTGTGTAAGGGCCGTACCGCCGCCAATTCCCAACTGTAGGACCAGGATTGGCATCGTTGACAATACGCATACTCCACATGCTCTTCCACATGATGTCATAGGGGACCGTGGTGGTCGTGCGTGTTGTCACATAGATATAAGCTGTGTAAACGCCGGCTTGAACATTGGACATCGTTACCCGCGACTCCGCCCAGTTATCGGTTGTGTTGCGGCGTCGTCCGGTGCTTAGCATTGTCGCCATATCGCCAGTTACAGGGGGGGACAAACTCGCGGTGATGTAGTTGCTTCCAGTGTTGCTGCTGCTAGTGTTCGTTCCCCACGCGTCCCATGTGTTGCCATCAATGACTACAGAGGGGGCTATGTCTGCTCCGCTGGTATCGCCAACGTTTACACCTCGATAGAAGTAGGGTTCAACATAGGCATAGCCAACGGCATCTACCGTCAAGCTGCCCTGATCGGTTACCCGGTAGACAAAGGTCGTTGCCCCCGTCCACTCTGCGGGTGGGGTGTAGCGGATCTGGTTGCCGACCACCGCCACCGTCCCCCGGAAGGGTTGAGCGATGATACTGAGCGTGTGCGTATCACCGGGGGTATCCACGATGGTTGGCACGGCGCTGTTTTGGCTGTTCGTCACCGTTTGGATGGTGATTGTTGAACTGAGCGGGGCGATATTCGCCACGTTATCACCGAGGACAAACTGGAAGTTGTCGATCAGCCAGCCCTCGTCAACAGCGGTGTTGATCTTCGAGTCCAACTCGAACTTCAGGATCACCTTGCGGTTCACCGTATGGGTGTTCCCTGTGATGGGGTCTTTCAGGACAAAGGATGTGTTGACCCAATCTTGCGTTGAGCCAGCCGACCAGCCACCGCCTTGCGGGTTGTTCATGCTCCTTTGGACGCTTGTTACCTCTGTCCAGGTGAAGCCATCATCGTAGGAATAGTAGACCTTCCCGTAGTCGGTATCGGTCAGCGACCAGCGCTCTTGATAGCCGATATTCGCCACTTTACCTGCTTGGATCGTCAGGTAGCCGTTCAAAATCAGGCTGGTGCGGTACATGTTCGGGTAGGTGTTCGTCGCCGCTGTCCCGTCCGAGGTGCGGGCGACGCTGGAGCGCTCGGCAAAGGCAAGCTCGATCTGTCCGGGACCGGAGTCTGCCAGTGTCTTGTGGTGGTACTGCAACTCAAGGGTAAACGTGCCGCTTACGGTGATCTCATAGTAGTACGTCCGCAGGCGCGAGTCGGTTACCCAGGGGTTGCTGTTCATCCCGCTGACAGTCTGGAAGGGTTTTTCCAAACTCATACTTGGACCGGTCAGATTGCCGTTCACGTAAAGCTGCGCCCCACCGGCCATCGTCAGGCGTAGACGGTAGGTGCCGCCGCCAGAGAGGACTTGGTAACTGCGCCGCCATTTCATAAGGTAGTACTCATGGTTGGCGACGCCGGATACTTGCCACTGTGTCACCGCCGGAGAGAAGGGGCGAGTGCTGGTATCCGCTTGGTAGTTGAAGTTGATTTCAGCCACCGAAGTATCCAACTCTACATTGGGCGCGTTGCCGGGGAACACAACCCCACCCGCCGTCCAAATGCCCGTATCCGAAGGGGCAATGTGCCAGTAATCGGCAACCCAGTTCGAGGTTGTCACCGTGCCGCCATAGGTCACATTCGTGGGGACGAGTGTCTCCGGGCGGTACGACCAACCGCTCCACATGGTGGGAACAGCAGTCCATGCGCCTTCGGCAACCCACTTGCTGAGGTCGTTGAATTCATCATTCATCGTCACGCCAAGGTTTGCCATGTTCGTGCGATCATAGACGGTCACATTGTCGATGTACCAACCATCCCCTGAGGTGGTTGTTGTCATCGCTTGGAAGCGGAAGCGGATGTTGATCACCTTTGTTTTATAAGCGTCAAGGTTGATCGCCACCCGGTGCCAGCCCAAGTTGGCTGGTTCGGGGTTCGTCCAGACGGGTGTTGACCACGTAGCGCCGTTGTTCTCGGAAATATCTACATGGAGTTTGTCGGCAACATCTGCCGTTTCAAACTTGGTCCAGAAGTAGAGTGTTGGCGAGACGGACCCGACCAGATCAAAGCGTGTCTTGGGTTCAAGAATGCTGATCGCCGGTTTGAGGTAGTCCGCTGGGCTGTCTGAGAAGGCAGACGTATTCCCCACACCAACACTGGGTGTTACCGTCCATGCCCCGCCAGCATACCAATCATCTTTCGGGTTCGTCCCGTCAAGGTTATAGATGATCGTGCCGTCGGTCAGTTTCCGGGCGGCTGTCCCTTCCTCTTCAACCAACAAATCATCAATGTACCAGCCGTCATAGCCCGTTGCTGCTGCCACTTGCAAGCGGAAACGCAGCTTGATCCGCTGTCCAATGAAGGATGTCAAATCAACCCGATGGCGATACCATGCCCGTTGGACAGGCTGCGCCCCTGGTTTTTGCCACAGCGGTGTCCCGCTCCAGGTCGCCCCGTTATCGGTGGAGACCTCCAACAACAAATTCGGGTCAGGCGCTTCCCAGAACGACCAGAAGGTGAGGATCGGTTTGATCGTCCCCGCAAGGTCAATCTGCGGCACAAGCTCGGCATAGCTGTTCGAGGTTGGCGCATAGTTCACGCCGACACCGGGGCTGTCGGTGAGGGCTGTCGGTCCGCTGATGGGCGGGGTGACGGTATCCGTCGTGACGCCCCAGGTGCCGGTCATTGTCCAGCGGGCAGCGCTATCAAACGGCTCGTAGAAGGGGATACCGACGAATTCTTGCGGACGGCGGCGAATCAGAATATCGTCAAGATACCAGCCATCGGCTTGGTTATTATCGGTATCGGCAGTCAGGCGGAAGCGAAGTTGGAACTTCTGCCCCTTCAACGCCGAGAGGTCAACGTAGACTTGTGTCCACGTATTGCTCGTGGGGGCTTTGGCAATCCAACTATAGGGGCTGCCTGTGGGGGACAAAGTGACCCACCCAAGCGGGTTGTTGATCTCTGATTCTAAGCGGTACTGAACAATGGCTTGGTCTGTCGCCGTGTTCAGATCGCTCTTGCTCCAGAAGGTAAGTTCAATTGGCTCAACCTCGGCAGCGTTGGGGGAGAGATCGACCAACCCATTCAAGGTCAGCGAACAATCCGACCCATTCGGGTATTCTACACCCGCGCCTGGGCTATCGTGCCAAGCGTGGGTGCCGCTTTTCTTGACGGCGGTGACCCGCTGCCAATTGCACTCGTTTAGGAAGTGATCGTTCGAGTTTGGCGAGGGACCATCGTTATCCACATTATCGCCCCAACCCAAGACATACAGGCGCGGGTTGGAATCTTCGACGCGAATATCATCGACAAACCAACCGTTGGCAACATTTCCATCGACACTGATCACCCGGAAGGCGACCTCAATCTTCTTGCCGCGGAAGTTGTTCCCCATGAAGTTCGTCAGGCTGTAGGTTTGCTGTTTCCAGTTCAGATTATCCGCATCAGCCGAGGTATGGACATCGAACCACGACCAGTTATCGGGTGCATCGTAATCGCGGACACCAATCTGAAGTTTGTCATTCGTGTTCAGGGCATAGGTTTCCCAGAACGAGAGGATCGGCTGCGTGGGCGTTGTATCGGCGCGGGTAGCGGGGATGTCGATGTAGCCGCGCAAGCGCAAACTGCACGTCGAGTCCACCCCGTAGGACGCCGAACCGGGGCTATCGTGCCACGAGGAACTAGCCGTGTGGTACGGTGCGCCAGCAGGCGCCCAACGGCAGTTGCCCTGATCGGCAAGGACATTGAAGGTGAGGATCACCGACGCATCGCCCATCGTCTCGGCAAAGTCCAGCGACATGCTGACATTACCAGCCGTGCCATTATACAGCCCTGTTACTGTTTGGGCTGTCCCGTTATCAGCGGCAATCTGGGCGATGATCGTCCCGTTGATGCGGAAGGTTGCCGCCCCGTTTGCCGTCAGACGCACTTCATAGAGGCGCGATTGCATCGGCGTGCTTGCCACCGACCAACGGACGCTGTAGGCATCAGGATTGGGCAGCAGTGCCGAGGGGACGCCCCCACCCCAATCTTCGTTCAGGGTTTGCCGCGTCGGACGCCAGAACAGTGATCCCACCGTTCCAACGGGGTTGGTGAAGTTCGTGCTGTTGTAGTACTGCACATCCCATGGACCGTGAACGACGTTCGAGAAGTTGATATGCCAATTCGTCGAACTATCGCCGCTGTCATAGAAGGGGAAGCTGTGCGACATATCGGCGGGCGTTGCCGAAGGCTGCGGCGTGGGTGTCTTGGAGGGCGGCGGCGGACCGAGCGCATCAATGCCGATGGTTACACCCGCCGAGGCGGTTAAGCCCTCCGAGTCAATAATTTGATAGGTGAAGGACACATAGCCTTCAAAGGTGGTGTTGGTGAGGACAAAGGTGAACTCGCCATTGGGCAAACAGGATACAGTTGCCACATTGGGAACAACGGGGGTGATGGCGACGACGGCGCTGCAACTGGAGAGTGTGATGGTGTCGCCGCGCAGGGTCGTATCCAATGCGGGGGCTTCGTCATTCGCCAGCAATAAGGGGAAGGGCGAACCGGTCACATTAAAGGTGAACACTGTCTTGCCTGCCGTATCGAACGTATAAGCGTCCGGGCGGGCAATGGGAGGGTTGTTTTGGTTGGGGTCTTGCCCCACCGGGGTGTTTGTTTTCACTTCAAAGGGCGCTGGCGTATAAGACGCCACAGCCGTTGCATATTGCCAGAAGGTGGCATCCCCGAACGGCTCACGCGGGGTGGTGGTCTGGTTTAGGATATTGTAAACCGTATTGCTGAAGACGTTCCCAATCGCCGGACCGGTGACGGTCAGAATGGCGACAAGGGCGAAGACAACCAGGGTCACAATCAAGACATACTCAACGAGTGCTTGTCCTGCTGCCCCCCGTGTGCCGCGCTTTTGGGCGAACTGCTTGCGGCTAAACATAAACTTCATCCTCCAAAATGGCTTTCACTCAGCCTAAAACCCACGAGAATCGCCGTTGCCATGGCAATGGGCTGCGTTTGCCTAAGACTACTACATATAGAATACACGACTCTGCGCATTTTACGGTTTAGGTTTGTGTACGATTTGTCGGAATTGTTGGACAAAATGCCTCTTGGAATAAGGGGCAGAAAAAAGTTGCACAAAAAATTAGGGAGACAATTTGGATCAAGGGATGTTGACGCCGTATGGCAATCTCGCTACAATCAGAGTTGTGCTTGAAAGGCGGAACTTCATGACGGTAAAGCGTGCGCTCATTGTTGATGACGATTATGCCAACCGCTCGATCTGGGATTTGATGCTGACCGATCACGGCTATGATGTCCTTACCGCAGCGGACCGCACCAGCGGTACGGAACAGGTCGCCTCAGATATTTCCCTATACCTCATTGATTACCACCTCCCCGACGGACGGGGAAGCGAGGTGATCGCGCTTGCCCGCAGCCAATCGCCCGAATCTGTCGTTGTCATGGTTTCCATGGACGACGACTCTGATGTGATTCGAGAGGCGATGAACGCTGGCAGTAATATCTTTATGGTGAAACCCTCTAGCCCGCTGCTTATCCGTGAACTGCTTTCGGATATTGACACGGGAAACATCAACCCGGGTGTCCGCCAATTGATCAACCGTCACGGACGGCGCAGCTACCGCGATGCGACCTAGATGCTGGGGCGCAGCCTCTCGCGCCCCGGCAAGCACAAACGCGGCAAACACCCCCTTTTAGCCCACCTCAGCGACTAGAATTGCCTTATGTAGGAGTTCTCCTTATCCCCAAATACTTTCGCTTGCGGTAAACTCTTTAGAAAGCAACACAGCCGCAGGAGGCATTTGCCACATGGTCAAGCAAGCGGAAAAACAGGTTAAGAAGAATCCATTACTGCCTATTTTTGCCCTCATCTTGGCGGGGGGGTTATTTTTCTTCGCCCTCCTCATTGCTAACGGATTGGTGCAAGGCGAAATAGGCAAAATCGCCCAACTGATGACTTTTAAGGCAAGCCCCAATCGCTGGACGGCAACCATTGGCATTGCCTTTGGGATTTGGCTGGTGTTCATTGCTATTGCCTATTTTGTGGTGGCAGTGGCAGCCGGACGCGACCCAGACGATTCCCCCAAGATTGAGGTGACACCGCTCCGCAAGGCAAAAAAGAAGCAGCGTGACTGGAAATAAGCGAAACGGCATGACCACACACCCCCCACGCCTCAACACCTTCACCGTTGGGCAGTCGATTCATCGCGTCGATGGGCGCGGGAAAGTCACTGGCGAAACCGCCTATCCTGGCGATATCGATCTGCCCGGGCAGCTTTGGGGCAAGATTCGTTTTGCAGATCGCACCCATGCCCGTATTGTGGCGGTAGATACCACCAAAGCACAGGCACAGCCGGGTGTTGTCGCCATCTTTACTGCCGCCGATGTCCCCTGCAACGAGTACGGCTTAGTCCACTACGATCAGCCTGTCTTGTGCGGCGTAGGCTCTACCAAAGCCGGGGCGGATGTCGTTCGCTGTCGTGCCGATTATGTGGCGTTCGTCGTCGCTGAGGATGAAGAAGCCGCCGCTGCCGGACGCGACCTAATCGAGATCACTTACGAAGATTTACCCATCGTCACCGACCCCGAAGCGGCTATGTTGGAGGGTGCGCCACAACTACACGCCGAGTACCCCAATAACATTCTCTGCCATTACCGGATTCGAAAAGGGGAGATGGCGGCGGGGTGGGCGGCGGCAGATGTCGTTGTGGAGGGCATGTTTCACACCGGCTGGCAAGAACATGCCTATCTTCAACCCGAAGCAGGTCTTGGCTATCTGGATGAGGAAGGGCGCGTCACCGTCGTTGTCGCCGGGCAGTGGACGCACGAGGATCAGGCACAGATTGCCCACGCGCTAGCACTTCCTCCCGAACAGGTGCGCGTCATTTATCCGGCAATCGGCGGGGCGTTCGGTGGGCGTGAAGATATGTCCGTCCAGATCATCCTTGCCCTTGCTGCGCAAAAACTACAACGCCCTGTCAAGATCATTTGGAGTCGCAGCGAGTCGATCCTTGCCCATCACAAACGCCACCCGATTACCATTTCGGCAAGGTGGGGCGCCACACGGGAGGGCAAGGTCGTTGCCGCCGAGGGGCGCGTTGTCGGTGATGGCGGCGCCTATGCCTACACGACGACGAAGGTGATGGGAAATGCCAACCTGATGGCGACGGGTCCGTACACGATCCCGAACATTCAGCTTGATACCTATGGTGTTTACACAAACAACATCCCGTCGGGGGCGTTTCGGGGGTTTGGCGGTCCGCAAGGGGCGTTTGCCGCTGAGGGGATGATGAACCGTTTGGCAGAGGCGTTGGGCATAGACCCCGTTGAGATACGCCGCCGGAATGTCCTTCGCGAAGGGGATTTGCTCTCGGTGGGGACACCACTCCCCCCCGGGGTGACGATTGCCGAGGTGGTAGAACGCTGCGCCCGTGAAGGTGGGCAGTGGGAAGAAACACCGAAGGGATTTCAGCGCAACCCTACCGCCCCGCCTAGCGCCCCTCACAAACGGCGCGGGGTGGGCTTTGCCTGTGGCTTTAAGAATGTTGGCTTCAGCTTCGGCTTTCCCGAACGGGCGTGGGCAACAATTGAACTACACGGAAAGACGGCAATTGAGAAGGTCATCGTCCGTCAATCGAGCGCTGAGGTGGGGCAGGGTGCGCATACAGTGATCGTCCAGATGGCGGCGGAGGCGGTGGGCGTTCCCCTAGAGTGGGTGCGCTTGCTAACTCATGACACGGCACACGCTGATGATGCCGGCAGCGCCTCTGCCTCGCGGATTACCTTCATGGCGGGGAACGCCATTCGCGGGGCGGCAGCCCTTGCTCTGGCAGCGTGGGCAAACGAAGAACGCCCCGCTGTGGGGACGTTCCAATACCGCCCACCGCCCACAACAAGCTATGATCCACAGACCGGGCGGGCGAACCCTAACTTTGCCTATGGTTATGTTGCCCAAGCTGTAGAACTTGAAGTAGATATGGAAACAGGGCAGATCGAGGTGATTAAGGTGACCTCTGCTCATGACGTGGGCAAAGCGGTGAACCCCGAACTTGTTCGAGGGCAGGTGGAAGGTGCGGTGGTACAGGCGCAAGGTTACGCCCTTTATGAAAACCTGATCAGCCGCGAGGGGGTAATCCAAAACCCCTTTCTCTCCACCTATCTGATCCCAACAGTGTGGGATATTCCCCATGAGGTGCAGAGCGTGATCCTCGAAATTCCCGACCCCATTGGACCATGGGGCGCACGGGGCGTCGCTGAAATGCCCTACCTCGGCATTGCGCCGGCAATCTGTGCCGCCTTGCACGAGGCAACCGGTGTTTGGATGGACGCTATTCCGCTCACCCCAGAGCGTGTGGTGAAGGCGCTAAACGAAGCGGGGGTTCGGCATGGGTTCGTATGAACACGCCGGACTGGATGGGCGCACCCGCCTGCCGCTTTTCCCCCCGTCAGATACGCTAATCCTGATTCGTGG
Organism: Anaerolineales bacterium; assembly: GCA_015075625.1. Lineage (NCBI taxonomy): Bacteria > Bacillati > Chloroflexota > Anaerolineae > Anaerolineales > Anaerolineales bacterium. The sequence goes on along the minus strand of JABTTZ010000002.1, from coordinate 1,044,371 downwards.
TGCGGGCGATTTAGCTACAGGCGCCGCCTGGCGCTTAGCGCGAGCGGGTTTTCCCGTCGCCATGACAGAACTACCCGTACCCACTGCCGTGCGCTTGCCCGTCTGTTTCAGCAGTTGCATCCGCAACGAAACAGTCATTATCGAGGGGATCATGGCGCGGCGAGCATCATTGGCACATCTAGATCAGGCATGGGCATGGTTGGCAGAGGGCGTTATCCCCGTTTTTGTTGATCCAGAGGGGGCGTCCCTCTCTGCTTTGCAGCCCATTGCTGTTGTTGATGGGCGTGTTGCCAAGCACAATATCGACACGACAATCCATGATGCGCCCTTTGTCGCCGCGCTTGGTCCTGGTTTCACGGCAGGTATCGATTGCCATGCTGTAATTGAGACGAATCGTGGACACCATTTGGGGCGTGTCTATTGGACGGGGAGCGCCGAGGCAGATACAGGAGCGCCCGCCACAGTGGGCGGCATTCGCCATGATCGGGTCCTGCGTGCGCCATCAGAGGGGCATATGGTACAGTTGATGGTCATAGGCAATCGCGCCCGCCAGGGAGATCGTTTAGCGCGGGTGGGGGATGTTTCTCTTGCTGCACCCTTTGATGGGGTGGTGAGGGGCTTGATTGATGATGAGACATACGTGACAATAGGACTCAAGATCGGCGATCTTGATCCTCGCGCCCGTCGGGAATACTGCTTCACCATCTCCGACAAATCCCTCGCGGTGGGCGCAGGCGTGGTGGAGGCGATTCTCGCTGCGCCATCGGTACGCCGTATGCTTCAGGGGCATTTCGTTCAGGGGAAACCCAAAAAGGACGTGTTCGATGCGTAATGGTTGGCTGCCTAGACTGCTTGTCATCGTCTTTGCCTTGATTGTCTATCTACTGCTGCTCCCCTTGGAATTTTCCGGCGGTATCCGCTTCCCTCCCTTCATCGCCTTCGATGGCACAACCTTCATTGGGGAGGATCCAATCAATTGGCGCTATGTGCTGCTGATACCCGTCGTACTGATCATCATCTTTGTGGGGTTTGAAATCATTCGTATTTTGGAGCGAAATCCGAAAAAATAGGCGTATTCTGGAGCGGTCATGCGGCTGTCAGAGGCACTGGGCATCACACGGGGCGATGTCGTCGCCTTTACCGGAGCAGGCGGAAAGACCAGCAGCCTGCTGACGGCGGGACGTGAGTTGATCGACGCCGGGTGGCGGGTGATTGCGGCTACGACGACGCGAATTGCTGTTGACGAATTAACCAGCATCCCCGGCGCGGTGACGTTAGGGGGCGATTCCCTTCGTCCGGCGGCGGTTTCCCGCGCCCTGAACCAACACGGATTTATCTTTCTCTATCGGGATGTTCAAAATAGCAAGGTGATTGGACTTGAGCCAACAACAATCAACGAACTGATCGATGCGGTCGACTCTGATGTGATCCTCGTTGAGGCAGATGGCGCCCGGCGCTTACCCTTCAAAGCCCCCTATACACACGAACCCGTTATTCCCTCAGGGACGACTCTCCATGTGCCGGTGGTCGGTTTGAATGCCCTCGGCGTGCCGCTGGATGCCGAGCATGTCTACAACCCAGAGGCGATCATCGCCCAATACGGTTATCCGGGTGGTGAACGGGTGCGTTACCCTTGGATTGCCTCTGTGATGCGTGACCCCGAACTAGGCTTGAAGGGTGTCCCGCCAACGGCTCGTATTGTGGGCATGATCAATCGCGCCCCAACAACGGGCATTGGACGCAGCGCGGCACGGTTGATCGCCCGTCTGATCCTTCGCGAACGGCTGATCAGCGCGGTGGCGTTTGGATCGGTGCAAGACGCCGATCCTATCTTAGAAGTCCACCGGCGGGTGGGCGCGGTGGTTTTGGCGGCGGGCATGTCGCGCCGCATGAATCAACCGGAAACCTCGAAAGTCCTTCTGGCATGGGATGGGCGTCCGATTATCAAGGCGATTGTGGAGCGGCTGAACCGGATGCGCTTGGATGATATTGTCATTGTCACCGGGCATCAGGCGGGGCAAGTCCGTGCTGTTTTGGAGCGGGACTCCGCCCGCTTTGCCCACAATGCCGATTACCAAAAAGGCGATATGTTGTCCTCGTTAAAGACGGGGTTGAAAGCACTGCCACCAACGATCAGTGCGTGTTTAGTCGCCCTCGGTGACCAGCCCCAGATCGACCCACGCATCGTCTCCCGTATCCTGATCGCCTATTACGAGGGACGGGGAAAGATCATTGCCCCTAGTTACAAAGGGAGGCGCGGACATCCAATTCTGATTGATCGTTCCCTGTGGGGGGAAATTTTAAACCTTCCCAAAGAAGGCGCTCCCCGCGATGTGATCAATGCGCATGGCGAGGATACCTACTACATCGAAACAGACAATGAGAACATCCTCCGCGATATTGACACCCCCGAAGATTACCGCGAAGCCCTGCGGCGGGCGGGTTTGGGGTAAAACCAGTTCTGCTCTCAGCCCATCGTTGCCCCCAACGCCTTATCCAAAGGAATGCGGATCGCCAGTACCTGCGCCTCGGCGGTGATTGTCTCCCCCGCCAGCACAACCGTGTGGATCAGTGCCTTACGCCCTTCTACCTTTTGGACGTGCGCCTTCAAGACAATTGCCCGATCAAGCGGTGTTGGCGCACGGAAACTGACATTTAGATTTCCTGTGACATAGCTGATCGAAGGGGCTGATCCATAATCCCGCCCCTCGTGCCGATAGGTGACGGCGATTGCCGCCCAAATGGAGTGGCAGTCGCATAGTGAGGCGACTAACCCCCCATACATAACGTTATCGAACCCAGCGTTGTGGTAAGGCTGCCCTTGAAAGGTGCAAAGCGCGGCATTTTCCGTCTCCGACCAATAGCTTTTGATCTGCAACCCATGCGGATTGGCGGGTCCGCAGCCATAGCAGGTGCCGTTATGCCAAATATCTTGCAAGGGATGGTCGGTGGGTGTGTGATGATGATCATGATCCGATAAATGCGTCGTCACGGACAATTCTCCTCACTGTACCAAAGATTTACCGTTCCACTCAGGCTTTGGGAGAGCGGACGCCCCGTATAGTTCGCCCGAATGTTGATGAACACGGGGTATGCTCCCGATGTCGTTGCTCCGGCGGGGTCGGCGTAGATGGTGATCGGTTCTCCGGCGCGGGCGCGAACGGGCTGTACCTCAAGGTAAGGCGCACCCACATTGATCGGCGCCACATCGAAGATCAGGTTGGCGGGGTACCCGATGTTTTCCACTGTAAAGCGCCCGATTTCTGTCCGCGCTGGACAGCGTAGCGAAAGCGTCCCCTGCACCGGATCGCCGCGCAGTTCAATACGCGGTTGGTAATCGCTCACATAGCGGCGCATGGCGGCGAGGCGGCGGAAGGCGCTGGTGACTTCCCCATTCGGGCGCAGCAAGGCAAACCAACGCATATGGCTGCATATGGGCGTTCCCTCCTGCTGCTGCCAATTCAAGTTCCAAACAAACATCGGACCCGCCCAAGCCCAATAAAGGTGGGCATACTCAAACGCCCGCACCAGATAATCGCCCTGCTGCGCCCCGCTGACACGCATCCAGGCAAAACCCTGAAAATCGGGGTTGGAGTCTGAACAGCCAACGCCTTCCTCGCTTGGGTCGCGCAGCCAGCCGAACTCGGTGAGCCAAACTTGTTTGTAAATCCCGTATTCTTCCATTAGCGCCCGAATACGCTCTGTCCGGCGGAAAACGAGCGGTTGGCTGCCGTAGGGGTCTGCCTCTGGGGGCATATTGTAGCCGTAAGGGTGGTAGCCAAAGGCATCGAACCACTGACCCGCACCGTTCTCAAACATCTCGCGGGCAAATTCAAGGTCATCCACCGCAGCGCGATCCGCCGTCGTGATCGTTGGGGCAAGCCCCCCAGAGACGACGATCAGGCTTGGCTTGACCTGTTTGACCACCGTATAGGTGACGCGCAAGATTTGGGTGTATTGCCAAGCATTCGGCTTGCCGCTCCATTCGTGGCTTAGGTTTGGCTCGTTGTGGATTTCTACGGCGTCCACCGGCGACGTGGCGACGGCACGCATATACGCCGTCAGGTTCGCCTTGAACTGATCCCAGTTATCTTGCCAGCGCATATCGATGCGCAAGAGGATTTTCTTCCCCGGAAAGCGTCCAGCATTCGCCAATTCGTAGATTTTCACCCAATCAAAGCCAAGCTGGGTGACAAGCGCATCGGCGTTTACATTCGTGTTGGGCGCGTAATGAATGCCATAACCGAGGTGAGGGGGAATGGTGGCGGGGTCAGGGATGGGCGGCGGGTCTTGGGCGCGGACGGGCACGGCGATCAGACCGATCACCAAGATGAGGGGAACACAACAGGCAACGCGCCGCAAAAAGAGAGTCATCAGCGTCAATAATACCTACTTTTCATGTGGTGCGCTGACTTCTCACTTCTTTACCCCCCCTCAACCTTGTGGAGAGGGGGAATCACTCCTGAAGGAGCTTCTAATAGCGCCGCCGTAAAAACGCTGCTAACGCTGAATTCGTTTCTTCGATGCGCTCCCCATTCAGGCTGTAGCACTTTGCCACATCCCGCCGCCGCTCGGTAATGTACCCCGTTGCCGCCAATTGGCTAAGGTGGCGCGAGGCGCTTGACTGGCTGAGGTCAAGGCGGCTGATAATATCTTGGGCGCAGATTTCCTGTTCTTGGGTGAGCAGTTCCAAAATGCGCAGGCGTGTGTCATCGGCAAGGGCGTTGAGCCGAACCAGCAGTTCGGAGCGCCCCAATGCCGAAGGGGGCGTCAGGTTTTCTTTTGGCATTCGTGCGCCAAACAGTATCCGCACATGGGGGTCTTGCGAGGCAAAAATGACGAGAAAGGGTCCCAAATGGGGGGAGGGGATGAAGGTGATCCGCTCCACATGATTCAATTTGTCTCCCCATTTAAAGGGGACTTCCCGCCCAGTGACCACGCGGATCGCTTCTTGGGCGGTCATCCCTGTGAAATCGAGTTTTTCAAAGGCGCTAATCGTCGCTCGCAGGGAAGGCTCTACCCTCTCCCACTCAGGGCGCATCACTGTTTCCCACATCAGCGTCATGTGATCGACCATCAGTTTGTGCATCTTTTGCGGGTTGGCAAGGAGAGCGTGCAAATCCGTTTCGTAGGCAACGTCCATCTCCTCCTCTTGGTAAAAATGGCGCACCCAATCAAGATACACTGCACGATCAGCAATGAGCGCCTCGGCGGTGGGTGGGGTGGCATCAATGCCCATATCGGCAAGTTTCGCCTGATAACTAATAATTTTCGCCACCAAATCATCGCGCATGGTAACCGGGTCTAAAGTGCGCCAGTGGTCTAAAAACGCGGGAAAGTTCGGGAAGGCGCGGGGGTCTGTTTCATAAAAAAGATTCGCCAATCCCCAAAAAATTAATTTGTGGGTATATCGTTGTTCAGGGCTAAAGGCAGCGGCAGTTTTTACCACCCATTCTGAAAAACTTGCCTGATGTTCGACGCGGATCAGGCTCACCATGCTGTCAACAATATTCAGGGTGGGAGCAAGATCAAAATCGACGGTTACTACCTGCGGGGCAAGCACAATCGCAGCATCTATCCGGTCTGTCATTGGGGGTGTCCTCCTTCATGGTTTCCTAAGCGCAATGTTATCTATTATGCATTTTAATGCATAAATTGAGAAATAAGCAACCTATAGCGTAGAAACATGCACAAAAAAGGATGGAGCAGGCAGTATCTTGCCAGCGGGATTACCGCGCCCGCAGCCACTGGACAGCATAGGTTGGGAGCAGTAGAATGGCGAGGATGATCTGCGCCAAGCGCCCATAGACAAGGTGTATATAGACGAGCAGATCGCGCAGATAGATGCGCAGCGCCCAACGGCTCATCTGTTTTGCTGACGCCCCTTCGTAATGGATGATCCCCTCGCTGGTGAGGTAATGAATCTCTAAGCCAAGCGCCGTCACCCGCCGCGAAAGGTAATCATCGCTGAAATACATTTTCATTCGGGCGTCAAACCCTCCCACGCTTTGCCACACATCGCGACGGGCAATGATGCAGCTTCCCGGCAGCGATTCCACCGGACGAGAGGTTGTCCGATCCCACTCGGCATACCATAACCAGTCGTTCGCTTGTGCTAAGCGGCGGGGGAAAAGTTTTGCCAAAATGGTGTAGTTTAGGATGAGATACCAAAAGGGCGTCAGTCGGGCGCAGTTGCGCTGAAGGCGACCATCGGGGAAATGCATCGTGGTGGTCGCCGCACCAATATGAGGGTTATCCGATAAACGCTGTACCAATGTTACCAAGCTATCGCCCTGCACACGCATATCGGAATTCAAGGCAATCACATACTGCCCATGTGCCAGGCGAATGCCTTGTGTATAACCCGCTGAAAAATAGCGATTCTCGGCGTTGGCGATCACCCGCGCCTGTGGGTAGGCGTGTTGGATTGCCTCGGCGCTGCCATCGCCAGAGGCATTATCAATAACGATCACTTCAAGGGCATTGGTGGGGAGTGTCGTTTGGTAAATGGACGCCAGCATATCGAGGGTGAGCGCCCGTGTTTTGTAATTGACAATGACGACGGAAAGCAGAGGCTCAGAAGGATTCGTAGTCATAGGGTATCGTTCACCCCCCGCCCATTTTGCCATTCATGGGCGGGGAGGGACAGGGTTAGGCGTTTGCCTCACCGCGCAGATGGATGAAATTCAACTTTGAGAGTTCGCGCACTTGTTGTTCGGCACGGTATGAACTGCGCACGAGCGGTCCACTTTCCACCCACTTGAAGCCCATCTCCAAGCCGATCCGTTTGAGTTCGATGAACTCCTCCGGGGTGTAATATCGTTCAATAGGGAGGTGCTGTTTGCTTGGTTGGAGGTACTGCCCTAGTGTGAGAATATCGACGCCTTGCCCAACGAGGTCGCCCATAACCTCTACAACCTCCTCGAAGGTTTCGCCAAGACCGAGCATGATTCCACTTTTCGTCAACACCAGCGGATCAAGTTCCTTCGCGCTGCGGAGAGTCGTCATCGCCCATTCGTACTTATCTTGCGGCTGTACCTTGCGGAATAAGCGCGGGACTGTTTCCACGTTGTGGTTCAGGATTTCCGGTTGGGCATCCATGACGATCTTCAAAGCGTCCACTTTGCCTTTAAAATCGGGAATCAGCACTTCGATGCTGCACCCTTTATGAATCTCTCGGATGCGGCGAATGACGAGGGCAAAAATGGGAGCGCCACCATCAGGACGTTCGTCGCGGTTCACGCTGGTGATCACCACATGGCGTAGGTTCATCGCTTTTACCGCATCTGCCACGCGATTTGGTTCTAGCCAATCCAGCGGCGAGGGTCGCCCCGTTTTAATATCGCAGAATCCGCACGAGCGTGTACAGGTATCGCCCATCATGAGGAAGGTAGCCGTCCCCGCCCCCCAACATTCGCCAATGTTGGGACACATCGCCTCCTCACAAACGGTATGCAGCGCTTTGCCACGCATCAGCGTTCGCACCGTTTCATAGGTTTCACCGCTTGGCGCACGCACCTTGATCCAAGGTGGGCGGCGAAGGGGTTTGGGTGCGTTGGGCGTTGCATCCGTGCGATCTCGGGTGGTTTCGGTGGGGATGAGCGGGATGGAGTCAAGCGGAATCAAGGTCTCGGACACGGGTTGTCCTTTCGCTGCAAACTCTTTTGTGGGAAATTATAGCAGAGAGGGAAGGTATCTCTGTAGAAAATAGAAACTAGTGGTTCACCAGGGAAGTAACTATAGATGTAGATGGTACCTCCCTACGGGGTACGCGGAGAATGGCACGAGGGGTTCAGCCTCGCGCCGTCTCATCTCATCGGATGGGAAGCAGGTGAGACCCACCGCTACAGCACGCGCACACGCCCCGCAATGATATACTCGCCCGCCTCATCCCCCCGCAGAGGAAGGTTTCCCCCCGTTCGCCAATCAAAGACCAACACCCATACCTCATACTCGCCCGCTGGAAGGGTGGCGGGAAGGGCGAGGGCATGGTTATCGCGGTAATAGCCGCCGCGCACCCATGTCGTCATCTGCCCAAAACTCCCTAGCGGAGTCTCTGCCCGTTGCGCCCGGACGACCCCCGCGCTATCCACCAACGAGACGTTCACGCTGTAATCGAATGGCTCAACGCCCTCTGCAAAACCGTCAAAGCGCCACAACAGCGAGATCGGAAACACATCCCCCGCTGCCAAAGTCTCCCCGCGTGGGAGATCAACCCCGCTGAGGACGATCCCGCCGAAATCGGCGTTCAGCAGCCGCGCCGGATTGGGTGGCACGAAGAGCGGCGGGGCGGGAATAGGCGCATAGGCAATCACCCATGTTGGTGGGTCGCTCTCCAAGACGCGAATGGGGAAATAGTGGCGGGCAAGGTAATGTTCCGTCACGCGGTAGCGATCCGGTGTGAAAGGCGTGTTTTCGGTGATAAACCACCACTGCGCCCCGGCGCTTGCCCGTCCCGCAAGACGGGCAAAGACGATCTGGAAAAATGGCTCAGCGCGTTCTTCCATATCCTCGCTTTGAACAAACGGCGGCTCCGCGGGGTTTTGCCGTTCCCCTTGTGCATAGGGCAGGGCATAAATCGGATTCGCCCCTTTGTCGTAGTTCATCACATAGGGGCGGTAGGTGCGGTTTTCGAGGATCACCGTATCGCCTGGACGGATCGCCGCGGAAAGGGCGTGAAAGGTTGCCGCCAACTGCGGATCATCCCCCCCATAGCGGGGATCGGGATAATATGCCCGCAGGGTGAGGAACGTCAAAAGGGCAAGGCTCATCACGGCGATAAATCCCACCGCTGACCTACCCCACAGCGCGAGGATGCCAAGTCCAAGGACGACACCAACCCCCACCGTCACCGCCGGCAATGTCCCACCGATATGCGCCCACGCTGGTGCGGGGTGCGTTATAGCCGCTTCCCGCAGGGTGACGATGGGCGGGATGTATGCCAGAGTCCACACTCCCTCCCGCCAGGGTAAAATCTCGCGCCCCGTTTGGCGTGATTCTTCACTCAGTGCGCGGGAAAAGGTGGTGATCGGGTAGAGCGTCCCCAAAAGCTGCACCCCTACACTGAGCGCGATAAGACCGCCAAAGAGGATCGCCCAAGGGGACATCCGGCGCGGCTTCCTTTCTCGCTTACTGTAGGTGATGATCCACTCAATGATGGGGGCAGTCCAAAGGGTGAGAAACGGCACCGCGGGGACCAGAAACCGCGCCCCCCAACCCAACCCGCCATACCAATAGGCGCCGTGCAGCACGGCATAGCCAACGGCAAGCGGCAGCAGCGCCACCAGCGGGCTGATCGCCTCTCGCCAGCGCCGCTCACGCATCAGCAGAAACGCGCCACCAATGCCCGCCAACAGCACAGGCGAGAATGTCCACAGGCTGAACCCTGGACTGATCAGGTAGCCCGCCAACGCTTCCGGCGTGTAGCGCAGACTCTCGCCTAAGCGCCCATCGGAAAGCCGCGCCAGCAGGTCGGGCGCACGCCAAATGAGGATGAGCGCTGCTATAAGAAGGATTATCCCGCCGGCGCCTAGTACGAGAAGCGCTGTCCGTTTGGTAAGGCGGCGAACGGGGCGGAAACCCACGCCGGGCAGGGCATAAATGACCATTGCCGGCGCAAGCAGCAACCCAGCGTCTTTGCTCAGCGCTGCCCCATACAAAGCAAGGGCGAGGACAGCCCCCCAAAGAGCGCCGCGCCGCCGCCTTCCTCTCGCGATATTCTGCCGGAGGGCGAGGGCGGCATACGCGCCAGCAACGCCGCACAGGGTGAGTAGCGGCTCACGGAAAAAGAGCATGGCATAGGGGAAGGCGATTGTCCCCACCCCGTAAATCAGTGCGGTGAGAACTGCCGTCCGTTCGCCGTAGCCGAGGCGGGCGACCAGCCCATAGAGGATCGCCCCCGTTAGGGCGGTGGCAATCAGGTTCAGCAGCCATGCCGTGTGCAGAACACCGACGCCCGGAATGACTATCGCCGCCCGGATCAAGGCAGCAGCGGCATAAACCGCCAACGGCTCAACAGTGAGTGAGGGGACGGGCTGATCCCCCGCTGGTGTGCTGTAGGGGATCAGTTCGTTCGTCAGGGCGAGTTCCAGCGAACCGTTACGGGCGAAACTCCGCGCCCCATCAAAGAGCATCAGTTCATCGGTGCTGACGGGCTGCCCGTTGAAGGTCAGTAGGTAGACCGCCGCCAGAATGACAAAGACGCCGAGGGCGCGGAAAAAGGACATGGAGGGATGCGCCCTTACTCCGTGTAAAACTCAGGGCTCATCTGGTCAAGGCACGCCCCATCCGGTTCTTCCATCGGGTTGGCGATAAACGCCCGCCCGATCTCGGTGGGACATTCCGCCGTCCCGAATGCCCCATGACCCAAGCCAGGGAAGGTGAACAGATAGCTTCGAGAGAGTGTTTTCGCCGCCAATTCCCCCCATTCGGGTGGGGTGATTGGGTCAAGCTCGCCATTGAACACAAGGGTGGGAATATCGCTGACAACGGCTTCATTTTCGATGGCGTGCGCCTCCCGAACATCCCACAAGGCACACTCGGCAAAGGCTTTTTCCACTTGGGCAATGAGCGCCTCCCGAAGGGCGGCGGGCGTCTTTTCGGCGTTGGCAACCGCCACTGCTTGGTCGGCAAAGGGCGTTTCCTCGGCACATTCCACGGAAAACTGCATTCCCTCGGCGGTGTCAAGGCTAGCGAGTGTATCAGGGTCATTGGGGTCTTGCTTGCCCAAGCCTTCCCCGCCGCCCATCTCAATCAGGGCGGACAGATCGCCATCAATGGCTTGGGCAATGGCAAGGGGCAGCCCTTTGATCGCCTCGCTGTCGTACATCGCCTGAAAGATCAATTCATAGATGGACGAGGCATCGTAATCAACCTCGCTAACATTGAGCGGCGCATTGTTCAGCCCTTCCAGCCAAGTGTAATAGTTCGCCTTTAGGTCGGGGAAAGCAGCGCCGCAGTTGGCATCCGCCGCACACGCATCCAGCATACGCTCGATTGCCCGAACGCCTAACGGTCCCTCCGTCTCGGTGGAGTTGACATTGGGGGGGTACACCGCATCGAGAATCACGGCGGAAATGCCATCGGGGTAATCGCGCATCGTCGTCAGCGCCAGCTTTGTCCCATACGACACGCCGTAGAGCGCCCATACCTTGTAGCCCAATGCCTGTCGTACCGCGTCTACATCGGCAGCGTTCTCCGCACTGGTGTAGCTGGAGAGGTCAATCCCTTCGGCGATCAGGCGATCCCGACAGGCGCTCAGGGGGTCATCGCTCTCTTCGGACTCCACTTCGGGGCAGTTCAGGCTTGGTTGGCTAAGCCCTGTGCCACGCTGGTCAAAGAGGATGAAATCGTGCGTGTCCAAGAGCGGAAAGCCCGCCCAACTATCAACGTCTAGCGTCCCTGACCCGCCCGGCCCCCCCGCCAGATAGACAATGCCGGGGGCGTTCTCAATCCCGCTGCTGTTGGGGATGATCACGACATACAGCCGAATGGTATTTTTCGTCGGGTTTTCGCGGTTTTCGGGGACGGTTACATAGCCGCAGGTTGTTTCTACGTCATGGGTGATCAGCAGGCAGTCCGTCGGTTCAAAGACGGGCGCATCCTCGGCGGCTGCCGTAGGGAGGGCTATTCCCATGCTGAGCAGGGCGATACATAGTATGGTAATCCATAAAAAGCGATTAGGTACAAACAACACAGTAGGTAACATACGGGCTGGCATGATGACTATCCTTTTTGACTTCGTTCATTCTACTCTGAAATGCGGACAGCGAAGGTTTTCGCCTCCGCCGCCACAAGGCGGATCAGGCGTTCGCCTTCTTCGCTGAGTGCAGTATAAGTCAGCTTGGTCAGAGGCACGAACGGCTCTAAGGTGAGCGTCGCCTCGCCTTTTTTGACCGCCGTCGTCCAGACGCCCGCCACAAAACCATCGATCAAGAAGGTTGCCGCCACGCGCAAACCAGGCAAAAAGACCTTCTTGCGATGGACGTCGGCAATCACGCGGGTGCGCTTGGTGTGCGCCAAAAGCAGGTTGTCAAACTCTGGGAGGAAGCGCACCGGCGCCGGCGTTTCGGCGTCGGGGAGCGGCGCATCGGGAAGGTCGAGGTAGGTTATTTTGCCCTCGCCGCGATAGGTGCGCAGGTCGGCGCTGAGCGCCGCCTCCTCCGCGTTGAGCTTTGCCAAGCCCGACCACGTTTGGATATCGCTGAGGGTGGCGGGTCCGAAAGCGGCAAGGTAGCGCCGGATGAGTCCTTTCACATCCGGTTCGGTGGGGATGGGCGTCCCTAGCCACGTCTCGGCAAGGGTGAAGGCGGGGCTGCCCGGATAGCGCCATGTGCTGTTCGTTGGCACTTGGACGAGCGGAATCTGCGTCCGAATGGTGTACCGGATGATGCCCGCGTCAACATCAGGCAGGCGTTCTCCAAAGTAAGTAGTGATCTCGGCAAAGGTGCGCGGCTGATCGTTCAGGAAGGTTCGGGCGGCGGCGAGCAGGGCATCCCGATCAAAGGGGGCGCTGCCGTCCTTAATGCGCTGTTTGGCGATTGATTCTTGGGCGCTGTCCAATACAGTTTGAATCGTCCCCCGAAAGCGAAGGTAATCGGCAGCGGTGAGGAGGTGGAGCGTCGCCCGCTGGAAGGTTGCCCGCACCACGCGCCGGCTGTCAATCAGCGCATCCAGATCGGCGCGGGTGAACCCCGCCAAGCGCGACCACAAGCCAATGTACGGTGAGGCGGGGTACTGCGCCTGCAAGCCAACGAGATGCTCAATACCTTCGGAGATCGAGCGCGTCGCCCGTTCCAAAAGCATTTGACGGGCAAGGGTTGCCCGATTCAGGGCGCGGAGGGTGAGCGGATGATCAGTCATAGTCGTTCCTCAATGAGCCTCACAAGCTGATCGTACCCCGTATGGGCGCTGGTGGAGATGCCGAACCCCGCCAGCGGCGACCCACAGACACGCCCCACAAGATGGTAGGGCAAGGGTAAACGTGCCTCTCGCTGAACGAGAACGATCACCCCACGCCGAGGTTGGTAACCCCGCCCGTGCATCAGCCGCCCCGCCGATTCGTTATCGTACAGCAAGGGGTGCGGGCGCACCTCGGCAATCTGCGCCCACAGGATGCGGCTACGCCCCCCAAGCATAGGGCTGAGCGTCAACCCCTCGGCATCAACTGCCACCGCTGGAAACATGGCGGTGAGCATGATCAGCGGGAGGCTTAGCACGGCGGCGAAAAATGCCCCCCCGAAAAACAAGACACCCGCCCCACCCCAAAAAACGCCAACGAGAAGTTGCGCAATGATCGCCATACCTGCCACAATCAGCCCAAATGCCGTGAGCGCACGCGCTGCCCGCCGCAAACGGGGGCGGGGATGGGCGAAGATGTGATGGGATTCAACCATGAGCGATACCACGCACTCCGATTCAACACAGACCGATGATTTTGAACTAACCCTGACGGGCATGGCGCACGGCGGGAGCGCTGTCGGGCGGCACGAGGGGCGGGCAATCTTCGTCCCCTACGCCATTTCCGGGGAGGTGATCACCGCCCGGATCACCGAGGACAAAGGGCGCTTTGCTTTTGCCGAGGGCATCACCCTGCTTGATCCGGCGGATTCCCGCATTTACCCCGAATGTCCGCACTTTGGACCGAAACGGTGCGGCGGCTGCCAATGGCAGCACATTGATTACCCCGCCCAACTCGATTTCAAACGCCAAATTGTGATCGACCAGTTGGCACGCATTGGCGGGATTGCCGATCCGCTTGTCCATCCAGTGTTGGCAAGCCCCGACGTATGGGCATATCGCTCGCACATGACGATGCAGATTACCCCAGAGGGGCGGCTTGGCTTCGTCAGCACCGATGGTCAGACAGTGATTGGGATTGACGAATGTCACCTCATGCGCCCTGAACTGCTCGCCCTTTTTGAATCCTTTGAGGTTGACCTTGAAACAAATCCCAACCTAGATCGGGTGCGGTTTCAGGTGGGCAGCGCCCCCGACGATCTACTGATCGCCCTGACGACGACGGATGACGAAGAACCGTTCATCGCCCTTGAACTCCCCGCCACCGTCGCCTTTTTGGATGGGGACGAAATCGCCCATCCGCTGATTGGCTTGGGGCATGTTCACTACACCATCCATGACAAACACTTTCGCGTCACAGCGGGAAGTTTCTTTCAGGTGAATCTACCGCAAGCGGGGCGATTGGTCGATCTTGTCCTCGCCGCGCTTGACCTAAAAGGGACAGAGCGCGTCCTTGATCTCTACAGTGGGGTAGGCTTATTCACCGCATTTTTGGCAGAACGGGCGAGGCTGGTCACGGCAATTGAAACCTTCCCCGCCGCCGTGAACGACGCTGATCATAACCTGAGTGCCTACGAGAACGTCACCTTGATCGAAGGGGCGGTGGAAGATGTCCTCGCTGAAAGCACCGAGCGCTACGAGTGTGCCGTTGTTGACCCGCCCCGCGCCGGGATGGAAGGCGAGGCGCTTGATGCGCTGGTGGCGCGTCAGCCAAAGGTGATCGCCTATGTCTCGTGCGATATGGCAACATTGGCGCGGGATGCCAAGCGGCTGAAAGGGAAGGGCTATCGGCTGGCGGAGGTACAGCCTGTCGATATGTTCCCCCAGACCTACCATATTGAGGCGGTGGCGGTCTTTCGGCGGGAGTAGGGACGCCCACAGCGCATATCCCCCCGTATACAGACTGAGGGGGCGACAGTAGGGTGTACAGGCATTGGTTACCCTCATCCCCCTGCGATCCACGTTCGGCGTGTACCCGCTTCTTCCATATGCGGGCAAAGGGAGCAAGGGGGATGAGAGGGCTGTTGTCCTCATCGATCCGAGAGCGTCGCCCCCTAAGCCGTACACATGGGAAGGAATAGGGGGCATTATTCACAGTGTCAGCGTGCGGCGCAGCGCCTCTGGGGTCAGGTCGCTAAGCCAATGTGCCTCATCGGTGAAGGACGCGAAGGCGTCATCATTTACGGCTAACCCACAGGCTAAGCCGATGATGCGCGTCACATGCGGACGGAGCGCCGCCAGCGGGCGCTGCCAATCATCCGTCGGTTCGCCATCGCTAAAAATGTAGACGAGGGCAGGGCGGCGGGGGGCGAAATGATCCTTCAGCAGCCCCAGCGCCGCCCCCAACGCCGATGTCCCTCCCGAATCGAGATCATTGGGGGGGTGAAGGGCGTCGATGGGCGTCAGCGGGAAGGCAATCCGCGCCGTGCTGTCATAGGTGATTCCGGCGCACAGGATGGGGTGTCCACCGCGCCCGCTGAAGGTGGAACTGAGCAGGCGTACCCCTTGTTTCAGCGCTTCCAACCCTGCGCCAGTCATCGAGGCAGAGGTATCCATCAAAAGGTAGAGGTGAACAGTATTTGAAGGTGGCATCTGTGTCTGTGATTTGTTCGGGATGCTGCTCAGTGGGCGCATACGATGCGTTCCTACAGAAGACAGCGGGTAGGATTGTTTTGATAATAGCCCCTCCCTGTTCCGCAGCGCGTAACAAAGTCATGATTATTGGCATTTCTTCTTGCCAGCACCTTATCCCGAAAGAGATAAAGGTTACGCCGCTGCCCTCATCCGCTACCCGCTTTTCCCGCAAGAAGAAAGGGGCGGCAGATGAGTATCTCCGGCAGCAAGAACGCGCCTGTGGGTCGGGTGCTTGCGCTGTAGGCGAAAAACGGATCACAAATTAGAGCGCTGAAAACAGGGGGGCGCGACTAAAAACGTCAACACACTCTAGTTATTTGAAAATCTATGATATGATATGTTTATAGTAGAACATCACCTTTAAAAGGAGTAGTTATCATGTTGTATCTTCCTCGTGAAGAAGGTCAGGGTCTCGTCGAATATGCTCTCATCCTCGTCTTGGTCGCCATCGTTGTGATCATCATCTTGGCGCTGTTGGGCCCGGCGATAGCTAACGTGTTCTCGAACATCGTTAATGCTCTCTAGTCCTTCGTATCCTGCACTTATGGCGACGCCCGCTTTCGCGGGCGTTGTCATTTTGGGTATTTTTCTCCCCGACATGAGACCTCGCTGAATCCACCCTACGGTAGAACCCCACCCAGTGATAAAATCGCTTTCAGTCACACAGGGAAGGACACCTAGCATCTCATGGATATGACACCCGAATCTTCCATTCCACCTGCGTCCAAGCGCCCGCGCCTTTTGAGCAAGCGCCGTTTGCTGCGGGATGTTGTGGAGATTATCCTCTTGATCGTGATCACCTACACCCCGATTAACCTGATGACTGCGCGTGCTGTTGTAGATGGACCAAGTATGCAGCCCAATTTCTATACGGGCGATTTGGTCATTGTGAATCGGGCGGCATATTTTTTCAACAGCCCGCAGCGAGGGGATGTAATCGTCCTCCATAACCCCCGCAGCAGCAGCAGTGACGATCTGATCAAGCGTGTCATTGGCTTGCCCAGTGAAATTGTCGAAATCCGTGATGGGCGCGTCTATATCAATGGGACAATCCTTGAAGAACCCTACGTTAATAATTTTTGCCAGTGCAACGGGACGTGGATTCTGAAAGATGATGAATACTTCATCCTCGGTGACAACCGCAGCAACAGTTATGATTCTCATAATTTCGGTCCGGTGAAGCGAACGTTGATTGTTGGGCAGGCGTGGGTACGTTACTTCCCACTTCAAAAGTTCACCATCTTTCACCACCCAGGTTATGGGAACATCCCTGTGAACAAAGAGTACACGCCGATGCCTTCCCCCACCATCTTACCCCGCCCGCCGTTTGGGTCGCCCACACCCCTACCCGACGATCTACGCATCCCCGATGATTTCAACGGATGAGAGTCTCATGTCCGCTTTACCGCAGACCGTTGGCGTCCTAAGCCTCCGCCCCGCCACGCCCGGTGATGCCGAGGCACTTCAAGAAAGGTGTTGGTCGTCTTGGAGCATCCACAAGGTTGGCGAGATGCTCCAGCGTGTGGCACGCTTTTCGGGAAGGGGGCGGGGCTATGCCGTTGCTGCTTGTGTTGATGGGCATGTTGTTGGCTATGGGCAACTGCTCGGTTGGGCGCGGGTTGCCGAGATCAGCGATCTGATTGTCGCTGAAGCCTACCGTCGGCAGGGCATTGGCACGGCGATGATCCGCCACCTTCTTGCCATTGCTCAGGAGTGGGACGAGGTGATCATTGAAATCGGGGCAGTGCTGCATAACAGTGGCGCGTTAGCCCTTTACCGCCGCTTGGGGTTTGTCGATGATCGCCTTATTGACCTCGATCTAGGGCAAGGCGCAGAACCTGTGATCTATTTGCGATGGACTGCCCCTCCCCACCTCGTTTGTGATAGTTGACACAATCGCCCAACACCCCTAAAATGGACTTGTTGCGTTCTTTTCGCAACCATTTCTTGATTTTCTGCGTACAGAACACTGTCTCACCATTGCCCTGACCATACAGGAGGACGTTCCTTGATTCTCCGCCGATTTTTCACCGCCATCACTCGGCTATCGATTCGTTTCCAGTGGATTACGATAGCCTTCACTATTGCCTTTTTGGTCTTAGGGGTTTATGCCGCCGCACAGCTTAACCAAGAACTGCTGCCCAACATCGAATTCCCTCAAACCTTTATCATTACCGTACGCCCCGGCGCCAGCAGCGAAGACCTGCGCGATCTCGTCACCATCCCCTTAGAAGACGAAATCGTCAAGATTCCGCACATTTTTGCTGCCGGTTTGGAATCAACCACCGTCTCACCGATTGCTTTCATCACCGCTCAAAATGAATACACCCCTAACCAAAACGCTGTCCGCGAGGGGATTCAAGCGGCAATTGATAAGGTGGTGGCGGATGGCGTGCCGCTCGGTTTGAAAACGACAGACGATCTGACTCTTGAAATCATGACAAAGGTCGTTGGACGTGCGCCTTCCATGTTCAAACACTTTGAGAGCGCTCATTTGCTTGCCATGAACCCTGCTGTTCGCCAAGCCGGACTTGACCTGTACCTAAAGGCGGGCGGGGTAGTGGACTTTGTGACGCTGGATGCCCTTGCGGTTGAGGCGATCAGTGGTAATGTTTTGGGAAAAACAACCACCCGTGCCGCTGTTGAACTTCCCGATGCGTGGCGACTTGGGGAGAAGGACGCGCAAGGGAATTTGGTCGGCGTGCCGCGTTTGCTCACCTTTAACCTGAGCGCCCTGCCCGTCGTCACTGCCAGCGTTTCTAGCAGCACACTCTCCACCGAAGACCTCCGTACATTTGTCAACGAACAACTTGTCCCTGAACTCAAGGCAAAAGACGGAGTGGCAAATATCGGCGTCAGCGGTGGCGAGTCCATCCCTGATGAAGTGATCGCCGCTGCCATGAAAGCGATTGCTGCTGAGCGGGCAGCGGGAGAAACACCCGGAAAGACAACCCCGCCAACGCCTGTCCCCTCTGGTTCAGAGGGTGGCACGACCAGCGGCGGCACAGACCCGGCAAGAACCGCTCCCGAGCTGCCCATGAATTGGCGGCGGGTGGGCATTGGTCCGCTTTCGCTGATCAACCCGCTCCCCGTTCAATTGAAAGATAAATTCGCGACGGTGGCGAAATTTGACGACGCCAACGATCTTCTGTCCGCGACGAACGAGAAGGGTGAAACCCTTTCCGCCGCCACCCTGCTGAATCAGATCGCTGAACTGAACCCAAATTCCCCTGAACTGCTCAGCCTGCCCGTTGAGGTGTCAACCTATGTGCGGGCGGCGCAGCCCGACTTTACCAAGTCGCTTTCCCCAGAGGCATTGAAATTGGTCGGCTCGTCCATCCTGAGTCAAGGCGCATGGACTCCCCTCTTGGGGCAAGAGGCAATCAGGGCGCTGAATATCAAAACCTTCAGCGATTTCACCACAGCAGAAGGCATTGGTGGTGTTGCGTCCTTCTTGAACAAAACTTATGAGGGGTTAGGGGCATCGGAGTCATGGCGTCCCTTCTTGACGCGCCTCGGTGACAGCCTTCTGCCCGAATCGATTGCCTATATCGAAACGCTTGAGCCAACCTTTCTAAAAACACTCAATCCCGCATGGTGGGCGTTTTTCTCACGCCCCACGCTTCTGGCAACAGCCGCCAACTACCCAACTGATCAGGCAGACGCCCTGACGAAGATTGCGAAGGGCGAAACGCCCACCGCAGCCGAGGCGTTGGCTGCCTCCCAAGCGGGAAATACCCCCGTTATTGCTGATGATCCCAACGCGCCGGACATGCCGGAAAGTTGGGTCATCGCCCTGACTAGTTTCGGCTTCAAGATCAAATCAGCCAACGACCTCTTTAAGCCGCCTTTTGGCAACCCTGGCGCGTTCTTCAACCAAGCGGCTGCCTCCCCGGGTGCGGCATCGCTCATGAAGGACTTGCCCGCCGATTTGCTGCTCTATCTGAACAACCGCGACCCGAAGTTTTTCGAGACGCTCGGCACATCAACACTGGCGCTCCTTGCTCCAGAGGTTATTGAGCAGCTTCCGGCAGCAGTACGCGCCCGTGTGAACGGCGGACCGGTCTACACGGCGACGAACAACGTCACTCGCGCCAATGGGAACACCAGCCTGATCATCTCCGTGTCCAAAGAGACCGAGGCGAACACTGTGCGCGTCTTCCACGCGGCAGATGAAGTCTTCAAAAAACTCATGGCGGCGAATCCTGAGATCAAGATCACGCCGACTTTTGAACAGGCGAGTTTCATTGAAGAATCAATCAGCGGTGTCGCCCGTGAGGGTGGCTTAGGCGGGATCATGGCAGTCATTGTGATCCTGATCTTCCTGAACTTCAGCGTCCGCTCAACGATTGTGACGGCAGTCTCCATCCCAACCTCGTTGGCAATCGCCTTCATCCTCATGCGCTACTTGCCGGGGAGCGCCCATAATCTGCTCACCCAGAGTACGCTTCCAGAGGGAATTCGGACGTTCCTCTTGCGCCTGTTCCCCAACGGGATCACGCTGAACATCATGACCCTTTCGGGCTTGACGGTAGCAATTGGGCGCGTCGTGGACGACTCGATTGTCGTGTTGGAAAACATCTACCGTCAGTTGCAAAAAGGGATGGATCGCAAGGAAGCCGTGATCAAAGGGACGCGGGATGTCAGCGTGGCGATCTTCGCTGCAACCCTGACAACGATTGTCGTCTTCTTGCCTATCGGCTTGACAGGGGGCATTGTTGGAGAGTTCTTCCTCCCCTTTGGGTTGGCAGTGACCTACTCCCTTGCCGCGTCGTTCATCGTGGCGATCACCTTGATCCCCGTCCTCGCTTACCTCTTTATCCCGCCCAATAAACTTCCAGAGGAAAAAGAGGGACGGCTCGAATCGCTCTATCACGGAGTGCTGGAATGGGCGCTGAACAAGCGGGCGCTTGTCTTGGCTGTGGCGGCAGTGACCTTCGTCGTGGGTATGGCGATTTTTGCTAGCCGCCCGCAGACGTTCCTCCCCTCCTTTGGTGAGCCGCAAATCAGCATCACCATTGCCATGCCGCCCGGCACGCAAATTGCCGAGACGGATGCCCTCACCCGTGAAATGGAAGCCTTCATCGCTGAAAAAATAAACTCCGGTGGAGGCATCACCCGCTACCAAACGACGATTGGTTCGGGCGGCGGGTTTGGCGATATTGCAGCCCTTCTCGGCGGCGCATCGTCGGTGAACGGCTCAGCCGGGCAAATGGTTTTGGCAATTGAGGCGAAGGGCGAAGAACTCGACCTGTTGACGAGAGAAGTCCGCGAAAAGGCGGCGGCGATTTTCGGTGAGAAAAATGTCACCGTCTCTCGCGCCTCAATCAGCGAACAAGGCTTTGGCGGGTTCAATGTTGTCGCCAGTGGTCCCGAAGCCGATTTGAAGGCGGTCAACGAGACGATCAAGGCGACACTTGCCGCCGTGCCGGGCTTAGCCAATGTCAGCAGCACCCTCGACCTTGTGGGCGATGCCACCTCCTACCTGCGCATTGAGCGCAAGGCGGCGGCAAAATACACCGCTGAGTTGGAAGTGACCGACACGCTCGGCGTGACTGCCCTTGCCATCAAAGCGGCGAAGGACATCCCCAACCTGCCAGAGACGATCACTGTCGATCAGGGCTTCCAAAGCCGCCAACAGACGGAAGGCTTTGTCCAGACATTCTCAGCGATGGGCGTTGCCATTGCCGCCGTATATATCGTTATGGTTTTGACCTTTGGGTCGCTCATTCACCCCTTCACCATCCTGTTCACCCTGCCGTTAGCGGTGGTGGGTGCGGCGGTGGGCTTGTGGGTGACCAATCGAGTCGTCGGCATCTCGGCGCTGATCGGCTTGCTGATGCTGATCGGCATCGTCGTGACAAATGCCATCGTGATGATTGATCGCGTTCAGCAAAACCGGAAGGAAAAACACCTTCCCCTGCGCGAGGCGCTGATCGAAGGGGCGCGGACTCGTCTGCGCCCGATTCTCATGACGGCGATTGCCACCATGTTTGCCTTGCTGCCATTGGCGATTGGCTTATCGGAAGGGGCGATCATCGCTGCCGAACTGGGGACGGTGGTCATTGGTGGGTTGTTCAGTTCAACCCTACTGACCCTTGTCGTCATTCCGGTGTTGTACAGCCTGTTTAGTGGTTTCCAACAGCGGCTGTTGGGTGGTGGGAAAGAAAAACCCGCACCTGCTCCGGCTGGGGATTAACCGCGCTGGTTTTGTTGGGGCGTGCCAAACCGGTGCGCCCCACGCATTTCTGGGGGTGTTGCCCTTAGGGGCAACCCTTAGGAAAAGACATCGTTGCCAAGCAAGGTGTGTTTGTCCTCAATGCCTTGATTACAAGCTAACCCCGAATTTGTAGGTACGTTATAAATCATTCCTACAGCGTTTCAGGCAGTCACATCCGCCGCCGAAAGTTTCCCCGTGAGTGTCAGCGCCCCGCTGATGTACAAAGCGTGCCAAAGATGCAGCACCAGCAGAGTCCACACCGCCCATAGTTCGTAGTGGCGATCCTCCACATGCGCACGGACAATTCGCGCCACTGCATCGGGGTCAACCATCCCTGCCGCCCGGACATAGTCGGGCGAAAGCCAACGCTCCACGAGGGGGCGAAGGATCGTCCGCAGCCACTCAGACGCCGGTGGGAAAAAGCCAAACTTGCTGCGTGTCAGGATCGATTCTGGGACGAGATCGCGCACAGCATCTTTGAAAACGCGCTTAAAATCTCCCCCCCGCAGTTTGTAGGAGAGCGGGAGTTGGAAGGCGCCTGCCAGTAGGCGGTGGTCTTCCAGCGGGGCGCGTGCCTCTATGGACATCGCCATCGCCATTTTATCCACGCGCATATTGCTATCTTCCGCCAGCCACAGACGCAGCCCGGCATAGGCAAGGCGATCTGTAAAATAGGGCGTTTGGGGGGTATTTAGAATCGGCAGCAAGATGTCTCTCAAGGCGGTGGTTGCCCGTGCTGTAGCAGAGGGGTCACTAAGCAAGTCGGGAAAGCGTGCAGGGTCGATGTTTCGATTCCAAGCAAGAAACCGAGAGAGCGGATCACTTGCCGATGCTTTCGCCGCCACCTTGCGGAGCAACTCAAAACGCTTTGGGAGACGTTTGAAGAGCGGATTCAGAATTCGATTGCGAAGAAATGCCGGAATGCGTAGGTAGCGCCCCAAAAGCTGATCGGCACGGTAGGAGGGATAGCCGGCAAAGAGTTCATCACCCGCATCGCCTGAGAGCAGCACAGGAACGCCGCGCTGCCGTGCCAGAGCCGCCACATATGCGGTCAGGATGATCCCAGGCTGCGCCAGCGGTTCGTCCATAGCATAAACAAGGCGCGGCAAAAGCCAGGCAAGGTGATCATCTTGGCGAATCTGAATCGTCTCGTGATCGGTTTTGTAGTGTGCCGCCGCCGCTGCTGCATAGCGGGCATCGGCGTTGAATTTGGCGTCTAGTTTGGCGTTATCCGCCGCGCCCGCCAAAGCGCCATAGCCAACGGTGAAGGTTTTGACAGGCTGCCCAGTGAGCTTTGCCATGATCCCGACCACCGCCGTCGAATCGACCCCCCCACTGAGAAACGCCCCCAAAGGCACATCGGACATCAAGCGCGATTCAACAGCACGAAACAGGTCTTGGCGGAGGGCGTTCACCGCATGGGGATACGCCTGTTGAGGGGGGGGATTCAGAGTCATTGTGGGAATGAAATAGCGCCCTGTTTCAATCGTGCCTGCCTGCCAGGTCAGCCACTCGCCTGGGGCGAGCTTCTTCACCCCCTCAAACATAGTTTCTGGTGGGGGGACATACCCTAGTGCCAAGAGGACAGGAAGACTTGTGTGATTTACACGGCGAGGGAAGGTAGGCTGTTCAAGGATCGCCTTAATCTCCGAGGCAAAGAGAAAGTCCTCGCCATGTTGGGCATAATAGAGCGGCTTCTCGCCTAAGCGATCCCGCGCCAAAAGCAAGCGTCGCGCCCGCCCATCCCAAACGCCAATGGCAAACATCCCGTGCAGTTCGTCAAGGATGCGCACACCCCATTCTTCGTAACCATGAACAATCACCTCGGTATCCGTTTGGGTGGTGAAGTGATGCCCTTCTGCCACAAGGCGCTGGCGTAGCGTTTTGTGGTTATAGATTTCCCCGTTAAAAACGACAGCGACCTGACAATCCTCATTAAAAAGGACACCCGATGGAGCGCTGAGGTCAATGATTGCTAAGCGTCCAGCGCCAAAGGCGAGTTCCCTATCATGGTGGGTGCTAAAGCCGTCCGGTCCCCGATGGGCAAGGGCAGCCGCCATGCGTTCGACAAGCGCCACATCTCCCCCAGAGGGGCTGAGATGTCCAAAAATGCCGCACATGATCTAGAAATCCTCCCGCAAGCGGGCTACAATGACTTACCTGTTGTTCACAATGCACAAAATCCATGCCTGTTCTACCTGAATTGATCGTTGTTGGTGGGGGGCTGGCTGGCACAGAAGCCGCCTACCAAGCTGCCCAACGGGGCGTCCGCGTGACGCTTTACGAAATGCGTCCGGTGAAAACGACCCCCGCCCATCGCACGGGCGACCTTGCCGAACTGGTCTGTTCCAACTCACTTGGCTCTGATCTGCCGGATCGCGCCCCCGGTTTGCTGAAGAACGAACTGCGGGCGTTTGACTCGCTGCTGTTACGCTGTGCGGCGGATGCCTCTGTACCAGCGGGAGGCGCCTTAGCCGTTGACCGCGAGGTATTTGCAGCAGGTGTCCTCGCCGCACTAGAAACCCACCCGAACATCACCATTCGGCGGGAGGAAGTGCTGGCGATTCCGACGAGTCCCTGTGTGATTGCCTCTGGTCCGCTGACGGCGGAAACGCTGGCGGCGGATATTGCGCGGCTGATTGGGCAAGAATACCTGTATTTCTACGATGCACTCTCGCCCATTGTGGCATTGGAGAGTATCGACCTACGCATCGCCTTCCGCGCCAGCCGTTATGATCGGGGAAGTGCTGAGGATGGTGATTATATCAACTGTGCGCTGACAAGGGGAGAGTACGAAACGTTTGTTGATGCCCTTTTGGGGGCAGAAACCTATCCCTTGCATGATTTTGAGCGGGAAGACCCTAAATTTTTCGAGGGGTGCTTGCCTATAGAGCAAATCGCTAAGCGTGGACGCGATTCACTCGCTTTTGGTCCGATGCGCCCTGTTGGACTGTGCGATCCGCGCACGGGAAAACGCCCCTACGCCATTGTCCAATTACGGCAAGATAACCTGAGTGGATCGCTCTACAATATAGTTGGTTTCCAAACCAACCTGAAGTGGGGCGAACAAGAGCGCGTTTTCAGGCTGATCCCCGGTTTAGAAAACGCCGAGATTTTGCGTCATGGGCAGATGCATCGCAACACATTCATCAACGCACCCACCCTGCTGCGCCCGACGCTCCAATACAAGACGCGAGACGATTTGTTCTTCGCCGGACAAATTACGGGAATCGAAGGCTACGTTGGGAACATCGGCACGGGACTGTTGGCGGGGATCAATGCGGCGCGGGTGCTGCATGGCGACGCCCCACTTGTCCTGCCGCCAACGACAATGTTGGGGGCGCTTTGTCATTACGTGACGCACGCCGTCCCGGACGATTTCCAGCCGATGAAGGCGAATTATGGCATCCTACCGCCGTTGGCAAACCCGCCACGCGGCAAACGTGAACGCGCTGCCGCTTATACGGCGCGGGCAATGGACGATTTAGAGACTCTTTTGAAAGGTTTAAGGACATTTGTATGACCTCCTCAACCCCTACTCGTACCCTTCCGCCTGTTGCAGACCGGCTGCGACGTTTGCCCCCTTATGGCTTCGCTATTTTGGGGCAAAAGATTGCCGAGATGACCACCAGCGGCAAAGATGTGATCCGCGTGGACATAGGCAGCCCCGATATGCCCCCCCCACCGCATGTTATTGAGGCGCTCCGCGAGGCGGTTCAAGACCCGACAAAACATGGTTATGGCAGCTATCGGGGGCATAAGGTCTTTCGGGAAGCGGTGGCAAATTACTATCAGCGCCGCTTTGGGATCACCCTTAACGAATATACTGAGATACTGCCGCTGATCGGCTCGAAAGAGGGAATCATCAACCTGACCCTTGCCTACGTTGATCATGGCGACTATGCCATTGTCCCCGACCTGAACTACCCCGCCTACAGCATGGGGACGATCATGGCAGGGGGGGATGTTATCCTGATGCGGCTTGATCCGGCGCGGGGCTACCTCCCCGATCTGGATGCGCTACGGAGAAACCCAAACCTTTCTAAGGCAAAGGTGCTGTGGGTGAATTACCCCAACAACCCAACGGGCGCAGTTGCCGATCTCAGCGTGTATCAGGAATTAGTCGCCTTTTGCCGCGAACATCACCTCTTACTCTGTTCGGATAACCCCTATGCCGAAGTCGTCTTTGATGGCTACCGTGCAGTGAGTGCTTTACAAGCCGACCCCGACAAAAGCTGTACAGTGGAATTTATGTCGCTCTCGAAGTTTCACAACATGGCGGGGTGGCGCTTGGGCGCTTGTGTGGGGAACAAAGAAGCCATTGATGCCCTTTTGGTGATCAAAAGCAACATCGACAGCGGGCATTTCCGTCCGATTTATGATGCGGGGGCGGCGGCGCTCAACCACACCCCGGAATCGTGGGTTAACGAGCGCAATGCGATCTATCAGGCACGGCGGGATAAACTGCTTGCCGTTTGCCCAGAGATTGGGCTAGAGCCGTTCAAAACGCCAGCCTCGCTGTATGTGTGGGTGCGCGTGAAGGATGGTGACGATCAGGCATATACCAATGATGCCCTCGAAAACGCCCTCGTCTCGATCACACCTGGGACGATGTATGGCGAGGCAGGACGCGGCTACCTCCGCTTCAGTATCGGCGTTAGCGATGATCGTTTGGACGAGGCGATCAGCCGCCTAAAGGGGTGGTACAGCCGCCGTCAGGGGTAGACCCGAATGATGCACAGATAGGCGGCTCATCGTCAACCACACAGATTCACATCACTCCCTCGCCCCTCTCCCGCTACGCGCTATGCATTACCCACAAATCGGGGGGGGGTGCAAAAGATGGGGTAGGCTAGTGCAAAAAGGGCGTAGGGAAATGGGGTCAAAGGGCACCTGCCAAGCGGTTAGCGGAGCAGTTTTATGGGACGCAAAGGGGAGGGGAATCCCGGCGTCAACGTCCTCTGGCGCGGCTGGTCTCGCCTCCAAGATATTGCGTATACGTGGTCTCTTTCTCACCCTCCCCACGATGTGGGTAATGCCTAGCGCTATGCGGGAGATCGCTCTTGCTTGAGTAGTTCCGACCTTCCCCTACCGTCTTGGCACGCAACTCGGTATCTTTATAGACACTTGCCAACTTAACATCGTTTAACATCCATTACGCACGCCAAGAAGGTTACGCATTATGACCACCGAACCCCGCCCCATGCTGACCCGCAATCGCTTGCCCATCCCTCCCGCGCTGGAGGCACTTGCCGCCCGTTTAGGGGCGCTCCCCTGGTGGATAATCATCATTGGGATTGGGCTGCTGTTAGCATTTTTATCCTTTCTCAACAACGATCTTTACCGTCGGGCGCTGCGCTTCGTCACCGATGATCCGGCGATCACCACAACGCGCTATGCCGAGGTTGCCTATGACCTCAGCGACGGGCGGCGAGTGAGCGGTATTCTCATTGCCCAAGATGAGGCGATGGTTTCGGTGATGACCCAAGCCGAGGTATTGGTACGTCTACCCGGTGAAGATTACGATGCGGCGGGGCTGACCTGTGCGGCGGGCGCGGGGGATGCCTGTGGCGTGGGCGCGTCGGTCAGCGTTCTACGGACAAAAATTGAGGGCTACCTGCTCTTAGAAGATTTGGGGAAGTACCAACTGCGCCTTGCCGACGGGACGACGGTGGATGTTCGCAAGTTCACGGTGGATCAGGCGGCAATCCAGCGCACGCCGGAGAACTGCATTGCCAACCCAAACGCCACCTGTTTTGCCCAACTGCCGCTGCTCCCCGGCGCCGCTGAAAACCGCCTGAGCGGGACAGTGACCGAATCCATCGGCGGGACGCTCGTCATTCAAACCGTCCCACCGATCATCGAGACGCTACCGCGCACGGGAATTGCCCGCACGTTGCGCTATATCCCTGGACAGTGTGCCTTGAACAACCTCTCCGGCTGCAACGAGGGGATTTTCCTCACGCTTGGGGTCACGCTTGTCGCCTTCGTCTTTGCCTGTCTGCTTGGTTTGGGCGTGGGCTTGATGCGCATCTCTAAAAACCCGATTCTCTACCACTTCTCCACTGTCTATGTGGAGGTGATGCGCGGGATTCCGATGCTGGTGATCATCCTCTTAGTGGGCTTTGCCATTCGCCCCTGGCTGCGCGATGAATTTCCCCTTACGGTGGGGCGGATTCAGCTTGGGGTGGGCATTCTTGCGGCGATTTTTATTGCCCTCACCGCCTATCGCAACCTGCCGCTGTTCAAGGTCTATCCGGGCGAAATCCTGCGTCCGGCGCTGACGGCGGCGATCATTGCCGTTGTGATTATCGCCTTCTTGGGGCTGCTCGGCGGCAGCTATGTAGACCCCAATACCGGGCTAACGCGCCAAAATAGCGATTTCCCTAACGAGGTGGGCGGCGTCTTTGGCTTGGCAATTGGCTACGGGGCATTCCTTGCCGAGTTATTCCGGGCGGGGATTCAGAGCATCGGCAAGGGGCAGATGGAAGCCGCCCGCAGCTTGGGCATGACCTATGTACAGGCGATGCGCCAAGTGATCTTGCCACAGGCGTTCCGCGTCGTCTTGCCGCCGTTGGGAAACGATTTCATCGCCCTGCTGAAAGATTCCTCGCTGATCACGATTTTGGCGATTGCCGAGATGACGCAGCGGGCGCGTATCTTCGCGGCGGATACGATTCGTCCCTTCGAGGCGTACATCACGATTGCCGTGCTGTACCTTGTGATGACGGTGACGCTCTCCTTCGTAGTGCGCGTGGTGGAAAGCCGCACGGCGCTGCCGAAATAGGGCAGGCGGGGACGCTCCCAGGGAGCGTCCCCATGAGGGATTGATCCCCTCAGCCATGTGTAGGGAGGATAGGGGTTCTGAACCAAAAACGTCAACACAGTCTGGAAAAGGACACAGCGCTATGAGCGACGATCCATTTCTGTTTCGGGGAGGGCGAGCCGTCTCGTGGGCGGGGCTGCTGGAACAAATTGAGGAAGAATTCAACGCCGAGACGATAGATCGCCCTGACCTGATCCCCGATGAAGCGTCGCGCCGCACCCTGATCAGCGATATTGCCAATTACATCATGACCACCAGCGGGATCAAGCTCTCCAAAGAAGATCGTCTTGCCGTCTTGGAACAGGCGTACCGCGATCTGTTTGGCTTTGCCCCGCTCGATGGCTTGGTCAATGATTGGGGTATTACCGAGATACTCATTCAGGGCTATGATCGCCTTTCTGTGCGGACTGGAATGGGGGATATGAAACCAATGCCCACCCTCTTTCAGGACGCCTCTCAAGTGGAGCGGTTTACAGATCGGCTTTTGGCGCTGGCGGGGACATCGCTCAAACTGGCGCTGCCCTTTGTAGAGGTGGGGGTGCGCCTTGCAGATCGCCCCGCCCGCCTGACGGTAACTGGCGCCCCGATTAGCCCAATCCTGACGGTGAACATTCGCCTACACCCGCTCATCCCACATGGGCTGACCGATCTTGAGCGCTCTGGGGTAATCACCCATGAGGCAGTAGGGGTACTTCAAGCGCTTCTCGCTCAACGACGCGGGCTGATGATTGCTGGCGATGCCGCCTCTGGGAAAACAACCCTTCTCCAAGCGCTTTTGCCGCTCATTGCCGACTCCACAGGGATGGTGTGTGTGGAGCGGGCGGCAGAACTGCGCCTTTCCGATGGCGTCCGCCGCCTGACGGCAATCCCGCCGGGGCGCGAGACGCCCGGACGGGATTTCCCTGAGGTGCTGAGCGCGTCCTTAGGCGAGGCGAATCTGAAAAGGCTGATCCTAGATGAAGTTCGTTTTGATGAATCAGCGGCGCTGTGGGCGGCGCTCAGCGATCCCCAACAGCCCCATCTGATCGCCTGTTTTCAGGGGGCAACCGATCCGCTGCGGCTGCGCACGGCGTTCAACATGGCAATCCGCCGCAGCCAACAAGGAATTGAGCAAGCCTTGTTAAACGATGCCCTGCACAGTCGGCTGCCCTGTGTTGCCCTCATGGGGCGTTTGGGCGGCAGCCCCTCTGACAATAATCCCTTTAGCACGAAGGGCATGGGCGTCGTCTTGATTGGGGAATGGGTTGTTGACGGGGATTCACTACGGTTGCAGACACTCTGGAAACGGGGCGACCCACACTGAGGCGTGGTCTGACTCGCACCCGTGCTGATTTCATCATGTAGGTGAAATCAGCACGGCGAACGATAGGGGCAAAGGATGAAGGGAACGGGTTAGGTTATTCGCCACCTTTGACGATAGGAGCGCCGATCAGGTTGCCCCATTCCGTCCACGAGCCGTCGTAGTTGCGGACGTTTTCGACGCCGAGCAGATACTTCAGCACAAACCATGTGTGCGACGAACGCTCCCCAATCCGGCAGTAGGCAACAACATCCTTCTTCTCGGCGTTGACACCCTTTGCGCCATAGATTTGGCTCAGTTCTTCAACGGACTTGAACGTACCATCTTCGCGCACTGCCGTCCCCCAGGGGACACTCTTTGCGCCTGGGATGTGACCCGCCCGCTGCGCCGTTTCGGTCATACCTGGGGGGGCGATAATATCGCCCACGAATTCGGCGGGTGAGCGGACATCGATGAGGGCGAAATCGCCCTTGTTCAGGCGTGCCTTCACAAAGTCACGGTCTGCGCGAATCTCTGTATTGATGGTGCTGATTTTGTAGGCGGTTTTGAGATAAGTGGGAACATCTGTCGTCAGGGGGCGTTCTTCGGCAACGAGCTTCTTCCGCCCGCCGTCGATGAGAAGGACATTTTCATGCCCGTAATACTTCAAAATCCAGAGGGCATAGGCGGCAAACCAGTTGTTGTTATCGCCATAGAGGACAAGCGTCGTCTGGGGGGTGACACCCGCCTCGGAAAGCAACGCTTCAAGCTGCTCTTGGGGGATGATGTCACGGGCAACCTGATCTTGAAGTTGGGTCTGCCAATTGAAGGCTACCGCACCGGCGAGATGCCCCAACGCATATTGTGTTGTATCGACGTCCACCTCAATGAACCGCTTGTCGGCGTCATTGAGGTGTTCCAATGCCCATTCGGTGCTGACCAAAAGCGATGTTGACATGATTCGTGAACCTTTTTGATGTTGAACTGCACTCTGACTTCGTGTTGAATAGATGGCTAATTTAGCTAATCTGAACAGGAACTTCGACAAACGCGCCGCGATCTTCGTTCAAAAGCCACGCCCGCATCTCAGCCGCCTGTCTGCCGCGAACGGACGTGATCAGGTAGCGAAAATTGGGGAGGGCGTGCGTCCGGTCATAGTCGGAGGGGATAGCGGGGCTATCTGGGTGAGAGTGGTAATAGCCAACCACGCTTAAGCCAGCAGCATCCGCCTCATCTTCCAGCATTGCCCAATCCATGGGGGTCATGAAGTAGCGGTGATACGCTTCCTCACTGGGGGCGGTGTTCACCACCGGACGCACCTCACGGACGGTCACCGCGTTTGCCTCCAGCGTGCCAAGCAAAAAGCCCCCCCCTTCATCGGGGTAGTTCCCCTCTAACTGCGCCACGATCTCCGCCCGCAGCGCCGCACTTAATGTGAGACTCAACCACACCTCCTCGTGTGTTGGGCGCAACAAAAAAGCCGACTCGTGTTCGAGCCGGCTTTCCGCATACGCACCTTGTGGGGTTAACGCACCTGCCGTCCCGAACGCCACGTTGAATCCATACAACATGAATCCAACCAACACAGACAGTCTGTCATGGTTGGCGTTGTATTTCGCAGTGGGGAGGGACAAATTATGACCATATGAGTCATTTTACCGAAGGGGTGGGAACTGTGCAAGGGGTTGATGCAGATTGCCTACAGCATTTTTCAAGGAGATTGACCCCTTAGTGGTTGACAGCCTCGCTTATCAGGATATACTTGCCGATGGGCTAGGCGGTGGTGAGCAAGGGGTAAACGAACGACGCCCGCCCTTCTTGTAAGAAGGCTGGTTGCAGCCCAACCAGTGAGGGTACTGCACACGAATGGACGTTTTCATGACGAATCCCGATCCGACGCCCCTTGATGATGCCGCCGACGATGCCGCCGCAGAACTCCATCGGGTAACCACCAACCCTACGCTTCGCGCCGTGAACGAGAGTATGTTAGAGGGCTTGGGGCAGCTTGCCGATTATTTTGGCTATAACAAAGTGATGGGAAAAATGTATGGGGCGCTTTTGCTTAGCCCCCGCGCCATGAGCCTTGATGACATGATGGAACACCTTGATGTCTCGAAGGCGAGTGTGAGCATGAACATGCGGATGTTGGAGAATCTGGGCATTGTCCGCGAGGTGTGGGTGCGCGGGGATCGTAAAAAATATTACGAGGCAGAGTCCGATTTCTGGAAGATTTTGACAAACGTCTTAGGCAGCCGCGAGATGCGTGATGTGAACCAAGCCCTGGAGGTGATTGAGGCGAACATCGCTGATCTGCGCGAAGCCGTTCCCGCCATGACCGCCAACGAACAGCGCCTTGCCGCCCATTACACGGCACAGATTGACCAAATGGGCGACTTCTTTCGGTTTGCCAAGCTGATTCTCACGACACTCCTTGAGCGGAACAAGAAAATCAACATCAGCGACGTAAAACGGATCGACATTGGATGAGTCGTGCGCATAAGTGCTGATGCTCTGGCACAGGGGCAGGGCAGCCAGTGGCAAGGGAAACACAGCGCACAGCGAAAGGGTGTGCTGTTGTGGGTGGCACTTGCCACACTCATTATGATCGTTCTTTTTGCCCCGTTGGCTGCTCCCTATGACCCACTGGGCGAGGTGGGAGCAAGTTTAGAAGCGCCTTCCCCCGCACACCTTCTGGGAACAGACCTTGTTGGGCGCGATGTATGGTCGCGCACGCTGTATGGGGGAAGGCACACCCTCCAAATCGCCCTCATTGCCCTTGTTGCCGCAGTCCTTCCCGGTGGGGTGATCGGTCTTTTGGCGGGCTATCTGGGGTACGTTGTCGATAGCCTGTTGACGATCATCCTTGATGCCTTGCTCGCCATTCCGGGAATCGTCCTTGCCCTTGCTTGGATTGCCGTTGTGGGGCGAGGACCAGGGCAGGTGGCATTGGCGGCGGGGGCGGCGCTCTTACCCGTCTATGCGCGAGTGGTGCGGGCGGCAGCACGGGGCGTCCGTCATGCCCCCTATATCGAGGCAGCCGTAGGGCTTGGGGTGGGTTGGTGGGGGGTTTTGTGCCGCCATATCTTGCCCAATGTGCGCGGGGTGCTGCTTGCCGAGGCATTCGTTATTTTGGTGTGGGCGCTGTTGAATGCGGCAGCGTTGAACTTCCTGGGGTTGGGGGGCGATCCGGCTGCCCTCGAATGGGGGGCGATGTTGGCGGATGCCCGCAGTGTTTACCGCGCCGCCCCCTGGGTAGCAGCCGCGCCGGGTGTGGCGCTCACACTCGTCTTGATCCTTGTGGGGGGGGCAGCCGCACAAGCCCATGAAAGACAGCACTAGGTTGTGTTGACAGTGTAATCCCAGTGATCCTGTCGCTAAAGCAGCAGGCTGAAAGCACCCACCCCTTCGGGGCTTGGAAACCCTAACCTCTAACCCCGTAAACAGGGAAAGGGGAGAAATGCTGCGGGCGAGGGGGTGAGGGGGAAGCCCCCTCAAAAACGTGCATCCCCCTTCTCCCTGTGGGAGAAGGGGGATGCGAGCTACCTCATTCTATGCTTACCTTCTTGATGGACTACTAGGGAAGGGCGGCGCTGAGCGCACCCTGAAATGCGGGCTTGACTCTTGACGGGGGACGTTCTACGATCCACGTAGACTTATCAGGAAGGCGATCATTCTCTCCACATGGAAATACGTGCATACCTTCGATTGTTTCGGCGCTGGTTATGGCTCATTGCTCTAGCGGCAGTGGTGGCGGGCGCCTTTGCCTATAACCAAAGCCGGACCCAACCCCTGCGCTATCAAGCCTCCTCAATGCTCATGGTTGGGTCGTTCCTCAACATGACCGATCCGAGCATTGCCGTTATTCAGACGGGCGTTCAGCTTGCCCAAAACTACGCCGAGATTGTCAAGACCTACCCAGTCCTAAAAGGGACGGTAGACAGTTTAAACTTGCCCATGTCTCCCGAAGAAGTGCGGGGCATGTTCACCACTGGGTTGGTCTCCAACACCTCGCTGCTTGTCCTCACTGTCACGACCACCGAGCCGATTCTGGCGGCAGATGTGGCGAACACCCTTGCCGAGCAGTTGATCGCCAACAGCCCAACGAACACGACGATTGCCCAACAAGAGCAAGAACGCACTGTCCAATCGGAGATTGACACCCTGCGGACGCAGTTAGCAGACATTCGGGCAGAGTTAGCCCGAATCAACGATGGCTTGGGCGCACCGACACTCACCGCAGAAGCCCGCACCGAATTAGAGACGCGGCGCACTGCCTTGCAAGACCGCGAGCAAAAACTTCAGGCGCTGCTCAGCAACTTCTCGCAAACGCTTGCCGGACTTCGCGTCCGCAGCGATGTGAACGTTCTCTCTATTGTGGAACGGGCAACTGTGCCGCTCTCTCCCTTAGGGACAAACACCTTCACCGTCACCTTTCTGGCGGCGGTGGTCGGCGCAATCTTGGCGGCGTCAGCGGCGGTGGTCATTGAATATTTCAATGACAGTTTGCGCTCCCCCTCGGAAGTCACGCCGCTATTGGGGGTCAACCTTCTCGGCACGATTGCCCCCTTTGGTAAGCGCAATATCTATAACGACAAGCTCATTGTCTGGACGCAGCCGCGCTCTACCATTGCCGAGGCATACCGCGCCGTTCGCGTCAATTTGATGCACCAAGCCCGCGATGAAGATGGGCAAATGCGCCATGTCTATATGGTCACTAGCCCAAGCCCTTCCGAGGGCAAAAGCGTGACGACGGCAAACCTTGCCGTCACCTTCGCCAGCACGGGGATGCAAGTCCTCCTCATCGATGCCGACCTGCGCCGCCCCACGCAGCACCTCATCTTTGATTTAGCGAATAACAACTTGGGCTTGTCAAACATTTTGACCAGTTCCAGTTTGGGCAAGCTAGGGGATGGCAAGGGGAGCGAGAACCCTAACGGCGTCGGGCAAAACATGGAGATTGACCCCGAATACATTCGCGTTTTGGTCAGCAACCTTGCCCGCAAAACGCCGATCCCAGGTTTGGACCTGATCCCATCGGGACCCTCCCCCAACAATCCGGCGGAACTCCTCGGCACGGTGCAGATGCAGACGCTTGTCCGTGCGTTGACCGAGGACATTAAATATGATGTGGTCATCTTCGACACACCGCCAACCTTGACCGTCTCGGATACAAGCATCCTCGCCAACATCACCGGTGGTGAGGTGGTCGTTGTTGTTCATGCCGGACGGACGCGACGGGCAAGTGCCGCCCGTGCTGTGCAGCAGTTGCAATCGCTTGGCTCACCGGTGACGGGCGTCATTTTGAACCGTCTGCACCCGCGTGACGTTGATGCGGGCTACGGCGGGTACTACTACTACGGCTACTATGGCTACAACAGTTACGCCTATGCGCCGCGTCCGGGACAAGCGGCGCTGCCCCCACAGCCACCCGGTGAACGCCCCGTCCCGGCGCTGCCCCAAGTCGTCCGCCGTCGTGGGGGGGATGATGTCCCACCGCCAGACGCTTAACCCCGCAATCGGATGAAGAGTCTCCTCTCACCCGCCGTAACGCTCTAAAAAGCGCCGACGGCGGGGCGAGATTTGGGCAAGGTAACCCGGGCGCCAAAAAGCAGCCTGATACGCCCCCACATCGTCCATGGGAAAAAGCCTTGCCCGTAAGGGTGTTATGGGTTGCGCTATGGGACGAAGATATCCTTCCCCAAAGCTATCAGTATGGGGCAACACCCCTAGCCGTTGGGCGGCAAGGGGTGTTGGCGTACTGATCAACGCCGCTAAGGGGCGAAACGCCGCCTCCGCCGGAAGATCAACGACGCCGTGCGCCTCAAGCATCTGACGGACGAACGCCAACCCCGCCGCGTGCACTACCTCTGCCGCCGCGTGTCGTGGTGCGGACAGCGCCTTGCTGAAGATAGGCTGTGCCGCCCCTTCTCCCTCACGGTAGCCCAAAACGCTGCCATGCGGGGCATCCAACAAGAATTCGATGATCTCCACCCCTTGCCGAAGGACTGCCTGTGTACTGCTTGGCTTCCCGTCCGCGCAAAGGTAGCCGCGCACAGGAAGGTAGCGGGCGGTATCAAACGTCCCCACGTAATAGCCGCGAAGGGGAGCGGCGTTTTTCCCCATCTGCCAGCGCCAGAGTACCCCTAACGCCCCTTGCATCGACCCATGCCAGCCCACATCGACCACCCCGAGGGGATCACCTCCATCATAGAAGCCGTTTTCCTTCAAATAGCGCACGGCAAGCGGACGTTCGGCATCGGCAAGCGCACGAATCGCCGTTTCTAGGATTGTGAACAGCGCCCGCAGCCGGACATGATCTGTCGCCGTGATGCGGTGCGCATCGTCAGGGAAGCCCGCCCGCTGGATCGCCCAACGAACGGCGGGCGCTGTCGGGTCAAGCCCGATGCGTGTGAGGTACATCCGCAGAGGGACATTTCCCAACCCACCGACTAAAAAATCGAGGTCGTCGCGGCTCAAATCGTGGATCGCTGGCACATTCAGCGCCCGACGCGAGGCGTAGAGGTAGGTTGAGGGAAGATCGACGCCCGCCGCCGCCACGACAAGCTGAAATGCTTGGCGAAGGATGTACCCATCGCGGCTGAGGAAAAACAACCGCCTTACCTTATCCTCTTGAACACGGCGCAGCAGCCACACGGCAAACCCATAATAGAGCAGCCCGGCGCACCGCCAGCCCAGAGCCTCCCAAAAGGATGCTCCTTCCTCAGTAGGGGCGTAGTCCTGATGGATCAACGCCAACGCCTGTGATTCGGCGCTGCTGCGGTTCGCTTCGGGCGGGGTTGGCAGCGGTAACGGGCTGACTGTGTGAGCGCTAATTTTGGGGATTAGGTGGGCGTTCCATCCCGCCGCCCACGCTTGGTGGTGGTCGCTGTGCGGGTCGTCCCCAAGATGAAGGATCGTCCTCGGCAGGATATTGAGCGTTTGGGCGGTGTGGTGAAAAAGCGCCCCACTGTGTTTGGTTTTGCCCACCGCGCTAGAGACAATCAAGCGCTCGTAACCGTCATAGCCTGCCCGCGCCAGAAGATCGGCAATGACCGACTCTGGAAGGTACATATCGGAGAGGAAGATCACCCGTTTGCTCATCCGTTTTGCCTGTTCGTAAAAGGCAAGGATCGTCGGGTTGGGGCGGCTGAGGGCGCGTTCTGTCTCAATTTCGGCTGCCTTCAGCGTGTTGAGCGTCTGTAGCGAAAGGTGCAGAGCGTCGCCCAAAACGGCATAGATCGCATCCAAGGTGATCTCATCGGAAGCCCGCCGACGGGCTTCCGCCTCTGCCGCGATGCGTGCCGCTCGAAAGCGCGTGGGGGCTACTCCGGGGAGGTTGGCACGTTCGGCGGCAAGGGGAAACACATCCGTTGGGGAAAGTACGCGCCGCCACAGGGCGGTATCAAAGACATCCAAAGAGAGAATGCTATAGGGAGCGAGATCAGGCAGCACGCCTAGATAATCCTCAACCCTGTCCAGACAAGGATGGTGAGCATCCCAATGGCAATGCTCCCAAACAGCAGCGCCGCCCATGTTGCCCGCACAATCCCTGAAACGAGATCGAAATAGGTGAGGTCAAGGACGGCAGTCACCAGCGGGACGCCCGGCACAAGCAGCAGCACAGAGGCAATGACGGCAAAGGCGGGGACCACCGTGACGCCAAAGGCAGGGGCGAGTGGAATCAATAAATCAATGACGATCTGGGCGACGAGGGTGGCAAGGGCGGCACAGACAATCGTTGTAGGGATGGGCGTAAAGTGGAGGGAGGCCATCCAAAAGCGCCCCCGCTGAGCCACCGCCGCCCCCGCTGCCGCCGCGATAAATTCAAACGCCCCGCCGCCGATCAGAATGGCAAACGCGCCACAAGCAAGGGCAACGGCAAGGATGATTTGGCGGCGCGAAAACTGATGGGTCAGCGCTTCAATGGCATCCAGTTTGGCGCTGATCGCTGTCGTCGTGGGGTTGGGGGGCATGTTTCGGGAAAGCGATTCCAGCGCGGCAACCTTGTTCATGTCTACGGCAAGGGTCAGCACACGGCGGATCATCGTGCGGTGGTTTTCGCCGCTGTAAATGGAGGCGATGATCCCTGTCGGCGTGACATAAGGTTCAATGGCAGCCGCCCCCATGATCTCCGCAACGCGCCGCATCGTTTGTTCGGTGCGGTGGCTGGATGCCCCGTTGCCAAGCATGAGCAGCCCAAAACACATGGAGACCCGCAGCACCTCGGCAAGCTCTTGCGCGTTGAGGGGGGGCTGCGTCGCTGCTGGTGCGGTGATTGCCGATTTCGTGTCGGGCTGTGTCGCTGGCATGGCGTTAAGGGTTTACCCGCGTCTCAAAATAGCGAATCGTCCGCTCTAACCCTTCGGGAAGAAGGACGTTTGGCTCCCAACCAAGAAGGCGTCGGGCGCGGCTGATGTCTGGCTTGCGCGTTTGGGGGTCGCCTTCGATGCGCTCTTGGTGTTTGAACACGACTCCGCCGGGATTATCCGTAATCATGTTCACGACCTTAGCAAACTCTAAGATTGAGAGTTCAACCGGGTTGCCAATATTGACTGGGTACATCGATTCACCGGAGCGTTCGAGCATCAGCAAGCGGTAAATACCATCGATCAGGTCGCTGACATAGCAAAAACTGCGTGTCTGCATCCCGTCGCCATAGATGGTGAGCGGCTCTTGGCGGATAGCCTGCCCGACAAAATTGGGGACGACACGCCCATCATCAAGGCGCATCCGCTCCCCATAGGTATTGAAGATGCGCACGATACGTGTATCCACCCCATGCGTGCGGTGGTACGCCATGACCAGCGACTCGGCGTAGCGTTTTGCCTCGTCATAGCAGCCACGCGGACCGATGGTGCTGACATTGCCCCAATAATCTTCCGTTTGGGGGTGGACGAGTGGATCGCCGTAGATTTCCGAGGTGGACGCCATCAGAAACCGCGCCCCATGCTTTTTTGCCACCTCAAGCCCGTTCAGCGTCCCGTGCGAGCCTACTTTGAGGGTTTCGATGGGAAACTTCAAATAATCAATCGGGCTGGCGGGGCTGGCAAAGTTCAGGACGGCATCCAGTGTCCCCTCAATGGGAATCGACTCGGAAATATCGTGTTGAATATAGGTGAACTGGGGGTGTGCTATAAGATGCGCAATGTTATCGGTACTTCCCGTGAGAAGGTTGTCCATGGCAAGGACAGTATGCCCTTCGGCAAGAAACCGATCTGCTAGATGTGAGCCAAGAAACCCTGCCCCGCCAGTGATCAGAACACGCACCGTTGAACCTCATTCTTGTCTGGTTGTTGAACTCGTGTTGTGGGGAAAACTATACCACACGATGCGGAGGGAAGGGGAGGTAGCGCGGTGGATGCCGCTTGGGGTGCATCTGCGCATGATGCGTATGACATCGCCCAGTGTTTTGTTAAGCACATAGGGGCGTTGTCCCTGCGCTAAAAGGTTTGTCCGGGAACTAGGGTCTGTTGAGAGTGAGCGCCCGCTCCTAAAGGGGACGGGCTGAGAGTAACCACCCCTTCGGGGCTTGAAAGGCGTCCCATACCCTCGCCGCACCCTCGTAGGGACGCCCCCTGGGGCGTCCGTTTGCGCCCGACGGCAACCCACCGGGCTATGGGTAAGCACCTCGCCCTAAAGGACGGGGCTGAAAACAAGAGAAGGCGAAAAACCTGCTTTCAGCACGCGGGCTTTAGCCCCGTGCCTCCCCGCATCCTTTTTCCCCCGCACCCCCCATACATTGTGCTGCGCCCGTGCGTTGCGCCGGATCGCCCGCCCCTAAAGGGGACGACATCACAGGGCGATTTGTCTTTCCAAGCCCCGCAGGGACGATCAATCCTAGCGCGGGCGTTTTAACCCCGCGCTAGGCACGTCCGCCATAGTGCTGCTGCCGTCCGTGCGCGCTCGCCGCTAAAGCAGCGGGCTAGGAGTAACCACCCCTTCGGGGCTTGCCCCCCCATAACAGACAGAGGGACTCTCGCCTCCTTTCCCCGTAGACAGGGAAAGGGGACGGGGGGGATGGGGGTTCTGAACTAAATTCTAATCTTTCCGCGCCTTCAAGCTGTAAAGTGCCATTGCGGTGGCTTTCCCCTTTAGGGAAATCTCGCCAATGTACTCCGTCTCAAGGTGATTGGATACCTCGGCATAGACAGCAGGCGTCATGAGGATTTGGTTGCGGGCTGCTTTTCCCATCAGGCGGGCGGCGGTGTTCACGGCATCACCGAGAACGTTGAACTCGCGCCGCCCGCGTTTATCACCAATTTCGGCGGCAAAGACCGCCCCCTTTGCAATCCCAATCTGGCAGTACGCGCTGATCGGTTTGCCATCTACAATGGGTGGATTTTCGTTGATTTCCTCGATGATCGCACGGATTTTGAGCGCCCCTTTACAGGCACGCAGCGTATCATCGGTGTGGGCGCTTGGGACGCCGAAGAAAATCATAATGTCTGAGCCGGAGAGGTGGCAGGTCACCTTTTTCAAGACGCCGCCTTTTGCCTCAATTTCGGCATTGATCTGCCCAAAAACGCGGGAGAAACTGTTTGCCAGCCCTTCTTCCTCATCTGGCTGAACGTGATCCACCGATTCAGGCAAGCCAATCAGATTCACAAAGACCACCGTCGGCGTGGTGAAATCAGGGTAAATTTCGCGGTTGCCGGCTGTTTCTACAAGGAGGTTTAAGATTTGGCGCGGAAGGTAGCTGGCAAGGGGTTCGATGATGGTTAAGACGCGACTGATTTCCAAAAGGAGGGCGTCCGCGCCGCGATCTATTAAAACTGCCCGCGAAAGGCGTCTTGGCGGGGTGGCAAATTCATATTCATCCAAATCCTGAATATCATCAATAATCAGCTTATGACCGGGCTGCCCATCTTCAATATGAAAGCGATCTTTGACCCGCTCATAGGCATCGTCGGTGAGGTTGACGCGCCCTACAATGCCGGCGCCTTCGGCATGTTTTGTCTTTTGGACGTTGCCACCAAGCAGCACATGCTCCATGCGGAAGGGCGTGCCAATTTCTGCCGTAAAAAAGCGTCCAAAGTGAATCCCGATCCGCATCCCTAGCGAAAGTACGCCATTCGCCGTTTGAATGATGCCGTATTTTGCCATTGCCCGCTGCATCCGTAGGGCGGCACGCACTGCCTGCGCCGTGTCACGTCCATTACGCACCATCGGAAATTGGATCAGCATGGCATCGCCCGTAAATTCTAAGAGGTTGCCGCTTGATTTTCCGATGATGTCAATCATCGTACTGAAGTAATCGTTCAAGGTCGTTTTAAGGCTTTCCGCGCCCGTCTTTCCGAGGGAGGCATTCGCTTCCATCAGCGGCGTAAACCCGGCAAGGTCGGTGAACATAAGCGTTCCCTCTTGCCAAGCATGGTCGACTCGCCCGGGTTTGGGGGGTGTTTCTGCCACTTGGCGAGGGAGATAGTCATAAAGGATCGTTTGCAGCGTCCGCAGATGGTTAAAGACTTTCTCCACCGTTTTTGCCGCTGGATCAATCCAGACTTCGGCATAGAGCTTAGCCGGCAGCAGGCTGCGCAGCTTTGGCTCTAACTCCGACAGGGTTGGGGGGCGCACCTCATCGGATGCCGGCGCCATAAGCGGCGGCGATTCGGGTACGTTATGAGAAGGCAAAAGAGGCGTTCGGTCTGGCATGAACAGTACCCCCAACTAGCAACATTGGCGCGAGATCATCCCTTCACTGTACTCGACTTTCCCCGTCGATGCAAGGCACACACGGCTTAGAGGTGGGAAAACGCACACCATGTTAGGGTGAGTCGTTTTGCTTTTGTTTGAAAATGGTTGACAAAGGGCGATTGTTAAGGATATACTCATTTTCTGATTTGATTAGGGGGAAACGCGCCACACGGCGTTTATGGTTCTTGGCTTCAGAACGTCGCCTTCACCAAACACGCCCGAGCTTGCCTATAGCGCTATCGCTGGTGTTCACAGTTGTTCATCGCTCCGGCGTCTTGAATTTGCCTTTTAGGGACTGTCTGAACGGTCTATTTGTCTTGCCCCGCGCCTTGCCTCCACTCAAATCAAAACACTACCCAATAGGGGGATTTAGAATTCGTTATGGTTGTCACCAATCCTGTAGGGAATGCGGACTCTGAGTTTTTGGCGCTCTTGGAGGAATATTCTCAATTTGAGCAGCCAGACCGGGGCGACATGATCACCGGGACAATCCGGGCAATTGATGATATAGGGATGATCATTGATGTGCGGATGAAGCGCGATGCCGTTGTCTCGCGCAACGATCTGGACCGCTTGGAAGGAATGACCTTCGAGGTGGGGCAGGAAATTCAGGTCGTCGTGATTCATCACGAAGATCAGGATGGGAACATGGTCGTATCCGTTTCGCAGGCGCGGGCAGGCGAAGACTGGGTGCGGGCAGAGGCGCTGATGAACGCCGGGGAAATCCACGAAAGCATCGTTGCCGATGCCAACCGGGGCGGTCTGATCGTCCCCTTTGGCAACTTGCGGGGGTTTATTCCCGCCAGCCATGTTGCCGATCTGCCGCGTGGTTTGGATGATGAAAATCG
Organism: Anaerolineales bacterium; assembly: GCA_015075625.1. Classification (NCBI taxonomy): domain Bacteria; kingdom Bacillati; phylum Chloroflexota; class Anaerolineae; order Anaerolineales; species Anaerolineales bacterium. Next base: position 1,002,072 of record JABTTZ010000002.1, on the reverse strand, counting down.
CAAAGACTTCATGATGTCGTTCATTGGCAAGCCCATTATCGTCAAAATTATTGAAGTGAGCCGCAAACGCCGCCGCTTGGTGATGAGCCAGCGCGACGCCGCCCGCGAACGCCGCGACAGCAGCAAGGAATCGCTGTTGGAAAACCTTAAAGAAGGCGAAGTTCGGCGTGGGCGCGTCAGCGGGCTGCGCGATTTTGGCGCGTTCGTTGATCTGGGCGGGGCGGATGGCTTGATTCACATCAGCGAGTTGGCGTGGTGCCGCGTGAAGCACCCCCGCGAAGTGTTGAATGTGGGCGATGAGATCGATGTTTACATCCTCCGGCTGGATCAGGACACAAAACGGATTGGGCTGTCGCTGAAGCGTCTGCAACCGAACCCCTGGTCGTTGGTCGATACGCTTTACCATGTTGGGCAGGTTGTTGAAGGAACGGTCAGCCGTGTTGCCCAGTTTGGGGCGTTTGTCAGCCTAGAGCCGGGCATTGAGGCGCTGCTTCATGCCAACCAGATTACCGACCCCGCCCCCGAAGACCCCACCCTTCACCTCCGTGATGGCGAAAAGCTGTTGATGCGCGTGATCAGCATTGAAAGCCACCGTCAGCGTTTGGGCTTAAGCCTGAAAGACGTTACGGACGAGGAACGCGAACGGTGGGCGGCGGGCGGCGGTGTTGATGAACCTGAGGCAGGGCAGCAAGATATCCCCAATATAGAAACCCCAGACGAACTGTCCCCCGTTGAATCGGAGAGCGTCTGAGTCTAGCGTGACTCTCCAGAGTCCTGTAGAATAAGATTTCTGGCACATACACGGCGAAAGCGGGCGCGTGCGTCCGCTTTCACGTTTTAGGGAAACCCACTATGAGAGGGGGTGAATGCATATGGCGAAAGTCGTCCTCCGCTCGAACGAGTCGCAGGAACAACTCTTAAAGCGCTTCCGTAAATCGGTGGCGAAGAGCGGTATCCTCAGCACGGTGCGTCGCAAGCGTTGGCATGTGTCCAAAAGCGAACTGCGTCGCATCCAGAAGAAGAAGGCGATCCGTCGGGCGCGTCGTAAACAACAACGTACCTACGGGTAGGTCATCCCTCACCCCGGCGCCCGTGCCTTAAACACGGGCGCAACAGGGAACGAGGGTGGATAACCCCCCACGAGGGGATTAGGAGTGATATGATAGGAGCAGTATGCCGAAAAACGATGATAGCAAGATAGAAGTTGAAGGGACCGTCATTGAAACCCTTCCTAACGCCCACTTCAAGGTGAAGTTGGAGAACGGTCACGAACTCTTGGCGTACCTTTCGGGGAAGATGCGCAAAAATTACATCCGCATCTTGCTAGGGGATCGGGTGCGCGTCGAACTCAGTGAGTATGACGTGACACGCGGGCGGATCACCTTCCGCTTCATGCGGCGCGGTCCAAGTCAAGACGACCAGCAGCCTTAAAAGGCGGATACGCCGCGAAAATAGGGATTTTCCCACACCTTGCCCGCCGATAGCGGGTTTTTTGTGCTTATCATTCATTTTCTGAGGGAGTGCCTTTCATGAATCTCGGCTGGGCGATCCGCTTGGCGGCACGACGCTTAGCGGCGAATTGGCGAACATTGCTGACGATCATAGCTGGTGTGGTTCTGGCGGCGGGGGTGGGGGCGCTGATTCCGCTCTATTCTGCTGCTGTTGCCCAAGTGAGCATGGTTGAAGCACTGGCAAACCACCCCCTCAATGAGGTCAACATCACCGCCAGCGTCGCTCTTGTCCCCCGCAAATCCGGCTATAGCGAACGCCTTCCGGCGTATGATCAAACCTTTCGCGGTATTCTTCAGGATGCCTTCACCCCCTTTCCCGGCTGGCTCAGCCTAATTACGGCATACGCCGAAACAAGCGCCCTTGATGTGATCCCTCCCACCGAGGATGCCTCCGCTAGCCGCGCCTTCCTTGCCTATTATGAAGGCTGGACGGAGCGCGTCAGCTTGATCAGCGGGCGCTACCCCACCGAAGCACCTAACGACCCCGCTGCCGATGTGGAAATTGTGATTCCCTTCGAGGCGCACAACAATTTGAACCTCCCCCTTGAGAGCATCATTGTTTTAGATCAGGGCGGGGCGCGGGGCGGGTGGGATAGCAGCCGGAACATTCGCGCCCGCATCGTTGGCGTTGCCGAGCCGCCTCCCATCGGGCGCGATCCCTATTTCATGTCCCCCGCCCCGACGCGCTACACCTCTCTGAAGGGCGATTACGCTGCTGAATACCCCGTCCTGACAACGCGCCCCGACCTAGAGCGCGTCGCCACCCAGTTCATCCCCGATACACCGACGCGGGCGGGCTGGCGGGTTGGCTTTGACCCAACGGCGCTCTCCTTCACGGCGCTGCCCGATGCACGCCGAGCGCTTTTGGGCGTATTCAATGGCGTAAAAGGGGCGCTCAGCGCCGATGGCGAGTTTGATCTTGCCTTCCTTTACGCGACCAAGCTGATTGACTATCAGGTGACGGGTGGCGAAAGCCGCGATGTTGGGCATCTCTTGGCGTTTGAAATGGCGATTCGCTCCCTTGATGCGCCGTTTGGGCTGCTGCTATTGCAGATCGGGGCGCTTGTCTTGTTCTTTCTGATCGTCACCGCCGCGCTTGTTCGACGGGGGGAACGGCGCGAGATCGCCATGCTCCAAAGCCGGGGAGCGGCAGATCGTGGGGTGATCGTTGTGCGTGGCTTTGAGGCATTCCTGATCTGCACAGTGGGGGCAGTGGCAGCGCCCTTTTTGGCACAAGGGCTGCTGGTTGCCATCACGCCCTTTTTCGCCCGTTACCCCAATCTTCCCCTCGCCCTGACGCCCACCGTCTTCCTCTACAGCGCGGCGGCGGCGGCAGCAGCATTTCTCGCCCTGATCAGCACATTGCGCCCCGTCCTGCGCCTCCCCCTCATTGCAGCGGGCGGGGCTGCCTCGCGTAGCGGACGGCAAGCGTGGTGGCAGCGCTATTATGTCGATGTGATCGTCGCCGTTTTGGGCATGGCGGCACTCCTTCGCCTTGTTGGGCGGGAGACGCCCCTTTTTAGAACGGCGACGGGCGGCAGCGCCAGTGATCCCTTCTTGCTCCTTGCGCCTGGGTTGCTGTTCCTGGGGTTGGGGAGTATTCTGCTGCGCGTCTTTCCGATCATCGCGGCGGGTGCGGCGCGATTCTTAGCAGCCGGGCGCGGCTTGATCGGATCGTTGGCAACCTGGCAGTTGGCACGGGAGTCCCTCCATTATGGGCGGATCACCTTTCTCTTGGCGCTTGCGGTGGGCATTGGTTGGTTTGCCACCAGTTTTCGGGCGACGGTGGATCGCAGTCAGAGCGATCAGGCACGCTATCGGGTGGGGACGGATGTTCGCTTTAACGAGCGTGATGTAACGCTGAATGCTGCCCGCGCCCGCGATCTGGAGCGCTACGAGGCGCTCCCAGGGGTGGCGACGGCGGCGATCTCGTGGCGGCGGGCAAACCTGAATGTGCAGCCCAACGCGGGCGATGCGGCGCTTTTTGCCACCCTCTTTGGCGTTGACCCAGCACACTTTGGAGAGGTCATTCATTGGCGTCCCGACCTCGGCACGGTGGCGCTTCCAGAGCCGGTGGAACTACCCGAACGAGGGGTGCTGCTCCCCTTCGCACCCGCACAGTTAAGCCTTTGGGCGCGGTTTGATATGCCCTCCTTCGAGGGGCGCTTTTCCGCCGATGTGGATCGCTTGCTTAACCGCATCACCTTAAATCTGCGCTTTTTAGATGCCGCTGGTGTGTGGGTGAACATCCCGCTCACATTGGTGGAAACAGAGTATGTCAGCACGGGGGCAGTCCAACCTGGGGCGGGCGGCGGCGGTGACTTCACCACCAGTGGGTGGGTGCGCTACGTGGCAGATGTGGCGGCACTGGCACACCAACCCACCGCCCCCTTGCGCCTGATCTCCATCCATTGGACGCATCGCGGACGGAGCGCACAAGGGGAGCGCTTCCTTCGCCTGACCTTAGCCGCACTGCGCGGGCGGGAGGCAAATGGGGCATGGCAGCCGCTTGATCTGTTCCGCGATGAACGGTGGGCGTTTGCCTATGATTCCGGCGCGTTCAGCGAAGGGACAGTGGTGAACACGCGGGAAGATCGCGGCGATAGCTTGGTCGTCCAGTGGGATCAAACGGCGGCGACAGCGCGAATGGGTGTGTTATTGAATTACCTCCCCCTCCGTGAACTCCCCATGATCGCCTCGCACAGCCTTGCTGAACGGCTGCGTTTACAGCCCGGGCAGCGCTTTACCACACGCAATGTTGAAGGGGTGGCAATCACCTTCCGCTTTATAGGGGTGCAAGCGTACTACCCGGCGCTCTTTGACGCCACGTTACAAGAAGACGTTTGGCGCGAGGATGCCGAACGACAGGCGTTCCTGATCACAGATCGGGATACCTTGCTCTACACCCTTAACCGCCGCCCAAGCGCTGCCTTATATGCTGATGAGGTGTGGATCAAAACGCTGCCTGGGGTAGAGGCTGAAAGCATTCTCGATGCCGCCCGCCCTGCAGATCGGACGGCGGCGCTCTTGAATCCGGTGACACTCTCCGGGGCGCTGGTGACGCTCCAAACCGACCCACTGAGTCGGGGGCTATTGGGCTTGATGCTCCTCGCCTTTCTATTGGCGATGGCGCTCAGCATTGTGGGACTAACGACCTATACCGCCCTCACCGCCGTAAACCGAAAAAGCGAGTTCGGCATTTTACGAGCGTTGGGGCTGCCCTCGATGGGCGTGATTGGGCAGCTTGCCTTCGAGGTTGCTTTTGTCGTGGGCATGGGTGTAATCTTGGGTGCGGCACTCGGCATATTGCTAAGCGATCAAGTTGTGCCGCGTCTGGCGCTGGATGCCAGCGGGTCGCAGATCACGCCGCCCTTCATCGTGGCGGTGGAAACAGTGGCACTGGCACAGTATGGCGGCGTCTTGGCGGCGGTGATCCTCGGCGTTGTGGTCTTTAGCTTGTTCCTTGTGCGACGGCTCTCGCTGACGCAAACCCTCCGTTTGGGAGAGGATTAGGGGATGTTAACAGTGTACGCCGCTAAAGCAGTGGGCTAAGGCTGACCACCCCTTCGGGGCTTGGAAGGCACGGCATTGTGGATTCAAGCCCCAACGGGGTGATCATTCCTAGCGCGGGCGTTTTAACCCCGCGCTGCGCTGAAAGTAGCCACCCCGTACACAAGGATAGGGAGTTCTGAACCAGAAACGTCAACACAGCTTAGCCTTCCTCCACCGTCTGCCCCTCACCCTCCCTCTTAGCGGGGCAGGTGCAGCAGCCGATCATCAACGGCGCGGATGGTTCGAGCCAAGATCGCTGGCAGGGGATCATCCCCGAAATAGGCATCGGAGACGGCATCGGCAAGCGGCGCCCAATAGGCGCTCATCTCATAGCGGTTGGGCAGCGAAATCCCCTGTTCAAACTGCGCGTGGATTGCCGCAAGCAGCGGATCGTCTTTCCCCACAACCGGATTCACTGGGATAGCACCCGCTTTCGCCGCCAGCGATTGGGCGTCTTGCTCCGTAATGAAGCGGGCGAAATCGAGCGCAGCATCACCCTGCACCGCACCCAAGCGCACGTAAAGCGCTTGGGTACGCACAAAAGGACGCCATATCGCCCCCTTCACCGTTGGCAGCGCCAGCACCCCTAGCCTATCGCCTAACGCGGCAGCATAGTTCCCAAGCGTCCACGACGAATCGAGTGCAAAGGCGGTGTTGCCCGCCTTGAATCCCTCGCGCCCGCCGTTCAGGGCAATCCCCGCCGCCCCGCGCAGCGCCCGTAGGTAGCTGAGGTAATCGCGGAATGCCGTCCCCACGCTCAGTTGGTTCACCCCTGAGTCGTTGATAATGATCCCCCCAAAGGCGTTGTAGATTCCCGCTGTGGGGTAGACGCCAAGCGTCAGTGCCAGACCTATTTTCCCTCCCGCCTCATAGGTTTTGGCGGCGGCGAACAAGGCGTCATCGGTGGTGGGCAGGTCGCCGGTGACGAGGGCGCGGTTGTAGAAAAGAAGCGTCCCCTCCATCAGCAGCGGAATCCCCACCGTGCGGGCATCATAAGAGACCGTTTCCCATGCGCTAGGGATGATCTGGGCGCGGAAGTCGGGGACGATTTTAATATCCAATTGGGTGAGCAAACGGGCATGAATCAGGCGCCCGGCGAGATCAGAGGGGGCAATGAGCGCATCAGGGAGGGTCGTCTCGCTTAGGAGCAGCGCCTCCATCTGATGAAGTTGTACCGGGCGTGCCTCAATTTTCACCCGCCCTTCGCGGGCGGTCTCGTAAGCGCCGATCCATGCCCCTATGAGCGCCTCATCAGACAGGGTGTACCATACCCGCACAAGGCGTTGGGCAAAGGCGGGGCGTGCTGTGACGCCAACGGCAACCATCGTCAGGCTGATCGCGGTGAGAATCAAAAGTAAGCGGCGAGAGAAGGGTATCATAGGAAAAATTTCACAGTTCATGCCGAGATCACTCCCTCCATGATACACTTGAATCAAGCAAGGAACACGATCTTATGCCACTTGAACTACAACGCGGCGGCGAATCAGTGTTTTTCCCCGGCAAGGCGGCGGGCGGAATAGGCTGTTTGGTGGTGCATGGGATCACTGCCTCGCCCCAAGAAATCTACTGGTTGGCGGAACACCTTGCCAAAGGGGGGCATACGGTGTTTGCCCCACGCCACCCCGGACACGCCACCCATCCCCGCGATATAAAACGGATGCGCTGGCAGGATTGGTACTATGGTGTCTTGGATGGCTATCACATGCTCCGTCGCCTGTGCGATCAGGTCGTTGTCGTTGGCTTTTCGATGGGCGGCTTGTTGGCGCTGCACCTTGCCGCTGAACAAGCGCTTGCCCGTTTGGTGGTGATTGCCGCGCCACTCGTCTTGGATAGCCCCACATGGCTGCCCTTCCTTGCCCGCCCCTTTGGGCTAACACTCCTCACGTTTGACCGCGAGGCTGATCCGATGCACCACCGCATTTTGGCGATGCAGCGTGAACGGGGCGAACCAACCACCGGACGGGTTGCCTACTACCAGCACAGTGCGGCGGGCATTGTCCAACTGCTGCGCTTGGGGCAGGCGGTCTCGCCGCTGCTCGGCAGTATTCGCAGCCCCACCTTGCTGATTTACTCTGAAAAGGATGATGCCGTTCCTTTTCGGAACATGGCGCTCCTCCAAAGCAAGCTGACGGCAAGCGCGGGCGTAGAAACGCTGACCCTCCACGAAAGCAAGCATATCATCACCAGCGATATTGAATATGAGCAGGTTTATTCGGCAGTGGCGCAGTTTGTAGGGAAAGCCTCCCAACCCTAAACCACCAGAGGACGAGCAAGGGAAAGCACAACAACCATGACGATGACCATCCCCTATGGCAAAACACATCTTGATCTGGCGCTCCCACCAGACGCCGATGTGACGATTCTTCAGCCCCACGCCACGCCCCCCGCACCAGATGCGGCGGAAGCCGTCCGCGCCGCGCTGGAATCGGTGGATTGGGCGCGGCACACTGGCGCACGTTCGGCGGCAATCGCTATCAACGACAAAACCCGTCCCGTCCCGCATGATGTGCTGCTCCCGCCGCTCTTGGAGAAGCTGCACGCTATCGGCATTCCCCGCGAACGGGTGATCTTTTGCATTGCCAACGGCAGCCACCCCCCCATGACTCCCGACGAATACGGGATGATCCTTCCCGCCGCCATTCACAGCCGCTACCGCATCATCAGCCACAATGTCGATGACGAGGAGAAGATCATCCGGCTTGGTCTGACGCGCTTCGGAAGTGTCGTCTCCATCAACCGCGCCTATTTTGAGGCGAACCTAAAGATTGTGGTGGGAAATGTTGAACCGCATCAGTTCGCCGGCTTCAGCGGGGGGGTGAAATCCGCCGTGATCGGGCTTGCCGGATGGGACACAATCACGAAAAACCATCAGATGATGACTCACCCCCAAGCGGGCTTAGGTCTTTATGACGAGAATCCCGTCCGCCAAGATATTGAGGACATGGGTCGGGTGGTGGGAATTCACCTTGCCCTGAATGTTGTCATGAATGGGCAGAAAGAGATCGTGCAGGTCTTTTGCGGGACGCCGGATCGCGTCATGCGCATGGCGATTCCCCTCGTCCGGCAGGTCTACGAACTTCCCGTCTCCGCGCCCTTTGATATTGTCATTGCCAGCCCGGGCGGGCATCCCAAAGACCTGAACATCTATCAGGCGCAGAAGGCGCTTGGTCATGCTGTGAAGGTCAGCCGCGAGGGGGGGGCGGTGATCCTCGCCGCCGCCTGTACAGAGGGGTCGGGGAGCAAAAAGTACGAGGCATTCCTTGCCGCGCTTGCCCCCCAAGACCGCACCCATGAACGGGTGATCGCCACCTTCACCGCGCAAGGCTACCGTGTCGGACCACACAAGGCGTACCAGATTGCCCGTGACAGCCTGAACCGGCGGGTCATTTGGATCACCGATCTGCCCGATCCAGATTTTTACTTAATGGAGAGTACACTCACCCTTCGCGAGGCGCTGCGGCGGGTGTACCCCGATTGTGGCAAGCGGATCGCAGTGATTCCCTATGCCAATGCAACGATTCCAACCGTACAAAAATAAGCAAAGGACAATGATCATGAAGGTGTGGCTGGATACGGCAAACTTAGACGAGATTCGAGAAGGCGTATCGTGGGGGGTGGTGCGCGGGGTGACAACAAACCCCACCCACATTGCCAACGCAGGTGTCACCAATTTTCGGGATCATATTCTGCGGATCATCGATCTTGTAGAGGGACCGGTGAGCGCCGAAGTGGTCAGCACGGATTGGGAAGGGATGGTACGCGAGGCGGAACAGATCGCCCGCTGGTCGCCGCACGTCGTCGTCAAAATCCCCACAATTATTGAGGGGCTGAAGGCGATGAAGGTCGTCAAAACGTTTGCCACGATCAACGCGACGCTGATTTTTACCTCCAATCAGGCATATATGGCGGCGGCGGCGGGGGCGCATTACGTCTCGCCCTTCATCAACCGCTTGGACGTGATCAGCCAAGATGGGATGCAGTTGGTGCGCGATTGTGTCCAGATTTTCAAGAATTACGGGTGGAACACCGAGGTTGTCTCTGCCAGCATCCGCACCGTTCGGCAAGTTCAAGAGTGCTTATTGGTCGGCTCGCAGATTGTGACCATGCCGCTCAGCATCTTGCGACAGATGATGGATCACCCGCTCACCGAGATTGGGCTGAAGATGTTCCTCGATGACTGGGCAAAAGTTGCCCCCCTGTTGGCGCAAGGGGAGAACGCCTAGCACGTCCTTACACGGCGGCGCGGGGCGGAAGCTGATCAACCTTGTTGGGGTGGGGGGAAGCGGCAGGGTTCTTTTTCACATGCAGTACCCTCACTGGTTGGGCTGCAACCAGCCTTCTTACAAGAAGGGCGGGCGTCGTTCGTTTACCCTTTAGATCACCACCGCCTAGCCCATCGGTAAGTATATCGTGATAAGCGGGGCTGCCAACCACTAAGGGGCAATCTCCTTGAAAAATGGTGTAGACAAGACGGAGCGTACAAGCAGCAGAACATGGCACAATTCATCATAGAGGGGGGACACCCCCTGAACGGCGAGGTTGAGGTGGGCGGGAACAAAAACGCCGTCCTCAAGCTGATGGCAGCATGTCTGCTGACCGATGAGCCGATGACGTTGACCAACGTCCCCGCCATTGGTGATGTGCGCGTCATGCTCGATATTCTGCGCGGGTTAGGGGCAGCCGCCGATTGGACGGGCGAACGCCGACTGCTGATCCACGCCCACAACCTACACACCCACAAAGTGAATCCGGCGCTTGCGGCGAAAATGCGGGCGTCTATCGTCCTTGCCGGCGCACTTTTGGGGCGTTTGGGGGCGGTGGAACTTGCCCCGCCCGGTGGGGATATGATCGGGCGGCGGCGCTTGGATACACATGTCATTGCCCTCCAAAAACTTGGCGCGTCCATTGACGCAGGCAGCGGCTTTAGCATGAACGCCGATGGTCTGCGCGGGGCGGAAATTGTCCTTGACGAGGCAAGCGTCACCGCCACCGAAAACGCGATCATGGCGGCGGCGCTGGCACGGGGGACAAGCGTGATCCACAACGCCGCCTGCGAACCACACGTTCAAGACCTCTGCCGGATGATCGTCAAGATGGGCGGGCAGATCGACGGGATCGGCTCAAACCGGATCACCATTCAGGGTGTGGAAAAACTGGGTGGCTGCGAATTTCGCGTTGGGGCAGATTACCTTGAGGTGGGCAGCTACATCGGCGCGGCGGCGGTGACGGGCGGTGAGGTGCGCATCAAACGCGCCGACCCGCAGCACCTAACGATGATTGATCTCGTCCTGCGGCGTTTAGGCGTCAATCTCCTTGTTGAAGGGGAGGATGTCCTCATCCGGCGGGGGCAGCCACTGGCGATTCTCCCTGATTTGGGCAACCGCATCCCCACGATCAAAGCACAGCCGTGGCCCGCCTTCCCCTCCGATTTGCTCAGCGTCATGCTGCTGATTGCCACCCAATCTGCCGGCGCGGTGTTATTCCACGAATGGATGTACGATGGGCGGCTCTATTTCACGGATCGTCTCGTCAGCATGGGGGCGCGGATCGTCCTGTGCGATCCACATCGGGCGCTTGTGCAAGGACCTACCGCCCTTCGCGGCGGGCTGACGATCAGCAGTCCCGATATTCGGGCGGGGATCACTTTGCTCTTAGCGGCACTCTGTGCGCGGGGGGTGACGACGATTGGTAATGTGGAGCATATTGATCGCGGCTACGAGCATATTGAGGCAAAACTGACCCGCTTAGGGGCAGTTATTGAGCGCGTTCAGGATGAGCGGGGGTAGTAGGGACGCCCCGACCCCGCGCCGTCGCCCGCCGCTAAAGCAGCGGGCTGAACCCAGCCACCCCTACGAGGCTTGAAAGGCAACACGGTGCATCGCGCACCCTTCTTTAAGCCCCAACAGGGTGATCATGCCTAGCGCGTGGACTTTACCCCCGCACCCCCACCCGTAGTGACGCCCCCTGGGGGCGTTCGCTCACATTCGTCGCCCCCCCTCTTCCCCCATGTTCTCAATGGGCAAGCCGAAGAACCGCTCAAAGATATGCCAGCGCCACACCCACCGCTGGATGATCACCCAAATCAGGACGATTCCCCCAATTAAAAGGTAGTGCGCGGGCGGCAAGACGATCAACTCAAAGAAACGGCGCGTCGGTTCAAGGGTGGCGATCACCCCGTAGCTCAGCGCCATAATCGCGGCGAGGATCGTTGGGCGCTTATCTGGGCTGAGCGTATCCCCCCCCACGAAAAAGGGAATCGGCGGCTCAACGAAGATCAGCAGCAGCAGTCCGGTGAGGATGGTGAAGGTGGTTAGGGCGGTGCGGGCGACGAACCCCGCTTTTTCAAGGGGGACTTCTTCATTCGCGGAAAGCTGCGGAGCGGCGCTCACATAGCGTTGGAAGGTTGCCGTATCCGTCGGGCGGAGGTCAAAATTCAACTGCCCCTGATAGACGCCGAGGTAAAAGACAAGGTAGACGATCAAGCCAAAGAGTGAAACGGTGACTGCCGAGGGGATGACGAACAGCGCCACCGCTTTCGTCAGGCGGATTTTCGGCACTTCGGGACGCGCCCACGCCGCAAGGAAAAAGGTCGGGATGCCAACAGTGAGCAGTGTCAACAACGAGACATGGGTCGGAATGTAGGGAAAACCCGCCCCCACCACAGCACAAGCGAGGATCAGCAAGCTGACAAACCCCGCCCGCGAGAGGAACAAGCGCAGCACATCGTACATCCCGCTGACGATGCGCTGACCCTCCAAAAGTGCGGGCGGAAGCGCCTGAAAGGAATCGTTCAGCAAGACAATATCGGCAACGCCCCGCGTGGCGGCGCTCCCGCTTTGCATAGCGATTCCCAAATTTGCCTTTTTCAGCGAAAGGACATCGTTCACGCCGTCCCCGATCATGGCGACATAGTGCTTGCGGCTCAAAAGCGACCCCACAAGGCGCTCTTTCTGCTGCGGCGTGATCCGCCCAAAGACGGTGTTTTCCTCGGCGGCAGTGTCAAAGGCAACATCATCCATCGCCGCCAAGTCCGTCCCGCTGATCGCCTTCAGATCACCGGGAAGCCCCGCCTGTTTTGCCAGCGCCGCCACCGTTTCGGGGTTATCCCCGCTGATGATCTTCAGGCGCACGCCCGCAGCGGCAAAGCCCTTGAGCGTTTCCTGAAGGTGTGGGCGAAGTTCATCGGTAAAGGTGACGATTCCAAGAGGTGTTAGGCGTGGGGGCAGGGCAGGCAACCCCTTCTGATCGAGGAGAGTTATCGCCTCTGGCGCATGGGCAAAAGTGACCACCCGCAAACCCTCCCCCGAATAAGCGGCGATTTTTGCCTCAGTTGCCTTGAGTGCCTCCTCACCGAGGTGGATCATCGCCGGACGGAGCATTTCCCACGCGCCGAGGAAATATGCGCCCTTCAGATGCGGATGATCGGCTGACTCCCCCTGAAAGATCATCGCGCTCCACTTGAGCGCAGAGGAAAAGGGGACTTCCTCCCGCAGCGACAAGGCTGCCCCGCTGAGCGCGGCGGCGACTGCCTCACCCGTTTTGTTGTTAGCGGTGGCGCTGTGGGCAAAAGCACCGAGGATCGCCAGCAGTGACTCTTTATCGCCGTTAAGCGGTTCAACCGAGGCGTAATGAATTTTGTTCGCGGTGAGCGTCCCTGTTTTATCCATACACAGGATATTCACGTTGCTCAGCGATTCTACCGAATTTGTTTGCTGCACAAGCGCCCCCCGCCCGACGATGCGCAAAATGCCAAGCGCATAGGCGACGATGATCATCAAAAACAGCCCGTTGGGGATAATGCCCGCCGTGACCGCCGCCATCTGGACGCTGCGCACTAGGGGGACTTGGTAGAGTATGGCGGAGACGAATAGCAAAAAGCCGATAAACGCCGCCATCGCCATGAGCAAGCGGACGAAAAAATCGACATCCTTTTGGAGCGGCGTCTTTTGGATTTTAAAGGTGCGGGCGCTGGTGGCAATTTTGTAGGCGTAACTTTCTGCGCCGACCTTCTGCGCCTCGAACTGGGCGCTGCCATTCACGACGAAACTCCCCGACATCACGGCATCGCCTGCGCGTTTCCCCACAAGGTCAGATTCGCCCGTCAGAAGGGACTCATCAACATCAATCTTGCCCTCGCCAACAAGGGTGCCATCGACAACGATCTGATCGCCCGCCCGTAGGACGATCAGATCGCCAACAACGAGTTCGGAGGGGTCTACCGTCTTTTCTGCCCCATCGCGGATCACGGTGATTTGGGGGCGGGTAAGCAGGGCAATCTGGTCAAGTTGCCGTTTCGCCCGCGATTCTTGATAGACCCCGATGGAAATATTGACAACAATCAAGCCGACGCTGACGACGGCATCGGTGAAGCGCCCCAACGAAACCAGCACAGCACCGATAAAAAAGAGAATATTGTTGATGAAGGTGAAAGTATTCTGGCGGAAAATTTGGGCATAGGAACGCCCCGTCTTTAACTCAACGTTGTTGCCTTGCCCACGCTCGCGTCGGGCGAGAACTTCGCTCTCGGTTAGCCCTTGTACGGTAATCGGTGCTGTCATGGAGAATTCGCTCACTCGCTTTGCTGATGGTGATCCCCCTCAATGATAGCCTGAGATGGGAAATGCATGGGAAGGCTGAGCGCGGGTGGGGATGAGAGTAATGGCGTACCATCTACCTTTGTTCGCCTAAAGTGGGTGGATTCGCTACACTTTTCGGTAACGTCGCTTGAGAACGAAACGCTTATCAACGTATGGATCACGCACCAAGCCAAGCCCTGCCTCACCTCTTTCATATTGATGCCGAACACATCGGGATTCGGATTGTTATTCCGCTGGTGCTGGTAGGGGCGTTCATCTTACTGTTCATTGCCTTTTCTTCGGCATTCACCACCTCTGTTGAAGGCGGGTCGCTGAACTGTTTTGCCATGATCCTTGCCGCGTTTGCGGCGGTGGGCGTGGCAACGGTGGCGGATCGCCTGTTGAAACGGGTGTGGCGCAGCGGACGGGCGGTCACTCTAGATGTGGATGAACTGCGCTTTAGCGATAAGCGCAAGGGCGCAGGGGGCGATTTGCGTATTGCGCTCCACCGCCGTGTGAATCTTCTGGCATGGCGTTTCACGGTGAAACGTGGATCGGCGCGTGTCCCCCGCAACTGGATCATGTTGGGCTGTCAGATTGCCCAAGATGACACCCAACTGACGCTGTTCACCTTTGCCCCCTCTAAAGAAGCAGATGCCCCCCGTTACGCCAATTTTGTCCAACTCATCCTCCGTTCTGTCCTCGAAAAAGGCGATGTCCCGCTCCGCGAGGCGACCAAACAACGCCGCCTGCTCCGCGCTGAGGATGAACGCTGGATGATGGGCTATGAACTCCACCGCGAGGATTTCGCCACCCTGCTGGACACCCTCGCCCAACACGACCCAAGCTGGCAAGAGACACCCTAAGCCTTGTAGTAGCAGGCTAGAAACGACCTTCGAGGAGGCGCACAGATGGTACAGCCCCCCTTAACAATTGGCATTGAAGAAGAATACATGATCGTAGACGCCCAAACGCGGGCACTCTCCTCGTCTGTCACGGAGATGTTGGAGAAGGGGCGGGAACTCATTGGTGACCAACTGAAGGCAGAGTTCATGCAATCTCAAATTGAGATTGGGACACGGGTCTGCCGTGATGTTGCCGAGGCACAGGGGGAACTTATCCGGCTGCGGCGGACGGTGAACGAGATTGCCAGCCAGTATGGGAAGCGCATCGCCGCCGCCGCCACGCACCCCTTTTCCGAAGTACACGGGCAGAACATCACCCAAGCCGAGCGCTACCAAGACCTGATGAACGACCTTCAATATGTGGGGCGGCGTTTGCTCATCTTTGGGATGCACATCCATCTGGGCTTTGGCACAGACGATGCCTCCCGCGAGCTAACCATCGATATTATGAATCAACTGCGCTATTTCTTGCCCCACATCCTCGCCCTTTCCACCAGTTCTCCCTTTTGGCATGGGCGCAACACCGGGCTGAAAAGCTACCGCTGCGTGATCTTTGAAAATCTCCCCCGCACCGGTATTCCGCCCATTTTTACCAGTTATCATGAATACGATCACATGGTCGATGTCTTTGCGAAGGTCGGCTCACTCTCGAAGGGGGGCTTGAAAGACCCCTCCCGCATTTGGTGGGATGTCCGCCCCTCGCCACGTTTTGGGACGCTGGAAATTCGCGCCGCCGATGTTTGCACAACGGTGGAGGAATCGATCTGCATCGCCGCCGTCGTCCAAGCGATCACGGCGAAGCTGCTCAAACTACGGGGGGGAAACCAATCGTGGCGGCTTTACCGCACCGAGTTTATCAAAGAGAACAAGTGGCGGGCGTCGCGCTATGGCATAGAGGGGGAGTTGGTCGATTTTGGCAAGGAAGAAGCTGTTCCTGTGCCGCAGTTGTGGGAGGAAATCCTCGAACTTGTCGATGATGTCGTCGATGACCTCGGCACGCGCAGCGAGGTGGCGTATGTGCGGACAATTTTGCAAAACGGCACCAGCGCAGATCGCCAGCTTGCCACGTACTATCAGGCGTTGGACGATGGCTGCACAAATGAAGAAGCGCTCAAACTCGTCGTGGATCGTTTGGTGACGGAGACTATCCCCGACCCTGCCGAGTGACCTCTCATAGAGAATTTGGAGATGTAGGGGGATCGCTCTTTGATCCATATCAAAGACATGGCGGAGGGTTTCTGGTATCCTAAATGTCTAGAGACACAAAACGTGTAGAGACACAAAAGGATTTAAGCCATGACGAACCTCACGAATCCAAGCCGCCGCCGTTTTTTGAAAGGCGCGGCGTTGGTGGGTGCAGCGGCGGTGACCGGCGCGTCCCAACTGATTCGCTCCCCTCTGACGTCACTTACCACCCCCAAGACACTCGTCCGCGCCCAGGGGGACCACCCGCTGAACACGATGAGCGCCGATCTACCGGCAGTGAATAGCAGCATCACCCTCCATACCCCCCATGTCATTAAAGAGATCGCCCCCGGTGTGCTGACCGAACTGTGGACGTATGAAAGCAGCAGCCCCGGACCGCACTTGCATGTCAAAGAGGGTGAGGAAGTCGCCTTCACCTTGATCAACGACTCCGGCGCCATGGCGCACAGCATCGATTTTCATGCCGCGCTGCTCCCCTGGGACAAATACTATCAATCCGTGCCAGCGGGCGAGCAAGCATCCTTTACCTGGACGCCGCCCTATCCGGGCGTCTATATGTACCACTGCGGGACGCCGCCCGTCTTGATGCATTTAGGGAATGGGATGCACGGGGCGATCATCGTCCAGCCAAAAAATGGGTGGGCAGAACCCGCCCGCGAATATGTCCTTGTGCAGCACGAATATTACCTCGGTGAAGCCGACGAACAGGGCGTCCAGCGCGGCGATTTCGGCAAGATGAGCGCCGCCACGCCGGATTACGTCGTGTTCAACGGTTATGCCAACCAGTATGTGGATGCCCCGCTGGCTGCCGATCCGGGCGAGTTGATTCGCATCCATGTCTGCAACTGTGGTCCCTCCCACTGGAGCGCCTTCCATGTGATCGGGACGCTGTTTGAGGCGGCTTACGCCGATGGCAATCCGGCAAACAAACAGGTGGGGATGCAGACTGTGACCATTCCCCCGGGCGGTGGCTACACGGTGGAAATGCGCATCCCCGACGAAGGATTGTACCCCTTTGTGACCCACAGTTTCGCCTACACCGGGCTAGGAGCATTGGGCGTGATCAAAGTGGGCAACCCGCCAGCCGTTGGGGGCGCATCCCATTAGGATCAGGCGGAGATGTGAAAGGATGGGCGACCCCCCTCGTGTGGTCGCCCCTATGAAAAGGGCGGAGCGGGCGAGAAAAACCTCTCCCCCTTGTTTAGATCGCTGATGTAATTTGTGCGCTATAAATAGATGCAGATCAACAAAAGTATCTTTATTAAAATCTTGTAAAGAGAATCCCCACGACTTGCACAAAATGAAAAATTTCCGCTACAATGGGCAGGTAGTGATTTGTCAGAAAGGATTTGCCTCATGTCCAAGCGTACCTCGATGTTTGCGCTGGCGTTGGTTGCTGTAGCAATGATGGCAGCGTTGGTGCTGCCTATGTTTGGCGCATCGCCCGTTGATGCCCAATATGCCACCTCTGCCGAGCAAGCCTGTTCCGGTTCGTCGTCCTATCAGGCACGGTTCTTCACCGCTTTTGCCACGCTCTATCGCACTTCTGCTCTTGATGCGGGCGATGCGCTCTCCATCAACAACACCAGCAGCAAGGACAAGCAAAAGTTCCTTATCTGCGATGCCAGCCTGAGTGACAGCGATCCTAAGACGGTGATCGTGGCATTCATTGCCAACAAGTACTATGTGAAGGTCAATGAAGTGACCATCACCGAGCGCTACAAGAAAGACACCCAAGACTAATCCTGCGGCGATACCGTTTGGTGTCTCATAGCAAGGAAATGAAAAAGCCGACCATATGGTCGGCTTTTTCATTTCGCGGTACTATTAGGGTGCTTAGAGTGTATCCGTTCACGATCCGTTCATGATCAGATGGAATTGGATGGCGTCATGGGTGTGGCAAGCGGAACAAGCGATGTAAGCGTATTGCGCCGGGGGCGCGGCGAGTCCCGGCTCTTATACCAAGCGCGGATGGCACTTTCCACCGGGTTGATTTTCCTCGGTATTCTGATCACCATAAACTGCCTGCTGCTTGGTCTGCGTTGGTATGGACAGCCCTTTCTTGGCGTGTTTTTCTATGCCGATGGGACGATCTACGGCGCACGCCCCCTTGTTGGCGGGCAGTGGGCGGGGCAAGGGGCGGGCTTACATGCCGAGGATCAGATTGTGCGCGTTGGCACAACGGCGATCAGCGGTGAGGGGCGTGGGCAGCAGATTATGACGGTGCTTGCCCAGCAACCCTTTGATACGGTGCTTCCGGTGGAAGTCCTCCGTCCAGCCAATCGCTTTACAGCGGGGATGGCGGGCTGCACCGCGTTGCCCGAAGGTGGCGGGCGCTGCACCTTTGAGGTACGCCTGACACAGATTCCTTTTAGCGATCTGCTAGGCTATTTGCTCATGGGCATTGTTGTTGCCGTCGCTGCCCTTGCTTTGGCACTCTACACCTTTTTGTATTATCGCCAAGAAACCGCCGGACGGATCGTGATTGCCATCTGCGCCCTTGCCGCCATTATCTTTGCTGGACGCTTCGAGATCACGACCACCTACCGCTATAATGACCTGCTGCCGATTGTCTTGTGCATTGCCTCTGGTTTGTCCATTCAATTTGGTGTCCACTTTCCCTATTCCTTTGCCCTCATCCGCCGCCGCCCCGAATTTGGGACGCCTGTTTTCTTCATCCCCTTCATCTTCGTCGCCATCTATGCTGGGCTGTATCTGATCAACGCCAATACTGCCTCGCTGTTTGTTCCCGTATTCTTTCTTACTGGGGGCGGCTTCCTCGCCTGGAGCATGATCTACAAGCGGCGGCGCTCAACATCCTCTGTGGTGCGCGAACAGGCGACGATAGTCCTCATTGGGATTTTGCTGGCGCTAACGCCCCTTCCTATCTGGTGGGTGACGAATCTCATTGAGGTGGTGACGGGAATTCAAGGGATTAGTTTTTCCTCAATCTTTTTGCTACCACCTATTCTCGCCTTCCTCGGCGCGATGGTTTATGCCCTCGTTTTGCGCCGTCCGGTGAACACCGAACGGTTGATCAGCGAGGGGGTCATCGTCGGCGCGTTGGGGATCATGCTGGTGATTGGCTATACGCTGATCACAGGGGCGGCGTTCTTGTTGACGGCGGGCGTCCTCCGCCCAAATAATCCCATCCTGATCGCCATCACCTTGTTCGTGATCGCCATCTTGTTCATGCCGTTGCGCCTGCGCTTGGAACGCTTTGTACAGCAAACTTTCCTTAAGCAGCGCCGTAATTTTGACACCCAATTGGAATCGATCTCTCGCGTGCTATCGGCAACCATCCGCGAGGAGGAGGTTGTTAACCTGCTGCGTATGGAGATTAAGTACGCGCTCCAGCCTGCCTACATGTTTATCTACCTACGCAACCCGCTTTCTGGGGAGTATGAGTCTGTTTCTGAAGGTGGGGAGAGAAAATCGCCTACCCAAGTTCGTTTTAAGACGGATGGCGGTTTGGCGCGGCTGTTGAACGCGACGACAACGGTTATTGACCTTGAACGGCAGGCGATTTCTCCGGCAGAACTGAGCGGGGACAGCTCTCGGTTGGGCGTCCTCAATACGCATCTCATCGCCCGCTTGCGCAGCGGCAGCCGGTTGACGGGGTTCATCGCCCTCGGACCCCGCCAAGATGAGGGCGACTATACCCACGAGGAAGTACGTTTCCTTGAAAGCCTTGCCGACCTTTCGGCGGCGGCATTTGAACGCGCTCAGGTCATCATTGAATCACAGCGAAACGAGCGCGAATTGGAAGTCCTGGTGCAAGTGTCGCAGGCGCTCAACATCACGATGGATTTTGATACTCTGCTAGAGTTTGTCTATACGCAGGTTGATAAAATCGTCCCCGCGCCGAACTTCTACATTGCCTTGCGCAAGCCGCGCACCGAGGAAGTGGAGTACGTTTTCTACCAAGAGGGCGAGGAGCGGCTGCCCGAACGGGAAGGCGAGCGGTGGTCGATGGGGCGCGACCTAATCAGCGAGGTCATTCGCTCCAAACAACCTTTCCGCACAGAAAACTACCTACGCGAAATGCAGCGGCGAGACAGCGCCAACCGCATTGAAAACCCCAATGTGCGGGCATGGCTTGGTATTCCGCTGAACGCTGCCGAAGGGGAAACGCTTGGTTGCATTGCCATTGCCAGCACCGATCCAGCGGTGAGCTATACCGAAGAACAAACGCGCATCTTATGGTCGTTGGCAGATTTGGCGGCAACCTCCATCTACAAAACGCGCCTCTACGCCGAGACGACGGCATTGGCAGAGCGAATGAAATCGCTCAACGAGATTAGTTCGGGGCTTGCCACGCTCTTTGATGACATTGACTCCCTGTTGCAGCGCATCACCGAATCGGCGGCAAAGCTTCTAAACAGCCAAGCCAGCAGTCTGCTGACCCTTGACGAGGCAACCAACGAACTCGTCTTTCGGCACGCCTTTGGCGGCAGCGGCGAACGGCTTGTGAACAAACGTATTCCCGCCGGAAGCGGCATTGCTGGCACGGTGGTCATGACCGGACGGCACATGATTGTTGGCAACGCCACGAACGATCCGCGCTGGTTTGGCGAGGTGTCAAAAGAGGGGACAGGGCAGTTCAACACCGATTCGATCCTTGCCGTGCCGCTTAGCGCACGGAACAAAGTGATCGGCGTCTTGGAGGTGATCAACAAGGAGGATCGGACAAACTTCACCGATGATGATGTCAGTTTGCTGACAACCTTTGCCAGCCAAGCGGCAATTGTTGTGGAAAACGCCAACATCTACCGCCAGACGGACGACGCCCTAAGCGAGCGGGTCAAACAGCTTTACAATATGCAGCGGATTGACCAAGAGTTGAACCGCTCTCTTGATCTTCAGCGGGTGGTGGAACTCACCGTTGACAACGCCATTCGTGAGAGCGACGCCGACGCCGGGGCGTTGGCGCTGATCAGTGACGATGGGCGGCGCTTTGTGATCGTCGGCAGCGCTGGCTACCCTGATGATGTGCTAAAAACCGGTGATTCCTTCCCCATTCATTTTGGCGTCTTAGGGGCAACCTATGAAAATGGGCAATTAACGCTGGCGCAAGAGGAAGGCGGACGCCCCAACCCCTACCCACCCGTCTTGCCCGGTGGCAAGGTGCAGCTTTGCGTCCCGCTCATCGCGGGCGAGACGATCACCGGAGCCCTGCTGCTGGAAAGCACCATCCCCGATAGCTTCAACCTGATGACCGCCGAACACATTCAAGCCTTGGCAGAACACGCGAATACGGCGATCACGAACGCCCAACTCTTTGCCCAACTGGGCGAGGCGAACGAGAAACGTATCGAGTTCATGCGCATTGTCGCCCACGAGTTGAACAACCCGATGACCTCGATCAAGGGCTTTGCCGAGTTCCTGCTCAGCGGGCGCTTTGGGACGCTGAATGAACGCCAACAAGACTTCCTGACGACGATCAGCCGCAACACTGTGCGCGTTCAGCAGCTTGTCAGCGACCTGCGCGATTTTGCCGCCCAAGAGCGCGGCGCATTGGCGATGAAGATTGAAGCGGTGGACTTCAACGAGGTTGTCCTTGAGTCCATTCGCCCGCAGCAGCGTGCCTTTGCCGATAAGGAACAAAAGCTCGTCTTGAATATCCCTGAAGATCTGCCCAAAGTGCGGGGCGATTTCAACCGCTTGATTCAGGTCATGATCAACCTCGTCAGCAATGCGAACAAGTACACCCCGAAGGGTGGCACGGTCACTCTGACGGCAGCCCCCACCGAAAACATCTGGGATACCGATGGCGCCCCAATGGTTGTCCACTGTAGAGTGAACGATACGGGCATCGGCATGAGCGCTGAAGATTTAAAGAAACTCTTTACCCCCTATTGGCGCAGCGAGAACCCCGAAGCCCGCAAACAGCAAGGGACAGGTTTGGGCATGTCGCTGACACGCGGCTTGGTCGAAGCGCAAGGCGGCAAAATCTGGGTGGAGAGCGAGATCAGCAGCGGGACAACCTTCAATATTACCATCCCACTGGCAACCGAAGATGAAAAGGTAGGGGCATAAGCTTGCTCACCGGCTTACCCTGCGTGATTCTTTGCGGGAAGGACGCCGCACCCTAGATGGAACTGCTCTCCCTATGGCGTGTTGTTCGGCGCTGGTGGTGGCTGATCGCCCTCCCCACCCTGATTGCCTTCCTGTTGGCGCTGCCGGCTTTGCCCGCTGCGCTGCGTCCGGCTGCCTCCTACACGGTGGGGGTACGTTTCAGCGCCAGCCAGCCCCCACAGCGGGGGGCAACCTTTGAAGATCAAAGTTACATCCCCTGGCTGGCGTCCGAATACGCCGTGATCAACCTTGCGGCGTGGGTCAAGACGGATTCCTTCGCCCGTGAGGTGTGTGCTATTCTGGCGACGGGGGGAATGCTCATTGAGGCGGACGCCATTCGGGGGGCTATTGCCTCCGACGCTGTGCGCAGCATCATGGGCGTTTACTTGACGTGGACGGACGCCAAAGCGCTGGAAACGATCATGGCGGCGGCGATCCGCGCCCTGCAAACAAAAGCGAGCGCGTACTTCCCTCAACTGGCTGCTGCCGAGACGCAAATCATCCCCCTTGATGCGGTGATCGTCGTCCCCGTTGCCACGCCGCTGACCGCCCGCCTTGCCCCCTTCTTGCGCGTCCTGATCGGCTTTGTGGCGGGGGTGGGCTTAGCCTTCCTTGCCGAGTACCTCGACCCGCGTTTGCGCGGACGGCGGGAAGCGGAAACTGCGCTTGGGCTGCCCATTGTCGGAGAGATTCCCCGCGAAGGGTAGAGGTTCGTCCGGCACACCGTCCCTCACCCGCCGCGCTTTTTCAGCCGTTCGGCAAGCTGCGCCTCATAGCCTTCCGTTTTGGGTACATACCATTCCGGCGCCGCCATCCCCTCTGGGAGATAACGCTGTGCCACCCATGCTCCTTCGTAATCGTGGGGGGACTTGTAGGCGGCGGCGGGACTCGTCTGCCCCGCGTGGCGTGCTTGTGCCGCGCTACTCGTTGAATCACGGAGATGGGACGGCACGGGCGCTGAGCCAACCTGCTCCATGTGCGCCAACGCCTTGAAGATCGCCCCTGTCGTGTTGCTTTTCGGCGCGGTGGCGCAGTACAAACAGGCGTGGGCAAGGAAATAATTCCCTTCCGGCATCCCCACCCGCTCGAACGCCTCGGCAAGGGAATTCACCACGACAATGGCGTTGGGGTCTGCCAAACCAATGTCCTCGCTGCATAGAATCAGCATCCGCCGAAAGAGGAAGCGCGGGTCTTCGCCCGCATGAAGCATCTTTGCCAGCCAGTAGAGCGCCGCATCGGGGTCAGAGCCGCGCAAGGATTTGATGAAGGCGCTGATCGTGTCGTAATGTTCATCCTGATCGCGATCATAGCGGACGACCCGCCGCTGGATGCTCTCGGCGGCAATCGCCTGATCAATGTGGATCACCCCCTCGGCGTCGGGCGGCGTGGTGAGGACGGCAAGTTCAAGGGCGTTCAGGGCGCTGCGGGCGTCACCGTGCGCCACATCCACCCAGTGGGCAAGCGCGTCCGGCTGAACCTCCAAGCGCAAACCGCCAAAGCCCTTTTCAGGATCGCGGATCGCCCGCGCCAACACCGCCTGAAGGTCGGCGCTGCTGAGCGGCTCTAATTTGAACACCCGCGAACGGCTGATCAGCGGATTGACAAGGGAATAGAACGGGTTTTCCGTCGTCGCCCCCACAAGGGTGATCGTCCCCGCCTCAATATGGGGCAGCAGCGAATCCTGCTGCGCCTTGTTCCAGCGGTGAATCTCATCAA
The DNA here is from genome assembly GCA_015075625.1 of Anaerolineales bacterium. Classification (NCBI taxonomy): domain Bacteria; kingdom Bacillati; phylum Chloroflexota; class Anaerolineae; order Anaerolineales; species Anaerolineales bacterium. The sequence continues at coordinate 978,528 of JABTTZ010000002.1, read as the reverse complement.
TGAACAACAGCGTTCGCTGGTTGCGCGGACGGCGCCCGGCTGCTTCTACAACATCCCGCAGTTCCTTGATACCGTCCAAAACGGCGTTCAGCGTTACATAAGTCGCTTTTGTCTCGTGGGCAATGATGTTGGCAATCGTCGTCTTGCCCGTCCCCGGCGCCCCCCACAGAATGATCGAGGTCAGTTGATCCGCCTCAATCGCCCGCCGCAGCAAGCGACCCTCGCCAATGATATGCCCCTGCCCAACGTACTCGGCAAAGGTTTTCGGGCGCATCCGATCCGCCAGCGGCACACGCGGGCGTTTCGGCGTGTCCTCAGCATGGGAGAACAAATCATCGTCATAGACGGGTGGTTTCCCTCGATTGGCGGGGCTTTTGGGGGGCATGGGCGAGTCCTTTCTTGCCCTTTAACAGTCAATGAGTAACGTTCCAGTATATCCGAACATCTGTATTTGTGCCGAGATGATATAATCGTCCGTATGGACACTTCGCACGACGACGACGTTTATACGGTATCCCTTCTCAGCGCCTACCTCAAGCGCCTGTTTGAGTCCGTCCCTGCTTTGAAAAATATCTGGGTCGAAGGCGAACTTTCCAATTTTAAAAAGCATAGTTCTGGGCATGTCTATTTCACGCTGAAGGATGACTCCAGCCAGCTTGCCGGCGTCATGTTTAGGGGCGATGCCGCCAAACAAGGGACGCTCCCCAAACACGGCGATATGGTACGGGCGCACGGGCGGATTAGCATTTACGAACCGCAAGGACAGTATCAACTCTACTGTGATCGCTTTCAGCCGCTAGAAGCGGCGGGCGACCTCCATACGCAGTTCGTCGCGCTCTGGAACAAATTGGAGACGGAAGGGCTTTTCGCCCCAGAGACCAAACGCCCCATACCTGTCCTACCACGCCGGATTGGGATCGTCACCTCGCCCACCGGCGCGGCGCTCCAAGATGTGCTGAACATCCTCCGCCGCCGCTACCCGTTGGGCGAGGTCATCCTCAGCCCGACGGTGGTGCAAGGGGAGAGTGCCCCCCCGCAGATCATGGAGGCGATCCGCCGTGTGGATGGGGCGGGCGTCGATGTGATCTTGCTCGTGCGCGGCGGCGGCAGCATGGAAGATTTGTGGTGTTTCAACAACGAGGCGCTTGCCCGTCTGCTGCGAACAACCCGCGCTCCTGTTGTGACGGGTGTTGGGCATGAGATTGACCGCACGTTGGTCGATGGCACGGCGGATCGCTACGCGCCTACACCCTCGGCAGCGGCGGAACTCAGCACGCCCGATGTGGCAGTGCTGCGGGCATCGCTCGATGCGGGGCGGGCGCGGGTGCGGGCGCTTGTCGAAGGGACGCTCAGCGAACGCGAGGAACGCTTGGGCGAGGCGACGCGGCTCTTGCGGCTGCTCTCCCCCACTGGCGCGATTCGCACGCACCGTCAGCGCGTGGATGACGCCGTGACGAGGTTGGCAAAGGCGATGCGGGCTGCCCTTGAGGGGCGGCGCACCCAGTTGGGGCAAGAACGCCGTGCGTTGGAATTGGCAAACCCCGATAATTTATTGAAACGCGGTTATGCTGTCGTCCTGCGCGAGGGGCGACGGATCAGCCGCGTTGAGGACGCCCCACCGGGGACACAGATTACCCTTCACCTGAGTGATGGGCATCTGACAGCAACGGTAGAGGCGGCGAAGCACGAGGGAAAGGTATAAACGAAACATGACGACCTTAAAACAAGAACGCATGGCAGAGCGCATCCGCGAAATCCTCAGTACCCTGCTGCTCATGGAGGTGCAAGACCCCGCCATTCAGGGCATTACTGTTACCGAGGTGCGCCTTGACCGCGAACTGGAGTACGCGACAGTTTTTGTGAACGCCCTCGGTGATGAGGACAGCCGCGAGGACGTTCTCGCCGGGTTGCGCCGCGCCAACGGCTTTCTACGGCGGGAGGTGGGGAAGGCAGTTCACCTTCGGCGGACGCCTGAACTGCGTTTTGTGTGGGATGAAAGCCTTGAACGGGCGGCGGAGATTGAGCGGGTGTTAGACCAGTTGGAGATTCCGCCCGCCCCGCCGGAAGACTCGCCAATGACAACTGAGGCTGACGCGGAAAAGGATACCGACTCTGACAATGCCTGATCTCACTGTAGTTCAATCCTTAATTCAATTGGATTGGGAACGTGCCACCGCCCTTGTTCAAGAGGCAGGGCGGATACTTATTCTGACCCACATCAACCCCGATGGCGACGCCATTGGATCGGCGCGGGGGTTGGCGTTTCTCTTGGAGGGACTAGGTAAACAAGTGACGATTGCCGTGGATGGCGGGACGCCACGCGGCTTGAGTTTCCTCCCCGGCACAGAGAGCATCCTTCCCACGCTGCATGGGGTTAGCAAAGACGAGGTTGATCTGGTGATCGTCACCGATTGCTCGGACGAACGGCGCATTGGGCAAGTGGGCATTGCCGCACGGGGATGGCAAAAGCCCTGGATCAACCTCGATCACCACAAAACAAACACCCTCTTTGCTGAGGCGAATTTAGTGCATTCGGTGGCTGCCTCTGCAACGGAAATCGTCATGGATTGGGCTGCCTTCGCCGGCTGGACGGTTTCCCTTCCAGCGGCGGAGTGCTTGTTGTGTGGGTTAGTCACCGATACGCTCTGTTTCCGTACCAACAGTACCACCCCTACGACGCTCGAAAAAGCACAGCAGTTGATGAGGCACGGCGCGAGTCTTTCCAAAACCGTCCAGCAGACGGTGAATCGCCTCCCAACGGCGGTCATTCTCTTGTGGGGGAAAGTCCTCCCCCGTATGCGGGTGGAAGATGGCGTCATCTGGACGACAATCCCCCGTGCTATTGATCTGGAGACGGGCGCGAATGGGAGCGATGGGGCGCTGGCGAGTGTCCTTTTGCAAGCGGAAGATGCCTGTTTCGCCTGTGTGATCACCGAGGAAAAGAATGGGGTGTGCGATATTAGCTTGCGGGCGAAACCCGGTTATGCGGCATCGGCGGTGGCGCTGTCCTTAGGCGGGGGTGGGCATACCCTAGCGGCAGGGGCGCAGGTCAGCGGTACGCTGGAGGAGGTAGAGGCGCTCGTCATTCCCATGTTGAAGGCAGCCGCCAAGGGCGAGATACCCCACTCTTAAGCGTGACCTTCACCCCGTGCGGATAAGGTGTTGGTCAGGATAACCAGGGGCGCATCCATGCGCCCCCACCGCCCACCTCAAAACAAGACCCTTCCTCGCCTCTGTTTTGCCCAACCTCTCGGATCGGCGTACAATTGCCTCTGCGACCATCTTATTGGGATAACGCCTAAGACCATGAGCGATTCATCTTCCATGCCGATTCACATCTTAGCGACGGTGCGTTTGCCCTCGCTGGTGAAATTCCGTGAGACGCTTGCCAAAGAGCCGAAATTCCGCACGACCATCGTTACCTCGGCAGAGGCAGCGCGAACGGCATTGGCAGACCGTGAGAAAGCGCTTGATGTGTTCGTCGTTGATAACAATATTCCCAACACCGATGTTTATGAATGGATCAAGCAACTGCGCAGCACCCACCCGCGCCTGCTCATTTTGTTGGTCGATGAGGAAGCTGATTTTGGCACCCCCGGACGCGCCGACGATGTGACGACGACGCCCTTCAAAGACGATGAACTGATCAAAAAGATCAAACGGATGGCGGAAGAACGCAGCCTTGCCACGCTCCGCGCCGATTCGCTGCCGCCCATCCGCGACTTTGCTAAGGCATTGCGCAAGGCGAACAAAAGCGTAGGGAAACAACAAGCCGCCGTCTCCGCTGTCCGCGACATGGGCTATGATTACGTTGTTTTTTACACAATCACCCCAGGCGATCCGCCCGCCCTCTCCCTTGCCGCCCAAGAAGGCGATCAGCAAATCAGCAGCATGATGCCCATCCGCACCGATTACGAGAATATTTTGGGGTCGGTGGTACGCAGCGGTCAGCCCAAGATCATTAACACGGGGGATAGCCCTAGCCATTTCCTCATTGATCGGGGGCGCTTTGGGGCGGCAGTGGCAATCCCCGTCGGGACGACCCTCCGTTTTGGCGTCCTGATCGCCTTCCGCCCCGAAGCGGGGAGCATCAAGCAAGAGAGCATCGTTATGTTAGAACTGATCTGCGCCCAGTTGGCATCAGCACTGGCGAAAGAACAACGGGGAGGGTAAATGTTTGCACGCCTTGCCTTAGGACACAAATTCACCTTATTTCTCTCCGTTGTCTTTCTGGTTGGGATCGCTGCTGGCGGAATCGTCTTGTGGCGGACGCTGAACGCCAAAGCCGAGCGCGATGTCACCTCCAACAGCCTTCTTCTGATGGAGACGATGAGCGCCATTCGGAGCTACACCAGCCAGCACATTCAGCCTCTACTCAGAAGCACCCTTGAATCCAGCGAAACATTCATTGCCGAGACCGTCCCTGCCTTTTCTGCCCGCACAGTGTTTGAGAAAGTGCGCAGCGACGAGGATTACCGTGCCTACCTCTACAAAGAGGCAACCCTGAATCCGACGAACCCCCTCGATTTGGTCGATGACTTTGAACGAGGGATTGTTGAGCGCTTCCGCACGGAGGCTGACCTTCGCCAGCTTTCCGGCTTCCGTCCCATCGAAGGCGACCAGCTTTTCTACATCGCCCGCCCCCTGCGCGTCTCGGCGGAAAGCTGCCTTGTTTGTCACAGCACACCAGCGGCTGCTCCATCCAGTCTGATCCGCAGCTATGGCGATCAAAACGGCTTTGGTTGGCAGTTGAACGAGATCATCGCCGCGCAAATGATCTACGTCCCGGCGGGCGAGGTCTACGCCGCCGCCTTCCAATCATTCGTGGGGGTGATTGTCATTTTTGCCGGAGCGTTCCTTGCCGCCATTTTGGTCTTTAATTTTCTACTGCGGCGCTATGTGATCCAGCCGGTGGGCGTCTTGGGGAACATCGCCGCCAAACTCGGCGCGGATACGCTCACCGGAGAGCAGTTGCAAACGGCTGACCTTGCCTCCATCGCCAAACGGCAAGACGAACTGGGCAAACTGGCAAAGCTGTTTCGCCGCATGGCGCAAGATGTCGTCAGCCGCGAGAAGCAGTTGAAACAGCGCGTGATGGAACTGAATATTGAGATTGACGAGATCAAAAAGGCGAAACAGGTGCAGGAAGTGACCGACAGCGAGTTTTTCAAAGACTTGCAAAGCCGTGCCACCAGCCTTCGTCGCCGCCATGTAGACAAAACGACGAAAGGGACGCTGAAACCGACCATCCTTCCCTGATCTCAGCCCGCTGCTTTAGCGGCGGGGCATGGCGGACGCCCTACGGGGCGTCCCTACAGGGATGCGGACGTTAGAAATTGCAATTTCCGGCAAACGTGACCAACCCGGGCGCGGTATAAATCCACAGCAGATCGGTGCTGCCCGTCTGGTAGATCGCTTTAGAGAAGGCGAACCAGTTCCCCTGTCGCGTCAGGGGGCGAATTTTTGCCCCGCTCACAATTGGGGTGAAGATTTGCGCCGAGAAATTCGGCTGTACGTAAGCATAGATCAGTTGCAGCGCGGCGATCTCACAGCCGATAACAGGTGTTGGTGTCGGTGTACCAGCCCCACCTCCCATGCCGGGGATGATCAAGCGATTGCCCGGCTTGATCGGAATGCCCTGAGTGATCCCGTTCGCCTGTTGCAATTGGGCAAGGGTGATCCCAAAGCGGCGGGCAATCCCCCCCTGTGTATCCCCCCAGAGGACAGTGTAGACATTCCCCACCAGTGTCCCATTGGCGTATTTTTGCGCCCCGCGATCATAGATGCCTGTGTTCGGGTTCGGGCTGGGATTCGGGTTGGGGTCGGGTGGACGCGGCGTTGGCGTTGCCCCGCAAAGGTTCAAGGGGACGATGATGATCAGCCCCGGTCTAACGGCATTCGGATCAAGCATCGTGTTGATCCGCTGCAACTCCCACCATGTGGTGCAAAATTTGAGGGCAATCGAATAAAGGGTTTCCCCTGATTGGACAATGTACGTCCCATAGGTAGGCGTCTGCCCCTGAACAATTGAAAGGGGGTGGGCAAACAGGGTGAACACAAGCACCCACACAGCCACCAGCCCAATGAAAAACGAGCGTTTCATCTGCTGACCTCCTTAGTCTGGCTCTGCTGGGGCAAGAACAGCGGGACCTGTCTCTGTGCCAATTTGTGCTGTCAGCCTGCCCGTCACCCGCAGCACCGGATCGTAGCTGCCGATGAAGATTGCATAGCGCCCTTCTTTGGGAAAGGGAATCGTCACCATCGGGTTGTAATTGCGCCGACTCTCGGCATCATCGTTACAGAGGACGCGCCCATCTTCGGCAATGACGATCAACGTGCCGTCAAGGTCGCCCTCAAAAAAGACACGGAGCGGTGTCTCGCCTGTGCCTTTGTAGCTGAAGGTGATTGCCGGGGCTGCTGCTCCAAATCCTGTGCAGAAGCGGTTGTTCAGATCGAGATTGAAGTAATATACATCACCGCCGCCCTCAACATTCTCGACGCTGTAGCGGGGGGTTTCGGCGCTCAGTTCACCATCGCCCCAAACGCCCTTTTCGCCGCTGAGCAGCGTTTCCCTCGGCAGCCGATCAACCGGGGCGGCGGCGGGGTTCGGCTCACGGCGGATGAGTGCCTTAAAATCGAAGGTGGCGGGGTTCAAATCTGTCTCGGTAAGCACCAGTAACCCCGGAAACGCCTGCTGTTGATCATACAGCCCCACCCAGATTACATACCGTCCGGCGGGGGGATTTGCAAAATCGATCAGCGGATCAAGGACGAGCGGATTCACGTCATCTTGGCAGATGTATTCCCCGCCCGGTGTGTAGACCATCAGAAAGGGATTACCATCGCTGTACATGAACATCCGCAGGTGGACGGATGTACCCGGAACCCAATCGACCACATAGGTGGGGCGTGGGTAGACAAAGCCATCGCAGTTCTCGCCCAAGCCATTCACATTGATCGTCCCGCCGGCATAGACGCTGACGAAAAAGGGATCAAGCCCTTCCGCACCCGCCCCATAAAGTGTCAGCGTCCCGAAGGTCGGCGGCAGCGTGGGATCGGGCTGTGGGCTGCCTTGCGCATTGCCTGGTGTGTCGCTCATAAACAGAGGCAGTATGACCATCATGACGATAATAAGGAGCAGCATCAGCGAGCGCCCCATGCGCTGCTGAAACCGCCGGACTGAAGGGGCGACCATGATCGTTCTCATGCATCCTCCTGAGTTCCTCCCAACATGAGTGCGTTGGGGGTCTTTCCTGAGCTATGCGCCAAGTCTAACGCATCCTCACCAATACGGGACTAACAAAGAAGAGGGTGCGGTTCAGACACGGGGGCTAAAAAGCTTGTCCGAGAACTAGGTTCTGTTGACAGTGTAATTCCCGTAGGGGCGCAAGGCATTGCGCCCATCGCCGCCCGTGAGCGCCCGCCGCTAAAGCAGCGGGCTAGGAGTAACCACTCCTTCGGGGCTTGAAAACCCTAATCCCCACCTCGTAAACAAAAAGAGGGACACTCTCCCCCTTCCCTGTGTACGGGGAAAGGGGGAGAAATGCTGCGGGCGAGGGGGATGAAGGCAACGGCATAACCTCTACACCTATAATTCGGTGAAGAAGGTAGCCATAGCCATTGTTCAATCCTTTCGTCGTTGGCTTGGATTGTCCATCGGCAATACCTTCTTTTCCTTATCGGACAAGCCTTTTAGGGCGGGGTGGTTAATCCTAGCCCGATGGTTTACCGTCGTGTGGGCGGGTGCGGCGGGCGTAAACGGACGCCCCAGGGGTTGTCCCTATGGGGGGGAGCGCATGTCAAACCCCCGTGCCGCACTCGATGGGTTTCGTCTTTCCCTGATCTCAGCCCCGCCCTAAAGGACGGGGCTGAGATCAGGCGACACTCAACGCGCCACACCATGGGGGAAGGACTACACCCTTATCTGTTTTATGCGATAATGGCTATGCAAGTAATACTAGGTTGTGCATCCATTCCACCTTAGCGAGTCATTCTCTCTATGTATGTTCCATCGTTTTCCCAATCCTCCCGCCGGCTTATCATCGCCCTGTGCTTGATTCTTGCGCTGACTGCCTGTGGCGGCGGGGGGAGCGCCGCCACGCCCACCGTCGCACCCACCGCCCGTACCCTTTTGGATAAAGCCGCCATGGATATTCAGGGCGTCGCCTCGCTCCATTTTAAGCTGCAACTGAGCGGCGCACCGGGCTTCATTGACGATGCCAAACTGATCTCCTTCGTCTCTGCCGATGGCGGGTACACCGCCCCTGACAAAGTGGGGGCAAAGGTCAGCGCAGCAGTCAGCGGCATACCGGGGCAGATTGACATTGTGGCAATCGGTGACGAGCAGTATTTCAAGCATATCGTCCTGACCGGCAACCGTTGGCTGCGCCAAGATTTCTCCCCCGGGTTCAATGCCGATAAGTTGATTCGCGGCGAGGATGGCATCAAACGGGCGCTGAATTCCCTTCGTGAGGTGAAACTAGAGGGCGTGGAAGACCTTTTTGGCGTACAGGTCTACAAAGTGAGCGGGATTGCCAGCGTCTCGGAGATTATGGCGGTGACGGCGGGCTTGATTCGGGGGACGGGCGACGCGATAGCGACAATCTACATTCGCGTCGATACTGAACGGGTCGAACGGATGGTACTTATCCAACCGGAAACGGTCACTGACCAATACCCCGAACCAACCATGTGGACAATGGAGTTTTTCGATTACGACGACCCCGCCATCGTCATTGATGCCCCCGCCGTTGAAACACCCGTATCCGCTGAGACGCCCTCGCCAGCGGCAACGCCCTAGCCATTTAGGAAAGAGACAGCGCGAACGCTTATGCCCACCCCCCAAGCGAAATCTCCCGCCTCGCCCGTCGGTAAAATACGGGCGGTGATCCCAGAGAGTGCCGCCGCCGCTTTGGGCGTCCTGCCCGGCGATGAACTGCTTAGCCTGAACGGTCACCCCTGTGAGGATGTGATCGATGTCCAGTATTACGGCGCGGAGGAATGGCTAGAACTGACCATCCGGCGGGGGGAAGTGCTGCACACCCTTTCGGGGGAGCGTGCCTACAACCAACCCTTAGGGCTGGAATTTGATCACCCTACCTTTGATATTGACATTCGTCGCTGTAACAACCTCTGCGAGTTCTGTTTTGTCCTCCAAATGGGTCCGAAGATGCGCCGGACGCTTTACATCAAAGATGATGATTACCGCTATTCGTTCCTCTTTGGGCATTTTGTCACGCTGACGAATCTTTCCGCACACGATTGGGATCGCCTGATCGAACAGCACCTTAGCCCGCTCTACGTCTCCGTCCACGCCACCGATCTGACGCTCCGGCGGGAGTGCCTGGGCAACCCTACCGCCCCCGACATCCTCGCCCAACTACGGGGTTTAGCGGAACACGGCTTTGAGATTCATACGCAGCTTGTGATCATGCCCGGCGTCAACGATGGGGCGCACATGGAGCAAAGCCTCAACGACCTTTTCGCCCTGTACCCGACGGTGCGCAGCATCAGCGTTGTCCCCGTTGGCTTGACAAAGTTTCACCGCTACGGCTTAACAACCAACGAAGCCGCCCATGCCGAGGCGATCCTCGCCACCTGCGAGCGCTGGCAGAGGCGCTGTCGGGCGAAGATAGGCGTCGGGTTCGTCTACCCCACCGACGAATGGTATCTCGTTGCCGGGCGGGATGTACCGCCCCTATCAAGCTATGATGATCTCGCTCTGCACGAAAACGGCTTAGGCATGGTGCGCCAGTTCTTGGATGAATGGGCGGTGGTGCGGGCGGAGGAACTTCCCACTTTTGCTCCGCTGGTGCGCCGTCTGACGCTCGTCACGGGGACGCTTTTTGCCCCCACGCTGGAACGCGCCGCTGTCGAACTAAGCGAGGCAAGCGGGCTGACAGTGACGGTAGAAGGCGTTGTCAACACCGGGTTGGGAAAGGGCATCACTGTTGCCGGTCTGCTGATGGGCAAAGATGTGATTGCTCACCTGCTGGCGTGCAAAACGGCGGGAACGCTTGGTGAGATCGCCATCCTCCCTCGGATCATGTTCGATCACCCCGATGGGATCAGCTTGGACGATCATTCCCCGTTGGATGTGGCGAATGCGCTAGGGATTCCGGTGGCGCTGGCGGATGTCATGGGTGATGTCTTTGATGCGGCGATGGGCAAAAACGCGCTGACCTTTAGACCGGGCATTTCCCCAGACGCTATTCCCATCGTCCGCGAGGGGGGATGGGCGGTAGAGAAGTATTTGTGAGATGAGTCGGAGTGCCGGCGTTCCTACGCCCTCTTTTTTGCCGTCGCTACGATCATCGCCGCGAAGATCAGCGCACAGCCGATCACGGCGGGAAGGGTGATTCGCTCCCGCAAAAAGAGTATCCCAAAAATCGCCGCAAAGGGCGCTTCCATGGCAAAAATGATCGCCGCTTCACTGGGCGGAAGGTATTTTTGCGCCCAGACTTGGACGCCCAACGCCAGCGCCGTTGCCAAAACGCCCGTGTAGGCGGCAACCGCCAACACGTCCAGCGGCAGGTGCGTTGGGAAAGGTTCGGCAAAGGGGCGGATCAGATCGCAAAACAGCCCTTCGGCGCAGCTATTCCCCCCCACCAAAGCGAGCATGAGTCCACTCGCCACAAGGGTCACCGTCAGCGCCTGAAAGAAGGCGTTTCGCCGCGTGTCAATCACCCCCACCGGAAAGCGCTCCACGACGAGGATTTGTCCGGCAAAGCTGAGAGCGCAGGCAAGGGCAAGCCCATCCCCAAGCAGGTTGCTCCCCGGTGTGTACCCTAAGATTGCCATGCCTAGCAGCGCGAGGATGCCGCTGAAGAAGATCGGGCGCGTCAGTGGGTAGCGGTGAATCAGGAGTGCCAAGAGCGGCACGAGAATCACATACAAGCCGGTGATGAAGCCCACCCGCCCGGAATCGCTCAGGCGCAAGGCGAAGGTCTGAAAGACATACCCCCCGGCAAAGAGGATGCCCGCCCCAACGCCCCATGCCACCTCGCGGCGGGTGAGCGCCCCGCGCCCAACCGCCAGCGGCAGCAGCGCCAACGATGCGATTCCAAAGCGAACGGTCAGAAAGGCGAGGACAGGAAAAGCCGAGGTTGCCGTCTTAACGACGACGAAGGTAGACCCCCAAATGGCGGCGACGGTCAGCAAGCCGAGCGCCGCTGCCGTCTGTGTCCGGCGCGAACGAAGGACGAGTTTCGTTGTCGTGGTCACGGGCGCTGTGATTCCTTTTCGATTGCGAGAAATAGGGATTCGCACTATTTTACAATTATTGCAGTACCTTCACTGGTTGGATTGCAACCAGCCTTCTTACAAGAAGGACGGGCGTCGCACGATGCCCCCTTTACGTCCCTATTCGGCAGCGCGGCACGCCGTTTCACCCGTCAAACGGGAACGCCATGTTGATTCGCTGCGAGTGAAACACTCGCAGCTATGGACAGGCTTTGCGCCCGCTTTTTCGGCGTCTCCACCCCAGAGGAAAAACCGTACATCGTAGACCACGCACGCCAGCGGCTCCGGCGTGGTGATCTCCACCCGCCGCGAGGTGACCACCGCCAACCCCTGCGCGTCGCGCTCTTGGATCAGCCACACACGGAAGGCGTGGTGGGGGAGATCGCTGTGGGTCAGGGTAATTTCGCGCTGGAACGCCAAGGTCAGAACAAGGCAAGGGGTCAGCATGAGGGCGAACCAGGGGATCAAGAGGATGGCGCAGCCCACCCGCCCGATGCGCCGTCGCCAGCGGTTTTGTGGGCGGAGATGGGGTGGGGGTTCGGATTGCTCGTCTGCTTGGGGCGTTTCTGGTGTATTCGATAGGTTGGTGAACATTGTGTCTAGCTGCCTTTTTGGGTTTCTCTAAAGGGTGGGTCGTCTTGCTTAACATCTCACCCTGTCGGTATAATTCGGTGTCTACAAGAGGAAGCGCCCTACGATGTCGAGTACCTACCCACCTGAAGCTGTCAGCGCATGGAAAAGCGCCCGGTGGAAGGCGTTTTGGTCGCGGTTTTTCACCCTCGGACGCACCCACCCCCTGTTAAACTTCCAAGAGGTTGTGGATCGCCTTCACCTGAGGAATTCTGTCTATCGCGGCGTGCAGATCATCCCCCTAAACAAGATTGTGGGCAGTTTTGGACGCTACCATGATTTTAACCGCGCTTTTCTTCCCATGCGTGATTTCAACCGAGATCGCTGGATTCAGGTTGCCGCTTTGAATTTGGCGTTCACACGGGGGGGAGCGCCGCCCGTTGAACTCTACAAGGTGGGCGAGTGGTACTTTGTGAAAGATGGCAACCACCGAATTTCCGTCGCCCATCATTTTAAGGCGGAGACAATCGAAGCCTATGTGTGGGAGTATATAGATACCCTGCCTGTATCTTCCGACGAACTTCAAGAGATGTCTGACATAGACGCCCTTTTGGTGGCGGGGGAACGGCGTGATTTCCTCGAAACGACGCATCTTGATCGCCTTCGCCCCGATGCGCAGGTTGAATTGACACGGGCGGGCGGCTACCTCGAAATTCTTTGCCAGATCGCCGCCTATCAGGAGGCGTTGGAATGCATTGACGAGGTTGAAATCCCTTATCAGGATGCCGTTGCCGCGTGGTATGACATGCAGTACGAACCGATCCTTCAACTGATGGGGGAAACCGATATAAGCACCTTGTTTCCCTCGTATACCCCTACCGATTTTTACGTCTGGCTGATGCGCCAAGAGGAGGCGCTGAAAAAACGGTATGGCGGACGTGCCTCGTTGTTTGAACTGCTCAAGCGGGTGCGCCGCCGTCGCCAGCGACAGCGCTTGCTTTCATGGTTGGTCACCCGTTCGCGCAAGGCGTAAAGGCGTGGCGAGGGTGTCCGCTCGACTCCCAATGATTCACGAAAAGGTCACTGGCAGCCCGGTCTCGAAGGAGGCAATCGTCTGGAACACCATCGCCAATGAGCGCACATTATCATGACAAGTGGTGATCGCCGCGCTGCCATGCCGGATCGCCCCGTAAAATTCCTGAAGAAGGTAGCCCTGTCCGCTGTAAGGCAGCACCAACAAGGGGATTTCTTTCCTTTCGCTAGCGGGCTGACCTTCCTGACCTTCCCCCGTCGGACGCATGGCAATGAACACGGTGTCGTCCTCTAGCGAGAGTACCCCCCGTTCACACTCAATGCGCCAATTGCCGTTCCATGGCGTCGTTTTCACCTCGGACGCCCACGATCCGGTGTAGGAAACGATCACCCCGCCAGCAAAGGCAAAGGAGAGCGCGGCGGAATCCTCCCCGCGATTCCAGCCCCATGCCGGACGCCAACTGCGCCCATAGACAGACTGCGGCTCTTTGCCAATCAGGTAACGCATCATGTCGAAGTGGTGGATCGCCATATCAACGATCAAGGGGTAGCGCATCTCAGCGCGAAAGCCGCCGAAACGCGGACCCTTGTAATAATCCACCGTGATAAAGCCAATTGCCCCAAGCACGCCAGAATCAAGAATCTGTTTCATGGTTTGAACTTGGGCGTTGTAGCGGTAGTTCTGGGCAGTGAGGTGCAGCAGACCTGTGGCGGCGGACTGTTCGGCAATTGCCAACGCATCCGCATAGGATTCGCCGAGGGGCTTTTCCGCCAAGACGGGCAGCCCTTTGGCGAAGGCGGTGAGGGCAATGGGTTTGCGGAACTGCGGCGGGGCAACATCAATGATCGCCTCTGCCTCGACGTTTGCCAGCGCTTTGTCCAGTGAATCAAAGATGGTGGATCGATCCAAGTCATAGCGGGCGGCTTGCTGCTCAGCAATTGCCGAATTCACCTCAACAAAGCCTGAAAATACCACATTAGCTGACTGCCGCACTGTTTGCAGCCAGACATCTCCCATGTTGCCAATACCAACCTGTATCACCTTCAGAGGGGCTGCCGCCGAGGGGGGTCTTGTTTGGGACATCAGTCATTCATTCCTTTCATGGTCAGCGGGGTGTTATGCCTTTGCTGCGCTCACACCAGCGAAACAATCGTCCATAAGATGGTTAGGGCGAGATCGGGCATGTACAAGACGAGGGCAATGCCTAGCACCAAATGGGGCGCATAGGGAATGGCGCTGAAGCGCCGCCCCTTTCGTTTGCTCAACCAGCGGCGGATGATCACCGCCAGCGCCGCCATGCCAGCGCTTATCCCTGCCAGCAGAAGCGCCATGCCAAAGGCATTCGTCCCTAAAAGCAGCCCGCCCACCGCCGCCAGTTTCACATCGCCAAAGCCGAAAATCGTCCGCCCGACGGCGTTTCCGCGCCGCCCTAAGACGACCCCAAAGAGAATGCCGCCGAGATAGACAGCATAGGCGACCAACGCGGCGAGAATTCCACCCCCAAGCATCTCTTGAAAGGGCAGCCGCTGGACAAAGAGCGCCTCGATCACAGCCGCAAGCGCCCCCACCATCAGCCCCTCGTCATAGAGCCAACGCTGTTCAATATCGCTGACCACGCAGAGGACAAAAACAGCGCTGTAGAGGAGGTAAAAAGGGAAGAAAGGGCGCTCACCATAGCCCACCGCCAGCCCCCACCAGAGCGCCGCCATGCCCACTTCCACCGCAAGGCGACGCACATGGCGCGGGGGATGAAAGGGGGTTTTCCCCCGCAGAGCGCCGACAACTTCCGACCATGCATAGAGAGGGGCGGTGTGCCCGTCATCCCAACGGGGGCGGAGGTGCGGCGGGGTGGGTTTCAGCGTGCTGAAGGGGCTGTTTTTGGCGGTCTGATAGTGTCGCCGTGCCGCCAGATAATCCGCCAGCACATTGAGCAGCACGCCGAAGGCAAAACCGAGAAGGGCAAAAGGAAAACCGTGCATAGTGGCGAACCTGTGACGATACTTTAGGATAGCAGGGTACGCGGTACACCGTTGTCTGTGGAGGTAAGCATACCCTTAATCCCGCCGTTCTGCCGTCTTTGGGCAAAAAAACGAACCCATTGATTCTGGCACGCTGTGTCGGCAGGTTTAAGGGCGCAGGTGAGGAATGTCACGGAAAGGGGCGTAAGATCGCCATCCCTTCTAAATGGCGTCGTGGTATACTCGCTTCCGTTAAACAAGGATGGTACACAATGGCAACATGGCTTTTGTTTTTATTGCTCTTGCTCTTTCCGGGGTTTATGCCGGTTTTCCTCATCATTGGGCTTCTTCTTTTGGGCGTGACAAGCGGCAGCGCCATGTCTCCATTCATCTACCAATTGTTCTAACCTAACGGTGTGTCCGATCTACCTGTAATCAGGAGTTTCTTATCATGGCGATTCGTGTAGGCATTAACGGCTTTGGACGCATTGGGCGTCAGGTGTTGCGGGCAATCCGCGATAAGTATGGGAAAGAGGTGGATGTGGTTGCCTTTAACGACCTCGGTGACCTCCCCACGATGGCGCATCTGTTCCGCTACGACTCCAGCTATGGGATTTACCCAGGCAGCATCGAGGCAACCGAGAAATCACTCATTGTCGATGGTGATGAAATCCGTGCCTATGCCGAAAAAGACCCGGCGAAAATTCCATGGGGAGACATCGGCGTCGATATTGTCCTTGAAAGCACGGGCATTTTCACCGACGGCGACAAGGCAAAGGCGCACCTTGCGGGCGGGGCAAAGAAGGTGATCATCAGCGCTCCGGCAAAGGGTGAGGACATCACCATTGTCATGGGTGTGAACCATGACAAATACGACTCGGCAAAGCATCACATCGTCTCCAACGCTTCCTGTACGACAAACTGCCTTGCCCCCGCCGCCAAGATCGTGAACGACAAATACACGATCAAACGCGCCCTCATGACGACAGTTCACAGCTATACAAACGATCAGAAAATCCTTGACCTGCCTCATAAGGATTTGCGCCGCGCCCGTTCCGCCGCGCTGAGCATCATCCCCACCAGCACCGGTGCGGCAAAAGCGATCTCTCTGGTCATCCCCGAATTGAAGGGGAAATTTGATGGAATCGCCCTGCGCGTTCCGACGCCGACCGTCTCCCTTGTAGACTTTGTGGCAGAGGTGGAAAAGCCGGTGAAGAAGGACGAACTGATCGCCGCCTTCCGCGAGGCAGCGGCGGGTCCGATGAAGGGCATTCTTGCCGTTGCCGATGATCCGATGGTCTCGGTGGATTTCAAGGGCAACCCCCACTCCAGCATCGTCGATGCCGAGTTCACCCAAGTGATGAGCGAGACGATGATCAAGGTCATGACCTGGTATGACAACGAATGGGGCTATTCGGTGCGCTGCGCCGATCTGATGATTTTGATGGGGAAGATGCTCTAAGCCGCGATAGGCAGAGCGCAGCCCCAACCCTCCCACCCCCTTTCCCCCTAGTGCGGCAAAGGGGGTGGCGTTTTGAGAGTCGTTTTGCCCCTCTACCCCTGATGAAAGGTCATACCCTATGAATAAAAAAACAATTCGCGATCTTGCCCTCGGTGGAAAGCGCGTCCTTGTGCGGGTTGATTTCAACGTCCCGCTGGAAGATGGGAAGATCACCGACGATACGCGCATCACCGCTGCCCTTCCGACACTGAAGGCAATCCTGGCGCAGAATCCCCGTTCTGTCGTTCTGATGAGCCACCTCGGACGCCCGAAAGATGGCGTCCCCGATCCAAAATTCTCCATGCGTCCGGTGGCGCAGGCGCTCCAGAAATTACTTCAGCAAGCGGTGGTATTCCTTGAAGACCCCTTTGCCGAAACGAGCTACAAGCAGGCGGATAATGCCGCCGAGGGCAGCGTGATTCTGCTAGAGAACACCCGCTTTTTCCCCGGCGAAACGAAAAATGATCCTGAGTTGGCGAAGAAATTTGCCCGTTATGGGGATATCTTTGTGAACGATGCCTTTGGGTCGGCGCATCGGGCGCATAGCTCTACGGAGGCGGTGGCGAAGCTGCTCCCCGCTGTTGCCGGTCTGCTGATGGAAAAGGAACTAGATTATCTGGCAACAGCGCTGGAAAACCCGAAGCGCCCCCTTGTGGCGATCCTCGGCGGGGCGAAGGTTTCCGACAAAATCAAGGTGATCGAGGCGCTGCTGAGCAAAGCCGATCACGTCCTCATTGGGGGCGGGATGGCGAACACCTTTTTCGCTGCGCAAGGGCGGGCGATGGGAAAATCACTCGTTGAGGCAGAGGCAGTGGAGACGGCAAAGGGGCTGCTTGCCAAAGCTGGCGGAAAGCTCGTTCTGCCCGTAGACGCGGTGATCGCCGATGCCTTCAAAAACGACGCGCAGACGAAAATCGCCCCCACCAGCGCTGATGTGCCAGAGGGCTGGCAAATCCTCGATATTGGACCGAAGTCTGTCGCCAAATTCATCACCATCCTTGTCGATGCCAAGACAATTGTCTGGAACGGACCGATGGGCGTTTTCGAGATGCCGAGTTTTGCGCATGGGACGAACAGTATTGCGCAAGTCTTGGCGGGGCTGACCCCACGCGGGGCGCTGACGATCATCGGCGGGGGGGATTCGGCGGCGGCGGTCAGTCAGGCAGGGTTAGAGGACATGCTCACGCACATCTCAACGGGCGGGGGGGCAAGTTTGGAACTGCTAGAAGGGCAGGCGCTTCCGGGCGTTGTGGCGCTGAACGACAAGTAACCTACTCCCTCGCTTGCAAGAGGCGAGGGGCAGCGTGCATGGGCATTGTTGGGGCGCACTGATTTATCGTTATTGTGCGCCCTATGCCACTAAGTACCAACACAAGGAAAACGCGGAATAACGCATGATCCCGCCGCTAAAGCTCTTTAACAAATTAGTAACTCACCTTACGCACAGACCCTCACCCCCTAACCCCCTCTCTCGCGTGGCGGGAGAGGGGAATGCACTTTTTTGAGGGGGAAGCCCCCCTCAAACTGCCCCTTTCGACGAATACGGGGTGAACAAACCCAACTGCGTAAGGTGAGTTAGTAAGGCAATAAACCGACATAACGAAGCAGATCAGGCGAACCGGTTTGAACTTGGGACATAAAGTCTAGGAGACGCTGCTTGAGTTCCGACCAAGCCTCAGCTAACCGATGCAGGTGAAGCACGGTTTGGCGAAGCCGGCGCAGAGTTTTTCAAGGGGATTGAGCGAGGGGGCATAGGTGGGTAAAAAGAGCATTTGAATGGGAGATGACCTGTGGGCATGGTAGCAGCGTACAGATGCGGCAGGATGGTGAGCTAAGTGGGCGGAAAGGGCTAAGTAGGGGGGATGGTCTGTATGTAACTTAATAGGTAGCTATATGACTGGCTGCTGCTGTATCCTTCAAGTCTATCTGTCCCCTTTTACGCGCTCTGCGCTACACTCTCTTTTTATGAAAATGTCTTGTGAAAAGATATTCCCCCTTGCCAAGCCTTCGTTCCTCTGGAATACTGAGCGAATTCTGAAAAGGTTTTTAGGGGTCACAAAGGGTCAACGTGGTGACAGTCACAGGGTTGATGATGGACGAAAAATCGGCGCATGTCTTGGAACTGCCGAAAATCTTAGACCAACTCGCCGCCCATAGCAGCTTTTCTGCGGGCGCTGAACTGATCCGCGCCTTGCGCCCCTCGGCGGATATTCGGGAGGTGCGTGATTGGCAGCAGCAGACAACAGAGGCACGCACGCTCCTTGAAGCGAAATCGGACATTACGCTAGGCGGGGCGCGGGATGTCCGTGAGGCAGCCGTTCAAGCCACACGCGGGATTGTCCTTGAGCCGCAGATGCTCCTTGACATTCGCGGGACGCTCCGCCGCGCCACGACCCTAAAACGGACACTAGGGCGGCTGCGCCACCAATTTTCGGCGTTGGGGGGCATTGCCGAACGCTTGGAAGAATGCGCCGGCTTACAGGGTGAGATCAGCCGCGCCATTGATGACAACGGCAGCATCTATGACAGTGCCTCGCCCAAACTGGCGCTGATTCGTCGGGACATGCGCATCGCCTCCGAACGCCTCCAAGCGAAACTGAACAGCCTGATCACGAATTCCAATAATGCGAAATACCTTCAAGAGCAGCTTGTCACCCAACGCAACGGGCGTTATGTCGTCCCCTTGCGGGCGGAGTTTAAGGGGCGTATTCCCGGCATCGTCCATGATAGCTCCTCCAGCGGGGCAACTCTCTTTATTGAGCCGTTGGCAACGGTGGAATTAAACAACGCCGTTCGCGAACTAGAGCTTGCCGAGGAAGACGAAATTCGGCGGATTTTACGGGATATTTCGGAGATTGTGGCAGGGGAGGTGGAGTACATCATCGCCACCGTTGAAGGCTTGGCAGAACTCGACATGATCTTCGCCAAAGCCCGCTACGCGCTCAGCCTGAAAGCAACCGCCCCCCGTTTGGTAGACTTCCGCGACATCACCGAAATCACCCACGACGATAAACATCCGGGCGGCACCATCCGTCTTGAGGGGGCGCGACACCCACTCTTGAACCCCCGCACTGTCGTCCCCCTTGACCTCGCTCTTGACCCCCAAACCTATGCGCTGGTGATTACCGGACCCAACACAGGCGGAAAGACCGTCGCCCTGAAAACGACGGGGCTGCTCATCCTTATGGCACAATGTGGGCTGCACATCCCCGCCAACGACGGGGCGGAACTCTCCGTTTTTGACGCCATTTACGCCGATATTGGCGACGAACAAAGCATTGAGCAATCCCTCTCCACCTTTAGTTCGCACATGACGAATATTATCCATATTCTGAATGAGGCATCACGGCGTTCTCTGGTAATCTTGGACGAACTGGGGGCGGGAACAGACCCAGCAGAAGGGTCGGCGTTGGCGCGGGCGATCCTGATTGACCTCCTCGAACGGGGTGTGACGACGCTGGTGACGACGCATCACCCCGAACTGAAAATCTTCAGCCAATCCTACAAGGGAGTTCGCAACGCCTCTGTTGAATTTGATGTTCAAACGCTGCGTCCAACGTACCGTCTCGTTGTTGGAATACCGGGACGCTCGAATGCCCTTGCCATTGCCAAACGGATCGGCTTGCCAGAGGCAATTATTGAGCGGGCGCGGGCGATGGTAGGGACGGAAGACCTGATTGCGGACGATCTGCTGGACGAACTGCAACGCACCCGTGAGGAAACGCGCAACGCCCGCAATGCGGCTGTTGCCCAACAAGAGAAAGCTGATGGGCTTGTCCGCGAACTGCGCCAGCGGCTAGACGAGGTGGAACGCGAGCAGCGCGATACGCTTGCCACTGCCCGCCGCATTGCGGATCGGGAATTGGAGGATCTGCGCAAGGAAATTCGCGGGATGCGCCAGAAGTTGCAGACCGCCGCTCAGCCGATTGAGGCGATCAAACGCTTGGAGGAATCGGCGTTCAACCTAAAACCATCGATTGATCTTCTCCCCGCGCCAGAAACGCTTGATCTGCGCCTTCCCGAAGATGATGCGCCAAAGTACCGTCTGGGTGAGCGCGTGTGGGTGCTGCCTCTGAAGGCAGAGGGCGAGGTGACGGAAGTCACGGCGTCAGACATTGAGGTAGCAGTAGGGCGCTTGCGCGTGCGGGCAAAACTGGACGAAGTAGAGCGGCGGGGTGAGAGCGAACGGAAAGAAAAGGCGCGGGAAAACCGCTCCGAGCGCGGAGCGTCCCCCGGACTAGAGCTTGATCTACGGGGAGCACGGGTGGAAGATGCCCTAGAGAAGGTCGATGGCTACCTTGACGCCGCATACATGGCGGGCTTGCCCTTTGTGCGGATCATTCATGGGAAAGGGACGGGGGCGCTCCGCAAGGCAATTCGTGACGTACTGCATGCCCATCCGCTGGTGAGCAAATACACACGGGGAGAAGAAAAAGAAGGCGGCGATGGGGTGACGGTGGTTAATCTTGTGCCGCCCGGCTAAGGTGTGTAAAGGCAATTCGCCAAGAACAACACAAAGGGGATTACCCCTCTGAAAGGTAGATTTCCATCTCCAATTGTCCCAATGTCAGACGATCCCCTTTATGGATGAGCGTCGGCGCGTTGGGAGGCAGGCGCGTCCCATTCAAAAATGTGCCGTTCGCACTTGCCAAATCTTCCACACACAAGCCCTTCCCCGTTCGTTTTAAAAGGGCGTGCTGGCGCGAGACCCCATAGCCATAGGCTTTGTACGGCGTCAGATCGGCAAGGGGCATGGATGAGTTCTGGTTTGCTGTATAACGCCCCAAGACGACCTGATCGGGGATATACAACACAAGCGGTGTGCTTGTATTGGCGATGTACAAAGAAACAGCATTCGGATGCTGGGGCGCGGATAACGAGCCTGTGGCAATGCCGGGCGGTTGTGCGGGAAGGTCTTTTGTTTTTCCGGTGCGAATAAAGGTTGATGTTTCGGCAGGGACTCCGCTTACCAGCAAAGCAAAACACTTCGCACAGATTAACGCCCCCGGCATATTTTCATGTGCGCAGTCAGGGCATTTAAGGGACGTTTTTGCTGAGGTCATCTTCGACACCATTACACATCCTAATCTGACGAGGTGGGAAACAGTTCATAACTAGTTTACCAATCCTAACAATTAAAAGGCAAGGTTTGTGACAAAATTGGCACACACAAAATACTCATCGGGGTTTTCGGGCGTCACCTTCGACCTAAAAGGGAAGGTTGCTCTCGTTACCGGAGCGGGGGAAGGGGTGGGGCGAGCGCTGGCGCTCCGCCTTGCCGCAGCGGGTGCGGCGGTGGGCGTCAACGACATTAATCCAGATCGCGCCGATGCCCTTGCCGAGACGATCACGAACGCCGGCGGGCGGGCGCTCCCCTGGGCGGCAGATATATCAAATAAATTCCAAATGGCGGGATTTATCGAAACGATGCGCGATTCCTTTACGCACCTTCATCTATTTGTCAACGCGGCAGGTGTGCTGCGGGCATCCTCGTTTCTAAAACTGGACGATTACGATTGGCGGCGTATCCTAGAGGTCAACCTGACCGCCGCCTTTTATGGGATGCAGCTTGCCGGGCGGGTGATGGCAGAAGAAGGCGGCGGGGCAATTTTAAACCTTGCCAGCGTCTATGGGTTAGCGCGTACACGCCCCAATCAGGCGGCGTATGTCGCCAGCAAAGCCGGACTGATTGCCCTCACCCGTCAGGCAGCGGGGGAGCTTGCGCCCCTGAAGGTGAGAGTGAATGCGCTCTGTGTGGCAGAGATTGAAGAAGACGGGGCAGAAAGTACGCCCACAAACCCGATGCAACGGCTTGGGACGCCTGACGAAGCGGCAGCGAT
Source organism: Anaerolineales bacterium (assembly GCA_015075625.1). Lineage (NCBI taxonomy): Bacteria > Bacillati > Chloroflexota > Anaerolineae > Anaerolineales > Anaerolineales bacterium. The sequence goes on along the minus strand of JABTTZ010000002.1, from coordinate 956,385 downwards.
GGGGATTTTTTTGCTCTCTGAGGCGGCATCGTTCATCACCGGGCAGGCGGTCTGTGTCGATGGCGGGCTTTCGGGGGGGTAATTCCTCACCCCCTCCAACCAATTACACGGCAACGAAGGATTAATCTTCTGGGGCGTAGTTTTTCCCCGTTGAACCATCCATCTTGACCATGCGCGGCTGGAACTCGGCAAGCGTTGTTACAAGATCTGCCTGTGCCGCCATGACCTGTTCAATGTCTTTGTATGCGCCGGGGGCTTCATCCAACCCCGCCGAAAGCAGTTCGACATTCTGCCGCTTCAAGTTCCGCTTGAGGGCATCCCAATCAAAGCGCCCGAATGCCTCACGACGGCTCATTTTTCGCCCCGCTCCGTGCGCCGCGCTAAAGAGCGACTCTGCCTTCCCCCGCCCCCGCACGACATAGCCGGGGGCAATCATGCTCCCTGGAATCACGCCGAGAAAGCCCTCACCAGCGGGTGTTGCCCCTTTGCGGTGGACAATCAACGTCTGCCCTTCAATAATTTCCTTCCATGCAAAGTTATGGTGATTTTCAACCCCCCCCAACACGTCAAACCGAAGGGCATCGATAATCTGCTCATGGATGATCGCGTGGTTGGCGCTGGCATAGCGCCCGGCAAGTTCCATCGCCACCCAATATTCCTCTCCCGCGCCTGAGTTTAAATCTAGCCATGCAAGGTGTTGGTAATCCTTCGGCAGCGACGCCCATTTGTTCATGGCAATTTCGGTGTAATGGTTGGCAATCTCGAACCCCAAACGGCGGCTTCCGCTATGGCTGAGCAGGGCAAGGTACTTCCCTGTGGCGAGTTCTTGCCCTGAGGGAAGGGCAAACGGTTCGTTCACCGAGAGGCTGCCAAACTCCACAAAATGGTTTCCCGAACCGCTTGTCCCAAGCTGCTTCCAGGCGGTGTCCTTAAAGCGCCCGATAAGGGAGTGTTCGCGCCATACGGGATCGTCCATCACGGGGTGGTGACGCGGTGTGTCCCATGTCTGCCCCGTTCCAAAACAGGTGAGGGTCTCCAGCAGTTTGCGAAATTTGTCGCGTTTCTGCTCCATGATATGGGGTGTCGTGTCAAAAATCGTCAGGCGCATTCGACAGGCAATATCAACGCCCACTGCGTAGGGAATCACCGCATTGTGTGTCGCCAGCACACCGCCGACAGGCAATCCATAGCCTACGTGGGCATCGGGCATCAGCGCCCCCCGCACCGAGATGGGTAAGCGCACAGCACGTTCCATCTGGGTGATCGCCCCCGGATCGATCCCTTGTTTCCCCCAAATGGCGTAGGGGGCATAGGTTTGCAAGTTGGGTTGTGCCGAGGGCGTCATGTAATCGATCAGCAAGCGGGCTACCTCGCCATATAGGGGATCATCACCATAGGACGTGGGATCATTGAGGAGTGCCTCTAGCGTGCGCCGAATGTCCATCTCAGGAGTGCCGTCCTCTGCTGCTTTGCTCACCGCCCGCAGCGCCAGACCAATAATCTTTCCCTCTGGAAAGCCAAGCGTGAGGAGATCGTGACCATTCATGACAACACTCACTTTCGCTAAGGCATTTGCGGCGCATGAGGCTGACTGGGTTCATGTGCCTCTGGAGTTTGATGAGCTATCCTACCTGAATCCGCAGTGTTCGTGAACCCCAAACTTCTTCTCCCCTGATAGGTATGCTCACTGGAGGGTGTATACGAAAAGGAATAGGGATTATTCCCCGCAATGAGTGCTGTTCGTCTTTGGCGTTTGTAGGACTTACACAGTTGAACGTGTTTACCCTGTATTCATCGAAAGGGGACGTTTGAGAGGGCTTACCCCTCAAAAAATGGATTCCCCCTTCTCCCGGTGGGAGAGCGGGTACACGCCGAAGGCGGGTCGCAGGGGGATGAGGGCAACTGCGTAACATCTAGTTTGTTTGAACGGGCATCAGGGGATATACTTCTTCCCCGTTTGCCTGCGCACCCGCGCCACAAGAAACAATCACCAGAAAGTACAGGGTATGTCTGTTCAATTCCAAGATACAAAAATGAGCCTCTCGGCAACGCTTGAATCGATTGCCACAGAGGTTTCCGAGGGCGAAGGGGAGATCACCGTTCGGCAGCTTCTCGCCCTTGTTGGCGAACAGGGCTTGATTCTGTTCATCATGATTCTGACGATTCCCTTCCTCACGCCGCTCCCGCTCCCCGGCATCAGCACCGTCTTTGGGGCGATCATCATGCTGATCAGCGTTGGGATTATCCTGAATCGCGTCCCCTGGCTGCCCGCCTTTCTGATGAAACGGGCGGTAAAACGGGAGCAACTGATCCCTGTCTTAAAGCGCGGCGCGGCATTGATCCACCGCATTGAAGGGCTGATTCGCCCGCGCCTTTTGGGTTTGTCTGGCTCGTCGGCGGTCAATCGCCTGAATGGGTTGATGTTGTTTGCCGGTGGGGTGTTGTTGATTCTCCCTTTGCCCGTTTTGCCGCTCTCGAACTTTCTGCCCGGTTGGGGGTTACTGCTCTTGGGGGCGGGCATCCTCCAGCGCGACGGCTATTTCATTGCAGTGGGGTGGGTGCTGAACATCATCACCTTCCTTTATTTTGCCGCTGTCGCCGTGGCGGTGTTGGTGGCGGGGGGGAGCATCCTCCAATTGATCCGCGAACCTGCCGCCGCGACGATCACTCCCACGCCTGGGGTGTTCTTCGATCTCTTACGGGGACTGCTGCGCTTCTAGGGTATTTTAGCGGCGTGATGCGTTGTCCCTTTCTGCCCTTTGTTGAATCCAAAGCGATCTTGAATGTCCAAACTTCAAACCATCATTCATCAGCTTGCCGTCATGCGGCGGCGGGTTGATGTCCCTTACTATGTTCCCGGTTTGTGGGTTGATTTCACGACGACAGACGCCGTGTTGGTTGATCCTTATACATTTTACCAATCGCGCCTTCAGGCGATCCTCGACCACCCACCTACCCCCCTCCTTGAGGGATGGGGTGGGGAATGGACGCGGCGGGCGCTGGTTTACAACCTTTTTCCGCGCTATACAACAGCCTTCGATCACAACGACGATGACCAGTTGCAGCTAGGGGTGAACCCCGACGGCTGGCGGGAGACAGGGACACTTCTGAAGTGCATCGCTATCCTACCCTTTTTGAACTACATGGGCTTCAATACCGTTCATCTCTTGCCTATTACAACCATTGGGCAAGATGGACGCAAGGGCAATCTCGGCTCGCCTTACGCCATCCGTAACCCCTATGAGATCGACCCCGAACTGGTCGATCCCGCCCTTGATATGAGCGCTGATGATCTTTTTGAGGCATTTGTAGAGGCGGCACACCGCTTAGGGATGCGTGTCGTCATGGAGTTTGTCCTCCGCACCGCCTCGAAGGATTCAGATTGGGTGCGCGACCACCCCCACTGGTTCTATTGGATTCGCGCCGACATTCGGGATCGAACTGCCCATACGGGGCGCACGGATATGCTGCGCACCTTTGGACAGCCCCGCTTTACCAATGAGGCATTAGGGATCATTCATTGGAAGGTAGGGCAGGGCGATTTCAATGACCTCCCCGCCCCCGACGCGCTCTATCGCGAGATGTACACCGCTTCCCCCGCCCCAGATCGTGTCTATTTAGAGGGGGGGCGTTGGATTGGCGTTTTGGAGGATGGCACACGGGTGCGCATCCCCGGCGCATTTGCCGATTTCCCCCCCAACGACAGCCAACCCCCTTGGTCGGATGTCACCTACCTACGGCTCTACGATCATCCTGATTTCAATTACATGGCGTATAACACGCTGCGCATGTACGACACCCGCCTGACAAACAACGAACACGGTCACGATCACCGCATCCACGATCTGTGGGATGCCATTGCCGGCGTAATCCCCCACTATCAACGGCGATTCGGCATTGATGGCGTTTTGATCGATATGGGTCACGCCCTGCCCATGCCGCTTAAGGAGCGGATTGTTGCCGAGGCACGGGGCATTAATCCCGATTTTGCCTTTTGGGATGAGAACTTCACGCCAAGCGCCACCAGTCGTGCCGAAGGCTATAACGCCGTTGTGGGCTATTGGCTGTTGGGGATGCACGAAGGCTTCAGCGTGCGCAATTATGTGGAGGAAATTAGCCGAGCGGCATACCCTGTAGCGTGTTTTGCCGCCTCGGAAAATCACAATACACCGCGCAGTTTCGCCCGTTTTGGCGGGGTTGCCTATGCCCATTACACGCTGGCGCTCTCGGTGATGCTCCCCGGTGTTGTGTTCATCCTCAGCGGCTTTGAATTAGGCGAGACGTTTCCTATGAACACGGGATTGGGGTTTTCGGCGGAATACGCCGCCGCCTACCCGCCGGAAACACTCCCCTTGTTCAGCGCCCGCCGCATGGATTGGACGCGGGCGACAAACTACGTCCGCTCTATCCGTCAGGCGTTGGATATTCGCCGGCGCTATGTCGATCTGCTCAGCGATCCCGACCCAAAGACGATTCGGGTTGGGGCGAGCGAAAATCCGGCAATTCTTGTCTTTAGCCGCCAGAAAAACTACCCGGGACAGCCCATCCTCAGCGTGATCGCCAATACCGATATGGGGCATCAGCAAGGCGGGCGAGTGATCTTGCGGGGGGAAATTCAACGTGTCCCCGGATTGTGGGGCGTCCAGAACGATGTGGGGATGGACATTGCCCATGAAACCACCGTAAACGTTGGTCTTATTCCCGGCTATGTCCTGATTATCGAGAGTGGGCGGACGCTGTAGGGGCGAATGCCCAGTGATCGCACTACCGCCTTTTGGGGGCGGAGAGCGGGACAAGCTGCGACCCTAAGGTAAAGGCATTCTCTGGGATGATGGGGTTCGCCTCCATCGCTGCGATTGTATAACGGGTGTGGGTTTCATCGGGTTGGTTGCCCCACCCAATGACGAGATTGGTTGGTAAGACGACATTACTCAAGGTTTGCAAGGGTCCTTCTAAACGAATCACGTAGGTGAGTGGCGTCCCTAAAACAGCACTTCCCGACCCTTCTGCTTGTGTAGGAAAAACGAGAGGCGTCTCCACCCGTTGAAGGGTGTTATCTTCGTTGAGCGTGACGGTGACAGCGGTTTCTGGGGATTGACTAGAATAGGCACGAAAGGCACGCTCACCGGTGCTTTTGAGCGTGATGCCTTCCTCGCTGAGGGGAGTCAACAGCACCGCCCGCAGCGCCCATAAACGGCGGCTGGTGATTTCCATCAGGGGCGGCTCACTGCTGCTGGTTACCACCCCACGTCTCATCACATAACAGGCTGCGCCATCATATGATTCGGCTCGCCCGCCAAAGGGTAGAAATCCCAAAAAACGTGCCGACTCCATCCACAGCCAATGATCCACCCCCTGAAATGCCGTTTCAACAGAGACAGAAACGGGCAGCCCCCAAAGCCTCCGCTGCGTTGTTAAGAGAAGGCGGAGTCCGTCGAAAGCAAGTGGGCGCACACCATAGCGGGCGGCGAGAGCGGCTTTCAGCAGCCTGAGTGCGGCTGGATCGCCCGTTGCAAGCGTTAAAATTCCCATAGAACAATGATTCCCCAATGAACACGACAATGCCAAATGAATGGTGTCCGATTGTACCCACTTTATAGCAAGGCACACGTCTCTGGAGGAATATTTGCTATACTCATGGGGCGACGCTATCAGACACATCGTTTACGATCCATGACGCCACCGCAGAATCATCCCACATCAGATACCTCTACTAAAAATCCACGAGTTGTTCTTGGTGTGTTGATCACAGCAGCGCTCAGTGTGGTTTTTATCGGCGGACGGCGCTTGCTAACCCTGCCCCCCGCCCCACTTCCTGAGCCTGTTTCCCTAGCAGGTGAGGATCCGACAATTGTAGAAACGCCACCCGCAAAAAAATTCACCCGACAGGGAGGTATTGGGCGACGGCTGCTTCTTCCCTGCCTATTTGGGGTCATTTTCGTCCTTGCCGCCGGTGCGCCGCTGCTCTACAGCCAAACCACCATGACCCAACGGAAGTGGGGCGATCAGTGGGCGTTCTGGGTCTTTGCACAGCAAACGCGGGATACACTCTGTGTGACCTTTGCGTACTGCCAACCCACTGGGGAGGCACCCATTGGCACGGAGGGAATTTTTTTTTACCTATCCCTATCCAAGATGGGGGTGATGCCTGCCCTAATGGGTGTCGCCTTGACGGTTTTTCCCAACACAGTGGAAACAACCGAACATATCAACATGCTTTTGGCGGGCTTGGGAACGGTGCTGCTTGTTCACATGCTGCTGCGGCTGCGCTTCCCCCATTGGGTGGCGGCACTCGCCGGGGTGTTCACCGCATTTTATGTGCCAGGTATTGTGAATACACTCCCTTTTCTCCAGCAGCCCTTCATCCGCTTCATCCTGATCGCCACCCTTTGGGCGTACACATTATCGTTTCGTGCCTCTCGCTGGTGGGCAATTGTCGCTTTTACCGTACTTGGCGGAGTGAGTACGTTTTTGCTGGCATTCAGCAGCTTGACCACGCGCCCGCTGATGTGGCTTATCTCCTTAGGGATGCTGGGGCTGAGCCTAACCCTGCGCCCTGCAAAAAAGCGTTTTTCTCATACGGCTGTCGTCATAGTCTGCGTTGTCCTTCAATGCCTCGCCTTGATCGCGCTCTATCAAAATCCGATCATCAACCGCCGTATCATGGATGACAGGGATATTGCCAATTATTTGCTTTTAGGCGTATCCTTAACGCATGGCGACGAGGTAGTGACGACAGTGCGCTCCTTCGTTGATTTTTGGGCGCCAAGCGATTTCATCAACTCTCGACAAAATCGCACCGAATCATTGGTAAGAGACTTTGCCGAAAACCCCGTCGATTTTTTGCGTTGGTTCAATTTCAGCCTGTTCAACAACTGGCGCTACCCTGATACGGCTTTTTTCCAGACATTCATCCTCTCTGTCACTGACCAACATAGACAGCACACACTGTTGCTTTATGCGGGGATTCTAGGGGGTGCCTTCTGGAGTGGGCTGCCGGGCATCCGCCGCCGAACGCTCCTCTTGCTCGTGCTGATCGGGGGGTTTCTCTGTGCTGCCTACAGCGTGATCAGTGTTGAGCCGCGCCGCTTCAACATTTTTATGCCGTTTGTTGCGGCCGCGGCGGCAATCTTCCTCCACAGCCTCTCGCGTCGCACGGTGAGAGACATCCTCTCCAGTGTGGGGGTGAGCGTCATCTTTTTCGCCGTATGGTCACTTCCCTTGGGCATTATCCTCCAAATCGCCCCCCTGCGCGTGGAGACGGCACACCTGCTGATCTGTCTGCTGCGGGCGGGTGTCAGCGGGGGTGTGGCGGTGTTTTTTCTCCGGTTGTGGATAACCCACACGCCGTTCTTTCGATCCTTCTTCCCTGCCCTTGTATTGGCAGGAATCTGGCTTGCCCTCGTCCTCGGCATGATCCAAGATCAAGACTGGCGGCTGTGGGGAACAACTGTCCAAACGCCGATCCGTCAGGAAGTACGCGGGGTTCAGCCTGAAGATCACCGCTTTCCCTGGCTGTTGATCGACGCCGACTCAGCCGATTATCTGCCCTCTGTAGAAATACGCTTGAATGGGACGGTGATCAAGCCGCCCGGCACACCTCTTTTCATGTGGGAAGCGGGTCCAACAGGGCGTTGGTATCCCTACATTGACTTGTTGTTGATGAATAATTTTCCGCCGCGTCGGATGTGGTATGCCTATCCACTGCCACTTTCCCTGATCAACAGCGACCTGATGACGATTGAGCTTGATCCCGGCGATATACCATTTCCCCTTCGCGGGGATTTCCGCGATCCTGCTGATACACGGTATGCTGGTCCAAGTTTTGATCCTTGGATGAGCGGACACTCCTTTTGGCGTTGGCAGTGGAACGGAGACGATCCGCGCATCCTTCAACCCCAATCGTTAAATGGTTTCTACAAAAGCGCCTACAACGTTGGCAAGGAATGGTATTCCGCTGACCTTTCTGACGAATGGGGACGGCAGACAGGGACATACCGCATCTACATTGTCTGGGATGCCATTGGCAGCGAATCGAATGCGCTGTTTCGTTCGGGGACGGGGCTTTACCGCACACTTTACTGCCCGGATGGATCGTTCGCCCGTGTGGGGGTGAATCCTTGCTATTTGGCAAATGGAAACATTCAGTATTTCACTGATGTTGGCTACATTGGCACCTCACAGCGATCTGTATTTGACTCAATGACAAAAAAGTATGCTCTAATCGATAGTATGGAGAATGACAAAGGGCGTGTGGAAGTCCTCCAAGTCTTGAACAACGCTTTTGTCGCCAACTACTACCGCCCCTCTGGGGAACATGTCTACTCCTATGTATTTGAAGTGAATCCGCGTTAAATTTTTAAGGGAGATACCCCATGTCTAGAGTGATTCGCGCCCCACGTGGCACAGAGATTACGTGCAAGGGCTGGCAGCAAGAAGCCGCGCTGCGGATGCTGATGAACAACCTTGATCCAGACGTTGCCGAAGCCCCTGACGATTTAATCGTTTATGGTGGGCGTGGACGGGCAGCGCGGAATTGGGAATCCTTTGAGGCTATCCTTCGTATCCTACGCGAACTCGAAGATGACGAGACTCTTCTTATTCAGTCGGGAAAACCCGTCGTCGTCTTTCGCAGCCACCCCGACGCCCCCCGTGTGCTGATTGCCAACTCAAACCTCGTCCCCCATTGGGCAACTCAAGCAAATTTTGACGCCCTAGAGCGGCAGGGGCTAATCATGTATGGGCAGATGACCGCCGGATCGTGGATTTACATTGGCTCACAGGGCATTGTGCAAGGCACATACGAGACATTCGGTTCACTGGCGCAGCAGCACGGGTGGGGTGATTTGAGTCGGCGGGTTGTCCTCACCGCTGGATTAGGGGGGATGGGTGGGGCGCAGCCCCTTGCGGTGACGATGAATGGCGGCGTCGCCCTGTGTGTGGAGGTAGATCGCACTCGCGCTGAACGCCGCTTGCAAACACGCTATCTCGATGTGATCGCGGACGATTTGGAAGATGCTATGGTGCGTGTGGAGACGGCAAAAAACGCTGGTGAAGCGCTCTCCATCGCCGTGATAGGGAACGCAGCGGAACTCTATGCCCGCTTGTATGCGCTTGGCGTCCGTCCTGATGTCGTCACCGATCAAACACCCGCCCATGATCCCTTTGCCTATCTGCCCGTAGGCGTCTCCCCAGAGGATGCCCCTCGTCTGCGCGAAGCCGATCCTGAGGATTTCACCCGCCGGAGCGCGGCGGCAATGGCGGCACAATGTCAAAGTATGCTTGATTTTCAGTCGGCGGGTGCGGTTGTTTTCGATTATGGGAACAACCTTCGGCAGCGTGCCTTTGACGCCGGCGTTGCCAATGCTTTTGCCTATCCGGGTTTTGTCCCTGCTTACGTTCGCCCCTTGTTTTGCGAAGGGAAGGGTCCCTTTCGGTGGGTAGCGCTCTCTGGCGACCCCGCAGATATTCAACGCACCGATCAGGAAATTCTGCGCCTTTTTCCTGACGATGCACACCTTCGTCGCTGGATGACGCTGGCGGGGGAAAAAATTGCCTTTCAGGGCTTGCCCGCTCGCATTTGTTGGCTTGGCTATGGCGAACGGGCAAAGGCAGGACTGGCGTTTAATGAACTTGTCCGGCGGGGCGAGGTGAAAGCCCCGATTGTGATTGGACGGGATCACCTTGATTCGGGGTCAGTGGCATCCCCCAACCGCGAGACAGAGGCAATGCGCGATGGATCAGACGCGATTTCTGATTGGGCAATCTTAAATGCGCTGATCAATGCTGTTGGCGGGGCAACATGGGTGAGTTTCCATCACGGCGGCGGGGTGGGCATTGGATACAGCCAGCACGCCGGGCAGGTGATCGTTGCCGACGGAACAGACGCCGCCGCTCGCCGTTTGGAGCGCGTTCTGACGACTGATCCCGGGATGGGCGTCGTCCGCCACGCCGATGCCGGTTATCCAGAGGCGATCAGCGCGGCACAACGGCACGGGATCAAGATTCCGATGCTGGGCTAAGCAGTGGCTGCAAAGCGTTCCCGGCGCAAAAAGGTTTGTTTGGGAAGGAAAAGAAGGTATCGTCAATGTACAATCCAAGACAACACCAAAAGGATTGAACAATGGCTATGGATACCTCCTTCACCGAATTATAGGGGTAGGACTTACGCAATCGAGCCTCTCTACGGCGTATTCATCGAAAGGGGTAGATTGAGGGGGCTTCCCCCTCAAAGACGTGATGCCCCCTTCTCCCACAGGGAGAAGGAGGGTAGGGGGGATGAGGGCTGTCTCTTTCTATGGTTACCTTCTTGATGGTCTACTAGTTCTCGGACAAGCCTTTTCGCGGTGAGATCAGGCGGCGTGGTGGCGGACGCGCTGTAGCGCGTCCCTACAAGGATGCGGCAGGTGGGCATTGCGTCCCTCCCTCCCCAGAGCCAAAAACCACATGCCTTGCCTAACCTCCGCCACTAACGATACAATCGTCCTCCATTCCTGCCAGCGCTAGATACGTTAGACAATTGGAGTGTATTGATTGATGCCTCCCCCCACGCCTGATGATCTTGCCTTGCTCATCACCCTTTCCGTCCCAAACGTTGCCCCTGAGCGCCTAGAGGAACTCACTCACTCCCTGAGTGAAGAACTCCGCCTGCTGCGCAGCGCCCGTGCCGAACAAACGCGTGCCGCGCCGCCCACCATCGGGGCGATGGGCGATGGCGGGCGCGCCATTGGTTCGCTGACAGTACGTCTTGCCAGTGCCGAGGTGTCCGATCTGATCCGCGTTCTGGCGGCGTGGAAGGGCGGCGTCAAAGGCAGCACCATCACCCTCACCAAGCAAGGGGGGGAGGGCGTTTCCGCCGCCATTCCCGATGCCTTCACACCAGCCGCCGCGCAAGAGTTAGCCAAGCTGTTATTGGGAAAATGAATCTGCCAGCACAGAGTCTGCCAGTACATAGGACTTCCGCATGAACTATCGCAAGTATGCCCTTCTGATTGGCAGCCACACCTTTGAGTATGCCGATCACTTCCCCCCCTTGCGCACGCCCGCCCAAAATGTGGAAAAACTGGCAGCGCTCTTGCAAGACCCAGAGATTGGTGGCTTTGCCGAAGGCGATGTGCGGATGCTCATCAACCGCCCCTACAAAGAGGTTCGGCGGGCGATTATCAATCTGTTTAAAGACAAAACCTACGAAGATTACCTTCTGCTCTATTACTCTGGGCATGGTTTCAAACCGGGGGGGCGCTTGTTTTACGCTGTAACCGATTCTGAACCGGAGTATCCCGAAGATTCGGCAATTGCCGACGCCGAACTGAAAGAGGCAATTCGCGCCAGCAACTCGAAACGGATCGTTGTCATTTTGGACTGCTGCCACAGTGGGGCAGCCCTGAAAAGCGGCGCAATGGCGGCGGGTGATGCGGCACTTGACCTCACCGAAAATCTTGATCACATTGGCTTTGGGCGCGTCTTTATGACTGCCAGCGGCGCTACCCAACAGGCATGGGAATTCGACCAGCCCGGCGATTCCTCACCCTATTCTGTTTTCTCCCGCTTTTTGCTCGAAGGCTTGGCAGAAGGTGCGGCGGATACCGACGACGATACAAACATCTATACCCGTGAACTTTATGATTTCATCCACCACCGCATCAAGGAATCCTTCCCCGCCCTGAACATGACCCCCGGCTACAGCTTTGGCGAGGGGACAAGCGATCTGCTCATTGCCCGCAACCCACGCCCGCGCAAACTCTCCGAGGATATTCGCAAACGCCTTCGTCATGAGAGTTACAAAGAACGCCGTCGTGTCATTGTTGAACTGGAAGATGTCATTCTTGAAAATCGCACCGCCAACCCCCTGCTGGCGGAGGAGGCTGAGCGCGAATTGGCGGCGCTCTCCCAAGACGCCGATGAGCGTGTGCGCGAGACAGCACGGCGTACCCTTGAGGGCATTCGGGGGCTGAACGCCCCACCGCCCACAACGGGAACGGTTATCAAGCGGCTGTTTATTTCCTCCCCAAACGATGTCAAACCAGAGCGCGAGATCGTCAAGCGCGTTGCCACCAAATTGAACGACGATCCCGAATTTCGCGGGCGGCTCAGCCTTGAGACGGTGGCATGGGAAGATGATGAAAGCGCCAAGCGAGCGACGATCTCCGTTCAGGGCAATATAGACCGCAACCTTCCCAAACCAGAAGCGTGCGACATTGTGACCGTCATTTTTTGGTCGCGGATCGGCTCTGAACTGCCCCAAAGCGAACGCCGCCCAAACGGACCTGTCTTTCAGAGCGGCACGGTGGGCGAATACCTTGATGCCCGCGATGCCCCGCGCCAACGCCCAGACGACCCGCCCGCCCTGTTTGTCTACCGTGCCAAGCGCCAGCCGGAATTGACCCTTCACGATCCGCTCAAATTTGGCGACGAACTGAAGCAGCTTACCTACCTCAACGATTTCCTGCGTGAGGAATTCCAGCCCGGCGGGCAGTATGTTCGTTCTCTGAACGAGTACAACGATCTCCCCAACTTTGAAATCCTGATCGAAAAACACCTGCGGGCGGAACTCCGCCGACAGATGATGCCCCGTTCCCCCGACACCGAGGACGCCCCCGCCGCCGCGTCCATGTCCGCCGCACGGGTTGCCGCCCCCTCCACCCAAGACGACGCCTACACCGCCGAGGATGTGCAAACCTACCTGAATTGGGCTATTGAGCAGCACACCTCGCTGGAACTGCGCGGCTTGGGCGAGGGTGGCAGCGCTCCCACCATCCCCCTGGAAAAGGTCTTTGTCGCCCTCAAGGGCAACCGCGCCAGCGCCGCTGAATACCGCGCTAGCCAGAGCATCCTCACCGCTGATATTTTCGAGCGCGAGGACATGCGCGAGGTACTGGAGGAATTCGCCGCCCGTTCGGAGGGGTTCATCCCCATTGAACTACTGGTGAAGGAACTTCAAGATCGGGAATTGGCGGATAATCCGGCGATGCCCACCCTCCAAGAGCGAGATCGCGCTGTGGACGATGCGGAAAAGCCGATCACCTTGGGCGAGGCATTCCGGCGTGAACGCTGGTTGGTCATTCTTGGTGATCCGGGCAGCGGAAAGACAACCCTTGCCCGTTGGCTAGCGTTAAAACTGGCGCTTGGCTTGCGCGATGCCGCCAATCCCGACGAGGCTTTGATTGTCCCCGCCCACCAGATCGACCCCGACAAAGCCCCCGACGATACAGCACAGATCAGCTTGGGCGTGCTGCGTCTGCCCGTCTTGCTGCGCGTTGCCGATTATGCCGAGGCGCTGGCGCGGGCGCGGGTAGAAGGGCGTGGACTACCTATTGAATCCTTCCTCGGCGCACATAAAGGCTTTTTCCGCTGGCAGGCGCCGCCCCTTCCCGAACGGAAAATCAACCGGATGATCCGCGAGTTTATCGGGCGCGGGCAAGCAGTGATCATGCTTGATGGGATGGACGAGATCACCGAAAGCACACAACGCGACGATGTAATCCGCGCCATTGAGTCCTTCACCAGCGACCAGATCAATGCGCGGGGACGTCTGCTCCCCCCAGAGATGAAAGCGTTTGAGGCGCTCCGCCTTGCCGAACTACCACCCGCCGAACACGGCGGCAACCAGATCGTCGTCACCAGCCGCATTGCCGGCTACCACGCCGCCCCCCTGACCGGTGGCTACATGCACGTGACTATCCAGCCGATGGGCGAGAACGCCGTCCGCCACTTCTGCGATCTGTGGATGGGCGCGGCAATGCCTTTGAAATACCCCGGGCTTCCGGCTGAAGAAATTGACGCGCTGGCGGAACAGCAGGCAAGCGGCTTGAAGGCGCAGATTTTCAACCCCGCCCGCCCGCGCATCCGCGAGCTTGCTACGAATCCCCTTCTCATTACGATTTTGGCGCTGGTCTACCTCGAAGATGATCGCGGGCAGCTTCCCGCCCAACGTGCCGAGCTTTACCGCCGCGCCATCAACATCTTGGTCAATGTCTGGCGGCAAAAGCAAACCGGTTTGGGGACGGGCGAACGCTTTGGCGAAAAGCTCAGTCTAGAGCAGATTATTTATGTCCTCGCCCCCGTCGCCGCGTGGATGCATGAAACCACCTCGCGGGGGTACATCACCGCTGGTAAACTGCGCGAAATCATCCGCCCCGAACTGGCAACCATCTTCAAGAAAGATGAGGACGATCTCGCCCTTCAGCATTACGTCGATACCTTCCTGACCACCGTTCAAGAAGATGCTGGACTCCTTGCCGAGCGCGGGAAAGACCTCTACGGATTCCTCCACCTCACCTTTCAGGAATACCTCGCCGGGCGTCACCTCGTCCGGGTGGATCGCCGCCACGAGATGGCGGCGACGCAGATCATCGAAAAGCTGCCCGATCCCCGCTGGCGAGAGCCGATCCTCTTGGCGCTTGGCTATGTCAGTACCGATGAACTCCGCTGGGGTCCCGCCTCGCGGGAAAAACTGCTAGAGGCGATGCTCCAAGCCGACGATACGGATAACCTCCGTGATCTCCTCCCCCGCAGCGCCTTGCTCATCGTGAAGGCTATCGGGGAGATGGGAACCCTCCCCGCGCGGATCATTGAGGACATTACCGAACGCCTTCTCTATGCCTACGCCGATAAAGACGGCTTGGGGCAGTATGACGACCTCATGAATCAAGTCCAAAGCGCCTTCCGGCTGCTTTATGAGAACGACACCAGCCGCCCCATCTTGATCAAAGTCTTGGGGCGAAAACTCCGCCGCGACCCAAAATTGGCGCTTGCCGCTGCCGATCTCTTGCGCCGCAACCGTTGGTATGACCCTGACCTTCTCGGTGGGCTGATTGAGGCGCTCCAATATGACGATGATCGCGCCGATTTTCCCGTGACGAACACCCTCCGCGAAATGCTCAAACCACAGATGGCGGCAGGCATCAAAATTCCCAAAGCTCCCACCCGCGATGCGAAGGTGGAGAAAGACCTCACCGAGACAGAACGCAAATTAACCGCACTCGATTCCGAGCGAGAGACCCTTCTCGCACAGATTGCTAGCATGGAGGCGGATTTTGAGCGCTTGCAAGCGGATTACGAGGCAGAACAAAAACGCCGTGCCGAAGAGTCAGCAGCCCAACGGCGGCAAGCCGACCTTCTCCGTCGCCAGACCATTCCCGAACTCGTGGCGACGTTGGAGCGCATTCTTGCCTCCCCACCCCTTGACGAGGCTGCCTTTAGTGCGGCGCTGACGAAGTTGCGGGGCTACGATCCCACCTTTGGCAGCGGCGTGAAAGGTATGCCGCTTTCGGTGCTATATCCTCGCCTCCGCTCCGTTCTTGATGGGTCAACCTTAGACCGCCTTCAAAAAGACCTTGCCAATCTGGAAGCGACTTACGGGCAGTTGAGCGCCGAATATCCGGCAAAATTAGCGGCATGGGAAGTGGCACAAGCGGCGTATAAGGCGAAGCAGGCAAGCCGACCCACGCCTCCTACCGACCCCCAAAAACCGAAAAATCCGTTTGACCTTCCACCCCTCCCACCGCCCCCGCCCCCGCTCAAGCCCGTCCATCCCGATGAGCGCCTGAACGACCTTCGGGCGCAGATGGCGCGGATCGAATCCGGCGCGGATGAAGCCGACCTTCGGGCGCAGATTGCCGCCCGTTTGCAGGCGCTCATCGAGGGGTAATCTCCCACCCTCCACCCTGTAGGGGCGACCCCATGTAGTCGCCCATCCCTTCCTTCCACATCAGCCCATCACCCCCGCTCCCCAAACAGCGCCCGCCCAATGCGGATGAGCGTTGCCCCTTCTTCAATGGCAACCGGATAATCGTCGGTCATTCCCATACTCAGATCGCTCAGTGCCAGCGCCGGGAAGGACTCCGCGAGCGCATCACGCAGGCGGCGCAGCGCGGCAAAGACGGGACGAGCCGCCTCCATTTCTTCAACAATGGGGGCAATCGTCATCAGCCCGCCAATCTGAACGCCCGCTAAGGCGGCGATCTGCCTCACGGCATCCCACAGGGTGCGGCGCGTATCGGCGTCGTTCTCCCACCCTTGTGCGGGGAAACCATCTTTGCTGACTTCACCGCTCAGGTTCACCTCCAATAAGATGCGCTGCGCAGCGGGGTGCGGACGTTCGGCGGCAAAACGCCCCAAGCGCGTGGCAAGTTTGACCGAATCAACCGAATGGACGGTGTGGAAACCAGCAGCGATCACATCGGCTGCCTTCCGGCTCTGGACATGCCCAACCATGTGCCATTCAAGACGTGCCGCTGTCAGCGCCTCTACTGTGGCAATTTTCCCCGCCGCTTCTTCAACGCGGTTTTCGCCAAATGCCGTGATCCCCGCCGCCGCCGCCGCTGTGACTGCCTCTGGCGGGTGCGTTTTGCTGACAGCGATCAGCCGCACCGTCTCAGGGGTGCGCCCAGCGCGCAGACAGGTTTCCGCCATCGTCGCCCGCAGCGTAGCAGCCCGTTCGGGGATAAACTCATAAGCCATTCTCAGATTACCCTTCATCAACCCTCTAGAGCGATCACCGCACAGAAACGCCCCGTCTTGCCTCGTTCGGCACGGTGTGAATAAAACTCATCCGTGCGCGTCGCCGTGCAGAGTCCCGCCGTCTCAATCTGACAGTCGGGGACGCCCGCCGCCACCAGCAAACGGCGGTTTGCCGCCCACAGGTCAAAATAGGTGCGTCCGGCGGCGTCCCTCTGAATCACCCCATCTGTCGTCCCGAACGCCTCATCGACAGCCGCCACCACCTCTGCGCCCACCTCGTAGTGATCGACCCCGATGCTCGGTCCAATCGCGGCGCGAACATCCGCCGGATTCGTCCCATAGGCGGCGGTCATTGCCTCAAGGGTGCGTGTCGCCACCTTCCCCACCGTCCCCCGCCAGCCGGCATGGGCAATCCCAACGGCGCGGCGGACAGGATCCTGAAAGAGGATTGGTGTGCAGTCGGCAAAGCGCATCGTCAGCGGCAGCGCAGGAATGTTCGTCACCATCCCATCGGCACGTGCTAGCCAGTGACGCCCCGCCGCCCGCCCACTAACAACAACGACATCGGCACTGTGAACTTGCCACACCGTACATGCCGCCTCGCCCGCCACATCCAGGGCAGCGTAAATGCGGCGCAGATTATCGCGCAGGGCGGCAGGATCATCGCCCACCGTCCCTCCCACGTTCAGCGAATCAAAAGGGGCGGGGCTGCTCCCGCCGAGGCGCGTAAAGACCCCATGCGTAAGGGCGGAGTCGCCATGCCAGAGGTCAAATTCGTAATAGATGGGTGTGCTGTTGCGGGCGATTCGGTGCATGTTCAGAGACTCATTAGGCGCTCAATGGCGGTGCTGAGCCGCTCAGCAACATCCCGCGCCATAACCCCCACCGAAGGCGTGATTTCCGCCGCGAGGCTGCCCGCATAGCCATGCACATACGCCCCCACATAGGCTGCCTCGAAAGGGGACAACCCTTGTGCCAAAAGCCCGACGATTGCCCCCGCCAGAACATCCCCCGTTCCGGCGCGGGCGAGTGTGGCATCGGCAAAGGGGATGATCACCGCCTCTCCATCGGGATCAGCGACGACGGTGAATGCCCCTTTCAAGGCAACCACACAACCCCACTGCGCCGCTTTCTCTCGCGCCAGCGCCAGCCGCCGCCCTTGCACAAGCGCCACCCCTGAATGTTGCTCTGTATCCAGCCCCGCCAAGCGTGCCATCTCGCCCGGATGGGGGGTGAGGATCGTGCGACGGGGCAGGAGCGACCACCACTCATCCCGCGTTGCCAGAATGTTCAAGCCATCGGCATCAATGACCAACGGAGGAATGTTCGTCCCCGCGTGTTGGAAGATCGTCTCGAACAAGCCATAGGCGTTGAAGGAACGCCCCATCCCCGGACCAATGAGCGCCGCCGTGTAATCAGGAAGGTTGGTATAAGCAATGCTCGCCCCCGCATCGCTGATTGTCCGTCCCTCCTCTTTGGCGTTGGGGAGCGGCAGCCAGGTCACCTCCAACATCTGGGCGGCAAGCGCATTGACAACGGCGGGCGGCGCGGCAATGGTCACTAGCCCCGCCCCCACTTTGTACGCGCCAAGTGCCGCCAGCCCCGGCGCCCCGATGTAATTTTCCGATCCGCCGATGATCAAGACCTTGCCAAACGTCCCCTTATGGGCGCTGCGGGGACGTTTGGGCAGCTTTTCACCCATGGCTGCGGCGTTCGCCACAAAGGTGCGCTGGACGCTCCTTCTGGAAGGTTTGGGGGGAGGTTCAGCGAGGCAATGGCAAGGTGTCCAACCACCTCTGCCGCCGGAAACAGAAAATGCCCCGGTTTTGCCGCTTCAAAGGTGATCGTCTCGTCGGCGGCAAGCGGCGTTTCCGCCAGCACGCCCGTATCGGCATCCATCCCCGAAGGGACATCCACCGCGATGATGTAGGGGTGGGTGGACAAAAGGTCGTCCCCCTCAAGGGGCAATATCACGTCATGGAGCGCTGAGGCTTTCCCCGCCCGCAGCGCATCCACCGTGTGCCGCACATTTTGCAGCATCGGCACAATCTCCCCGCGCAAAGGCAAGCGCGTCCCCGTCCCCAACAGTGCATCAACGATCACATCAGCGCCCGCCACCGCCGCCCGCAGCGCCTCGCCATTCGTTCCATCAAGGGAACTACAGCCCGCCGCTTTCGCCCGCAGGGCAAGATCGCCACGCTCTGTCTCCGCCATGCGCAAAAAGGCGAGGACAATCTGCCCCTCGCGCTCTGCCGCCTTCAGCCGCTCGGCAAGCAGCCGCCCGGCGACAAGCCCATCCCCGCCGTTGTTGCCCGTCCCCACCAAAATGAGAACACGAGGGTGATCGAGATACCACACCTCCTCCAAAAGGGTCATCACCCGTCCGGCAATGGCGGTGCCGGCGGTCTCCATCATCTGAGCATAGCTGACGCCCTGTTGATCGGCGGCGGCTTCAAGGTCACGCATGTCGGCGGTGGTCAGGACGCGCTGCATCGCTCGGATTTTCCTTTATCGTTGAAAGACACCATGAGCATACCACAGGCGGCACGGATTGTGGGAGGGAACTACCTCGTGCCTCTTGATGCTTTCTTGACCTCTTTTTTCTGCATACTGACGCCATTTTGATCAGCACCTAGCGTACACTTTGGCTGAAACGACAAACCAAAATACCTTAGAATAAGCCCAAAGGTGAACCACTTAGAACCGATATCCGGTTTATGATGCGCCGATTGTTTATGGTGTCGCGGAAGTCCTTGCCGAATGCGAGGTCTAAGTATAGTACAAGCTCACCGAAAAGAGAGGATAGACACACAAAAGAATTCTATCCCCACCCCATGGCAGACGCCCTGTAGGGTGTTTGCCCACTTTGCATAAGAACAGGCAGTGATGAATGTTGGTAGGCTAGAGGCGAAGCCCAAAGCGTTTAATGTCTCTGGCAATTTCTAAGCCATTCACCAAGATAATATTATGACGCTGGCAGTATGCTCGACATTCCAAACTGAAATTGCTGGTGGTAACCAGATACCCCTTATCAATGCCATTATCTTGAAGTGATCCGTAAAATTCGCGGGCAGTCTCAACGCCGACTGTCGCCGTGTAACGTTTACATTGGGCTGCTACAGACTGTATACCGCGCTCTGTATTCTTATTGGCACGCACCATTGCCAACATGCGATAGTAGCCCGCTGAACCGGGGACGGTTTGTAAGACATGCGGATGTGCAAACACAATCACGGGTTTGATGCCGCGATGAATGATCTTGTTCCATGCCTGTTCACTAATAGTCAAATCCGTCCAAACCAAGTCTTCGCCCCGCACTTGATTGAGCATTTCAGCCACTTCTAGCAATTTCCATTCATGGAGTTTGCGGCGGAAGAATGCACTTTTGGCAAGCTGATCCAATGTCCATGCGGTACTGTTTGCTCTGTTGGGCTTTGGGGACATGGCTATCCCTTACGCCGCCAAATGTAGATGCACTTGCGCAGTTCTTCCCGCCCATGTGCACCCATTTGTTGGCTGCTGTTACCTTTTCCTGTCGGCAGCACCTAGATCGATTCCACAGTGAAGCCCGCCTGTTCCCCAAAGTCGGAGAGGATGAGATCAACGGGGATGGTCGCGCCGCCATAACGAACGTTATCGTTGACCATCACAAACGTCGCACCAGGCTTAAGCAAACGGGCGCACTCGAAAATCACAAGTGATAACTCAAAGAAGTAGTTTCGCACCATGCGTGGAATACCCGAATTATTAAGTGTCTTTGCTGTTTTCTGTTGCTCCAAATAGATCAAAATTGACTGAAGTTCCCGCTGCCCTGTAAATGCTGATGATGCCGCAGCGTACTGGTCAGTCGTGAAAACGTGCGACAATCCCCGTTTGTCTTTGTTTTCTACTGTGCAGGACACCATCGCCTGACGCAGAGCGCGAAGGCGCGTTTCATCCACACCGAGCATCGCCAGTTCAAGGGCATAGGTGCGCGTATAATCGTAGCGATTGGCATAAGGCGGCGAGGTGATTAATCCATCGAATGAGGCAGTTTTTAGGGTCGGCAGAACATCGAGACAAGAGCCTTGAATAACGTCAAGGGGACCCAATTGTTGACTGACAGGGAACAAATCCAACATACCTTGCCTCGGTTGAAGGTCGTCGCTGATTTCAGCCAACTTCACTAGAATCGCCTCATCGAAGGTGTAAATCCTCCCTTTGTTGAAAGGTTTTGCTCCCTGCCGCCGATTAGAACGGTAATCCCACCGAAGACATTGACCATCCTTGCGGGTGTAGCTGATTTCCTCCAGCACACATAGTGCGGCAAAGCGTAGTAGCCGAGCAGCAATGGATTCCTCACCCGTCACCGCTGTCATATACCGCTCTAAGGCAAGCTGTGTTTCAGAAGAGAATGCGCCTGAGGTGATCCGAAGATGTGGAAACGACCAATGCGGATGATGCCCCAACCATGGTTTTTCTGTTCGCCAGTGATCGAGAACGTCGCGCAGCTCATGCCGCCGCTCTTGTATCTGCTGACGAACTTCAATAATTTCACACCCAACCGGGAGCAGCTCTATACCAACACTTTCCAAACCGCATTCACTTGCGGTAAAGAGCGCCGTTCCTATCCCGGCAAATGGATCAAGGAGTCTGCCTTGATCCATACCCAACGTCTCGATGAGGTAATGAACGAGCGCTTCGGAGAAACCCTCTTTGTATTTGAACCAACGGTAGGCTGGCTTGGTTTTGTTCGCCTGAAAACTGACAAGCTGTCGACTTAAACGTGTATTCACACGTAGCTTGTCTGCAAAACGCTGCTCCAGTTCAGCATTTCCGGTTTGAATAACCTCTAATGCATTCAGCATATCCGCTCAATTCCCTAGTGGTACACTATGTCCGGTTTACCCCCTCAACGCGCCTTCGCTCACCGCATGAATTGTTCCAAATAGCGCTTGCTCTGCGTTAGGGAGCGTTTACGATCCGCCAGCGCCCCCTCATAGGCGCGATCTTCGACCTCTACACAGACCGCCCCCTTATAGCCCACATCGCTGAGCGCCGAGAAGAACTTTCCCCAATGAACATCGCCCAAGCCCGGGAGCTTTGGCGTTGACCACCCTAAACCCGTCACCCCACGCTCGTACAGCACATCATAGCGGACTTTCAAATCTTTGGCGTGCGCATGGACGAACCGCCCATGAAACTCATAGATCGCCCGCTCGTAATCAATGAACTGCCACACTAAGTGCGAGGGATCGAAATTCAAACCGAAATAGGGCGTCGGAAAACGGGCAAACATCCGCCGCCACACATCAGGCGAAATCGCCATGTTCTTGCCGCCCGGGAATTCATCGTTGCTAAACAGCATCGGGCAATTTTCGATGCCCACCTTCACTTGTTGACTCTCGGCAAATTCCAAAATGGGCTGCCAGACGGATTCAAAAACGGGGAAATTGTCGTCAATCGTCTTGACCTGATCGCGCCCGACGAAGGTATTCATCACCCCAACGCCAAGCAGGTTTGAGGCGGCAATCACTTTCTTGATGTGATCCACGTAGACGGTGCGTTCCTCAAGGATGGGCGTCAGTGGGTTGGGATAGTAGCCCAAGCCGGAAATGCTCACCCCATACTGCTGCGTCAGGGCATTGACGCGGGCAGCATCGGCGGCGGTGAAGTTCGTCACATCAAGGTGTGTCACCCCCGCGTAACGGCGCTCTGCCTTGCCGAGGGGCCAACACATCACCTCGACGCAATCGTAGCCGGTCTCAGCGGCAAATTTCAGAACCTCCTCAAGGGAGAGGTCGGGCAAAATCGCGGTCACAAATCCCAGTTTCATCAAAGGACTCCTTTAGGTATGCTGCCCAAAGATAAACGTTTTGATAGCGTGAGCAACGCCATCCTGATCGTTCGTCAGGGTGATGTAATTGGCAACCCGTTTCAAATGCTCATGCCCGTTTGCCATTGCCACGCCAACCCCGGCGAGTTCGAGCATCTCAATATCGTTTTCGCCGTCGCCAATTGCCAAGACGCGCTCTGGCGAGACACCCATATCCTTCAACAGCCATGCCAACCCCGCCCCCTTCGATGTCCCACGAGGGAGGACTTCCAAAAACTGAGGAAGTGAAGTTAGTACCGAGGCGCGTTCTTCGCCAAGATGGGCGAGCAGATCGCGCCGAATGTCGGGAATCCGCGCCGGATCGTCAATGATGATCAGCTTATTCACCGGATGGGCAGCGGGCAAGTCAACCAACTGATCGCCCCATTCGGTGGGCGGATGTTCGGCATAGCTTTGGAGCGTGTTCGTCAGCGCGTTACGGCGACGGGTGGCAATCATATCCCCGTTATAGAGGACGACAGTCAGATCACAGGCGACGATGAACTCAATGGCGTGTTTGGCAATTTCGGCAGCCATGTAGGTGTTGTGGCGAAGCGTGCCATCGGCGTTGTAGATGTTCAAGCCTTGCATAAACACACCCGGCGTCGTCAATTGCAGTTTGTTCAAGACAGGGAGTGTGGTGAGGCGGGGGCGTCCGGTAGCAATGACCACCTTAATCCCACGTCGAATCGCCTCTTGAAGAGCGCTCTCCGTGCGGGGGGTGATTTCATGGTGGGTGTTCAACAGTGTGCCGTCCACATCAACGGCAATCAAGTCAATTGGGGTGGAATGGTTGTAGTCGCTCATGAAGGAAGATTATAACGGTTTCTGCGTGGCTGTCGCACCTTACCCGTGAAGGTTTTCCTTAAAGGGGGCGTTTGGATCGTGTAGGAATGCCTCTCGCAAACCTACCCAAAACTCGTTATGCTCTCCGGCATAATGACGGGAAATGACCCGCCTGTTGCCCAAGCAATGCACAGAGGAGAGCGAGTTATGAGCCGGTTTCGACGGCGCATCAGCGCCCTTGTGGGAATCATCGTTTGTTTTATCCTCGCCGTTCCCGCCGCACCAGCGGGAATTGTGCGCGGGCAAGCGGGCTATCAGGGGTATGAGTTCGCCTATATTGATGGCAGCGGATCGCGTCTGACCTTCTATACGATCAACCCGATCACCGGTGTGCCAGCCCCGCGCTTTTTGCTCGATGCGCCGAACGGTTATCCCCTCGTCAGGGCGTTTCTCTCCCCAACAGGACGCTACGCCGTCCTCGGTTTTGGCAGCGCCCCACAGATTTTTGGCTTGGCGCTCTTGGATATTAAAACGGCGACCTACACGGTGATTGCCAACCCCACCCCGCTTGCCGATTACGCTGAAGTGGCGTGGTCGCCCGATGGGATGAATTTCACTTACCTCAACCGCAAACCGAACCTTTACCGCGCGCTCTACAACGCCGTCAACCTGAAGGCAACCCCTCTCCCGACGATGAACAGCCTTGTGGAGGGACGCTTTTCCCCTGATGGACGACGCTTGGCGGGGATCACCGCCCGCACGCGGGGCGATGGGCAGGTGGAATACAGCCTGACCATCTTCACCCTTGCCACCGGACGGCAAGACTACACCGCGCCAGTGACTGTCTTGTCCCCCTTCCAAGTCGATCCGATATGCGGCTTGGCGTGGTCGCCCGATGGCACGGCGCTTGCCTTTGCTACTCCTTGCGACGACAGCGCCCCTAGTGAAGTATTCGTCGTTGGACCGGGGGGGCTAAGCCAAGTGAGCAAAAATGGCGCAGCGCTCATCGTCGGGGACATTCCCGTCCGCACCGTGACCCGCAACACGCTGAACTGGTTTGAGCGGGGAACACTGTTCGTGGGCAGCTACCTAGAGGGCGTTTACAACGCCGACCCCGCCCCAAAGCCGCCCCGCGTCGCCAGCCGGACGGCTGCCCACGAAATCATCAGCGGACGCTCAATCCCCTTGATCGCCACGACGAACCCCGTAGCTGTCTTGGAATGGGCGCAAAACCCGACGACGGGGGTGGTTGCCTTCCGCGCCCGCGAGAGCAGTACCGAAGGGGCAGTGATCCGCGAATGGGTGGGCGTCGGTACTTACGATCAGGGGAAGGGGATTTTGCCCACAGGCAACTACGCGCCGGGTTGCGATTTTTTGCGCTGGTCGCCCGATGGCGGTTGGTTGGCATACCGCGAACTCTCTCAATATTGTTGGGAGCAGCGCTCCCTGACGATCATTGAGGCGAACAGCGGCGCAGCAAGTCAGGTGCAGATTGTCGCTGGGGACATGCAGTATGTCGTGTTGGTGGGGTGGGTGTTCAGCCAGTAAGCTGTTCAACGCTTATTACAGTACCCTCACTGGTTGGGCTGCAACCAGCCTTCTTACAAGAAGGGCGGGCGTCGCTCGTTTACCCCTTAGATCACCACCGCCTAGCCCATCGATAAGTATATCGTGATAAGCAGGGCTGTCAACCACTAAGGGGTCAATCTCCTTGAAAAATGCTGTAGGCACTTCCCCTTCCGCCGTCTTTCCCGCTGGCGGCACAATGTAAAACAAGGTCCGGATCAGGTAGACGAGGAACGCCAGCGGGACACTGATCCACGCGCAAAGCGCCCCCACCGCATACGGTCCCGGTTCGATCATCGCTTGCTGCCAAAAGTTCCGGCGCGGCGTCCCTTGCCCATTCTGTCTTGAGCAGGTGGCATAAAATGTAAGCATGAAGGGTGATAAAGACCTGAACGCCATGACCACGCTATAGAAACTGACAGCGCGGGGGGTGTTGGGTATTTCCCCATGAGCGCAGTACGAAAGAGGACAAAGGGCTACATCATGAGGAAGATCGTGACCACTCAGCCTGAGTCGTTCATTATTGTGGGACAATACACACTTCGCCCTCGGTACAAACCCATCATCAGCACGATCAGATTCGTCATATGGCTGCCACACCACTGACCTACCAATGGCAGCACTCGCTCAAGCAGGATACTATACAAGTGGGGAATGGCGATTGTTCACATTGGCTACTCCGGTTCGGTTTTGTTTGGTCATTTAACCTTAATCCTAGTTTCCTCCGCCTTCAATCCCTTTTCCTTCGTCCATTTGTTCAGTGTTCGGTTGCTAGAAATATGAAGAATCCAATTCTTGAACCACAAGAGGTGTGTATCCTTGCGATGGCGACAGTTCAAAATCACATTAAATCCATTAGCTACTTTGAAGGTATAGCTGAAAGTGAACTCACGTATATTGCGGAAAGGACTGCGTTGCGGACTTTTTCTGGCGGGGAAATGATCTTTCTAGAAGGCGAACCCGCCGAAGGGTTATGGATTGTTGAAAAAGGAACTATCAAAATTTTCAAGCTCAATCAGATGGGTGAAGAACATATACTGCATCTGTGCGGACCGGGTAAGACATTCAACGACATCAGTGCGCTGGATGGAGGCGATAATCCCGCCAATGCTGCTGCCTTGAGTTCAAAAGCCTTTGTATGGTTGGTGCCGTCGGGAGTCATAAAATATGTCCTGATCCAAAATCCGCAGATTGCATTCAATGTAATCAGCTTGCTGGCAGGACGTGTGCGGTCTCTAGTCGGGCAAATCGAAGATCTGGCGTTGTATTCGGTCATTGTTCGGCTCGCCCGTTTTTTACTGAAACAGGCTGAAGACCCTTCGCTCAGTGGTCCTGGTATCACTCGTACTGCTATTGCGGCACATATCAATACCACTCCCCAGACGATCAGCAATATGCTGCATTCTCTAGAAGAGGCAGGGGCAATCCAGTTTGATCGTCACCGAATTGTCATTGTAAACGAACTCATCCTTCGCTCTATTGCCATGCTCTAATCGTGTTATTTGTCACGTTTTTCCTGTGATCAATGACACCCAGCATATTCCCTTTTAAGCCAGCTTAAATACACATCGTTCCCGTTACTTTATGCTAAAGACATAAATGGATGGGAGCTTTAAGTTTCATGGATTACACAAACATGCCTCGCAGCTAAACCATCCCACATTAAGCGCTAACGGGAGGGCTATCAAATGAAATCCACGCAACTGCTGGACGATCTCGAATTTCATGATCCCGTACCCTTTGCTCAACCACTTCTGGTCGATCAAAACAGTCGTATCTTGCGCTGGATGCTTAAACCCGGACAACAGATTGAAGCCCATAAGGTGCCCGACTCGCCTTTTTACGTGATCGTCCTTAAGGGACGTGGCATGTTCGCGGGACATGATAAGCAGGAACTGGAATATGGACCTTATTCGCTGCTGATTTTCGAGCAGGGTGAAGTTCATTCAGTACGCGCCCTGGATGAAGAACTGGTCTTTGTCAGTTTTCTTAAAGGGGCAGAAACAATGCGACCTGGGCGAATAGGCGGTGAGATTGGGCGCGAGTAGTTCAAAAAAGGTGTTGCTCGCATGAATTCACAATGGATGCCTCAGATTAATTACCGAACGTGTACTGGCTGTGGCAATTGTCTTGTAAGCTGCTCTACGGAGGCATTAGGCAAGCTGGATGGTAAAGCCAAACTACTTCAGCCGGAAAATTGTACCTACTGCGCTGCCTGCGAGGCTGTTTGCCCGGTTGGCGCTATCGAACTGCCCTATTTAATCGTGAGAAATGAATATAGAGAAGATGTCCATGATGCGTAAGGAGGTTAACCCTAATTTTGTCTCAGCGGTCCTAATCGGATTTACTATTCTGATTCTGGCGATATTGCCCATACGAATTCAAATTGTCCCGAATGGGGCTTCCGCCCAGGAAGCACCCGTGACCGCGGAACCCATTACCGTTGCTCAGCCTGAAGCACGTGTAGTCGAATACACACTCAGAACAGTGATCGGACAGACACCACCGATGGCTTATATCGGAGTTGGGGGCAAGATTGATGGACAGATCAATCCCCAGCTAACCGCCAATGTAGGGGACACAGTACGTATCACCTTAATCAACGGCGATCCCGTACTTCACAATTTACGGATCGATGAGTTTGCGGCTGCTACTGCTGATCTCTTAACGCAAGATCAGCAAGAAACCATCGAATTTGTGGTCGATAGACCTGGTGAGTTCGTTTATCATTGCTCGATCCCAGGTCATCATGAGGTCGGCATGTTTGGCACGTTCACCGTCACAGGCGCGGCAACTGATGAGTATGTTAGTGCTACCCCAACTGTCGAAGCCGCCGCAGAAGCGACGGTTGCTCCGGCAGTTGCCGATGCTGTTTCAATCATCCGCAATCCCGCTGATTTACCTGCCCCTATCGGAGATCGCGCGCCAACGATAGTTCAGGTTGACCTTACTACTGTTGAAGTTGCGGGTCAACTCGCCGATGGCACAACCTATCACTATATGACCTTTAATGGTCAAGTGCCGGGACCCATGATACGCGCACGAGTAGGGGATACTGTCGAAGTAAATCTACAGAATGACCTGACCAGCACTTTACCTCACTCGATTGATCTTCATGCGGTGACGGGTCCGGGTGGTGGCGCCATCTTTACCCAGACGTTACCGGGCAAAACCACCTCGTTCACTTTCCAGGCGCTGCAACCTGGTTTGTATGTCTATCACTGTGCCACCGCGAGCATCGGTCATCATATTTCCAGCGGGATGTATGGCATGATCCTTATCGAACCGGAAGGTGGTTTACCACCAGTGGATCGTGAGTTCTACATGATGCAAGGTGAAATTTACACCGCGCAGCCCTTTGGTACACAGGGGCATCTGAGTTTTAGTCATGAGCTAATGTTAGACGAAGACCCTGAGTACCTCGTCTTCAACGGGGCGGTAGGTGCGCTGACTCTGGATGAATACGCGCTGCGTGCCAACGTTGGCGAAACAGTTCGCATCTATTTCGGTGTAGGCGGTCCTAATTTCACGTCGTCGTTCCATCTCATCGGGGAAATTTTTGATCGGGTTTACGATCAGGCATCACTCACCGCCGCACCGTTGACCGATGTTCAAACGACACTTGTGCCGCCAGGGGGCGCTGCTGTCGTCGAATTCACGCTGGATGTGCCGGGTCGTTATATTCTGGTGGACCATGCACTGGCACGCCTGGAGCGTGGGCTTGCCGGGTATCTCTACGCTGAAGGTGAAGATAATCCGGCAATCTTTCACGGCGAAGGTGCTGCCCACATGTCCGGTCATTAGTCTGTAAAACGACCGGGGTGCTGGTGGAGAGTGGTATTCCACCAGCACCCACCTCGTACACCAGCTCTGAAGTATTTGTTTGGGAAGGAATTACTGTGCCGACACTATCACGCTGGTTTATCAAAATAGGGATGCTCTACTTGGCACTTGGCTTGGCGATGGGAACGGTGATGTTAGCACAGCCAGTCATGGGCTGGGATTCCAGTCTTCAGGTACTGCGTCCGGTCTATTTGCATTTTCTGTTTATCGGGTGGGTAACACAGCTTATCATGGGTGTTGGTTACTGGATGTTTCCCAAACGATCTAAAGAAAAACCACGCGGGAGTGAACGACTCGGTTGGCTGGTACTCATTCTGCTCAATGTTGGGCTAGTATTGCGCTCGATTGGTGAGCCAGCAGTTGTGTTGTTTCCACAGGCTCGTTTAGGCTGGACACTCGCTGTCGCGTCGCTTTGTTTGCTGTTGGCTGGTTGGGGCTTCATCTTCAACACATGGGGACGAATCAAGGAGCGTTAATCATGCCAAAACTAAGCGTCTGGCTGGTTCGGTCAGCCTTAATTCACATGGGGGTTGGCTTTTTATTCGGCTCTCTCATTCTCCATCACAAAGGTATTCCGATTTACGACTGGACATGGAAACTGCTAAATCCGCACATCGAATTCATGATTTTTGGCTGGACAATACAATTTGTGATGGGCATCGCCTTCTGGATACTACCGCGCTTTAGCAGTGAACCGCGTCACGGTAAAGCCGTTTGGGGCTGGTGGAGTTTTGGGCTACTCAATGGCGGTATTCTAATGACCGCTGCCGGTGCGTGGTTCAACGACGACTTACTCTTGCTGGCAGGACGTTTAGGAATACTGACCGCGGTTGTCCTATTTATCAGGTTGATCTATCCGCGTGTTAAGCCTCTGGGCGGCAACGCGGCTTCTCAAATATCGTAAACCCTAAAATACAGGAGAACACTTATGACACAGCTTGACGTTCGTACCATTCAACCTCGTGACCGTCACCCAATAATCTTCCAAACCTTTGATAATCTGAAAGTGAACGAGTCGTTTGAACTGATCAATGATCACGATCCCAAACCTCTGTATTATCACTTCACGCATGAACGCGCTGGTTTGTTTGGGTGGGAATATCTGGAAGAAGGACCTGAAACATGGCGGGTTCGCATTACACGCACCCAAACAGGCGCCTAACCCATGATCCATTCTGTAACTACAGACTATACGGTGGTTGATAATCTGGCGGGATTGCTAGAGAACATCCAACCCGACAGCATCACCAGCCGGACATTTTATAAAAGTGATCGTTTGAAAGCTATCATGTTCGGTTTCGATACAGGGCAGGAGCTTTCCGAACACACATCGAGCCATGCGGCAATTATCCAGATTGTGCAGGGCGACGCCACCATCACGGTAGGCGATGATAAATACGAGTTGAATGCCGGGTGTTGGCTGCATATGCAGCCGCGTTTAAAGCATAGTGTTTATGCTAAAACACCGCTGACTATGCTGTTGTTGATGCTTGGCGCAGATTGAAAGTGTAGAACAATGAAGGCTGTACAGTTTCTTCCGCGTATTTTGCTACTGCTGACTGTAGCCATTACGCTGTTGGGCGGATTAGGATCGGGTCTAGCTCGACTTGGCTGGCAAATGGACTCCCTCAGCCAAAACTGGATTCTTGTACACGGTCCGCTGATGATCTGCGGCTTTTTAGGCACGCTCATTTGCCTTGAGCGTGCCGTCGTACTGGCTTCACGTTATCACTGGAGTATGTCTGTTCCTATGATAAACGCTGCCGGAGCCGCTGCTTTACTGCTTACACGGGATACGGCGTTAGCAAAGCTCTTGCTGACAGCAGGTAGTTTGGGTTTGCTGCTGCTGTTCATACTGATGCTGCGCTTGCATCCATCCCGTGATATGGTCATTATGGCTTTAGGTACAGGATGTTGGGTTGTTGGGAATGGTTTGTGGCTTGCTGGACATCCTGTTTATCAGGTGGTTCACCTGTGGACGGCTTTTCTCATTCTAACCATCGTTGGGGAGCGTTTAGAGCTTTCACGAGTGCGCCGCCTTACCCGCACCAGCGAATATCGGCTAATATTTACAGTTGCTATTTATCTGGCAGGTATCCTGCTCACAATTTTCAACCTTGATCTGGGCATCCGACTGTTAGGGTTCGGAGCAGTATTGATAGCAGGATGGTTGCTGCATTACGACATCGCACGTCGCACGATCTATCAACAAGGATTGGTACGATATATTGCTGCATGTATGCTCATCGGTTACATGTGGTTGGGTGTAGGCGGTGTGATTGGTATCTGGAAAGGGGCGCTGTATGCCGGACCAGACTACGCGACGATGCTACACGCCTTCCTGTTAGGCTTTGTCTTTTCCATGATCTTCGGACATGCCCCTATAATCCTGCCTGGTATAACCGGTTTGCGCCTAAATTATACCCCCTTGTTCTATGGACATCTTTTCCTGCTGCATACCGCACTCATTTATCGCACCTATGGCAGTCTAACGCTGGATCTCACAGCGCAGCAGTGGGGTGGATTGTTCAATGTTATCGCAGTGCTATTATTTTTGATGGTAACTATATATTCGCTTTACAAATCCAATATTGCCAAGCATATTTATCCATATCAAAAATAGACCCGTATGCTAGATCAGAAAAGCCGACGCCCTAAGAATAACCGCAATGAACAGGCGGGATGGCGCATGATCCCGCCGCTAAAGCAGGGGGCACCGTTTCGGGGCTTGGAAGCCATTTGTCGCGCCGGTTGTTCTACACTTCTTCACCCCAACGGACTTTTTTATTTGCACTTAGTTTTCTCCGCCTTTAATCCCTATTCCTTCGTTCATCTGTTCAGTGTTGAGGCGCTAGAGCGTGTTATGAACTATAGAAAAGGCGCAACCGTTTGAACAAACGGCTGTGCCATCAACATGGCAAATGCCAGAAAAGGCAAGCCTTTGAGGGTCGCTGGCAACCGTTCATAGTCCCGTGCCAAGCGACGAAAACGGCTCAACCAGGCGAAACTGCGCTCCACCACCCACCGACGCGGCACCAGCACAAAGCCGCGTTTGGCTTCTTCTAGTTTGACCGCTTCCAGTCGGATGCCGTGTTCTGCCGCCGCTTGTTCAGCCTTGTCGCCCGTGTAGCCTTGATCGACAAATGCCACCTCCACCGTTTCGCCCGTCACCTGCTGCACCTGCTGCCAGTTGTCCGACTTGAGCGCGCGATCCTGTTCATTCGCGGCGGTCACATGCAACGTCAGCAGCAGTCCCAGCGTATCGACTGCCATGTGCATTTTGCTGCCCTTGCGACGTTTCGCACCATCATAGCCTGCGCGTTCACCACTCTCCACGCTGGATTGCAGCGTCCGACTATCAAAGATGGTGGCGGTGGGTTGTTCGTTCCGTCCGGTTGTCAGACATAACAAGAGCCGCAGGTCATGCACGAGGGATTCAAAGACCCCCGCATTGAGCCAGCGCTGTGTCTGTTGGTAAATGGCATACCAGGGTGGCAAATCATTTGGCACCATCCGCCACGAAATACCACCCCGCACGACATAGCGCAGTCCATTGAACACTTCGCGTAACAGATGATCGCGTTGGGGCGCGTCTTCCGTCATCAGGGTTAGGTAGGGCGCAACAAATGCCCATTCGTCGTCACTCACGTCGGTAGGATACCCTTTTCTGTTCATCCCACCATTTTACTCAGGTGTTTTTTAAAGTGCATAACACCCTCTAGATAATTTCTCGAACACGTATTTAGGACTTACGCAGTTGAACGTGTTTGCCCTGTATTCATCGAAAGGGGAAGTTTGCGGGGGAAGCCCCCTCAGCCCTAAGACTGTAAAGAGTGTGCCTTTTATTGATATACTTCTGAAACTATTCTTCTCTAAGTAAGGCATTATCCTTCAAGATATCCCGTTTTGAAGGTGATCCCATGACCGCGCGCAGTGTCCCCACCACGATTTCTCGAAATATTCAGCCCTTAAAATGGTTGATTACACCTTCACCCACCCTGCAAGGATCGGATCGCTTGAACGCCCGCCTCCTGAGTGGGCTGCAGCTGATCATCTGTGCGGCGTTGTTTGTGGGGTCGATTGCGGCAACGCGGGCGTCGCCCGTGTTAATGCCCTTAATCGTCCTCTTTGCCATTTATCTTATTGGACGCACGCGGCATTACAAACTGGCAGAAGCGGCAACGCTGATCGTCCTCTCTCTCGCCGTGTTGACCTACTTCCAGCCTGATGAAACCTATACCCTTATTAGTATGCGTTCACTGGTTGGTTGGGTGATTCTCCCCGTGCTAATTGCCAGCATCACCAGCACGCTGCGGATGACCTTCCTTGTGGCGGTGGGCAATTTCTTCGTGCTGCTGCTCATCCCCCTCGTCAACCATTCGATCACCATTAGGATGGTCATGGCGGCGTCCGGCTTTTCTTTCACCGTTGTCCCCTTGATCTTGCTCGCATCGTGGCATCGTTCCAAACTGGAAAAAGAGCGCCAAGCGGAATTGGTGCGGGCGAATGAACGCCTACGTGCCTCTGAACTATCGCTCCAACAGACAAACCTCACCCTTGAGGCGCGGGTGAAAGAGCGCACGCTAGAGCTAGAGAAGGCGAAGGAAGAAGCCGAACGCTCTAACCAAGTGAAATCGATGTTCTTGGCGAGCATGTCCCACGAACTGCGGACGCCCTTGAATTCGATCATTAACTTTACCGAGTTCGTCACGCGGGGGGTTTTGGGTCCGATCAACGAGGCACAGTTGGAGATGCTGACGAATGTTGTCGGCAGTGGGGAACACCTTCTCGCCTTGATCAACGATGTGTTGGACGTTTCCAAGATCGAATCTGGCTCGTTAAAGCTCTTTGTCGAACACGATGTCTCTATTCCTGAAATTATTGAGACCGCGCAGAAAACAGGCGAAAGTCTGCTGAAGGATAAACCGGTGCGGGTGGTGAGCGAGGTTGCCCCCAACATCCCCATCATTTCCGGCGACAAACAGCGCCTCTTGCAGGTGATGTT
This sequence comes from Anaerolineales bacterium, assembly GCA_015075625.1. Lineage (NCBI taxonomy): Bacteria > Bacillati > Chloroflexota > Anaerolineae > Anaerolineales > Anaerolineales bacterium. The sequence continues at coordinate 922,870 of JABTTZ010000002.1, read as the reverse complement.
GAACATTGTCTCCAACGCCTGTAAATTCACCAAAGAAGGGACGATCACGCTCCGCGCCCACCATGAGGGGGAGACGATTCATCTTTCGATCACCGATACCGGCGCGGGCATTGCCGGCGAGGACTTTGAGAAGGTATTTGAAAAGTTCTCCCAAACGGAGAGCGGCTTACGGCAAGGCGGCGGGACAGGGCTAGGAATGCCCATCTCCAAGAGCCTTGTCGAGGCACACGGTGGACGCCTGTGGCTGGAAAGCAGTGTTGGCGTTGGGTCAACCTTCCACATCACCATTCCGCTCCAACAACCAACCGCAGAAAACGTGCTGCCGGAAGGGAAAGTGCTTGCCCTATGAGCGGCTCACCAGCGGTTCTTTATGTGGAGGATGATCCCCTCAGCCGGACGATCATGAACATTCTGTTGACGAAACAAATGGGACTGACGCAGGTGGCGATCTTTGAATCCAGTGTCGATTTTGAGGGACAGCTTGCCCGCTTGCCCTTTCAACCGGACATTATCTTCTTAGACATTCACATGAAACCCGCCAGCGGCTTTGATCTGCTCAAAGTCTTGCGGGGAATGTCCGATTATGCCCGTAAACCTATCGTGGCATTGACCGCCAGTGTGATGAACGAGGAAATTGACCAACTGAAGGATGCCGGCTTTAATGGCGTGATTCCCAAGCCAATCCATCAGAACACCTTTCCAGAGTCATTCCAAAAGCTGCTCAATGGCGAGACAGTCTGGCAAATCAGCCGGAAATAGGGAGAGGGCGTATCGATGCTGGTCTTGGAAAACAAGCGGATTTTTCTGGTGGAGGATGATGTCAACAATCGTGCCATTGCCCAGTTGTTGTTAGAACAACAAGGGGCGATGGTTGCCTTTGAACGATGGGGGATTGCCACCATCCAACGCCTTCAAAAGTTCATGCCTGTGGATGCCATTCTGATGGATTTGAACCTCCCCAATGGCATTACGGGCTACGATGTCTTTACCACCATCCGCAGCCACCCCGAATTTGAGGCTATCCCGATCATTGCCGTCTCGGCAAGCAACCCAACAGAAGCCGTCCCCCGCACGAAAGCGATGGGCTTCAGCGGTTTTATTGGTAAGCCTGTGCGGTTCGATGTATTCCCTCGACAGGTTGCCGAAATCCTAGAGGGAAAACCTGTCTGGCAAGTTGTGTAAGAATTCAGCCCTGATACAGTGTAATTTTGCCCTAGTCCAGTGAAAACTAGAGGAATATGACCATGCCCCATGCACTCATCATTGACGATAATCTTGGTAACATCAACGTTTTGCAGCACATGCTGGCACAAGAAGGACTCACCAGCACCGCAATTCAAGATGCGGCAGCCGTAGAATCGAGGTTGGCAAGCCTACCGACCACTGATGTTGTCTTTATCGATCTGGAAATGCCCGACGTCAGTGGCTATGATATTTTCCACCTTTTAAAGGGGCAGCCTGCCTTCAAGCAGGCGCGTTTCATCGCCTGCACCGTCCACACGATGGAAATTCATAACGCCCGCGAGATTGGCTTCGACAGCTTTCTGGGCAAGCCGCTGAAAGGCGAGAAGTTCTCTGGGCAGCTTGCCAAAATTATGGCGGGGGGCACTGTTTGGGAAGTGCGCTGAACGACTGGACTAAAAACAGAGATCAGAGGTGAATAACAAATGCCCCAATCTACTTCTGTTGGGGCGTTTGTTCGTTTGGATTGTTCCAGCCGATGGGTGCTTAGCTGACAGGAACGCCCACGCAGCTAGACTTCACATAGGCAATAGAGCCGCTAATATAGACGGCGTTGTAGCCGCCCTCGCTGGTGGGGTCAACATACCATGTTTGCCCTTCAAGCAGCGCCTCATCAGGGACAAGCTCGCCACCCGAGGAACTGTAAATGCCCGTTGAACAGGTAATGTACCGCAGTTGGAAGCCCGACGGCACGCCTTCGGGGAGGGATTCGCAGGCTTCTTCCCGAAAGCTGAAGAAGAAATCGATGTAATCTTCAGCAATGAGGATGGTCAAGAGCGGTGTCCCTTCAGGGACTTGGTTGAAATCGTATTGAACATCCAAAAGGGGATCGCTATAGGGATCGTAGAAGACGGTACTAAAACCAAGCAGGGCAAAAGTTTCCGCATTGTACACATAGGAAACAAAATATGCTCCAAAGTTAATCCCGCTGAGGGCAACATAAGCGCTGTTGCAAGTGAGATTGACGGTGGCATTATCAAGGGCTTTGGCTGGTTGTGCCGCGCCGCTGAAGACAAGGGCAACAACAAAGAAAAAAATAATACCAACGCGCTTCATAGTGACCCCTTTCGATGTGTGAACTCACTTTCATCATAGGATGATTTAGATATCACGTCAACCGCTTTAGACCTTTCGCGGCTAATTTATAGAGCATTGGTATAGTATTTTATACAAGTCTAGACATTACGCAGTTGCCCTCATCCCCCTACCCCCTTCTCCCTCAGGGAGAAGGGGGAAAAGAGTTTTTGAAGGGGAAGCCCCCAAAAACTTCCCCTTTCGATGAATACTAGGGTAAACACGTTCAACAGCATAAGTCCTAAAGTCATTTCAAAACCCCACCCCTTGCCCCTCTCCGTAAAGGGAGAGGTTTTGTTCCCCCTCTTTCCCCGTTTGCAGGGAAAGAAGGCGGGGGATAGAGGTTTTTTTAGAAATCTTTCTGACGCGCTACTCGTTCCCGAACAAGCCCTAAAGGGCGGGGCTGAAAACAGGGAAAGACGAACAATCTGCTTTCAGCACGCGGGCTTTAGCCCCGCGCCTCCCCGCCTCCCACTCCCCGGCACCCCCGTAGGGACGCCCCAGGGCGCGTCCGCGCCCTACCCCCCCAACGTATCGGTAGTAAACCTCGACATGTTATTGACAATTGATTTACCGACCTTTTTTAGTTTTATAGTATATATATATATTAGGTATACCATGTCTACCACACGTAACACTTCGTTCTTGTGGCGCACCGGAGTATTTTCTTATGTATCCCCTGCATCGATCCATCCGTTTTGTTTTGATCATCATCGTTCTCATGCTCTTTTTGAGTGCGTCGCCGCATCAAAGAGCGCGGGCGGCAACCTATACGGTGACGAATACAAACGATTCCGGTGCGGGCAGCCTGCGGCAAGCGATTTTGGATGCGAACAGCAACGCCGGCGCCGATGTGATCGATTTCAACATTCCCGCCTGTCTGGGCGGGGTGTGTGTCATTCAGGTGACTTCTGCGCCCCTGCCGCCGATTACGGAGACGATCACCTTTGATGGGACGACGCAGCCCGGCGCCGCCTGCCCCGCCGCGCCGAAAATCGAAATTCGGGCGGTGGATGGCGTCACGGACAGCGCCTTTGGGATCGAACTCACCGAGACGGCGGACAACAGCCTTATCCGGGGGCTGTCTATCACCGGGTTTGATGTCTCCCCCGCTGCCGGAATCGCCCTCACAGGCGCAGATGACAGCCGCATCGAATGTAATTTCGTGGGACTGCTCAACAATGGATCCGCGGTGAATCCGAATTATCGCGGCATTGCGCTGATCAACGGGGCAACGAACAACATCATCGGCACAAACAGCGATGGGGTCAACGACAGCGCCGAACGCAACACCCTTTCCGGCAATCTTGACGCGGGCGTTTACATCGATGATGGCTTTGGTAGCACGACGGGCAATCGGATTCAAGGCAATTACATCGGCTTGATGGGCAGCGGCGCGGGCTATCGCGGCAATGTCTATGGCGTTTACGTCGCCACCGCGTCGGGAAATACCATTGGGTCGAATTACGACAGCCTAAATGATGCGGTTGAGGGGAACATTATTGCGGGGAATACGGGGAACGGCGTGGTGATTGCGGCTGCCGCCTCAACGGGCAACCGAATCCACCGGAACAGCATCTATGGCAATGGGGGGATGGGGATCGATCTTGCCGACAACGGCGTGACCGCCAATGATTCGATAACCCCTCCCTATGATTCTGATAGTGGCGCGAACGGACTCCAAAATTACCCGACAACGATCTATGGCTACGATATGGGGCGCACGCTCAATTTCAGCCTGCGGACAACGCCTTCCTCAACGATGCGCATTGAGGTCTTTGCCAGTGGCGCATGCGACGGGACGGGCAATGGCGAAGGACAGTTCTTTGTCACTTCGCAGATGTTCGCTATACCGGGCGGGGGCGAAATATCGGGGAGCTTTAGCGGGCTGGTTGTCCCCCTTGGAATGCCCGTCATCACCATGACGGCGACGAATACAGTGACGGGCGACACGAGCGAGTTTTCGTCCTGTGCCGATTTCACCCCGCAGACGTTTACCGTGACAAACACGAATGATTCGGGGGCGGGCAGCCTGCGCCAAGCGATCACCGATGCGAACGTCCAGCCGGGGAAGGATACGATTGCCTTCAACATTGCTGGCTGTCCGGGTGGAATTTGCACAATCACTCCCCCCACCGAACTGCCCAACCTGATCCGTCCGGTGATCATTGATGGGACGACGCAGCCGGGGGCAAGCTGCCCAAATAATTTACGCATCGTGATTCAGGGGAACGCCACGAATGATCAAGCGCTGCGCTTCTTGAGCCTTGCTAGTACAAGCGAAGTACGCGGCTTAGTGATTGGCGGCTTCACCGATAGTTCGTTTGCCCCCGGCGCACGAGGAATCTTCCTTGATAGTGCCGATAATATGAAGATTCAATGCAACTTCATTGGCACGAATGCCGCAGGGACAGCAGCGAACGGCAACCGCTACGGGATTATGTTGTTTAGTGGGGCGTCAGGAAACATCATTGGTACGGATGGGGATGGTGTAAACGACGCCAATGAGCGCAACCTCATCTCTGGGCAGGTCATCACTGGGATTTTTCTAAACAACGCAGGAAATAACCGGAACAGAATCGCGGGGAATTACATTGGGACAAACGCGGCGGGGACAGCCGCTATCCCCAACATGCATGGTATCCACATCGATCTTGGCACAGAAAACCTCGTCGGCACGAATGGGGATGGGCTGAGCGATGTTTTAGAGCGCAACCTGATTTCAGGAAACAGCGATACCGGTGTCATTGTCAATACTGCCAACCAAACCCAGCTTCGGGGAAATTACATTGGGGTGAATGTGACTGGATTGGCGGCACTGAGCAACGCCAGAGGCATTAGCGTCCAAAGCAGTTCAACGAATGTCCTCGTTGGGACAAATGCCGATGGGGTCAGTGATGCCCTTGAAGGAAACCTGATCTCGGGGAACACCATTCGCGGAATTTTTATCAATGCGTCGCCCTTCACCATAGTGGCAGGCAACATCATCGGGATGAATGCGCTGGTCACAGCGGCGATTCCCAACGCCGAGGGGATATTCATCAGTGCTACCTCAAGTGCCAGGATTGGATCGAATGGCGATAATGTGCGGGATGCTGTGGAAGGCAACATCATTGCCGGAAACAGTGCCGATGGGATAGCCATGAGCGGACTCCTAGCGAACCGGATTTCCCGCAACAGCATCTACAACAACGGTACCCTCGCCACGCACATGGGCATCGACCTTTTGGGAATCGATGGCGTGAATGCCAATGATCTGGGTGATCCCGACAGCGGACCAAACAACCTACAAAACTATCCGGTGATCACAGGTATAACAACGCTCTCGCTGGATCAGGTCACGATCAGCGCTACGTTGAACTCGCTGGCGTCTACGAGCTTCCGCATAGAGTACTTCAGCAGCGCTGCTTGTGATACCTCTGGCAATGGCGAAGGGCAGACCTTTCGCAACAGCATCGTTGTGTCAACCGATGCCACAGGGAATGTCAGTTTTAACATCCAAGTGCCGATCAACCATGACGAACCGTACTACACCTTGACGGCGATTCAGGCGAGTGGGGGTGCCTCCGTTGTGGGGAACACCTCTGAATTCTCCGCCTGCGCCACCTACATTGGGGACACCTTCACCGTTGTCAACACAAACGATTCCGGCGCGGGCAGCCTCCGTGAGGCGATTACGAATGCCAACGCAAACACGAATCACTCGCGGATTTTGTTCAATATCCCCGGCGCCACCGACCCCGGCTGCACAGGGGTGGGCGGTGTTTGCACCATTACCTTAGCGACGGCACTTCCCGCCGTCAGCCAACAGACGATCCTTGACGCGGCAAGCCAAGCGGGGGCAAGCTGCCCCGACACTCCGCGCATCGTCCTTACCAACGGGGCGGCAATCACGAACGGGCTGCGCCTGACGAGCAGCAGTTTAGGGAGCTTCATTCGCGGCTTTGTCATCGGGGGCTTCACCAACGGGATTCGCCTGGAGAACACGGGGAGCATCCATATTGCTTGCAATTTCATTGGGACAGATGCAACGGGGAATACTGCCTTACCCAACAGCGTAGGGATCGACCTCAATTTTAGCATGATCGGGACAATCATCGGCGTCGATGGCGATGGGATGAACGATCACCTTGAGCGCAATGTGATCAGTGGGAACACAACCGCTGGAATCGTGATTCCTTCTTCCATTGCCAACTTTGTGCGCGGCAACTACATTGGCGTTGGGGTCAACGGCACAAGCGATGTGGGGAATCTTGTGGGTATCTCGATCACTTCTGGACCAGGGCATCAGATCGGGACGAATGGGGATGGAATCAGCGATGCGCTGGAGCGCAATGTAATCTCCGGCAACGACGATAATGCGATCCGCCTTGCCAACACGGGCAGCATTGTGGCTGGCAATTACATCGGGCTGACCGCCAGCGGCACACTGGGATCATTCACCCAAGTCAACAACATTCTCATCACCGGAACATCGAACATCATTGGGACAAACGGCGATGGGAACGGCGACGCGGTAGAGGGGAATATCCTTGCCAACTACGCGACGGGCAATCCGGGCATTTATATTTCGACTGGGGGGAACACCAACCGGATCGCCGGAAACTGGATCGGCACAGATGCCAGCGGCACAGCGGATGGCGGGACAACCTTGGGCATTTGGATCACTGACGGCGCCGATAACAACCTTATTGGAACGAACAGCGATGGCGTCAGCGATGCCCTAGAACGGAACGTCATTGTGGGACACGAGGCGAGTTTCGGCGTTGGCGTGCGCATTTCTGGAACGGGCGTTTCAGGGAACATCGTACAAGGGAACTGGATCGGGGTGAACCCCGCCGGAACGGGGGTTATCCCCAACTATTGGGGCGTCTTTATCGGGGATGGGGCGACGAACACCCTTGTGGGGACGAACGGCGATAACATCCGCGACGATGTTGAACGCAATGTGATCTCTGGCAATGCGGGCTATGGCGTGCAGTTTCAAGATAGCGCCACCACGAACAACCGCCTTGCTGGAAACTACATCGGAACGCGCCCCGATGGGACGTTTGGAGCAGGCTTTGGGAACACCTTCATGGGGGTGGCGGTTGTTGTTAGCAGCAATGGCAATGTGATCGGGGCGAACGGCGATGCCAGTGCGGGAGAGGCGAACGAGGGGAATCGGATCGCTTTTAACGGGCAAGATGGTGTCTTTCTGGGAAGTACAACCTCCGATTCAAACCGCATCTCCCAAAACAGCATCTTCAGCAATGGGACAACCGCCGCTGATCTCGGTATTGATCTTGCCCTCAACGGTGTGACTGCCAACGACACGGGCGACCCCGACAACGGACCAAATGAGGGGCAAAACTTCCCCCTGATCAACCCCACCTTTGGCAGCGACTTCATGGGTGGGACACTGAACAGCACACCTAGCATGACTTTCCGCATCGAAGGCTATGCGAACGCCGCCTGCGATATGAGCGGGAACGGCGAAGGCGAGGTATACCTCGGCGCGTTGACCACCACCACTGATGGGAGCGGGAATGCCAACTGGTTGGGTATCCCCACCTCAAACACTCAGGGCTACCGCTACTTCACAGCGATTGCCATTGACGCCACAGGCAACACCTCAGAGTTTTCGCCCTGTGTGGGCTACCCGCTGATCGTGGACAGCACCGATCCTTCAACGATCTTCCTCGATCAGGGACATCTGCTTGCTGAGGGGGCAACCATCGGGGATCGCTTCTTGCTGCGGCTGCCAGTGCCACTCACCGGCGCGGAGACGGTGACAGTATTCGTCTCCTCCAGCAATCCGGCACGCTTGCAGTTCGTCGTCCAAACGTACCCGGTCTTTACGACGGCAAGTACGCGCAGTTACGTTTTTACCAGCGCCAATTGGAACATCCCCCGCGCCGTGAACCTTCATGCGCCAGATAATACGGGTGACCCCGCTGGCGCGGAGATGTTCTACGTCCCAGTGGCAATCATCGCTAGTAGTTCACCGAACTACTCGACAGGGGCGGGCTATCCCTCCCAACAAGTGTTTGTCTACGATCCCGGGGCGGTCATCGCGCCGAGCGGGATGCCAACGCTGAATCTGCCGACGATCTACCAACAGGGGACGTATACCCTCGCCCTCACCGCGCCGCCCGGTATGATTCTGAACAATGTCCTCCCCAATTACCCGGAGACAATCCGCTTGGAAGTGGGGGGGATCAGCGGAACAGGCGTGATCCAAATCAACCCTCTGTTGAACAGTTACACACGTTCTAATTGGGCAACTCCGCAGGGCTTCACCGTGCGCCGCGAGGCGGCTGGCACGATGACGATCACCCACCTTGTCTATTCAGACATCACTGGTCCCGCCACCTCCCGGTATGGGGGTCCGATTCCAGTGACCATTGGCAATGCCGTTGTGAACACCCCCGCCGATGTGAGCCTGACGCACGCCGTCAGCACGCGGACGGTGGCGGTGGGCGAGACGTTCACCTACAGCCTGAATCTATCGAACGGGGGGCGGGGCGATGTCGTCGGCTTGAAGGTCACTTCGCGCTTGCCAGAGGGAGTCGCCTTCCTCAGCGCAGTGAGCGCGGCGGGCGGCGTTTGCACTTATAATGAGACGACGCATAGCGTCACCTGTGACTATGGGGGGCGTTCCTTCCTACGCGGGCGGATTGACACGGTGACGATCACGGTGAGCGCTACCGCTCCGGCGGGCATGACCTTGCACGCCGTTGCCAGCAGCACGGCGCTGCCGCACGACCCCAATCCGAGCAACAACACGGGGATCGCTTCCCCTGCTGTGCGGGTCAGCGGGGCAACAGGCGACATTTACGCAGCGAACCAGAACGGATCGGGGCGCATGCGGCTGACGAACGACCCCACCGAGGATCTGCATCCGGCATGGTCGCCCGATGGGGCGCGGATCGCCTTTGTCGCTCTGCGCCATGGCAATCCTGAAATTTATGTGATGAACGCCGATGGATCGAATCAGCGGCGGGTGACGATGCACGGCGGGGCAGACCTGCATCCAGCGTGGTCGCCCGATGGAACGCGGATCGTCTTTGCCTCCACACGGGGCGGCGGCGGGCTGAGCCTCTATGTGATGAACACCGATGGCTCGAATGTCGTCGCGCTTGGCGGCGGCGCCGATGCCCAACAGCCTGCCTTCAGCCCCGATGGGAAACGAATTGTCTATGTAGCGGGGGTGAACGGCGTCCTAGATGTGTTTGTGATGAATGCCAACGGGACAGGGCTTACCCAACTGACGAAGGGCTATGCCGCACAGCATCCCACCTGGTCGCCAGACGGGGCGGGGATCGCCTTCAGCGGCGGCGCGTCGCCGGAACTCTATGTGATGACCGCCAACGGGGAGACCATCACCCGTCTGACGAACGACACCTACCGCGACGAATCGCCCACATGGGCAGCGGACGGGACGCTGATCTTCGCCAGTGATCGGGAGGGCAGACCAGGCTTGTACCGCCTGAGCCTTGCGCTCGGTGGGGGGCGGAACGTGAAAATCCTACCGATCAGCGGGACAGGGGCAAACGATAAGATGCCCGCCGCCGGACGTACAAAAATCGCCTTTGCGCAGGTGACGGGGCGCTAAAGGGCTATAGAGCAGAGGGGCGCGGGGCTAAAGATGACCGCCCCCTAACCAGCCAGCGCTTCGATAAATGCCCCCGCCGAGTGATAGCGTTCGGTGGGGTCTTTGCGCAGCGCTTGCAGCAGCGCCAGCGCCGCCTCTGGCGGAAGATCAGGGGCAAACTCACGCGGGTCTGGGGCGACACGTCCGAGGTGCGCCATGAGAACTTCCCCAACGTTCTCGCCGCTGAAAGGGACACGTCCTGTCAGCATTTGATAGGCGACGACACCGAGGGCGTAAACATCCATCAGATAGGTGGCGGTCTTGGCATCGCTGATCTGTTCGGGGGCAATGTAGCTGAGTGTTCCCAAAACGCCCGTATGGGTGTTCGCCGCTGCCCCCGCCACCATCCGCGCCAAGCCAAAATCCGTCAGAATAGCACGATAGGGAAAGGGTGAGACGCCCTGCGTGGTGGGCGAGAGCATCACGTTGGAGGGTTTCACGTCGCGGTGGATCACCCCTTGTCCGTGCGCATAATCTAGGGCGGAGGCGAGATCGCGCAGTGGAATTAAGGCTGTGGGGAGAGACATTCGCCCATTCGCGTTCAAATAGGCGTTCAGGGTGTCCCCGCTGATGAACGCCATCGCCATGTAAAATGCCCCCTCCTCTTGCCCATAATCAAAGACTTGGACAATGTTAGGGTGTTGCAGCGCGGCAATTGTCTGCGCTTCGCGCTCAAAACGACGACGAAAGTCGCTATCGGCTGCCAAGGTTGGCGAGAGCGCCTTAATTGCCGCCTCGCGCTTAAGGGTCACATGGCGGGCGCGGTAGACCTCTGCCATGCCGCCTTGACCAATTAACCCTTCCACCTCATACATCCCCAAGCGCCGCCCTGTCAGCCGCCCGCTGCCCAAATCGGGCGAATAGGCTGCCCCCCCGCCGGCGTTGATGAGCGTTGTCGAGCGCTTTCCGAGCCGTTCGCGAATGATAAATTGATTTGTCACGATGCGCTCTATGCGCCGCCGAAGGGGGGTAAAGAGCGCCGCGATCAAGAGCGTTGTCAGGGTGATCGCCAGCGGGGATTGCTGTCCTCCCGTGACCGTCTGAAAGCCCGCTTGCAAGATCAGCACCGCTGCTACATAGATCAAGCCGAGAACACCCGTCAGGGTGGTTAGGATCAGCGCCCGATTGACGATGCGTTCGACACCCATCAGTCGGTGGCGCTGGATCGCCATGCCTATCGTGACTGGAATCATCAGTCCGGGCAGGGCGATAAACAGTGGGACGCCTACCATGTTGAACAGAATACGTCCCGTCCCTTGCTGAATATTCGGGGCGAGGTACTGCGGGAGAATGTAGACAACGAAGCCAACAATCCCAATGAACAAGCCGATCAACACCCATCGAATCTGCTGTTTTTCGCGCTCATCTGCCAAGCGACGATAGCGGTAAAACTGCGATGCCAACCCGATGAGGATGATAAGCATCATAAAGAGCATTTTTAGCCGCATGAGAACGACATTCAACTTAAGCGGATCGCCAAGCTCTAGGAAAAGGGTGGTGGTGAACTCCCACACTGTCCAGAGGGTGACGACGTTCCGCGTCCAGCGAAAGACAAAGCGCCCATCGGGGAGAATGTAAAGATTGATCACCGCCAGAATCAGCCCCCCCATTTGGATAATGAGGGTGGGGAGGTTGAACATCGGAACAAGTGCAGCAAGGGAAGAAATTGAGTTATTGTAAGTGATCCCGATCCAAATCAGGGTGATCGAGGTAAAGACGGCTAAGCCGTTATCGGAGCGGCGGGCGAAGATCAACAGCCCCAAACCGACATAGCCCCCCAACAGCAGGAGGGCGAACACATCCAGCCACACAGCATAGGCAAGCGGCGGAATGTTTAGGGTGGCAAGCGCACTGTATTCGGTTTGGGTGATTAAATAGAAGGCACGGCTTGGGTAGGGCTGAATGGTGAGCAGTTCTTGAAAATGGAAGGGGATCGAAACGACGAATAAAGTCAACCCGTAGACGATAGCCGCCCCCCACAGCATCCGCGCAAGGCGGCGTGGGTAGCCAACCAACCGGTGGCGGATGCTCTCTGTAGTCAGGGTAAGGCGTTTCGTAGGAGTGCTGCCTGTTGTGTTGTTGGGGGGATGTGCCGTATCAAGCATGTTCATGATGAACTGTATCCCTTTGCCGCTGTCATGACTCCTTATGTATGATACGCTGATTTTTGGTTTGGGAGATGCATCGGCTCGGTGTCTGCCAGAGACGGGGATGATCGAGATCATCCCCGCCCCATTACACCTGCCGTTACTGCTGCAAGTAGGCGCTGGTGAGCGAATCCGTTGCCCGAAGAAGCTGCTCCGGCGTCCCCTCGAAGATCACTCTCCCGCCTTTGCTGCCGCCTTCTGGACCCATATCGATGATCCAATCGGCGTTTTTGATCACCTCTAGATTGTGTTCGATCACTACCACCGTATTGCCCGCATCAACCAACCGGTTCATGATGGCGAGCAAGTGGCTGATGTCGGACATGTGAAGCCCAGTGGTTGGCTCATCCATCACATAGATGCTGCCCTTCTTATGTAGTTCGCTGGCTAATTTGATGCGCTGACATTCTCCGCCAGAAAGCGTGCTGAGCGGCTGCCCTAAGGTCAGATAGCCAAGCCCCACATCGCTGAGGGCTTGCAGCCGCTTGACGATCTCTTTCCCCTCTTTGGAGGTAAAAACCGTCAGCGCCTCGCTCACCGACATTGCCAACACATCGCTGATCGATTTGCCGTGCAGCCTGTACGCCAATACCTCATCTTTGAAGCGTTTGCCGCCGCACACCTCGCAGGGCAGTTTCACTTCATCCAGATAGGCAAGATCGGTGTAGGTGACGCCCAACCCCTGACAGTTCTCACACGCGCCTTTGGAGTTGAAACTGAACAGGGATGGGCTGACTTTGTTGGCGGTGGCAAATGCCTTCCGCACATCATCCATGATGCCCGTGTAGGTGGCGGGGTTGGAGCGGCTGTTTGTGCCTACCGCCGATTGGTCAATGACCACTGCATCGGGGTGCTGGCGGACAAAGGTCTGGTTGATCAGCGAGCTTTTCCCTGAACCCGCCACCCCCGTCACGACAGTCAACACGCCTTTGGGGATGTCCACGCTGACATTTTGGAGGTTGTGCAGGGTAGCGTTGCGAATGGGCAGCGCCCCCTTTGCCGTGCGAACGGTGCCCTTGATGGGCATGGATTCCTTCAGATAGCGTCCGGTCAGCGTCTCGGCGTGGAGCAGATCGCTGAAACTACCTTCAAAGACAACCTCGCCGCCGCGATTCCCCGCATGGGGACCGACATCGACGACATGATCGGCAACCTTAATCACATCGCGGTCATGTTCAACGACAATGACCGTATTCCCCTTATCGCGCAGCTTTTGGAGCAGTTCGTTCAGGCGGTGGACATCACGCGGGTGCATCCCGATGCTTGGTTCGTCAAAGACATAAATCACGTCCACCAAACTGCTGCCGAGGTGCTTCACCATTTTAATCCGCTGCGATTCTCCACCAGAGAGCGTATCCGTTTCGCGGTCAAGGCTCAGGTACTCAAGCCCAATATCAATCATGTGCTGCAAGCGCTGTGTCAATGTCTCAATCATCGGTGCGGCAGTCGGGTCGTCAAAGGTGCGCAGCACCCCGACCAAATCACCCACTTCCATTTGAGAGAGAGCAGCGATGCTGTAGCCTTTGATCTTAGACGACAGCGCCGCCGGACTCAGCCGCGTCCCCTTGCAGAGCGAGCACGGACCGAAGGTCATGAACGGCTCTACCGATTTTTGCGTCCGCTCCGAGAGCGATTTCAAATCGCGGTCTATGTATTTGCGGTTGAACTGGGTGATCAATCCCTGAAAGGTGAGGTTGATCGCCTTGCCCGCGATCTGCGACTTCACTTTGTACGGCTCGCTGTAGAGCAGCCGCGCCATGTCCTCCTCGCTGTAATCTGCCAACTTTTTATCGTTGTCAAACAGCCCCAAGGTCGTCAACATGCTCCAGCCCCACGAGTTCACCGCATACTCTGGAAATAAAACCGCCCCTTCGTTGAGCGATTTTGAGCGATCCAGAAAGGCGTCCATGTCCACACCAATTTTGCGCCCAAGACCGTTGCAATTGGGACACATACCAAAGGGTGAATTGAAGGAGAAGTACAAGGCGCTGCCAATGGCGGGCTGCCCCACCCGCGAGAACAACAGGCGCAGAAACGAATAAATGTCGGTGATCGTCCCTACCGTTGAGTGCGACCCGCCCCCCAGTCGCTTTTGGTCAACGACAATCGCCATGCTCAGATTTTCAATGGCATCAGCATCGGGCTGCGCATAACGGGGGAGGAAGTTCCGTACAAAAGTGCTGAAGGTTTCGTTCAGTTGGCGGCGGGCTTCGGCGGCAATCGTATCAAAGACCAGCGAGGATTTCCCAGAGCCGGAGACGCCCGTAAAGATGGTGATGCGGTGTTTGGGTATGCGTAATGAGACGTTTTTGAGGTTGTTTTCGCGTGCGCCGCGAATGTCAATATAGCCCTGATAGTCGGGGGACATAGTGGACACAGTAGCTCTCCTCAAGTTGTTTTGCAGTTCGAGATGGAGTGGGGTGGATGCCTACGACGAAGCCTTTCCAAATGGTGGGAAGGACGAAAAAAAGACCTCTAAGGAAGCTGCCAACTGCGAGATAAGCAGAACCTAGTGGTCTTTCCCTTCAAGGATATGACGAATCGGGAAACAATGCAAGTGGCGGGTGGGGTGGAGGGTGCGCTACCTTGAAGTTCCCCTCGCTTGACAGTATATACCCATCCCCCCTACAATCTCCACATAACTCTACAAAGGCAGAACAAATCATGAACGGGGTAGCACTGGAATGCGGAAACGGCTAACGGACTATAGTGACGACCCCCTTTACAATATGAAGGCGGTGGAACAACAGACGGGGATTTCCGCCGCCACGCTCCGCGCTTGGGAACGGCGTTACACCCTTGTTGAACCAAAACGAACCGCCAGCGGCTATCGCTTGTATTCGGATCGGGATGTGGCGCTTTTGCGTTGGGTGCGCCGTCAGATGGACGAAGGGATGACCATCAGCCGCGTCGTCGCCATGTTGGAGGGCGTCCAGACGACAAGCGATGCGCTCTGGGTTGAGGCGGAGGAGGATGCCACCTTTTCCCCAACGCCAGATGCCCCAACGCCCCCCATGCGCTTCATCATGCCGCTCTATGAGGCGCTTACGGGGCTGGACAGCGAACGTGCCGATGACATTATTGAACAAGCATTTGCCATCTATACCCTGACAACAGTGTGTATGGAGATCATCGTCCCCACCCTAATTGAGATCGGGGAGGCGATGCACAATGGGCAGATCAGCATCAGCACCGAGCATTTCGCGTCCACCTACCTACGGGGGCGGTTGTACGGGTTGTTCCGCGTTTACCCCCACCATCATGATATGCCCATGATCATGGTCGGCTGCGCCCCTGGCGAACACCATGAGATCGGGGCGCTCATCTTTGCGCTTATGCTGCGCCAAAGCGGGTACAATGTGATCTACTTGGGGCAAGATGTCCCCGCCGATGATTTTGTCCAGACGGCAATTAGCGAACGCCCTGCCCTTGTATGCCTAAGCGCCAACAATGAAACCTCCGCCGCTGCCCTGCGAAATGTCCAAAGGGGGTTGGAACAAGGCGGCACTCCCGTCCCCATTTTCTGTTACGGAGGGCGGGCATTCGATTACAACAACGCCCTGCGCGATGCTATCCCAGGACACTATCTAGGGACAGACCCCCGTCAAGCCGTTTCGCTGGTGGGGACTCTTTTACGGGGTGGGCGGGTGAACGGCGCTACCGCCAATGGCGGAGAGGACCCGAAGGGAAGTCATGCTTAGCCCAATGCTTTGGCGTCAGGCGACGGTGTAGGGTGAGGATGGCATAGCGTAGAGCATATTGCAGTACCCTCACTGGTTGGGCTGCAACCAGCCTTCTTACAAGAAGGGCGGGCGTCGCTCGTTTACCTCTTAGATCACCACCGCCTAGCCCATCGATAAGTATATCGTGATAAGCAGGGCTGTCAACCACTAAGGGGTCAATCTCCTTGAAAAATGCTGTAGGGGATGCAAGGAAGATGGCGGCTGAACGGGCTAGGGGTCAAACTATCTTGTTGGGCGTGGTAGCACTAATCGCCGTGATTGTCTCGTTACTGCTCTCGGTGGCGCTGCTGCCGCCTGCCCCATCTTACCCCACGCCAACCTTCCCAAGGGGCATTGAACTTCCCGACCAACTGCCGCGTATCCCCCGTTGAGCAGCCAGCTAGTGAAGGTGGCGAACAGCGATGGACGCCCTCGGTGAGGTGAGCATTGAGAAAGTATTCCGTGCGTGGGGAACTTCATTTAGCCCTGCTGGTGATCTTAGGTGTGTGGGCGCTGTGGCTAGTGACATGGCTCTATGTGAATGTCTATCTTCCCCATTGGCAACGGGAACAAGCTTCTGCCTTACAAGAGGCGCTCTACCGCGATTGCCGCCTGAAAATGACTGTTCACCCACAGTCGATTTACCCCTCACGCCGTCCATGGTGGAACGGCGTGAACCCCCGTAACGGACTCCCCATAAACTGCGAAGCGCCCGATGAATATGGCGGTGCATGGGTGTGCAAGGAATGCAGCGGGGGCCCTTAGCCCGACGGTTAACCGTCGGGCTACCCCTTTCCCCCTAGCCCGCCTCAACTGCGCGGCGTTGCCGAGGGCGTCCGCGTGGGGCTAGGCGTCCGCGTCGGGGTGGATGTCAGGGTGGGGATTGGTGTCCGCGTTGAGGTTGGCGTCAGAGTCGGACGGGGTGTCCGCGTTGGGACAGGTGTCCGTGTGGGGATGGGCGTCCGCGTTGGGATAGGCGTCCGCGTCGGAAGGGGTGTGTTCGTTGGCGTGGGGGTGTTCGTCGGCGTCCGCGTAGGGGTGGGCGAGTTCGTCGCCGTCGAGGGTGGTAGTGCTGCCCGCACCTCTCCCAAACGATCCCGTACCTCATCAAGATAGGCGAGATTCCGCACGCTCCCCCAAAAGGCGATCCACTCATAATCCAAGAGAGCTTCTTTGGGGCGATTTAGCGCATCCAGTGTGCGAGCGCGGTAATAATAGCCCTCTGGCGATTGACGAGTCGTAAGCACTTCGTTCAGATCGTTGAGCGCGGCGGAGAAATCGCCCGCCTCGTAGCGTAGTGCGCCGCGATACAGACGAGCAATCGCCCGATCCGTCGTCGTCAGCGAGGCAAGGTAATCCTCGGTGACGGTGGCGCTTTCGGCACGGAACTGCGCAGCGTCAATCGTCTTGGCAAGGTAGGCACGGACGAGAATATCCAGCCTCTGGATGAGAAGACTGCGGTCATTGGGCGTCTGGCGGGCGAGGAACTCCACATCATCGAGGGCAGCGACATAATCATCCACCGCCAATGATGCCTCCAGATGGAGGGTGCGCCCTTCGTTCGTCTCGGTGACGGCGTTCGCTTTGTCTAGAACGGCGCGGGCTTCGGCATAGCGTCCCACGCTGGCGAGAAGGCGTCCGCGTGCCAAGAACACCTCACCAGCGATAGGCGAGGTTTCATTACCAGAAACCGCCTGCGCATAGGCATCAAGGGCAAGGTCAATATTCCCCTCACCCGCGCGTGCCACGCCAAGCTGATACCAACCCAATGGATCGCCCGGATAGTAGAGCAAGTATTCTTGCGCACCGAGGACGGCAGTGCCATAGCCCTGAATTCGGGCGTCGCGGTTTGTCTCGGCGGCGGCAAGGGCAAGGAGCGCCTCGTTGCGGGTGAGAAATGCTTCACGGTTGATCGGGTCAAGGAAAATGACCGTTTGCGTCTCGTTGAGCGCTCCGGCGGGGTTGCCCGCCGCCAATTGAACGCGGGCAAGCTCCACCCGAAGGAGGGTATTCGTCGGGTCAAGCCCAAGCGCCCTGTTCAGCGTATCCCGCGCCGCCGCAAAGTTTGTTCGGGCGCTCTGGGCGCGGGCGAAAATGACGGATGCGCCCATGAAACGTGGATCATCACGCAGGGTGGCGTTCGCGTCGGAAATCGCTCGATCCATCTCACCGAGGGCATAGTAGACCGAGGCACGTGCCGCCCGGAACGCGGGGGAATTAGGCGCTTCGTCCGCCTGAAGAAGGGTCAGCGCTCGATCCGCCTGCCCCAACCCAATGTACGCCTGTGTCATATGGTAGAGGACTTCGTAGTAATCCTCGTTTTTGGCAAGTTCGTTTTCCTTCCGCGCCCCCTCTAGCGATTCGAGGGCGGCGGCATAGTCTCCTACGCCCAAGAATTTCAGCCCATCGCTCATGTTGCGGCTGCGCGGACCATCGGGGTAGACGGCAGTGGGCGTGCGATTGAACAGGCTTCCCGCCGGATACGCGGGCGTTTCGGTGGGGGCAGATGGCACACGTGGTGTTGGCGAAGGCGTATTGGTCAGCCCGGGTGTGGCGGTGGGCGTATAGGTGGCGGTATGCGTCGGCGTGGCGGTGTTCAAAAAGGCGATGATCGCCCCCCCGCCAAGCTGGTTGATGATGAACAATGCCGCCCCGATAAGGACGAATAGCCCGACAAGTGCCACGCCCCCAACGCGCAGCCGAAGGGCGGCTTCGCTGGCTTCTCCGGCACGGCGACGCGCTTTTTTCACCCACTGCACGCCAAGATCGGCGGCGGGAATATCCCGATAGCCGCCCATGACATTATCAACGTGGGGGAGGACGCTGCTCAGCAGGCGCTCATCAGCAATGGGGATGGGTGGCTGCGGACCGCTGAGCCGTCCTGATTTGGGCTGCCCAGGCGTGGGAAAGCGCCCACTGCTGCGCGGCTGCCCCTGACGGGCGGCTTCAGCGCTGCCCCCCAATTGGCTGAGATAATTGTCCATCTCTTGCGTCTGGCGGACGGGTGCGGGCTGCCCGCCGCTGCTCGGCGGTGGGACGGCGGGCTGCTCGCTCGTCGGGCGCAGTTTTCGGATTCCTCCACTAGGGCGCTCGGTGGGGGGGGACTCACCCAAACGGCGGATTCCAGAGCCAGCAGCAGGCGGCGGAGGGGGAGGTTGGCGGGTGGCAAGGGCGCTTTCAATCTTTTGGATGCCGCGCTGGGCGTTCGCGTTGTTCGGATTGATCTCAAGGATTTTGCGCAAGCAAAAAAGGCGCTCTTGATCCGTCTCAACGACGCTCGTCAGCCACATCCATCCTTTTTCATTGGTGGGGTCAAGGCGGACAACCTCACGCAGCAATGTGCGTGCCGGTTCGGAATTTCCCGCTTTGGCGAGTTCAATCCCTTGCTGAAGCATTTCGGAAAGTTGATCGTCCGGCATATTTCCTCAGATTCAGATGTGGGTAGGCGTCTGATGAAATGACCCCTCAAATGGGGATTTGGAGGGAAGTATACCATGTCTACCTGTCTATCAGTAAATTATGGGTAGACCTTAGGGCAGCCCCCACCTCTGCGCTCTTGCGCAGCGCTGTAGGTGGCGGAAGGATAAGGGTTGTTCTAAGTACAAACAAAAACCCTTTGGGGTGGGGGCAACGGAAAAGCCCATACGGATATGCCTTTTAAACCCCGAAGGGGTGGCTGCTTTCAGTCCACTGCTTTAGCGGCGGGATCATGCGTCATCCCGCCTTTTCAATGTGGTTGTACTTAGTACTCCACCACACAAATAAGTAGAGATAGATTGACCCAACAACCCCATCCCTTCCCCCTCCCCGTGAGCGGAGAGGGGGAAGGCATTCTCCCCCTTCCCCTGTGTATGGGAAAAGGGGGCGGGGGAGATAAGGGTTCTGAACCAAAAACGTCAACACAACCTAGCCCTTCTCCTTTTTCATCGCTTGCAAAAGGGCGTACTCTGGACGTGCTTTGTAAAACGGATCAAGTGGGTAGCACCCCGATACCATCCCCTGACGCGGCGCGGTGGTGCAATCGCTGAACGTCCGACAAACCTTCTTCCGTTGGAATTCACCACGAAGGACATGGTGCGGGAAGTCGGGGTAGGAAAGCGCCATGCGCCCCAAACCAATGCTATCAACACCTCCGGCTGCCACCGCCCCCGCCCCCACCGCCGCCAACCAATCCTGCAAATAGGAATAACCCGATCCAACGAAAGTCAGCCCCGGATGTGCCGCTTTCAGTGCGGCGGTGACGCCAATCTGACGCGCCACGCCAATCAGCGGGTCTTCTGGCGGCAAATAGCCATCCGAAGGGGGAAACGCCGCCGGACGCTGGATGTGCGGGTTGTAATAGGGACTCCCCGCCGTCGTACAGATCAGCCGAACACCAAGCGATTCGCATAGATCAAGAAAGGCGTGCGTTTCGGCAAGGGCTATGCCTCCCCTCTCGTCGCCGCCAAAGGCATAACGGTAGGGTGCGCCTGTCTCTGGCGTCCCAATGCGATTTGCATCGGGCTTGTAGGGGAGCATATCAAAGGCGCTCAGGCGGACGCCGATCCGCAGTGAGGGCGCGGCGGCGCGCATCCCGCTAACAATTTCCCGCAGAAAGCGCGTCCGATTCTCGAAGCTCCCCCCATACCGTCCGGGGCGATCTATCGCGCTGAGGAATTCATGCCCCAAGTAGCCGTGACAATGTTTAATATCGACAAACTGAAAGCCGATCTGCGCGGCAAGGACGGCGGCGCGTACCATGTCCTCCACAAGGGCGGCGATTTCCTCATCGCTCAAAAGCGGAGCGTCGTCGCTGATCCCAAACTTCCCATCCAGCACGGGGTGACGATAGAGCGTGCGAGGCTCAAGGCGTTTTTTGTCGTTCGGGCGGGCAAAGCGCCCCGAATGAGTCAACTGCAAGCCAATGAGGAGTGCAGCGGGGTCGCTATGTTCATCTTCGGCGTGGGCGGTGAGCAGGCGCTGGCGCAAGTGAGCAATGCCCTCAGCAGTGGCATCGTTCAGCAAAAGTTGATTCGGATTCGCCCGCCCATCATGGCGCACCGCCACCGCCTCCCCGCCCCAGATGAGCGCCGCGCCGGAACGTCCAAAGCGCTCCCAACGGCGGAAGGTTAACTCTGTAGGGCGTCCATCCGCCGTGCCGTCCCACCCTTCCATCGGCAAAATCGCAAAACGGTTGCCAAGCGGCAGCCCATCGGCGGTGAAGGGCGTCCCAAGCGGGGTGAGATCGGCGGAAAATGGGAGCGCCACGCCGAGGGACTGGCAGTGGGCGCGGAACGCCTCAGCGGTGTGCAGTTGGGCTATGCGTGGATAGCGGGGTGGGGCGTCGCTCATGATTGATAACCCTCCAAGCGGGACAGTATATCCCGCAGTATGGGGAGATCGCTGTCGGGGCGCATGGAGGATTGTGGGTGCGTGCGATCCGCGCTGATCCACCCGCGCAGCTTGAGGAATTGTGCCGCGCTGTGCTTATAGGCGGGGACAGGTGGACGAAAAACGAAAAAGCCGAGGTATTGCAACAGATCGTTCAGTTCGTAAAAGCGGGCATCTCCCGCCGCCCACCACGCATCACGCTGAGCGAATAGATCGGGGGCGAAGGTGCTAAGCCCGAGCAGGTAATCGCTCCCGTACATCACCATATCAATGGCAAGGTCGTTCCCCGTGTAGACCTTAAAATCGGGGCGCTGGTGATCGCGCAGCGCCAGCCGCGCCCACTCCAAATCCCGCCGCAGCGAGGAATGTTTTGCCCCTTGACACTGAGGAATTGCCATAAGGCGGGCGTAGGTGTCCAGATCATAGATCGCGCCGAAGGGAGCGAACATCGTCCCCAATTCAAAGGCGATGAACGCCCCGCACGCCGCGCCAATCTGCGTGTAGGCGTCGATGATCGCCTCGGACGTGCCGCCCGTTAGCCCATAGGATTGAAGGATCACTGGCGTCCCCCCATGACGGACAATCTGAGCAGACGCCCGCGCATAGGCGGGGAGATCAAACGCCGCACCTGGGGTATCGCCCACAAACGCCCCGGCGACGAACAATCGCCCATCCATGATTTGCCCCGTGAGCGCCAACGCTCGCTCCCGTGTTTCAGGATCAAGCAGGTTGCCGAAACCGGTATCCATATTCACCGCCGGAGCAAGACCAGCAGCGGCAGTACGTTCCACATGGGCGGCAAAGCCATCCCAATCGGGGCTGCCTTCGGCGGTGAAGGGAAGAAGAATGGCGGATATACTGTGGATGGTGCGCTGCGGGCGCAAGGGAAGCGGTGGGATCATTGGGATTACCTCATCGCCTAATCGCCTGATGAGGGGAATCATACCGCTTGTCGATTATGCCCGCCCCTACTCCCCCTCACCTAGATTGGCTGAGACAAGTTAGGGGCATCCCAAGCCCCTCAGGGGCATTCCCACAGGGGGGTGTGGGCTTTGCTCTCAATCTTTGCGTTTCATTGACAAATCCTGACATCCTAACGACATTCCCCCGACATTCTTCCCCTTACCCCTATGGTATTATGGTTGCACAGGTATCACTTTTCATGAAGTTTTGGAACGTTCAAAGAAAGAGTCCCTATGCGACGATTATGGCGTAGATTCGTCGAGATGTTGGACGGACAGCCCACCCTTCAGACTCGTTCCGCCCCACGCGAAAAGCGGCGGCGCGGCGTGCGCGGGCAAAGCCTTATCGAATTGGCGCTCACCACACCGATTCTCTTTGCCATGATTGTCAGTCTTGCCGAGATCGGTTTTGTTGCCAACAACTACTTAATCATTATGGACTTGGTGCGCGAGTCTGGGCGGCGGGGCGCAACGCTGAACCCCACCCTTTGGGACGGTGCAGCCGAAACGCGCAACTATAACCGCCTTGATTGCGACCAAGACAACATTCGTTTTGACATTCTGCCAGGGGCGCAGAACCGCCAAGTTGCACGTGGCAAGACGATCCTTGATGCTTATGGCTATACGACGCGCACTCCCGATAAAGACTTCGGCTACTTTGACTGGACGATTTGTCAGGCGCTGCTGACCATGGAGCCGCTCGAATTTGAGGATATGACCAATTGGGGCGCTGGTGGCACAACCGAACCCACTCGCAATGCGACCCATTTCAGCAAAAACGATGTCGTCGTCTCCGCTATTGCCTATAGCAAAATGGATTACACGAGTATCGGTGGCTTTACCCCTAGCGGTGGCAGTCGGGGCTCTTCTGTCCCCACAAATAACCTATGGATCACCGTCACCGGGCGGTGGCCCCTTGAAAACCGCTACTGCTTCACTGCCGGATTGGGCGGCGATGTACGCGATCCCTTCGATTACAAACGCGCCGATTTCTATACCGCATGGACGGACGGCCCCCCCGCTGACGAACACGAGATCAACGGCACAGCCGGAACACCCCTTGCCCTTCTCACGGCAAGTCAGGGCATACGCGGCTTCGTCTTTACAGGCAACGTCCTCAACGATGATGGCTGTCGCGGTTCGCGCTTCACCGTCCAAGCGATTGAAGAACGCCTGAACCGCGAATTTTCCAGAGATTTGCTCACGGGGAAAGTTCGCAATGGGGGGCTGGTCTTGGTTGAATTCCACTGGCAGCACCACCCAGTCATTTTTGGACCGATCTTTCAAGGGTTCACTGGCACCGCCGTTAATGACCCAATGCTTTACATTTACGGCATTTTTCCCGCCATTGGCGCTGAGCCAACGGCAACACCCCAGTAAGGATTGAGGGAGGACAGTATCTTGACCACCCACGCTGCCTCAACGGGCATCTGGCGAGCGCTTAACAAGCGCAGCCGGAATGGGCAGGCGATTATCATCGTCGCCCTTGCCTTTATGACCCTGATCGCCTTTGTGGGGATCGCGGTAGATGTCGCCTTGCTTTTCGTCCGCTACAGCGCCTTGCGCCGTGCGGTGGACGCAGCGGCAATCGCCGCCGCCCAACAAATCCGCGAGAATACCGATTACGCCACCTTACAGGCTGTTGCTGAGCAGTTCATCAAATTGCAAGGCGGAATCAGCCCCGATACGGTGATCGTTGAAACCTGTGAGACCGAGATCATTGATATTCTGACAAACCCGCCAGTGGGGTTCACCGGGACGACGGCGGTAGACGCCCAAAACTACCTCTACCAAACGATCCCCCCCTCCGAACTCTGTCGGCGCGACCCGCAAAAACTCGTTCGGGTCTCTGCTCAGGTGAATTCACAGACAACGTTCCTCTCGCTCATCGGGTGGAACACCGTCTTGCTCACCGCCAGCGCCCTTTCCCAAACGGCAGTCTTGGATGTGGCGCTGCTCATTGATACCTCGGCGTCTATGGCGAACGATACCTTCAACAACGAGGTAGACTACACGCCTTACCCCAACCAAGAGCCGCTCAAGAACTTCCTTGACTTCACCGGCGCACTACCCACCCAACTGGGCTTGAAACCCTACACAGACCGCGCCGATATTGGCTTGGATGGTCCCCAGAACGGCACGGGCTTGAATACCGCTGGCGAGCCATCCATCCGTTATGAGTGTTGGACATCGCCGCAGGTTGCCTATGCCCCCGGACGCCGCTTTCGCAACGCGGCGAACTATGCATGGGGCGGCTGCTGCAACGACCCTACCTCACAG
The DNA here is from genome assembly GCA_015075625.1 of Anaerolineales bacterium. Taxonomy (NCBI): domain Bacteria; kingdom Bacillati; phylum Chloroflexota; class Anaerolineae; order Anaerolineales; species Anaerolineales bacterium. The sequence continues at coordinate 898,437 of JABTTZ010000002.1, read as the reverse complement.
CGCAACGAGGACAACAACGTTGTCCCAGACCGCAAAAACCTGAATACACTGGAACTGAACACCTATTTGGGCATGACCTTCCCGCGGCGCGGCTACCTCGGTGACGTGGCTACCCCAGGGGATCCGCCTCAGTTTGAAACGCTTGCCAGTACGCCCCCTATGTGGCGTTCGCCGGCAGTGGGCTACTCGATTGATTACTACGTCTCCGATCCCGGAACGGGTGAGGAGGCGTTGATCAATAAGACGATCATCGGCAGCGGTGAGCCAGATGGCAACTACAGCGATCTGATCTGCCGTCCCTTCAAATCCGTGCGCGATGCTGCCCGCCGCTTCATCAAGCGCCTTGACTTCGTGCGCGGAGATCGTCTGTTCCTTGTCACCTTCAACGCCCAAGTGAACACCATCATCCCCGCCGGACAGTCCATTCCGGTGATCTCCAACAAAGATACGGCGATCCGCACCTTGAACGAGCGCGTCGGTGTCTCCGTCCTCCCCACAGGGACACAGCGCGAGTGCATCTCGCAGGAAACCTATCGTGGCGTAAACCTCGGCGTTGCCGTCTCCGGTGAGGATAAGAAATACCTCACCTATTGGACAGAATCGCAGTGTACGGATACGAATATGGGTGGCGGCGTTCGCGCCGGACGTGCGGCGCTGACCAACCCGAACTGGATTCGCCGTGACTCGGTGTGGGTTATGGTTATGCTCAGCGATGGCTTCCCCAACCGGACGCCTTCCTACAGCGACCTGAACGCCGAGTTCGGCATCAACGGCGCCGACCAAAACTGGCTGACCGTCCCCAGTGTCGATCAAACACCGCCGCCGGGCGTCACGCTGGATATGCTCTGCAACCCTGATCCAGACGGCAACCCAACCACGCAAGACCGCCACCCGCTCTACAACACGATGCCCCACCTGTGCCAGCCCGGTCAGGCGGGCTATCCCTATCCGGCAGGGCTGTCCTCATGGACAACCCGCGCCACCGATGGCGGTGGAAACGTTGTGCCGCAGTTCAGCTTTGGCTTCTGCCCCTGGTATACCTTTTGCAACTTTGACACCGCCTCTGGCTATGTCTCGCCCGAATGTGATGCGAATGACTCCGAGCCATGGTGGTATCAGTTCTCCGATACCTATGATCCAGGAAATCCCTTTAAGGAAGGGACGGGCAGTATTGCCAGTGCGCCCTCGTGCGTCGATTTCAACCCCGATACGCGCCACTTCTGCCGTGACGCACGCGGTGTGATCAACGACCCGGGCGCATTCTGCGACCCCCGCTATGACCCAGACGATTACTTCCGTGATCAGGTCGATTTCGCTGGATTGATCGACTACACGAAGCAGACGAAGGGCAGCTTCATCGCCATGTTCACCATCTTCTTCAACCCCAGTGGTGGGAAGTTGAACGATAAGATCATGGGCATCAAGACGCTCCGCTACATGGCGGATGCGGGCGATAACGGCGAGATCAACAACCGCCCACAGGCATGGTATCGCACCATGCATGAGAAGAAGAACACCGTTGGCGACCCGATGTACAGCCCCACAACGGGCTTTGAACCGCCCTACCAAGTAGGGTCTGGTCCCTTCGGCGGTCTCAGCGGCGGGCGCGTGCGCCCAGACGCCGACCCCTTCTTTGACACAACAACCACCGTGAACGCCGGGGAAGACCCCTGCGCCCTTTACGACTACACAAACTACTATCCAGGAACGGTGGATAACTACACGCCCGGCACGCTCGCCTACGAGACCATGGGCAAAACGGACTGCGGGCAGTTCTGGTACGCCGAGAGCATCACCAAGGTGAACGACGCTTTCACCGACATTGCCCGACGGCTTTTCACACGGCTTGCCCGCTAACATCCTATCGGTATCCTAGCCAGCCCCGCTTTTATAAAAGCGGGGCTGCTCACGCAGTCATCATTGTAGACATGTTCAGATGATTCAGAGGAGGGGGAATGTCATTCCTGAGGCTACAGAGGCAGTTAAGCACACTGCCCGCCAGTCCTCCGCCAGAACGCGCAAGGCGGGGTCAGACGCTCATTGAGTTTGCGCTCACCCTCCCAATCTTGTTGATGCTCATCTGGGGCATCATTGAGTTTGGGCGGATTTTTCAGGCTTGGGTAACCATCCAAAACGCGGCGCGTACAGCGGCGCGTTATGCCGTTACTGGGCAGTATAACCAAACCATTTTTCAAGAGACGTTCAACCCCTGGACGCCCGACTCGGCGGGCGGCTATGCCGATGGGAAAGTCCCCTCACTCCCCGTCGATTACGCGACGAACTACCCCGCCGGACAAAAACCTGGCGATGGTGTTCCCTGTAATGTGACCGACGCACGCGGTGGATTTGTCCCGACGGGCTACAACCTGAACGGGGACATCCTTCGCTTCCCCGGTCCGAACGGCGGCGGGGTCACCCTTGATGATGAGTATTACTTTGCCTCCCGTTATAACGGGATCAACTGCGATCTCAACATTGACGAACACAAATGGCTGCGGTGGGACGTGCTGCGCTTGGTCTCCATGACCGAAGAAGCGCGGCGCGGCGCGGGCGGCTTGGCACTCGCCCCCTGGATGCGTATCCCCGGTACCGGCATTAACACCGAACCCTATCGGGACGCCACAACCATCCGCGATGCCTCACACCGCCCAGGTTGGTTTCATGTCTATGTCTGTAGTTCGCGTCCCCCGCTCACCGATCAGAGCATCAACCGGCGTTACAAATACGCCCGCGATTACGTGACGAACGCTGCTAACAAAGACACCTACGCCTTTGACGCCGAAGGAATTCGCCTCTGCACAATCAACGAAAAAGTGCGGTTCGGCGGCGCGGATATGAATGCTGTCGATCCCTCCTATGCAACGGATGCGGATCGCCTCGGCGTGAATCAGTACGATGCCGGCGGTCCCGGCGACTTCGTTGAAGTTGTTGTCTACTTCAACCACCCGTTGGTCACCCCACTTGGTCTGGGGCGCAACGATGGCAGCGGACCGTATGTCCTGCTTCAGGCGCGGCGCGTTATGATCAACGAGTCCTTCCGTACCGCCCGTGTCCTTGAACTCCCCGTACAGGGCTTCGCCACCTACGCGGCGACGGTGCCCGGCGGCGGCGGCGATCCGGGACCGCGTTCCCCCACGCCCATCCCCTCCGAGACGCCGGTGCCTAGCCGCACACCGCTGCCCACCAGCACGAACCTCCCAACGAGTACGCCCTCACCGGTGTGTACGAGCATCAGTGTGGAAGGCGGCGCATCGGGCATCGTCTTGGAAGGGCAGTATGCAAAGGTCACCTTCCGTAATCTCAACTTCGCCCCAGTGTTGATCAGTCAGGTGGATGTGAACTGGTGGGTGAAATCGCCCTACACTTCCATCTATCCGGGCGAAATGCGCATTACCGGACAAGGCACGGCACACTGGACGTATGACGGGGTTTCCCCTGCGCCCACCACGCCCACCACCTTTAATAACAGTTCGGTGGGCTGGATCAATGGCATTGCCCCCACCTACCTTAACCGCGCCGTCGCTGGCGCAAACGGCGACCCAGGCGGCGTGACGACGACATGGCAAATGCGCATGGTGAATGGCCCTGCCGACCTCACCACGCACTATTCGCCTGCCTCCGTCCTCGGACGGATCACCTTCCGGCTTGATCTCGGTGGCGGTACTACCTGTGATATCACTGTTGGCGATGTACCACCCCCGCCGGAAACTCCAACGCCGGTTGTTTGTACCGATTCGTTGCTCTATTCGCTCAGCTTCGTCGCCTTCCAGTCCTTTGGCGTCGTGCGCTACCAGTTCCGTAACAACGATACGGTGCCGCGTGCGATTACCTCCTTCAACTTCAACTGGAAGTCCTACTTCTCAGGAATGAACCTTGCCCGCATTGCGGCGAAAGGAAGTTCCGCCTTCTCGCCGGATACCGTCGTCATGTGGCAGGCTTCGCCGGGCGATAGCTCGCCGCCAACCGCCTCTGACCGCACCCAAACGGAGTGGGGTTCATCGCCCATCTTCGCCCCCGGTGAAAGCGGCGCCATCTGGCTAGACTTTGACGGCACGAACGGTAACTTGCAGGCGGAAAACCCAAGCCAAGCCTTCGTCTCCGATTTCAACGGATCGTATGTCCAACTGAGCGACAGCAGCACTTGTCGGGTCAGCCTCCCCGATGCGGCAACGCCTATCGGCACGGCAACCTACACGCTGACGCCCTCACGGACGCCGACCTTGACGCCATCCTTGACGCCCTCACGGACGCTCACCCTGACTCCATCGCTAACGCGGACGCCATCCTTGACGCCCTCACGGACGCTGACGCTGACGCCATCGCTGACGCCCTCACGGACAATCACTCTGACGCCAAGTCGGACGTTCACACCAACGCAAACGCTGACGCCCTCACGGACGCCAACGATCACCCCGTCGCGGACGATCACGATCACGATCACCCCGTCCCTGACGCGGACGATCACCTTGACGCCCTCGCGGACGCTGACCCGGACGCCCTCATTGACGCCCTCGCGGACGCTGACTTTGACGCCCTCATTGACGCCCTCGCGGACGCTGACGCTGACGCCATCGCGGACGCCCTCACGGACGATCACCCTGACGCCATCGCGGACGCCATCGCGGACGCCATCGCGGACGCCATCGTTGACACCATCGCCAAGTCTGACGTCCTCACGGACGCCGACCTTGACGCCATCGTTGACGCCCTCGCGCACGCTGACGCCCTCACCAACGCTCTCGCGGACGCCCTCGCGGACGCCCTCGCTGACGCCATCGCGGACGCCCTCGCTGACGCCCTCACCGACGCCAACCGTCGCCTCGTCCCCGACGCTGCCAAACGAGGCGAACTTGGGCATCACCAAGACACCGAACCGTGCTGGATCGCCACCAGAATATGATCCTGCGGAAGCTGCCGTCTACACGATTGTGGTGACCAACGCTGGTCCTGCCGCCGTGACCGGGGCTACCGTAAGTGACCTGTTCACCGGGGGAAATGTCCCGCTGACCCAAACGTGGTCTTGCACCACGACGGGCGGCGCGACCTGCGCCAGCGGCGTGCGCACGGGCAACCTTGCCGATACGGTGAACATCCCTGTCGGTGGCACGATCACCTACACCCTGACGGTCACCTTCCGTCCGGGAGACGTGAACAAGACCTTCGCGAACACAGCAACCGTGACACCGCCAGGAGGGATCACCGATCCAAACATGGCGAACAACTCGGTGTCCAGATCGGTGAAGGTTGTTTCTAGCTGCGGTGTGGACTGCTAAACCACCGCCGTCCTAAGAGGGGCGCAGGGTGCTGAATCCCCGCTCTCCTCTCCCAAACACATCTCAAAACACGCACGCCCCGCTCACAGGTTATGATGAGCGGGGCGTGTTTATTTTCGTGGGTTTCACCCATCCTGCCGTAGGGATACTTGCCTCTGCGCTAAAGCAGGGGGCTGAAAGCAGGGAAAGCCGCTCCCTCACCCCCTTCCTCTCACTCCCCGGCACGGTAGACGTGGGCAACCCCCGCCGCCGAGAGCGCCGACCATGCCGCGTGAAGGCGTCCCTCACCGTCAAGGGCAGCGCTCACCCCCCCGATCAGATCGGCACTCTCCGACTTAAGCAGCGGTGTCGCCGTCACCGCGCCATCCGTCCCCACACTAAGGATGATCGGGATGCGCGGAAGGGCATACCGTGTCCCGCCGAGGGCGTACCCCCGCCCGCTGAACAGCGCTCCCCCTGCCAAGCGCCCTCCCGACACCCCGCCAAGACCTTCCAACGCCCACCCACTGGCGGCAATCGCTTGCACCCTCGCGCTATCTTCCAGCGGAAAGCGAACGCCCTGTATATCCCCACCTGCGCCCACCACCGCCACCACCCACAGGGCATAGACCTGATCCAAATCACTCTGCACGGCGATAGATTCCGGCGTGCTGCCAGGGGACGTTTCAAACACAGCAATGGGGTCGCTCTGCGCCAGCGCCACAGTGGGGAAAACGCCCCCCGACAAACGGACATAGCGCACCGTCCACACCGCGCCAACACCTTGTTCCAGCCAGACAAAATGGAGATTGCCACGCGAGTCAAAGGTCAGGGCGGGGAAACGCCCCGCCGCTGCGATCAGCACCGTCGGGCGCGGACGCCCTAGCCCATCAATGGTCGTTGCCAGCAAGCGAGAGCGAGAGCCGCTGCGCTCTGACCACACGACGCGCAGGCTGCCATCAGGGGCGGCGGCAGCGGCATACTCGATCACCGCGCCGGTGCTGATCGCTGTCGGACCGCGCTGGACGCTTCCCACCGCGTCCAACGTCCCCCCAACGAGCGCCCCTTCCCCATACGGACTCTGATCGATCCACAGCAGTTGCAGCCAGCCTTTATCAAGCGGGTAGGCGCTCAGGCGCTCAGGCGTAATCCCTAAGGGGAGTAAGTGTGGTGCAGTTAGCCCATCCCACAGGCGAAGATTGGGCATTGTTGGCTCACCAAACCAAAGAATCCGCATGGCGTTCCCCACCCCTAAGGAAAGGGCTGGGCTGTCCACCGGAGCGCTTGTCTCCGTTTGCCCAATCAATTGCCAACCGGGGGCAAGGGGGAGCGTCTCATTTGACGGCGCACATCCCACCAACACAATAAACAGGGCAAATACGGTAGGAAAAACAAGAGAGCGTTGTAAACGCGATAAGATTGTAATAAGTCGCCATCCTAGTATGATTATAATTGGAACAGGGTTGGCATTGTGTTTGAAACCAATCAACCTTACCATGACCCTAACACGGACGAACGGGCAGCACATCATGACTTTCACAACAGCAACTCGAAAAGTGTACACATTGGCAATCTATGTGGGCAACGAATCCTCCGCCCCAATGCGTCTGCGGGTGGATCGGGTGGCGCTCGTGGGGCGGCAAGACGCGCAAGCCGAATGTTACCCCGATCTTGATCTCGGTCCCTTTGGGGCGCGGGATGCCGGCGTTTCGCGGCGGCACGCCCAATTTGTGATCACCCAGGGGCGTTTATACCTAAGCGACCTTGGCAGCGTCAACGGGACGCGGGTGAACGGCGTCAAACTTGCCGCCAACGACCCGCAGCTTGTGCGCGATGGCGATCAGGTTGAATGTGGTAAACTGCGCATGATTGTTTACATTGTTGAGGGAGCGTGATTTCTGTCTACCCTAGTACCCGACAATCTGAATGTGCTGATCCTGACCGACCTCAGCGAGGAGGTGATCGCCCAACTGAAAGCGCTCTCGCCGCGCCTCATCGTGACGAAAAAGGTTGTTGGGGCAGCGGCGGAAATTGACTCTGAACGGTGGGCAGAGACGGATATTCTCTACACGACGACAATTCTTCCCGAACCGGAAGCCGCCCCGCGCCTGCGCTGGATTCAATCGCACTTTGCTGGCGTCGATGCGCTCATGGGGCAGCCCTTCTTCACCGCCCGCCCCGATGTGACATTGACCACCACCAGCGGGATTCATGCCTCCTCGATGGCAGAATTCACCTTCGCCCTCATCCTCGCCTTTGCTCGCAAACTGCCAACGATGGTGGCACTTCAAAAGCAAGCGGCGTGGACGGCGGATCGCTTTGAACACCTGATGCCCATCGAACTACGCGGGGCAACGCTTGGCATTTTGGGTTATGGCAGCATCGGACGGGGTATTGCCCGCCTTGCCGCCGCTTTTGGGATGAGCATCCTCGCCACGAAACGCGATGTGAAACACACCACCCCCGCAAATACCTATGAAGAACCGACCATTGGCAACGGCGATATGCCCTATGTGGATCGCCTCTATCCGCCGGAAGCGACGCGCTCGATGCTCTCCCTGTGCGATTTTATCGTTGTCGCCCTCCCCCTTACGCCAGAGACACGCGGCGTGGTGAACGCCGAGATGTTCGCCGCCATGAAGCGCAGCGCAATTTTTATCAATGTAGCACGCGGTGGCATTGTTGATGAGGCGGCGCTGATTGCGGCGCTGCAAAACGGGCAGATTGCTGGCGCGGGCTTGGATGTTTTTGCCCAAGAGCCGCTTCCCCCACGAAGCCCCCTATGGGCGATGGACAATGTGATTGTCAGCCCTCATGTGTCGGGGAATTACGCCGGTTATGGGGCAAAGGCAGGCGCTGTGTTTGTGGAGAATATGCGCCGCTACCTGAACAAAAGTGAATTGCTCAATCAGGTCGATGTGGCAAAGGGGTATTAGTGGAGGTCTTTCTTGCATCTTTCTCGCCCGTGCGTAGGGGCGCATTGTATGCACCCGCCAGCCTCTAACCTCCCCCCTACCGCGACAGAATCTCCGCCATCTCATAATAATCAAGGTTCACGGCGCGGTGCTTCGTCGTCACATCTTCCAACGGCACAGGGACGATATGCCGCCCGTCCAAGCCGACCATGACCCCGCTCTGCCCTTCCGTCATCAATTCCACCGCCTTGATTCCCATCCGCGAGGCAAGCAGACGATCAAAGGCGGTAGGGCTGCCTCCCCGCTGCGTATGCCCCAAGATTGTCAGCCGCACCTCAAAGCCGACCTTGTGTTCCTCCAAAAACTTGGAGATTTCATTGATCCCCGGCTGCGATCCTTCCGCGATCACAGCAATGGCGTGATTTTTCCCCCGCAAATAGGCATCCTCAAGCCGCTTGGCAATTTCTTCCAGACTCATCGCCTGTTCGGGGATCACCGTTAGTTCTGCCCCACCGATCATCCCACCAATCAGGGCGAGATAGCCGCAGTTGCGCCCCATGACCTCAATGAGGAATGCGCGTTCGTGGCTGGTCGCGGTGTCGCGCAGGCGGTCAATGGCATCAAGGATGGTGTTCAGCGCCGTATCGACGCCGATGCTCATGTTCGTTCCCCAAATGTCGTTATCAATGCTGCCCGGTATGCCGACGACCTTCACCCCCAAACTGTGCAGCGCCATTGCCCCGCGCAGGCTGCCATCGCCGCCAATGCAGACCAAGCCTTCAATGCCCTGTTCGTTGAGGCGGCGCAGTCCCCGCTGCTGCCCACGTGGGGTACGAAATTCGTCATTGCGGGCAGTTTGCAAAATCGTCCCCCCGCGTTGCAGAATACCGCTCACTTCGCGGTTCGTCAGGCGTTCAAAGTCACCCGCCAACAAGCCTGTATAGGCTTGGCGAATGCCAAAGACTTCCAGCCCTTTTGCTGATGCAGCACGAACAACCGCCCGAATCGCTGCATTCATCCCCGGTGCGTCGCCGCCGCTCGTCATCACCGCGATACGTTTCATTGCCGGACTCTCTGCCTCGGTTGAAAGGATTGTCGAATAGATTGCTGTGTGAATACCGTCTAGTATAGTCGTGTTAGGTGATTTCCGCGATATACGCCTACCCCCGTTACCCCTCTTGTTCAAAGCGCGTCCCCAACGCGGTGGGCGGGCGGGCGCGGAGCAGACTGCGCATCATCGGTTGTAACCGTGCCGGAAGGATGCCCACCAACCATTCGGAACGGCTCACGGCGACGAGCGTCAGGAGCATCAGCACCCAGGGAAGCGCGTTGAGCAGTTCCAACACACTCCGCCCGATTTGCCCCTGCAAGCCGGTGACAACGCCGCGCAGCGCGGCGACTAAATAGACCCCCAACGCCACCCGCAGCGGATGCCACCCCCCAAAAATGACGATGGCAAGGGCGATCCACCCATTTCCAGCGATCTGTGATTCCAACCATGTCGTCGTCACGCTTAGGGTGTACGCCGCTCCCCCTAAGCCAACGAGCAGCCCCCCAAGCGCGGCATACAGGTAGCGGGCGCGGTTTACTGCCGTTCCCCGTGCAAAAGCGGTTTCGGGACGTTCGCCCACCGCCCGCAGCGCCAACCCTGCTTTTGTGCGGTAAATCCATACCCATGCGGCAAACACCGCCAGAAAGCTGAGATAGGCAAATATATTTTGACGAAAAAATACCCCGCCAAGGAAGGGAATATCACTCAACACGGGGATTGTCAGGTAGGGGATGGATAACCCCGCCTCGCTGCGATGGCTTGCCCCGAAAAAGATCGCCATGTCTTTGCACAACAAGGCGAGGACAAACCCCACCGCCACCTGACTCTGCCGTAGTTCGATGCTGGCGAAGGCGACGATCAGCGCGGCGACCATCCCCACCATCATTCCGGCGACTGCCCCCACCACTAGGCTGTTCGTCCCCCGCGCAAAGACGAACGCCGCCAATGCCGCCAGCATGAGCGACCCATCCAGCGAGAGGTTTACGATTCCCGCCCGCTCTGAAAACGTTTCCCCCACCGCCGCCAACACAAGCGGCGCTCCGCCAGCGACAATCACCGCCAGTTGGGCAACCAAGAGCGAATCATTCATAGGGGCTTCCTCTTTGACGCCCGCCGCACCCAATAGCCATTTGCCAACAAGACGGCGAGGACGAGCGCCCCCTGAAAGGTATTCCCTAGCGCCGCGTCAATCTTGATTCCCTCGTCAAGGGCGCTGGCAAGTTTCAAACTGCCAATTGGTACAACGGCAAAGGCAAGGGCGACAAACGGCACAAAGCCCGCACGGATATTCACCAGCAAGACAATCAAGATTCCCATGAAGCCGATCCCGCCCGAAATCCCGGGCGAAAGCCGCCCCCGGACATAGATTGCTTGTACTGCCCCCGCCATCCCTGCCAGCGCCCCACAGACCATCAGGGCAAGGAAGATGTGCCGCCCCGTCCGCACACCAAGCAGTGCCGCCGAACGCGGATTTTGCCCCATCGCCCGTAGCTGCAAGCCCCAGCGCGTCCCCCGTAAGGCGAGCAGCACTGCCAGCCATACCCCCAGGGCAAGAGCAATTCCGCCGGGGCTAAGGCGCGACCCCGGCAGGGTAGGCAACAGCGCACCCGGCGCGAAATCTGCCGTCTGGGGGTATGTGCCTGACTTCCATTCACCATTCAGCAGCCAAAGCAGGACGTTGATGCTGATGAAATTGAGGGCGACCCCACCGAATATCTCATTCACGCCGCCACGCACCCGTAAAAACGCTGTCGCCGCTGCCCACAGCGCCCCCCCCACCCCCGCCAATAAAATTTCCGCTGGCACAATGAGGGGCGAGACATCCTCCGCCGCCACCGAACGGGCGAGGATCGTGGCGAAGATCGCGCCCATCGTCACCTGCCCTTCCACACCGATGTTCCACAAGCCCGCTGTGTAGGTCAGCAGCAGCCCGCTGGCACACAACAGCATCGGCACGGCAAGCATGATCACGTCGGCGCGGCTGCGGGCGCTCCCCAACGCCCCATTCAAAAAACCACTCAAGACCGCCCCAGAGTCTTTGCCAAGCGAGGCGATGATCACGACGATCAGCACCGTGACGAGGATAGCAGCCGGGATCAGCACCCGTGCCGCGCCGCCTAGTCCTTCTCGCAATGCCACAGCGATTCGGGCGATCATCCGTTGACCCGTCCCTTTTCGCCACGCTCCGAGGCTTCCGGCGCATCGGGGTTTTTCCCGCCAATCAAGTAGCCCAAACGCTGTGTTGTGATTCCCTCCCCTAGAAGGGTCGTCTCCCCGCCATAAAAGACAAGGACACGATCACTATGGGCAATAACCTCATCCAAATCGGGCGAAAGAAAGATAATTGCCGTCCCTTGCTCCCGGCGGGCAAGAAGTTGTGTCCAGACCCACGCGCTGCTCTCCACATCCAAGCCGCGTGTGGGGTCTTCCAGCAGCAAAAGGGTTAACGGTTCAGGCAGCAGCGCGATCAACGTTCGCTGCTGGTTGCCCCCCGAAAGGCTGTGGACAGGACTTTCCGGGCGTCCCTTGATGTTGTAACGGGCGATCTGCGCGGCGGCATCGGTGCGCATCGCCGCCCAATTCACCCACAGTCCAGCGGCGGGGTGCGTCAGAGCAATGTGATCGGCAATGGTCAGCCCACCCACCAACCCTTCTTCGAGGCGTCCGGCGGGGGCATAGGCAATCCCTCGACGGGCGCGATCATGGTAGCGCAGCGGGGTGATCTCCATCCCTTTCAGGGTGAAGCGCCCCCCGCTGATTCGCTCCAAACCGGCACAAGTACGCAGAAATTCGCGCTGCCCGCTGCCGTCCAAGCCTGCCAGCCCAATCACCTCTCCGGCGTGAACGCTCAGGCTCAGGTTGTGGACGGTTAAGCGGCGGGCGGGAATCGTGATTGCCGCCGCCTCAAAAACAACTCCTCCTTTCTGGGCGGGCTTTCGTTCGGGAAGGGCGGCGCCCGCCTCAAACATGAGCGCTACAAGCTCCGCCGCCCGGAAGGGCTGCTTGCATTCCCCAACCAGCCGCCCCCCACGCAGCACAAAAGCGTGGTCGCAAAGCGCCTCCACATCCTCCAGTTTATGGGAGACGAGGATCACCGTGATACCCTGATCATGTGCCAGCCGCCGCAGGGCAGCAAAAAGAGTCGCTTTTTGATCGGCGGAAATGCCCGTCGTCGGCTCGTCCAAAATCAACACCCGCGCCCCGCGCGCCAAGAGGCGGACGATCTCCAACTGCTGCCGTTCGCCTATTGTCAGCCGCTCAAGGTAGGCATCGGGATCCAGGGAAAAACCCAGTCGGGCGCAGCCCTCAGCGAGCGTTTTTCGCGCTGTCTCGCGGTTTAGGCGTACCCCCCCCGGTGTGCCGAGGATAAAGTTTTCGAGGGCGGTCAGGTTTGGCACATCCAACACATCCTGATGGAGCATCCCTACACCCGCACTAAGGGCATCGGCGGGGGAGCGAAAGCGGGCATCCTTCCCCTCTAGGCGGATCGTTCCCCCCTCTGGCGCTTGGTAGCCAGAGAGGATTTTCATCAGGGTGCTTTTCCCCGCACCGTTCTCACCGAGGACGGCGTACAAGCGCCCCCCTTGAAAGGAGAGGCTGATCCGATCATTGGCACGCACCGCGCCAAAGGTTTTTGTGATTCCTTCAAGGTCTATACGCATAGGCGTTCATTATAGCGAATCAGTAGACATACCCATTGGCAAACCGCAGCAGGGATTCCGACCCCGCCTCCCGCGTCGAGACGCGGATGATCCACCCACCGTTGAGCCAGGTGAACTCATAGTAGGTATAGTTCGCCGCAGCATACACACCATAGCCATAGGGAATCCGCCCATCGGGGTGCAAGCGAATGACCGTGTTCGCGGTGGAAGCCCCACCAGCGCGTTCGGCAAAACCTTCAAAGGCTGCCCTCAGCGTGGGCGGTGTCTCCCCCGCCAAAACCACCTCAAGGGAGATTGCCTTCCCCTCGAAATCATGATAGACCGCCGCCCCATGCCGCCCGACACCGACGGTATCAAGAGTATCGATGCGGAGCGATTGCCGCAGATAATCGCCCGCCCGTTCGCGGAGGATCAGCGCTCCGGGTGTGTCGGCATCCAACCCCTGACGGCGCATGTTGAAGCGCTCATCAATCGGTGTGTGGTTGTTCGTAAACCACAGGCTGTACACCAGTAAAACGGCGGCGAAAAGTCCCAAGCCAATGACGACAAGTTTTCCACGCATGGGGTCGTTGGTATCCTTCTCCATTCAGATCAGGCAAGATTCACTGAGCATCTATGATAACCCTCCTTCACCGGTCAATCTTCCCCCTAGTTGCAAACACCATCCTCTCATCGGATAATCAACCCACTCTAAAAATATGTAACACCTACAGCATTTTTCTTCAACGAGATTGACCCCTCAGTGGTTGACAGCCCTGTTTATCACGGTATACTTGCCAATGGGCAGGCGGTGGCGATCAAGGGAAAATGAACGATGCCCGTCCTTCTTATAAGAAGGCTGGTTACAGTCCAACCAGTGAGGGTATTGTATGTAAGCAAGTAATAATGATCATGATTATCCCTGCCCTTTTTGCTGCCCTGATTGGAATTCTGGTTGGGGCGTTCCTCAACGCCCTTGCCGATGATCTCCCCCACTCAAACCAGATTCGTCGCCCCCATTACCCCGATGGCGCACCGCGCCCTCTCCGCGCCTGGGTCGCCCTTGCCGCCTTCCTCAGCGGCGCTCAGACCTCCCCCGATGGGGCGCGGCTCTCATGGCGACAACCCCTTACCGAACTCGTCACGGCGGCGCTCTTTTTGGTCATTACCCTTGACGGGGCAAATGCCGAACAGCCCGCCCGCGCCCTTTGGTTGATGATCCTCAGCGCATTCTTGGTTTTGATCACCGTGATTGATCTTGAACACCGGATAATTCTCGTCTTGGTCATTGCCCTCGCTAGTGCCGTCGCGCTCATTGGGGCGTGGGTGCTGCTCCCCTGGGCGCGTGTCCCTTTCAACGATCATCTTCTCGGCGGGGCGCTTGGCTTTGGCGTCTTTCTTCTCCTCTATCTTGGCGGCGTGGGCTTCAGCGCGGTGATGGCAAGCGTGCGCGGCGAGCTGCTGGAGGAAGTGGCGTTTGGCTATGGGGATGTTCTCTTGGCAATGTTGAGCGGCTTCATCCTCGGTTGGCAAGCGCTCATTTTCGCCGCTACGATTGCTGTTTTTCTGGGCGGGGCAGGCGCGATTCTTTACATGGCGGCACGGCTTGTCCTTCGCGGGCGCTACGAGGCATTCACCGCCCTCCCCTATGGGCAGTACATCGTCATTGGCACACTGATCATGATGCTCTGGCGAACGCCCGTTATTCAGGTGTTGCAAGGCGGATGATTTTAGTGTATAGTTTGAATAATAATTGAACAATATATGCACAATGTTTGTGCGGTGAAAGTAGGCTGATGATGACCACCCCACGCCTGACGGTTGGCGATGCCGCTCCCGAATTGACTGTGTTAACCACTGCCGGAGAGATGGTGAATGTCTCTACCCATTGGAAAGAGGGAATCACCCTCCTCACCTTTCTGCGCCATTTTGGATGTTTGTTCTGCCGCGAATGGCTTTCCATGTTAGGGAAAGCGGAGGGTGAGATCACGGCGGCGGGTTTGCAGGTCGTTGCTATCGGTTTGGGCGAACCCAAACATGCGGAGCGCTACTGCGGGAAACTTGCCCCGCAGGCGACATGCCTGACGGATAGCACAAACGGCTCACATTTCAGCTATGGGATTGGACGGGCAACGGTGGGTGCTTTCGTGAATCCCGCCCTCATCCGCGCTGGTGTGCGTGCCACAGGGGGAAAACACTTCCCGGGCACGCCAACGGGCGATGTGGCGCTCTTACCCGCCACCTTCCTCGTAGATCGGGAGGGGATCATCCGCTATGCCTATTACAGCGAACACGCGGGCGATCACCCCGTCCTTGCCGATCTCTTGGCGGCAGGGGCGGCACTGCGGCAGCCCGCCTAAACGAACGGGGCGTATGGTATGCGCCCCACCCTATCGCCTATCACCGTCGTGATTGTTTCCCCGCCCGTTCGTTGCCGCGTTTGAAATTCCCCGTCGCCTTCGCCATGATCAATTGGGCGGCGGTGGGGTCAGCGTCCTCCATACGGGTGAGGAATTTCTTCGCCTTTTCCCCTTTGAGGGTGACCACCAGCCGACTATGCCACGAAATCAAGACGCGCCCATCTTTTAAGGTCTGGTAGCTAAACACCTCATCATCAACCGCCTTAGGGTCATCCGCCTCAGGGTGATCGGTCATGGCGTATCGTCCTTTTTGGCGAAAACATGCGTCTCGCCCGGTGTGGGGTGAACCTCTCCCTCTGCCCCGCGTGGATCAAAAGCGACACGCCGATCTGCGAGGGGGGCGATCCTCATCCCGTGCGCGGTGAGCGTCCGCACGGCAATCCCATCGCGGTAGAGGATCGTCGTTCGCAGGCGCATCCCCGTCGGCATGATCTGCAAGAAATCCGGCTCGGCATAGCGGCTCATGGCGTCCGTCACCCGTGAGGCGCAGAACATCAAAATCCCCACGCCGCCGGAAACCCCAATATGACCTGGGTCTTGCGGACCTAAGAGGTCGAAATGAAGGACGCCCTCGCGCAGTTCGCCGCGAAAGGAACGGACATGAAGGGGGCGACCCCGGAAGGTGACGTTCGTTTGGGTGTAGCGCACGCCGTCAAAGTCAATGTAGACGAGGTTATCAAAAGGGGATGCACCGGGCGCACCGCTCCATTGGTCATGGGGCAAGGGTGCGCCAGAGAGGTGATAGAGTTCGATGTGATCGTGCCAGACGCCGCGCATCATGAGTAGGCTGTGACCAACTGATCCCGGCGGGAACGCCCCTGATGCGTTCCCCATATTTGTTTCAGGCATGGTGTTTCTCATTCATTTCAACAAACACATATTGTAGGTGTAAAATAGGCACAGCACTGTACCGAATTCTCCTGATCTGCCGCCAAAGGATACCTTTTTATATGGATGCCATTATGCCTCGTGTGCGAACCGCTCAACGGAATTTGATCCTGTGGTTGGTACTGGTCTTTCCGGTTGGGATAGGCTCTCTCTTGGTGGGGGCAGCATTCATCCCCTCGGTGATGTTTGGTGATATGTTTGGCAAGCTGACGAATGGCGCGTGTTTGGCGGGGTTTGCGGTGATCATCCCCTTCTCGTTAGGGATGCGCCTGTATACCCTATATCGGGAAGCAACCCTTCCCAACCGGATTCAGCAGGCGCTTGCTGCTCGGCAAATCCTGATCACCAACCATGCCAAAGATCGGATGAGAGATCGCCAGATTAACATCGAGATGATCGCCGCCGCGCTGCTTCAGCCTGACCAAACCAAGAAAAAAGCCGATGGGAAAGTCAAATCCATTCGGACGGTGAATCGCCCATACCGAAGGTCACTCCCCCTTCATGTGGTGACGGCAAGCCCTGACCCCCGCCAATCTGCCCGCTGGTTGGTCGTTACCGCCTTTGTGCGCGGTGAGAACGATGCCGAGGAGGATGACGAGGATTAGGGATGGTGACACGGTATCTTGTAGGGGCTTAACACGAACGCGGGAAAGGTAGCTTTTTCCCTTTCAAGCCCCGCAGGGGGTTATTCTTAGTCCGCTGCTTTAGCGCGGGCGACCATTTACCCCTTCCCACCGACGATGCTGAAATCTGCCTGCATCGAATCCTTCACCACCGCCTCGGCAACCATGAGCCGCCCGCGTTCCGCCGGAAATGCCTGTACCAAGCCCATCGAGAGATCGCGCAGCCCCCGTGCAATAACTCCCGCATTGTTTGTATTCGATGTGCCACACGCCTTCAACGCGGCGACGCCCACCGCAAAGGCGTACTCACAGGCTGAACCCTTTGCCAGCCGCCACTGCTGAACGACGCGATCTTTGCCCAAGATAGGCGGTTCGCTCGTCTCCAGTTCCAGTTGGCGGCGCATCCAGAGGTGGGCATTTTCCAGATCGGCGGTCATCTCCCCAATCAACTGCTGGTGAAAGGGGCTTTCGGCAATCGGACGCCCGGTATCGGCAAAGGTAACTTTCGTCAGGTAGCTGAGCGCCTCATCATAAACCGCCTGTGCCGCCCCGACATAGATCGCCGTCGCCGCCAATTGATTTCCGACGAACGAACCGCGACTCATCTTCATCATCGTAATGAACGCGCCGGGAATCGCCAGCGCTTGATCGGCGGGGACGAACACGTTTTCCATCACAATGCCGTGATTTGCCGTCGCCCGCATCCCGATGGAATCCCATGTGGCGCGGATGATGACGCCCGCCGCCTCGCGGGGGACGAAGAACAACGCCAGTCCGTTGGCGGTGGGGTCGCCGGCTAAGCCCGCCGTGACAAGGTATTCATCGGCAACACCCGTCGCGCAGCCAAACGATTTTGTCCCATTCAACACCCACCCACCCTCGGCAGGGCTAGCCGTCGTCGTGATCGTGATCGCGCTCTTGGCGGTCTTGGTGCTTTCACTGGCGAAGTTCGCCAGCCACATCCCCCGCCTGCCCATCTTGTCTAGCAGCATCTCGGCAAAGCGGCGGACGGTTTCGCCATCCTCAGCGTTGTAGAGTCCCGCCTCCCGCGCCTTCAAGCCAAGCAGCCCCCGCGATGCGGTGCTGCAATGGAAAAAATAGGCGAGGGCGGTGGAGGGACACGCCGTTCCCATGGCATAGCACGCCGCTGCCAGATCGCGCAGCCCGCCGCCCAACCCGCCATACTGTTCGGGGACGATCAAACCGAGCAAGCCCGCCGCGCTGAGTGTGGCAATATGCGGGCGGTGAAATTCGCCTATGCGGTCTGCTTCTGGGGCGGCTTGGCGCAGGGCGGGAAGGATCGACTCCACCCGATCCAAGCGGGCGCGTTCGGCGTCGGTCAAGCCTTCTACGAGCCGCGCCCCTGTTAATGCGGGGGAATGTTCAGAACTCATTGAAAAAACCTTTCATCGATGCAGAAAAAGACCTACCTCGGCATGTGTCAAAGGATTTCTTTACGCCGTAAAGTTAACGCTGTAAAGTATATGAAAAGTTAACGGCGTAAAGTTAACGATGTAAAGAAAATAATCAAAGGAGAATTGGTGCAACCGACAGGTATCTACCAAAAAAATGATTACCCCGACACACAGGCATGGCGTGATTGGAACACGTTTGAAGCGCCTTGGGGAAATTCTGGAACCGCCAGCGGCGTTGCCAGTATTGTCTATGATCCAGCAGATCCCCATGCGTTTATCCCGCGCAAACCAATCGTTGCTTTGACAGCCATCTATCCAAGAACGTCTCTCACAAACATGATGTGGTGGATTACCTTCACCTGCAACGCTGACGGCAGCATTTCTCCGGTGAAACTGACCTATTGCCCCACCATGCCTTGTGCAGTACCCCCAAAACCATGATTCATCTTCGTCAGAAGGGAGGCACTTATACTTATGTGCCTTCTACGGTGATCGGCATCCGCGTCGGGCGGTGCATGTACTGACCGCGTGGTGAGCCGCTGATCTTCCCCTCGCTGTAAACCGGAATTCCCCGCAGGTAGGTGTATTTCACCCGTCCGGTGAGTGTCTGCCCCTCGAAGGGGGTGTAGCCCTGACCAGAAGGGGAATCGGCTGCCCGCACGGTGAAGGTTTCGGCTGGATCGAAGAGAACAATATCGGCGTCGTAGCCCGGGGCGAGGTCGCCCTTGTTCAGCAAGCCGAAACGTTGGGCGGGCGTCCAACTGACGAGTTCCGCCATACGGTTCAGGCTCAGCCCGCGCTTGATGCCTTCGCTGTGCAAACCAGAAAGAAGGTATTCCGTCCCGCCGAAGCCGGATTTCGCCAGCCAAATATCGGCTGGTGCGTCGGGGTTCGTCTTAAGTTCTGCCGAACAGCAGGCGTGATCGCTGACGACCCAATCGATCCCACCATCAAGCAGCGCCCTCCACAAAAATTCGACATCATCGCGGGGGCGGATGGGCGGGTTCACCTTCGCCTTTATGTCGGCGTTGTCGATATCTAACAGCAAATGCCCGATGGTCGTTTCCCGCCGGAATTGAATATGGGGGAACAGCGCTGCCATCATCCGCGCCGCCTCTACCGCCTTGCGTGAGCTAAGGTGCAGCAGGTTGATGTTTAAACAGTTCGTCTCGTAGGCAAGATAGGCGGCGATCCAGATCGCCAGCGCCTCCGAATGGGGCGGACGGGCGGCGCTGTAGGCGGGCAGCCCGCTCAGTTTGCCTTCCTTTTGGACGATCTGGGTGTAGGCGTTCAGAATATCGGCAACCTCGCAGTGAAGGCTGACGCTGATGTAGGGGGCAATCGCCGGATATGCCTGAATTAGCCGCCCCGCCTCGCGCAGGATAAACTCGAAATGGGCAAAATTGTAGCGTTCGTCCTCCCCAATCATGAGGAAACTTTGCTGCGCATCGGAGCGTCCGTGCAGCCCATAGCCACCGTAAAACATGAAAATCTTGAAAGATGGCACGCCTAAATGAACGGCAAGGTATTCCATCTCGCCAATGTGGTCGCGGCTGATAGGGGCGAGGTGGTAGGCGTAATCGACATAATAGCGTCCCTCGCTCATGCCCAGCACCTCTGGGTAAAAATTGGCATACAAGCCGGCTTTGTTCAGGTAATACTGACCGGTGCGGAAGTAGGTGATGGCGCTCGTGACACCGCCCATCGCCGCCGCTTTGCTCTCGGTGGTGGCGTCTTTTTCCAGCAGGGTGTAAATCCCCACATGCATGTGAGCATCGACCAAGCCGGGGAAGGCAAGCCATCCCTTTGCATCATGAACATTCCGTGCCTCGGTGGGGGTGATCTGTGGGGCAATCGTGTGAATGATCCCATTTTTGATCCCTATATCGGCGTGTTCAACGCTCGTCTGGCGCGGACGGACGACACGGGCATTTTTGATCAGCAGGTCGTAACGGTAGAGCGGCTCGGTCATGGCTACCATCCTTTTTGAGGCGACGCATGGTTACTATAACACCAACACGCAGGACACACAGACACAGACTTCACCCTGCCCGAATAACACCCGCCGCTTCCCATGCCGCAATCTGATCCGCCTCGCAGCCCGTTTCAGTGAGGATGTCCCGCGTGTGCTGCCCAACACCCGGCGGCTGAAGGCGCAGAGCGGGCATTGCCCCATCGGCGCTGACGGGAATGCCCGGCGAGAGCATAATATTCACCAACGCCCCCGCTGCGTTCAGATGCGGATCGTCTAGCAACTCTTCAGGGCGGGTGACAGGGGCAAAGAGAATTTCCGCTCGTTCGCACTTTGCCAGCAGTCCGCTTTGGTGAGGGTGCGAAACATGGCGCTGAGGTCGGCAATGACGCGCTCATAGAGTTCGTAGCGCTGGTTGTTCGTGGCAAGGGATTCATCTGCCAACAGATCGGGGCGCTCGAACACCTCACAGAATTTCTGCCAATGTTTATCACTGGTGATTCCGACGAACACGAGTTCGTCAGCGCTGGTGCGGAACGCCTCGTAGACTGCCCAACTGCGTTTGCGCCCCGGCATGGGTTTGATTGGCTCACCCATGACGGCAGAATAGACCATGTGCTGCCCCATGAGAAAAGCGGCTGTCTCGAACAAGCCTTTTGAATGACCACCCCGCGCCCCGTTTTCTCTCGTTCGCGCAGGGCGGCAAGGACGCCCAACGCACCGAACGCGCCGCCTAGTCTGTGTTCGACTCATCGCCTCTGCAATCTCTAGATCGCCTAACCCTCCCTTTCTCAATTCCTCCAGCGTCGTCTGCCGAATCATCTCTCCATACACCGCCGAATCATAAGTAGAGACGAAATCGCCCAGATGCACCTCGCCCTTTTCCATGGCTACCATGCTCCCTTCCCCATAAGCCGCTGTTGATCTCCCTCTGGCAGCCGCTCAAGATACGCTTTCCCCGTCTCAATTCGCTGCTTCGATCCTTTCGTCACGCCAATGCTCGTGCAGTGGCATTGATGATGGGACTTCACCCGTTCCCCTATCCGCAATTCCGTGCCGTGCAGCGCCAAGCACGCCATGCAAATCCGCACGTCCAACGTCCCAATCCGCACCGCATGGCTGAGGATAGGAGAATTCGCAGCTTGATGGATCGCCGTCGCGTCACGATAACTTTCCAAATAGAGCGTGCGCAAAGCGTTGTTCGCCGCCGCAGCCGTCAGCCCCGGCACGTTTCGTCGCAACATTCGCGCCGCCGCATCAAAAACAGAAGGGCGTCCGTGCCATTCGCCCTCGATGCGCGTTTGCCATTCGCTGGGGGTGGGCTGAGCCGCAGACTGGGCTTCGGCGGGAGCGGTCATGATTCCACCTCTTGGTTGATCAATATCTGACGCATTGTCTCGCCCATTGCCGAGCCCACAAGACGCTCTACTTGCACCCATACTTTGTCGATCTGCGGGTTGAAGATCGCCACCCGATTGCGTCGATCCCGCTCCGCAAGCGATTCGGGGGTCTCTCCGGCGGGAGGTGTGATCCCCCGCTCGACAAGACTGAACCAGTGATCAAGGTAGGCGCTGACGGGGGTTTGGATTGCCTCAAACGCGCTCTCGTTCGCCCGATAGACGAGCATCCAAGGGGACATGAGGGCGTATTGGGTGGGCGTCAGACGAGCGGGCTTCAGTCCCTCGATCTTCGAGGCGTCCTCGTAGATGGGGTCAAGGGGGGTGAAGGCGCTCAGGATGTATTCCACGTTTGCTCCCAGATCAAGACGCGGGATCAGATCAAGGTGGAAGGCGAAA
Organism: Anaerolineales bacterium; assembly: GCA_015075625.1. Taxonomy (NCBI): domain Bacteria; kingdom Bacillati; phylum Chloroflexota; class Anaerolineae; order Anaerolineales; species Anaerolineales bacterium. The sequence goes on along the minus strand of JABTTZ010000002.1, from coordinate 876,464 downwards.
TCGGGGGCGTTCATGACGCTATCTAGCGTGAAGTGGGGGACAGCGCTCCCCGGCGCGGTGAAGGCGAAGATCATATGCGAATCCAAGCCGAATTGCGCCACCGCCATGCCGATGTAGACCATCTTGCGCACGCTGGCATCATTGCCGCGAAAAAGGCGCAGTTCACCAACGCGCCCAAAGGGGCTGCTCAAGGGAAGGTACGCCTCCTCATCGGGACGGCAGACCTCGCTGAGGGCGAACCGTTTGCGAATGCGCTCAAGGGTGTGATGGGAAAGGGTTCGCGCCGCCGTCATGCTTCCTCCGTCGCATTAATGGCGTCAATCTCAGAGAGTCCGTTTGTGGGAGCGGTGTTTAGTCCACTACCGCCGTTTCGATCTTTGCCATGTTTGGTGTTCCTCACGGGGACTTCCTTCATCACCCACGCCTTCGCCAGTTCGGGAATTTCCCGACGGGCGGGGGAGGGAATGACAACTGCCTTCACGTTAGCATACTCCGATTGAATGCGGTGGGTGTCGATTCCCCAGCCCATATCAAGGTATTTGTTGCGCAGCTTGCGATAGCTGATTTGAATCGTATCCGCCCGAACGTGCAGTTCAGCGGCAAGGTCGTAGGGCAGCAGTTCGGGGCGCTGTTCGGTGACGGTGCGGCGATCTTCGTTGAAGATTTTGATCACGCGGCGCATCGAATCTTTATCGAAGAAGTTCTTCGTGAAGAAACTGCGCAGTTGCAGCCAGATGCTCCGGGTTTTGTTGTCGTCAACGGGCAGGTGGCAGGTGTAGAGGACAAAATCGCCAAAGGGGAGGCGCACTTGCAAGCGGGTGATGTTGGGCATCCGAAAACCGCCCGTTGTGCGGACAGGGGGGCGTTCCTTGCCGCCGCGCAGCTTGCTATAAATGCCCCGCGCCGGTGGGGGATTTAGGTTGACAGTGGCATCGCCGCCAAGAATAGTTTCTTCCACCTCGTAGTTTTCCACCTCTGGTTCGTCGGGGTTGCCAAACGAGCCAGCATGGACGAACGGCGCATGGGCAATGTCCATCCCGTTTTCGACAGCGCGTGTGTAATGGACATCCCACCAGTAATCGCCCCACAGCGGCTTGTACTTGGGGTCGTCAAATTCGGGGAATTCGACCATCGGGGGGCGTTCGTTTTCGGGGAGATCACCGAGGAACGCCCAGATGAAGCCATATTTTTCGCGGGTGGGGTAGGCATCGACCCGCGCCTTTTTGGGGATAGCCACCCCTTCTAAGTTTGCCGGAATACGGACACACGCCCCATCGTCTTGATATTCCCAGCCATGGTAAGGGCAGACGATGCAATCGCCTTTTGTCCAGCCATCGCTCAGAGCGCCGCCGCGATGGACGCAGAGATCGCTCATCACGCGGGGTTCGCCCTTGCTGGTGCGGTAAATGACCAGTTCATTGCCAAGTGCCGTGACGCGGATGGGTTTTGCGGCGACTTCCCTACTCAGACATAACGCATACCAGAAATTCTTCAACATCCCTCATCTATCCCTCCGCGCTTGTAGCGCACTTCGTTGACTCACTTCGTTCGATTTCCGATAAAATCACTTTTATCACACTCTAACTTCCTTGGGGCATGATAGCAAGATGACTTTAGATGATTCATCCGTCGATTGGCGGTAAAGGCAATACATGAGCAGCGGCACATGGTAGTATGCCCTGCACATAGCTACGGAAATTGGTGGGCGAGGTTTATTCGGCATGGTCATAGGCATATTTCAACCATCCGCACAGTTCCGCATCCACCTCGGCGGCGGCAGCAACCTTCACCGTGTATTGGCACATCCCGCCAGAAGGCATCTCCGTGAGGCGATTCGTCGGTGAGACGCCCTTCATGTTTAGCCCTAAGACCACATGTGTTGTCGTTGGGTTGCCCACCATCTAGCGATCTCCGCCCCACAGCGCCCGAATGAGGCGTTCTGCCAACGGTTTGCCAAAAAGGATTTCGCCCATTGGGTTGGCGGGGTCGCGCTCGGCAATTGCCCGCCGGACGTGCAGATCGCGCCTTGCCAGTGCCGCTCGTTCGTCCTCTGGAACGGGGGGGGCGGCATCGACATAGGCGATCCACTGATCCAGCATAGCGTGCGCGGTGGTGCGAATTTTCGCCACGTTTTCCGCCCTTGGTTTGCAGAGGAAACATAGGCTGGTTGCCGATTGCGACTGCCTCATGTAGAGGCTCTTGCTGACGAAGGGTGAAAAATTAGGGTCTTTTTGGAAGTCCAGATAACGGGCGTTCAGCGGCTCGTAATAGCGATCCAAATAGTCCAGATCGCTGACAAGATCGGCACGAGGGACGAAATCCATGTAGAGAAAAATATCGGGCGACGTCCCCAACGCCATTCCCCAATGGGGGACGCGGGTCTGTGCGCCCAACCACGCCGTAAGATGCATGTTGGTGAAAGAGGCTTTTGGGTTGCCAATGTAAGAATGGATCAGCCAATCGATCTCATTCCCGCTGAAGCCGCTGAGGAAGCCTTTTGCCTCGCCCGTCAGGGAGGTGTAGGGCTGAAAATCAGCCGTACTAGGGTGCGGGTGGAGCATGAAACGGGCATCCATCTTTGCCCGCAGTTCGGCAAGAATGCCCCAAAGGTCTTCAAAGATCGCGCTGCGATCTTCGGAAGGGTGTTCGTTCACCAGTTCAAAGAGCGATTTCACAGTGGAAGGTGTCATAAACGTAGAAAAGCCTTTCAAGAATGTTCAAAAATGGTGTTTTGTAGGGGCGCATCGTATGCGTCTGACCTTACATTGGGGACGGATGATCGAGATGGTGTTCTTTCCCCGTCAGAGCGTCATAAATTGCCCAGTGGATCGCGCTATCGCCTTCGGTGATCCACGCACAACCAAAGGCGGCAGAGCGGCTCTCAGTGGGGGCGGAGGGAGGATGTTCTTGCGCCAAGACACCCCACCTCCCATCCCACCCTTTCCCTTCGGCAATGCCCACCCCGACGATCCGCGCCACGCCATAGGCTGCCAGAGGTTGCCCCGGTGAAAGACGCCGCCCGTGATCTGGCGGGTGGGGTTAGTCATAATACCGAAGGAGAGGAAGTCATAACCAAAGCGCATCCAGCGACCCACGCCGAGGATCGCCCCGTTCTCTTGGGTGATTCCTTCGCCCACGACATCGATCCCGTGATCGATACGGCGGTGGTTTTCGCCAACGACGATGTAGAGGAGGCTTTCCCCACGTGACATAAGCGCCAACGAAAGCTGTTTATTTCTATCAGGGAGCGTCATCAGGAAAAAGCGCGGCGAGAGCCCCACGCACGCCCAATAGCCGGTTGCCTCAGCAACGCTATCGGCAAGGACATCGGCATAGCCGACGTTCACGGGTCCTTCGTAAAGGCGGTGCGTTCCCTGATCGCGAATCAGGGAATGCCCTGCCGCCTTGAAGAGTCCGACAAAGGCAACATCAATGCGGGTTAGCCCTCCGCCGAGGCTTTGCACGGTGCGCATGTCCATGCCGTTTCCCACGAACCGCCCCTCGCCGTTGTAGACCTCGGCGCTGCCCACCCACCGCCCAAAGAGGTTGCTCATGGCGGCTACGGCGACTCCCCAGAGATGAAGTAGACCGTTTGGGTGGCGGTGGGCGTCCCCCGTATGACCATTGCCACATCCTCGCCTTCTTCAAGGGGTGTGAGATAGCGCCCCATCGTCGTGATTCCGGCACGGCGGACACGAAAAGGGTAAGGGGTGAGGGCAACCACATCGTTGGAGCGCGGGTGGGCATGGATGGTGACATCCTGTGTGGGGCTGAGAGGAACATTTAGAAAATCGGTTGGTTTGCGGTGAGCAGCACACTGCGTATGGACGTACAAGCCGAGGGTATCGAAAAATTGGAGCAGTTTGTAATGATAAAAAAGAAAGGTGTGTTCTGCCCACCCTGCTGTATCAGGGTTTGCCCGCAGCGCCACCTTCAAGCGGTTTTGACGGTTCACCTCGCCCTGCACCATGCCCGCTACCGCCCCTCGGTATTCGGGGGCAATCGTATCGATATAAAATTTATCGGAAAGTCCGTAGCGCCCGTGATAGAGTCCGTAGGTGTGCATACTGCTGATGACCCCGCAGAAGGGATGCCATTTCACATTGAAGTCGGGGCTTTTGCTGCCGATGGCAATGAGGCGCTGGACGGGCGTTTTTGTCAGGTTGTAGGGGAGGGCGGTTTCGGGGTCGCGCTGCGGCGCCCCGTCTACCTCGCGCCAGCCCTCGTCATGATGGGCAACGACGTAGGTGAGCAGATCAAGCGGTTCGGGGGTGGCAAAGGTCGCGTTGCCAAACTGCCCGACGAACTCCCCGCAGGCGCGGGCATGATCGACCTGCATAATGACAAAATGGGGATCACCCTCGGCAGCGCTTTGTACGATCATTCGCCAACCCTCACGAAGTCTTGAATTTGGAAGATGTGCGTCTTCCCCTCACGGATTTTATGGGTCAGGATGCGCCGGTTGTTCGCATCGAGAAAGTAGTGGTTGTTGTAAACAATCGTGCCGCTGACACCACTCCAAAAGGTGAACACATAATTGTAAGGCGTGAGCATTGCCCCTTCCAAACGGACGAGCAGGCTATCGCCTCGGCAGGTTTTGCCGCTGACGCTGATGTTGGTATGAGAGACGGTTTTTCCCACTTCATAGAGGTTATCGAAATCCTCATGGAGATGCCATGTTGTGGTGTCTGTCCAGTAAACGTCCATATGGACGGCGCTTGCCTCCAAAAAATCGCCCTCTGGGGAGAAGGTCTTGCACAGTCCTTCCCCATGTCCCACGAAACATTGATAGGGAATCATCCACGAATCGCGCTGTCTGTAACTTTTTATGGCGGTATGTCCGTCTAGGGTTTGCATGGCACTCACTGTACTTCACTCTAGCCTGATATAATATCATAATGTTATGACATTTCGCAAGAAGTTGAAGGGGAGGCGTTCGGGGGGAGACGGGCAACGACGCAGGGTCGCCCCTATAGGGTGCAGACTATAAGAGAGAGGCTCGTTTTCCCACAGTCCGCCCTTTCGCCCCTTTTTCGGCTATGCTATGATGCATTTGCCCAATATAAGCCGCCACATTAGGATGCTTCCTCCCCATGACTAATCCTACCGTTACCCCTACTGCTACCCCTACCGTAAATCCTACTGCCACGATGCAAATGCACATCCGCCGCCAAGCACGCCGCGTCGAAAATATCATGGTGGGCGAGATTGAATCCCGCGTTCGTTCCAACATGCACACCGAGATTATTGCCGCCATGCTGTTCGGGACGTTCATGGCGTGCCTCAGTTTCATCCCCGTCTTGCTACGGAAAATGGGCGCCCCACAAGATTGGATTGCCCTTTATGTTGCCCAACAGTTTTTAGGCTTCATGTTGAACCCGCTAGCGGTGATGATTCTTCCCAAACGGCGCGGCGTCATGCGGGCGTGCGTGATCATGTGGTGTGTGGGACGCGGGACGTTCGGGGTTGCCGCCTTTGTGAACGGCTATGAGGCGCTGGTGGCAATTTTGATTATCTTTTGGCTGTTCGAGGCGCTCCCCACCCCGCTTTACACGCGGATTATGCAAGCGGTCTATCCGGCATCATCGCGGGGGCGAGTCATGGGCTTGATCCGCGTGGGCATGGCGGGGATGAGCCTTGCCGCCACACCGATCATCGGGTGGGTCTTGGATAACATCGGCGGGGAGCATCTGCTGCCGATCAGCACAGCGGGGCTGAGCCTGAGCCTTGCCCCGCTTGGCGGATGGTTGGCGGCGACGACGGGACAGCGTTTAGTGCTATTTTTCGGGGCAGTATTGGCAGTGATGTCGGCGCTCATCTTTTCGCGGATGCGCCTGAACGAAACGGCGATGGACGCCTCAGAACGGGGCGCATCGGGCGTGATGGGAATGATCTTGAAGGAAGACAAACGCTTTAAGCTCTATATGCTTGGCGTGGTGTGCTTCGGATTCGGACACCTGACCGCCTTTGCCCTTTACCCACTTGTTCAAGTGGATCGGCTGAACCTGAGCTACAGCGCGGTGGGACTGTTGAACACGATCAACGCCTTGTTCTTCCTCGGCGGGTATATGGTCATGGGGCGGATGATTGACCGTCGCGGGGGCGTGTGGTCGCTGCGCCTTGTCTACGGCATTGGCTTGATCATTCCCCTGTGTTATGCCCTTGCCGTCGAAGGGTGGCATCTTGCTCCGGCGTTCGCCGCGTTGGGAATCGTCATGGCGGGGCTTGATTTGTGCCTGCTGAACACCGTCATGGAGTTGGGCGACCCGAAAAAGTTGGGGGAATACACGGCGATCCAAACCAGCCTGTTGGGAATTCGCGGGTTGATTGCGCCGTTCTTCGGCGTATTTTTGCTGAACAGCGGGTTTTCCCAAACGACGATCTTCCTGTTGGGAGCGGGGCTGATCGCCCTTGCCGTGATCATTTTGGGGTACGCGGTGAAGATGCCGCCCACGCCCTTTTTGGTTGAGGGGCAGCCATGAAACTTCGCCTGTCGCAACGGCGCTTGATCCTGATTTGCTACCCGATCTTTTTGGGGCTTGCCCCCATCTTTGGAAAAATGGCAATTCGGGCAGGGGCTGATCCGTTCACCCTTGCCGCGCTGCGCACCGTTGTGGCGGCGGGCATTTTGTGGGTTGTTTACCTGCTTTTTGCCCGAAAGTACATTTTTGTCTATCCGGCAGGGCTGTTGGGGTGCATCGTGGTGGGGACGGTGAACGGGATCGGCTCGCTATTTTATTACAACGGGCTGAGTCGTCTCGATGCTTCTGTTGCCCAACTACTGAACGCGACCTACCTGATCTTTGTGATCGTCCTTTCCTTTGCGGGCGGTCAGCGCCTTTCGGGGCGGGATGTGCTGCGGGCGAGTTTGGCGCTGCTGGCGGTGACGCTGATCACACAGGGGGTCAGTGGGCGGATCGATTGGCTGGGGACGGGCTTGATGCTTGGCAACGCGATCCTCTTTGCAGCGACGTTCGTCTTGGGGCAGCGCGTCACCTATGAAATGCCCTCCCCGACGGTGGCGCTTTACGTCCTGACGACAATGGCGGTGATCGTCGTGGCGGCACGGGTGATCTACCGCATGGAATGGATTCCGCAGCATGCCGATGCCCTTGCGCCGATCATTGCCCTCGGTATTTCGACGGCGTTGGCGCGGTTGGCGATGTTCTTTGGTCTGAAGCGCTTGGGTCCGACACAAACCGTTCTGATTGGGATTTCAGAAGCGGGGGTTACGCTGCTGTTGGCGTTCGTCCTTTTGGGAGATTCCTTGACGGGCGTGCAGTGGGTGGGGGTGGGCGTCCTCATGGCAAGTCTTTTGCTGATCCGGCGGCAAGACCTGGACAAACTAAAAACGGGGGAAATCCCGCTCTTTGTGGCGATGCAGTTAGGACGGGCAACCACCCAAAATTTCAACCGGATCGCCTTTCGGAAGGCGTTCGGGGGGAAAACACAAGTGGCAACCCTTGATGAGATCAGCGTGGAGGATATGCGGCTAATTGAGCGAATGATGAGCGCCCCGGCGCGTTACGAAAGCCCTCGCGAGATGGCGGCATTTGCCCGCCAGCAGGCAAAAGAAAAAGAACAGAAATCACGAAAAGAGAAAAAGGGTAAGCGGTGAAGGTTCTTAGAGAGAGAGTTTGCCCGCTTTGGCGGCGAGCAGCAAGCGTTGGAGCGCTGTCGCTTGAGTCCCAACGGCAAGGATGAGCATCCCCGGCAGCAGCCACCCGCTGAGCAGCATCCCGATTAGCATGAGCATCCGCACGAGGCGATCAAACAGCCCACCTTGAATCGAGCCAAGCCCCGCCGCTTCTGCCCTTGCGCGGATGTAGCTGACGGCAAAGCCCCCTATCCACGCAATGAGCGTGAGCAAAAAGCCCGCTGTCTCGCCCCGCCCGGCGAAATACCAAGTAAATGCAGCAAAGAGCAACCCATCGGCATAGCGATCCACTGTTGAATCGAGGAGCGCCCCGAAAGGTGTGACCTTGCCGGCTGCCCGCGCCACCGCCCCATCAAGGGCATCAAGCGGCGCTCCGAGGATGAGGACGACGCCCGCCAACGGTAGTGCTCCCGTCCCAATGAGCCAAGCGGCAATGAGGGCGGGAAGAAGCCCGATGAGGGTGATCGTGTTGGGGGAAATGCCCAAGCTGTCCACCGCCGCTCCGATACGGCTGAGCGCAACGGAAAACCAGCGGCGAAGGATGGGCGACGGGCTGTTGAAACTGTTCAGTCGATCAATCATGGCTGCGTCTGGGTGATCCTCGGATTGCCCATAGGCAGGTAGTCTGTCCCACCCTCAGGGGTGGGGTAGAGGCTACTCTTGCCCATCAATCGATCCATTAGCAGACGGACGAGTCTCAGGACGACCCGCTGAATGATCCAGTGCAGAACGGTGTGTATCATCGGTCAGTTCCTCCGCGTCAAAGTCGGCTTCAGGTTCATCCTCAGCGCCCTCTTGATCGATATCACTATCATCGACCATATCCCCCATATCTGCTAAAAGGGCATCGGCGTCTTCGGCAAGGACACCGCTGTCATTTGCATCTAGCGGGGTGAGGGTCGTACTCTCGGCATCCTCACCGTTCGTCCCGACAACAGCAACACTTACAACGTGATCAGAGCCAAGTTTATTGATCAGGCGGACAACACCCGATGGGCGCCTGACCAAACGAATCTCGCTGGCACGCATCCGAATGGACATTCCCTCGCGGGTGATCACGGTGATCTCATCCGTCGTAGTCAGGGTATGAACGCTGACAATGACGCCCTGTTTTTTGAGGGTCTCTGTGCCAATGGTGCGCAAGCCCATCCCATAGCGCCCCTGAAGGCGGTAATCATTCAAGGGGCTGCGCTTGCCGAAGCCTTTCCTAGTGACGATGAGCAGTTCCGTTTTGGTTTGGTCAATGACATCGACACCGGCAAGATAATCGCCCTCGTTGAGGCGAATAGCATTGACACCCGCCGCCCCCCGCCCCATGACGCGCACTTCGCGTTCATCAAAGCGAATTGCCATACCATAGGCGGTGACGACGATCAAGTGATCCTCGCCAGAGGTGCGGCGCACCCATTCGAGCCGATCATCATCATCAAGGGTGATGGCAATCAAGCCAGAGGTACGCACCGCTGAAAATTCGGAAATTTCAACACGCTTGATCTTCGCATTGCGAGTGACCATGACGAAATAGCCAGCATCGAAATTATCGACACAAGTGAGTCCGGTGATTTTTTCATCGGGGTTCAGGGCGATGAGGTTCGAGATCAACTGCCCCTTGCCCGTGCGATCTGCCTCTGGGACTTGGTAGGCACGGAGGGCATAGACCTTCCCGAAATTGGTGAAGCACAGAACATACCCGTGCGAGTTGGCGCTGAGGAGCAGTTCGACGTTATCTTCATCGCGGGTGGTTATGCCTGTCACACCGCGTCCCCCGCGTCCTTGTGTACGGTAAAGGGAGGCGGGCGAACGTTTGATGAAGCCACGCTTGGTGAGCGCAATGAGGACTTCTTCCTCACGGATGAAATCGGTCTCCTCAAACTCACCCACTGTTTCAAAGTCAAGGCGGGTGCGGCGTTCGTCGCCGTACTTTGCGGCAACCTCGGCAAGATCGGTTTGGATCAGGGCAAGGATTTTCTTAGGGTGGGCGAGAAGGTCTTCAAGGTAGCTCATCGTGGCAGCGACCTCGGTGTATTCGTTGTCAATGCGCTTGCGCTCAAGGCTGGCAATGCGCCGCAGTTGAAGTTCGAGGATCGCCTGTGCCTGAATCTCGGTGAGGTCAAAGAGGATCATCAGGTTTTCGCGGGCGGTGTCGGTATCTTCTGCCTCACGAATGGTGCGGATAATATCATCAATGTTGGCGAGTGCCTTGAGGTAGCCTTCAAGGATATGCGCCCGCGCCCGCGCTTTGGCAAGCTGAAACTCCGAGCGGCGGCGGATAACCTCGCGGCGGTGTTCAATATAAACTTGCAGCGCCCGTTTTAGGCTGAGGGTGCGCGGTTCGTTATCGACCAGCGCCAACATTTGGACGCCAAAGGTGCTTTGCAGTTGGGTGAACTTGTAGAGCTTGTTGAGCGTCTTAAGGGGTTGGGCGGCGCGTTTCAACTCAATGACGATGCGCATCCCCTTGCGGTCTGATTCATCGCGCAGATCAGAGATTTCATCGAGCTTATCCTCTTTGACAAGCTGGGCAATGCGTTCAATAATGGCGACCTTGTTCGCTTGGTAGGGGATTTCGGTGACAATGATTGCTTGACGCTCGCCATTTTTGCCAATTTCCTCTACCGAACAGGTGGCACGGACGATCAGACGCCCGCGTCCGGTGGCGTACATTTCGCGCAGTTCGTCGCTAGCAAGGATGGAAGCGCCGGTAGGAAAATCGGGACCCTTCACAAACTGCATCAGGTCATCAACGCTGACCTCATCGAAGGTATCGTAATGGTCGATGAGGTAGCTGGCGGCTTGGGCGATCTCGCGGAGGTTGTGGGGGGGGATGTTCGTTGCCATGCCCACCGCGATCCCGCTGCTGCCATTGATCAGCATATTGGGGATGCGGGCGGGGAGGACGTTTGGTTCTTGGAGCGAACCATCGAAATTATCCGACCAATCTACTGTATCTAAATTGAGGTCAGCAAGGATTTCCTCAGCAATGGCTTTCATTTTTGCTTCGGTATAGCGCATGGCGGCGGGTGCGTCGCCATCGATGCTGCCGAAGTTTCCCTGCCCATCAACCAGCATGTAGCGCATGGAAAAATCTTGCGCCAAACGCACCATGGCATCGTACACCGCCTGATCGCCGTGCGGGTGGTACTTCCCCAAGACTTCACCAACGATACGGGCGCTTTTCTTGTAAGACCCATTCGGGCGCAGCCCCATATCGTGCATGACGTAGAGAATACGACGGTGGACGGGTTTCAAGCCATCGCGGGCGTCGGGCAAAGCGCGGGCGACGATTACGCTCATGGCGTAATCAAGGTAGCTTTCGCGCATTTGCGTGTCGATGCTGACGGGGCGGATCGTACCGATATCCATGGGCGAATTTTCCTTAGGAGTAAACACTTGTTCATTATACCCTGAAAAAGAGGGTTTTCACAGGGCGAATCCTAAGTGTTTGTGAGGAAAAAGTAGGGTTATTGAGGTTTTTTAAGAGGCGGGGGTGTGAGGCGGTGGGTTGGATGCCTCCGGCGCTATAAAAGGCTTATCCGGGAACGAAGGTGTGTGGACAGTGTAACGCCAGTGATCCTGCCGCTAAAGCAGCGGGCTGAAAACAGCCACCCCTACGGAGCTTGAAAGGCAAGGCGTTTTGTATTCAAACCCCAACGGGGTGATCATTCCTAGCACGAGGGCTTTAGCCCCGCCCTGCGCCGCCTCGTCTATGGTATGCGCCCGCCGCTAAAGCAGCGGGCTGAAAGCAGCCACCCCTTCGGGGCTTGTCCCCACCCCGTAACAGACAGAGAGAATTTCTCTCCCTTTCCCTGTATACAGGAAAAGGGGGCAGGGGGAGGGATTCTCTTGGAACGTAGTACGGCGAGGGGGCTAGTTCACGCAGCGGCTTGGCACCCAGGGATCGATGCGGCTGCTCACAAAAATCTGCGTCCAACTTTCGCCGTTGGCATCCAACTTGGTTTTGGGATTGGTATAGAAGGTTTGCCCGCTTTTGACGCGGTTGTTTCCTACGGGGTTGCCGCCGGGCATGTCGAAGACGGCCATGTCGCAAGTCATGGTCAAGAGGACATAACCACTAGGAACACCCGGTCCGGCACCGGTGCCATCGAACACCATGAGGGAGTAAGGTTGACCGCCTCGGTAAAAATAATCGCCAGCGAAGAAGGTATAATCGCCTTCAACTGGGGCTGTAAACTCAAGATACGAACTCCACGCACCGTCACAGTCTTGGTCGCCGCCATCATCATCCAAAGCCACTAACGAGCCATCAGGGGCAAAAGCATACAAGAAGGGATCAAATCCTGTGGCGTTGACGCAGTTCAATGTTGCGCCAACGGTCTGACCAGCATGAAGAAAGACGATATGCGGGTTATCTACTCCGGTAACCGTTGTTCCGGTTATCTCGGCAATCGCGCCGGCTTTGGCAACCCGTCCCGGCGCGCCGACAACAAGGGTTGCCACACATGCCACGATAACCATACAAAGTACCCAACGATTTCGTGAAAACATTGCATCCTCCATAAAGTAAGCATTAATGGCTAGACGTTACGCAGTCGCCTTCATCCCCCTTCCCACTTCTCCCTGAGGGAGAAGGGGGAAACGAGTTTTTGAAGGGGAAGCCCCCTCAAACTTCCCCTTTCGATGAATACTAGGGTAAACACGCTCAACAGCATAAGTCCTAAATGGTGACAATCTACAGTATAAGGGATTTTTGAAAAACAATAGGGCAACACACGTTGAGTTAGGGATAATGGTCGCGTCTGAGGTTAAACCGCCAATAGACCCTAATGTTTGCTGAGAAACTCGCCCTCCACACACCATCTCCTATGAAGTATGATCTGTGTGGCTAGACTTCCCCTTCGGTACAGACCCCTTGCCCCCATACCCCCATTCGTGTTATAGTTCAGAACTAGCGTTCTGAAATCGGCGGTTGACAGTTTCCGGTGCGCTCTCGTAAGATCGCGCCCATAGCCTTCAAAGGTGCAAGCGAGAATTTCAATGACAATTGGTGTCGTTCGCCCGGTAAACATTGACGAACAAATGCGCGAAGCCTACCTCGATTACGCGATGAGCGTGATCGTCGCCCGCGCCTTGCCCGACGCCCGCGATGGCTTGAAGCCCGTTCAACGGCGCATCCTCTATGCCATGTCCGATATGGGCTTGCGCCCGGAGACGGCGTATAAGAAAAGCGCCCGTATCGTTGGTGAGGTGTTGGGGAAATACCATCCGCACGGCGATCAGGCGGTGTATGATGCGATGGCACGGATGGCGCAAGATTTCTCCGTCCGCTATGAATTGGTCGATGGGCAGGGGAATTTTGGCAGTATTGATGGCGATGCGCCCGCCGCCATGCGTTACACCGAAGCACGGATGACGGTTGAAGGCATTGAACTGCTGACCGATCTGGACAAAGATACGGTGCCCTACACCGATAACTTTGATGGCAGCCTTCAAGAGCCAAGCGTTTTGCCCGCCGCCTTTCCGAATATGCTGGTCAACGGCGCGTCGGGGATTGCCGTTGGGATGTCCACAAACATCCCCCCGCATAACCTCGGTGAGGTGGTGGATGCCGCCGTCTACATGCTGCGCCAATGGGATCGCCTTGAGGATGTGACCGTTCACGATCTGCTGAGCTTTATCAAGGGACCGGATTTTCCGACGGGCGGCTTGATCTTCACCGATAACACAGGGGATGCTCAAGAGTATGACAATGCCCTAACCGCCGCCTATGCCACCGGGCGGGGAAAGCTAACTGTGCGGGCGAAGGTGCATATTGAAAGTCTGGGACGCGGCAAGGCACAGATTGTCATTGGCGAGATTCCCTACCAGATCAACAAAAACAGCCTGATCGAACGGATTGCCGATCTTGTGCGGAACGAACGGATCGACGGGATCAACGATCTGCGTGACGAGAGTGACCGGCAGGGGCTGCGCATTGTCATTGAAGTACGCAGCGGCTTTGATCCGGCGGAGGTGCTGAAAGACCTGTTCAAGCTGACGCCGCTGCAAAGCACGTTCAGCGTGATCATGCTGGCGCTGGTCGATAACGAGCCACGCACGCTCTCCCTAAAACAGTCTCTGCGGGTCTACCTTGACCATCGCCTAGAGGTGATCCGGCGGCGCTCAGTCTACGATCTGAGGCGCGCCCGCGAACGCGCCCATATTTTACAAGGGCTGCTGACCGCCCTTGAGCAAATCACCCTCGTCATTCAAATCATCCGCGAGAGCGAGACGACGGACACCGCCCGCAGCGCCTTGATGAGCCGCCTGAGTCTGAGTGCGCTGCAAGCGAATGCCATCCTTGATATGCCGCTTCGCCGCCTTGCCGCTCTAGAGCGGACAAAACTTGAAGATGAATTTAAAGAAAAAATTCAGCAGATTCAATACCTAGAGGGGCTGTTGGCAAGCCCATTCGCTATGCGTAAGGTGATTGCCGACGAACTGCTGGAGATCAAGAAACGCTTCAACGATCCGCGCCGGACGGCGATCATCAGCGGCGCTCCGCGTGAGGTGAGCGCGGCAGAACTTTTGGCGCAAAACGAGAGTACATGGGTGACGCTCACCGTAGGCAACCGCATCAGCCGCACCTATCAGGACGCCCCGCCAAAGATCACCGCCCGCACGGAAGATGTGCCGCGTTTTCTGCTGCGCAGCAACACCGCCGACATTCTCTATGTGATTGCCGCCGATGGACGGGCAGCCTCTGTCCCCGTGCAGGGGCTGCCCATGTCTGACGAACCTGCCGAAGGGACTGATCTCGGCTCGCAAACGGATTTTCGCGGCGGGGAGGGCATTGCTGGCGCGATCAGCATCACCCCCTCGATGGAGGATGGTTATTTGTTCTTTGCCACCGAGGGGGGCGATGCCAAACGGATTCGGGTTGCTGATTTGCCCGGGCTGGTGGCGCGTGCCTTTCCGGTGATGAATGTGGGCGAGGATCGGATCATCGCCGCCCATTACGTGGAAGATGATGATGAGGTGATGATGATCACTGCTGAGGGGCAGGCAATCCGCTTCAAGGTGAATGAAGTGCGCCCCACCGGACTTCCGGCAGGGGGGATGCGCGGAATTCGGCTGACAAATGGGGATAGGGTTGTCAGCGCCGGAGTTGTGCGGGAAAACGCCGCCCTATGGACGATTACTGAGACGGGCATTGCCAAGAGTTCCCCACTGGCGGAATATCCGCTGCAAGGGCGGGCGGGGGCGGGCGTGACGACGATGAAACTGACGCTTGGGGATCGTCTTGCCACGTCGTCCATTGCCACTCTGAATGACCTTGTGATCATCTTGACTTTGCGTGGGCGTTTTAAGGTTGTCCGCTTTTCTGATGCGCCGCATGGGGCGCGGACGTTGAAAGGGGATTACAGCGGAATCAAACTGCTTCAACATGATCGTGTCTATGCCGTGACGCAGATCGTCCGCCGTCCAGAGGTTGCCAAACCCCCCACTGATGCCCACCTGAATGGCGCGGGGGAATAGAGGACACAGAGTGAGCGCCTACAATATACCCCTAGCAGGTGCGCCGGCGGCACGGGGTTAAAGCCCGCGTGCTGAAAGCAGAGGTTGTTTTCCCCTGATCTCAGCACACCGCTTTAGGCGACGGAATTAAGCCAAAAACCTAGCGGGCTACGGGCGGCGTCCGGGCTGCCCCCCGCCTGAGGTGGGCGCGGCGTTCAAATCCAAGCCAATATCGAACAGGGCAGTGTAGCCCTCCCCTTCGGGTACAACATTTAAGGTGAGCAGCCCCTCGGACTGCTGGAAAATGCCATCGTTGGCGTTCCGCCGCGTCCGTGCGCCGCGCCCACTGTAGATGGGGTCTTTGTAGACATCATCGGTGAAGGTGTCGTCAAAAAAGACCTGTGAGGTGAACTCGTAGCCCTGATTCGCCGTTGGGTCGGTGCGAATCTTGAAGTGGATGTGAACCGCCCGCCCATCGTACCAACCCGGGTAAATGGTGGTGAATTCCGCCTTGCCGCTGGCATCAGTCACTTGGTAGCCGCGTAGGAAGGAGAGCGCGGAGGTGTTGAAGCCCGGATCCGTGACGCCGGAATAGACCCCCTCGGCATCGCAGTGCCATATATCCACCTGAGCGCCCGCTAGGGGCGCACATTGGCTGTTTGTGACATCCAGCACTCTAAAGACAAGGCGTAGTATCTTTCCCTCTTTTACACTCCCATCGGAGGGTTCTGTCCGAATATCGGAGCGGTTCAGCACGGCGTCCACAAAGTAAGGTCCCTCGGTCAGTACGGGACGGACGATGCACGATGGCGCGGGGAGTGTCGCTGTCGCCGTCGGATTTAAGAAGGGCGTCCCCGTCCCTAGCGGGGAGGGCGTAGGGGTAGGTGTCATTGCGCTCAAGGTACGCAAGCCTGCCCCACCTAACGCGGTAGCAACACCCACGCCACCCAAAAGCGCCAACATCTCGCGGCGGGTTAAGAGGCGACCAATCGGCTTGTCGTCGTCATGCAGTTCCATAGGTTTTGTCTTTCTTCTGATTTTCGTCTGGGTACAGTTGAAAGTATAAAGGAAAGGTATTCAGAATGTGTGCAGATTGGGTGTGGGGGATGTTCAGGTTTTGCCGGTGGATGCCCTAGAGGGTGTTCCAACAAGAAAGGGAGTCCTATGTCTAACCGAAGGCTGTCCAGACGGGTACTAATCCGCCGCTTGCTACTGACGCTCGCCGTGATTGCAGTCTTGTGGGTGGGGTTTGCTTTTGTCGCCTTGCGTATGCCCATCAGCGGGGAGGTCACCTATGCCCTTGATTGGGTGTGGGGGGCGGCGCAACCACTGAGCGAAGGGGGAGAGAGCGGCTGGCGGGTGACGACCACAGCCGGCGTGGAGGTGACTGTTCGGGAGGGTTATCTGGGGAGTTACAGCCTACAACTCATCTACTGCCCGCACAAGCATTCGCCGCTTTCATGGCTTTTTGGGGAAATCATCACCGCCCGCGCCGGACATGGCGAGGGGATTGATGTGACGCGCTACCTTGCCTCCGCCATTGAACCGCTGGCACGCCCGACCCGCTTTGTCTTGGGGACGGTTTCCGGCAATGAGCCGTTGTACTGTGAGGGGCATTACCTTGCTGCCCGCCCGGATCGTGCTGCTGCCGAGGCACAGCCTACCACTAGCATGGTAGGGGTAACGCTCTGGCTGAGCGGGGAATACCGCTTGCCGGGGGCGACATCGGCAATGCCCTTCACCTTTCGGACAAGTCTAGCGAACGGGGCGATCCGCGACATTCTTGACGGGGCGGGGAACGCCGCGCCGATCCCGATGGACGGAAAAACGTATCGGGTGATTATCGAGCGACGGTTGGATCGTCTTTTCGAGGGGATTGATTTTTCAACAGCGACACCGGAATCGGGCGGTAAGGATGTTCTGTGGGCGCTGATTGCTGAGACGCGCTTTGTGCGGGAGGATTAGCCCCGCCGTTCCAGCCGCGCTCGGATGGGTTCGGCAAAGCCGAGAGTTGCCCCACTTGCTACCGGACGCGCCGTATCCATGACGACAACTCGCCAATGCCGTGCCAATGTCGCTAAAATCAACTGCGCCTCCATGAGAGCGAACCCATTTCCAATGCACACCCGTCCGCCCATTCCAAAGGGAAAGTACACCCCTTTGGGAAGGGTTTTCTCGTAATCGTTTGCCCAACGCTCCGGCTGAAAGGCATCGGGATCGGGAAACCAGCGTGGATCGCGCTGTGTGGCATAGGGGAAGGTGAAGATGATCCCCTCGCTGATACCCTCAGCAGGCTGCTCATCACGCCTCTCTAAAGTAAGGGGACTGTTCGGCTGGCGAAAGATGAACCATGAGGGGGGGTAGAGCCGCAGAACCTCTTTCACAATGCAGCTTGTATAGGGCAGGCGCGGCAGATCCGCCGCGCTCAGTGGAGCATCGCCTACCACTAAATCAACTTCGGCATGAAGGGCTTGCGCACATTCGGGGTGCTGCGCCAAAAGCACCCATGCCCATCCCAAGAGAAGCGCGGTTGTCTCGTGTCCGGCGATGTAAAAGGTGATCACTTCATCGGTGATTTGCAGGTCAGACATCCCCGCGCCGGTTTCGGGATCGCGGCTGAAGATGAGCATCGAAAGTAGGTCGGACGGGCTGTTGCCTTCACCTTGCGTCCGCCGTAAAGCAATCTGTTCGGCAACGATACGACGCAGCACCCGACTTCCGCGACGCTTACGGCGCATCATTGGGGTGGGCAGCCAATCGGGAATGGGGAGTTTCATTTGGGCGGCAAGCCCCATTCCCAGATCAATCACAGCATGGTGGATTTCCTGACCGGTCTTTCCTGAGTCCGTCGAAAAGAGGGCGGCTAGTACGATCCGTAAGGTAAGGGCGTGCATCGCCTGATCAAGGGAGATAACCGCGCCGTCTTGCCACGCGGCGGTGAAGTCAAGGCTGTGAGCAACCATCAGGTCGGCATAGCGAGCGATCTGCGTATGCTGAAAAGCCGGCTGGATGAGCTTTCGCTGCCTTCGCCAGAGATCGCCATTGCTGGTGAACAAGCCTTGTCCAAAGGACGACTTCAGGAGGCGGGCAACGAGATGGGGTTTATCGACATGCACTCCTTGTTTCACCATCACAGCATGGATGTCTTGAGGGTGGAAAAGCATTGTCAGCCGTCCAATGAAGGGGAGGCGGCGCGTCTGAAGGCGATCCCCGTAACGTTGCCGGAGTTGGCTGGCAACATCCGCCCCATAGCGGCGGAAATAGCGCTGGACGGTGAGGAAGGATATGTGTTTCATTGGCAGCTCCCAGATTGTATTAAGGTCAGCGATTGTGACTAGTAGTCCGTCAGAAAGATTTCTAAAAGAACCCCTATCCCCCGCCGCCTTTCCCCGTACACAGGGAAAGGGGAGAAATTCTGCGGGCGAGGGGGTGAGGACTGTCTTTTTCTATGGTTACCTCTTGATCGACTACTAGACGACTAACTCACCTTAGGCACAGACCCTCACCCTAACCCCTCTCCCGCCACGCGGGAGAGGGGGAATGCACTTTTTTGAGGGGGCTTCCCCCTCAAACTGCCCCTTTCGACGAATACGGGGTGAACAAACCCAACTGCGTAAGGTGAGTGACTAAGTACCCCTGGCACTAACGTGCTGCGCTGAAAACCGCCACCGCAAGGGATGGGGGTAAGCGATCAAAAAACAAGGTGCATTCCGATCCGGCGGAATTCCTCGACATAGCCGAACGCCTGAAAAGCCGCCCATGTGGGATGGTCGAGGGGGAGGTTTTCCACCTTTGTCTCTTGGAGTGGGTGTTGTTTATGCAGGTGGTACAAAAGCGCCTGATGCATCGCCTCGGAAGCGTTGGGACTCATAACAAGGTGACTCATTTGAAAGGGGAGGTGCTGATAGATAATCCAGCCAGCCTCTGTCCCATCAAGGAGGATACCTAAGCCTTGCACACTCCCCGCATTGAGAATTGAGCGCTTTTCCTCCGTCCATGCCGGTGTGTGGTCGCGGCGGCTGAGAAGGGAGGGAATCTCGTCGGAATCGGTCATGAATAGTTGAGCGTTTGTGGGGGCAAAGACCGGCAGAGGCTGCCCGGGCGGGCGGCGAATCACCAACAGATCACGCACCTTTTGGAACCCCAATTTGACAAACAATGCGTGGGCAGGGCGATTCCCTTCAATCACCTCCAATTGGACAGATGTGGCTTGAAGTGCCCGTGAGCGTGCCAATACCTGCTCCATGAGAAACTGCCCAACCCCGCTGCGGCGCGTTGTCGGGATAATGCCCAAGCGGGTGATCCACGTTCGCCCGCCGCGCACACCAAGCATGATGATTCCCGTCTCGCGCCCCTCGCTATCAAGGCTGACAAGCGACGCGCCAAGATCAATATCATAGCAGCGGATGTAGTCTGCCATGCGCCGCCCGTTCATGGGCATAGGGACAATGTAATCGACCCGGGCGGCGTTATAGATTGTCGCCAATTTATCCATACTGTAGTGGCTGGCAGGCAGGCAAAGATGACTCGATGATGTGGCAATACTCACGAGGGGGGGAGTTCCTTTTCTGCATCTGTTTGGGGGGAGATGGGCGGATGGACAAAGGATTCAACTTGGGTGGCAAAATAGCGCGAATCAATGGGTTTGACAATTACCCCTGTACAACCGTAAGCGCGTGCTAGTTGACGAGCGTTCGCCTCTGGGTAAGCGGTGAAGGCGATGAGCGGCATCGTCATAAAATTGGGTTCTTGCCGCAGCAGGGCAATGACCGTCTGCCCATCAATATCGGGCAACCCCAGATCAATGAGGAACGCATCGGGCGGCGTCTCGAAGGCGTGCATCAACCCCGCTTCGCCCGTCTCGGCAATGATGACGCGGTGTCCCGCCCGCGTCAACAGTTTTTCCACCAGTCGCCCAGTGTGGGGATCGTCTTCAATCACAAGAATGTATGCCATAGTCATTTAGTATAGGGTGATTTTGCGTCTGCCGCGATCATAGCCCAATTACAATCTGAATTCCGGCGGGTGGGTGTGAATGGACGCGACATTCCCAAAGGGAGTACACTTCCCCTTTCGAGAGACCATACCAAAAGGATTTTCACCAATGCGGGCAGTCATTATTCAGGCGCACGGTGGGGTTGATCAACTGCGTTACATAGAGGATTTTCCCACTCCCACGCCCCAAGCGGGTGAGGTGCGTGTGCGCGTGCGGGCGGCGGCGCTCAACCGCCTTGATATTTGGGTGCGCAACGGGTGGGAGGGCATCAAACTTACCCTCCCACACATCTTAGGCGCCGATGCCGCTGGCGAGATTGACGCCCTCGGTGGGGGGGTGAAGGGGATCGCCGTTGGAGATCGCGTCGTGATCAATCCGGGGATCACCCTTGAAGGCTACGATCCCCTTTGGGAAGGGCGCGAAAACCTTGCTCCAGAGTTTCGCATCCTCGGTGAGGATATGTCTGGAACGTACTGCGAGTATGTTTGCGTCCCCGCTCGAAATGTCCTTAAACTTCCCGATCATGTTGGCTATAACGAGTCAGCAGCAGCGGCACTCGTCTTTTTGACGGCGTGGCACAGCCTGATCACGCGGGGGGGACTTCGTGCGGGCGAGAGCGTCTTGATCGTTGGGGCAGGCGGTGGGGTGAACAGCGCCAGCATCCCGATTGCCAAATATGCTGGGGCAACCGTCTATGTCGTTGGCAGCAGCGCGGCAAAATTAGAGGAGGCAGCCGCCCTCGGCGCTGATCACCTCATTGACCGCAGCCTTGACCCCGATTGGGCGCGGGCGGTCTACAAACTAACGGGGCGGGCGGGCGTGGATGTCGTCGTCGATAATGTTGGCAAAGATACATACTTTCAAAGCATCCGGGCGGTGAAGCGTGGCGGGCGCATTCTGACGGTGGGAAACACCAGTGGGGCGCTCATGGAGCTTGATTTGCGCTATGTCTTTTCCAAACAGATCAGCTTGATTGGAAGCACGATGGCGCCGCGCCGTGATTTCATCACGGTGATGAACCTGATCTTTGCCGGAAAGTTGACGCCGAAAGTCGGCGCGGTCTACCCTTTAGCCGAGGCAGCCGCAGCGCACATCGCCTTAGAACGCGGGGATGTGTTTGGGAAGATCGTCCTGACAGTGTAGGAAATGTAAGGGCGCACGCGCAGATGCGCCCTTACGGAGGGTTATTCTAAGGGAATGGTCGCCCCCGCCCGCACCAAGAGAGGAATCCGCTCTAACGGCGCGTCGAGGGTGATTGTTTGCCCCCCGTTGTAGACCGTTTCGCCGTACCAATCGCGCCAATCCCCTCCCTTTGGAAGGTAGACACGCCGCGTTCGTTCGCCCGCCTCCACAACCGGAGCGACGAGCAGATCACTTCCCACCAAAAAGGCGAACGATTCAGCATGGGTTTTCGGATCATCGGGGAAATCATAGACGAGGGGACGCATGATCGGCTCACCACTTGCCGCTGCCTGAGCGACCAAGCCATACAGGTAGGGGATCAGCTTGTAGCGCAGCCCGATGTAATCACGAACAGCGGGCAACACAGAAGGATGCATCCAGGGGGCGTTTTCCCCTTCATCGCTGCGCCACGAATGGATACAAAACCGGGGCATGAACGTCCCCGCCTGCACCCACCGCAAGAACAATTCGGGGTCGGGCGGATCGCCAGCAAAGCCGCCAATATCCATCCCCACATTGGCAAAGCCGCACAACGAAAGCCCCAAACAGGTGGTGATTCCGTATTTCAGCGCCGCCCACTCCGAACGGTTATCGCCCGTCCAGGTTGCCGCGTAGCGCTGCGTCCCCGGGCTGCCCGCCCGCGTGAGAACAAAGGGCGTTTTCTCTGGGGCGTGTTCGATCTGTGCCTCGTAAGATGCCCGCGCCATGAGGAATGTTTGGATCGGTTTCAGCGCGGCAAGGGGCGTCGTCTGCCCAAAGCCGTGACAGCGAGCGTCGTCGGCGTTCAGATTGAACTCGTTGTTGTCGTTCCAGATGTGATCGACGCCCAGATCGAGAAGTTGTGCAGTGATGTTGTCCTTCCACCAGCCATAAGTGGCGGGGTTGGTAAAATCCAAATGCCCCGCCTCCCCACCCCAAAAAAGATCGCGATCAGGCTGATCATTCTCCGAGGCACGAATGAGCATCCCCTTTGCTGTTAGGCTCTCCCATGCCGGATGTGTCGTCAAAATCCCGGGTTTTACATTGGCGATAACGCCCATCCCCGCCTTATGAAAGGCGTTCGTCATGCCTTGTGGGTTGTTCACCCGCACACGATTCCAGGTAAAGACGTAGCGTTTCTCGTCTGCCGCCTTTGTATAGCCAGAAGAAAGGTGAAAGCCGCTGCATGGGATGCCGTGTTTTTGGCAAAGGGTGATGAATTCGGCAAGGGCGGTTTGAGCGTCCTCCGCCTCGGTATAGCGCATCCCTGAGCCGAGGTAACCAAGCGTCCAGCGCGGCGGGAGGGGAATTCGTCCGGTGAGTGCTGTATAGGCGCTGACGACCTTCCGCAGGCAGTCCCGCCCGCGCCCGCCGAGAATGACATAATAATCAAGGTCGCCGCCAGCAAAACGAGCGGAGCGATAATCGCTGTAATAGTTGTTGATCTCTGCGCCCATATCGAATTCGGCATCAAAGGGCGTGTCGTAGAACAAACCATAGGCAGCAATATCGTTATCCTCGGCGTTCAGTCCCCGCAGCGTGAGGTAAAAGGGGATGTGCTTATAAAGTGGGTTGGCATGTTCGGCATCGTAGGCGAAGGCGTCCGTATTGCGCAAGCGCATCCGGCGGGAATGTTTGTCCAGCGCCCCGCTCATCTCGCCAAAGCCATAATAGTGATCCTGTCGGTGGCGGGTGAGCGTGTGAACAATACCCGCTTTGCTCCGGCGGTGGGAGAGCGCCGGCACATCCGCCATAAGTTCAACGCCCGTGTGCGGCTCTGTCCACGTGATTTGGAAGGGATCGCGCTGCACGCGCACGCGAATGAGGGGCGTCTCGAACGTCCACCCCTCGGCGCTCTCGTGGATGGGAATGTTTGGGCGCGGAAAGAGATCGTCAACGGCAGACCGCGCCCACCCCTCACGAGGGGCATTCCCTTGCCCATCGACAAGCGACCACGTGCGAGACATTGCCGGATTGGGCTGCGTTCCGGCATACCAGCGAACGCGGATGAGATGGTGATCGAGGATGGTGATCTGCACGGTGCCATGTAGGGTTTTGTGTAGAATGGTCATGAACAGGCGTGTCCGTTCTTACCACTCTACCGCAGTGCGACGATAATAGGGGGTGAACCATGCCGGATCAGGGCGGTATTCGTACCGTCCATCAGGGTAAAGCCGGACGACGGCGCGGCGTGTGGCATGGCAGAAATGGTGGACAGACATGGGCAGCCCTCCGGTGTGGGCATAGGCGCATTCAATCTTCACGGCGGCAATCGCTGTGGCGCCGGGGAAGCCCATCGGACCGAAGCCTGCACGGTTGCCCAGTTCGGTCAATTCGTCTTCCAGTTCGGCAACCTTCGGATCGGGGTTGCGATCCGGCACATAGCGCAAGCACGCCGCCTCTTTTCCCAAGCGGAAACAGGTATCCTTCGTCCCCCCCAAGCCGATCCCGATCACTGAGGGCGGGCAGGCAAGCCCACGCCGGTTGAACTCGGCAACAACATCAAGGAAGAAACGCTTAATCCCTTTGATCCCGTCACTGGGAAAGAGCATTCGGTAATCGCTGCCGAACAAACCGCCCTTGTGGACGGCGATAATGTCGATCCAATCGGCGTCCGGCTCGTAGGTATAGGTTACTTCTGGGGCGTGCATCCCGATGTTGTTGTCGTGGTCGAGGCGGCTCAGTGGGTGGACGCGGTTGGGACGGAGGGGCATTGTTTTCGTCACCAGCGCCACCGCCCGCCGAAGGGCGTTTTCAAAACCGACCATGCCCCCTTCAATGCGCGGGGCGTCGTTGCCCACTTTAATGTAGTAGCGGGGCAGTCCAGTATCGCCGCACATGGGGCGTCCGGTCTTGATTGCTAATTCCGCGTTCGCCTTAATTTGCTCCAAGACCAAAAGGGAGAGGGGTTCGGTTTCTAAGGCGATTAGTTGGTCAAAGCGTGCCATCACATCGGGGGGGATCGCCATTGCTGCCCGTTTGTTTAACTCAATGGCAAGTTCTTCCACCAGCCCCAAAGGAATCGCATCGGTGACGTGGGAAGGCATCGTAGACATAAAAGACTCTCCCGACATATAAATAACAGTAGTTTAAAGAAGGATTGTACCGCTAACCGCTAGGTTCTGTTGATGATTTTGGTTCAGAACCCCTATCCTCCCCGGTTACTGCGCAGCAGTCGCCTTTCTCCGTACACGGGGAAAGGGGGAGAGATTCTTTCTGTGTTTACGGGGAGGAGGTTAGGGTTTCCAAGCCCCGAAGGGGTGGTTGCTTTCAGTCCGCTGCTTTAGGCGGGATCACTGGGATTACACTGTCAACACAACCTAATTGAAGGTCATCATCCCCCGCATTTCCATCGGCTGCCCCAAAATGGCGAGGGCGGCAATCAACATTCCCAGAAAGAGCAGCGCGTAGGGCAGCCACGCCAGCAGCCCACGCCGACCAAACAACTTCAGCGCCACCCGCCGCGAGAGCGCCATACTGACGAGGTAGCCGCCAACCAGCGCCACGCCCTGTATGACGGCGATTTGCTCAAGGCGGAATAACGCCCCCACTGCCCAATTTGGCTCACCCAAGAGCATAATTCGATGATCGACAAGAAAATTTTGAAAGACAGGGATGATCGTCTGCGCTCCAATCAGGAAGTGAAAGCCGTAATGTGCCGCCCAAACTCCCAATCCAAAGGGGATGAAGGTGGGGGCGAAGGCGGCGAAGGTATTCCGCCAGCGCCGCCCGTGAACTGCCATGCCGGAGAGCCGCAGCGCTGCCCGCGCCGCCGCAAGGCTCAACGCCGCCGGAATCACGATGTTTCCAATGGCGAACAGGATGAACAAAAGCAGCCCTTCACTCTTGATACCTGTCGCCCGCGCTATGCTTTCCATCAGGGCATACATGGGCGGGATCATCCCGAAAGCGTTCGTCAGCCCCATGAAAGAAAGCGCGACGAACAAAAAGCCCACATCCCAACGGCGGGGGTAGGCTTTCGGATCGCGCAGTTCGCGGGTGGGGCTGCGCAGCGCAAGGGCGACGTTATCGTGTGGGCAGGCGCGGACGCAATCGAGGCATAGGGTACACTCAAGATTGGTGCGCATTTGGGGAACATAGAGAAGCGTCCCGCAGCCCAACACACCAGAACGATCATGAAGGTGGGTCTGGGTTGGCACGCCATCGGTAATCGCGTCAATCAGAATCACGGGGGAGGGGGCATAGCTCCCCTTTAGACATTCTTTCCCCTCACAGGTTTGGCAGCGGGTGGGGTCTTTCGCTTTGATCTGGAAGGGCGAGATGGTGCTGTAGACAAAATTGAACGTCCCCAACGGGCAGACATACTTACAGAACGCCGATTCGGTGAAAACGACCTCCAAAACGAAGGCACTGAGGAAATAGGCAACAATTACCCATGCCGTCAGCGCCGGACTTGCCCAGAGGTCAAGCCATTCGTAGAGGAAAAACAGCCCGAAAAGCCCGCCAAAGGCAACCCATTTTGTGCGGAGCGCTTTTGGAAAGCGCCGCCCACTCTTGGAGAGTCGCCGCGCCAGTGTTCGGGGGAGCGTAAAAGGGCAGCCCATGCAAAACAGATTTCCGGCGAACAACAGGGCGAGGATAACCAGCCCTCGGTAATGCACCCATGCGCCAACGGTGGCAAGGTTTTCCCCCGCCCGCTGAGCGCCCGTGAAGCCATCATAGGCGAGCAAGAGCGCCACCACCAAAAGGGGTATTTGAAGGTACAACCGCCCGCGTTTCTGCTTGAGCAGCCGCCCAATGAGGGGCAAGTGGAGCAGGTCGAACGCGGGTGGGGGACGGTATAAAGGGGTGGGTGGGTGGGTGGTCATAGGGTCATCGCACGCCTTGCCGCAGCGGTCTGTTGCAGCAAGTATACCTCCCCTAGTGGGAAGGCGGGGTGCAGTAGGGTGCAGGGATGCACGGGGGTTGTGGCACGAAGTCACTCTTTTCGGGTAAGCCTTACAACGCAACGGTTTTGATTGGCGCACGTCCCTCAGCACCCTTAGCATCTCCCTAAACGATATGGTATAGTCGCCCCAAAGTAGTGAAGGGGTGGAGTAGGAATCGAATGACAAAAGTCCTTATCGTCGAAGACGAAGCAACCTTAGCCGAAACGCTGATGGAAAATCTGACCGACGAGGGCTATGAAGTATTCCATGCCGCCGATGGCGAGGCGGCGCTGGCGATGGTGCGTGCCAAGATGCCCGATCTGGTCGTTTTGGATGTCATGCTCCCCATTTTGGATGGGTTGAGTGTCTGCCGCATCATCCGCAAAGACGCCACGATCTCGCACATCCCGATCATCATGCTCACCGCACGGGGGGCAGAGGTGGATAAGATTGTCGGCTTGGAGAGCGGCGCCGATGATTATATTGTGAAGCCCTTCGGCTTGGGGGAATTTCTCGCCCGCGTTCGTGCCATGATACGCCGGATGCCCGGACGCCCCGCCTTGCAAAGCGAGTTGATCGCCCACGATTTGCGCATTGACCTTGCCGGACGGAAAGCCTTTCGGGGGGCGAATGTCCTTCAACTGAGCCACAAGGAATTTGATCTGCTCTCAGAATTGATGCGCAATCAGGGGGCGGTTCTCTCCCGCGATTTGATCCTGACGAAAGTCTGGGGGTACGAATTCTTTGGCGATAAGCGCACGGTGGATGTTCATATCCGCTGGCTGCGGGAAAAGATTGAGGATGATCCCTCTACCCCGCAGCGCATTGTCACCGTGCGCGGTGTGGGCTACCGTTTTGAGGGTTAGCCGCCGCCATGATTGATGCAACAGCCGTCCTCGTGATCGCCCTCGCCCTTGCGGGGGCGATTCAGTTTTTGTTTTGGCAGCGGGCGCGGCGTGGGCAGGAACGCCTTGCGGGGAGGCTTGTCACCCTTGAGCGTGAACAACGCCTTGCCAAAGCCGACGCCGAGAGCGCCCACCAAGAGACAGCGCAGATTGCCGATGCCAGTTACGATCCGATTCTGGTTGTGGATTCCGAACGGCGCATCCGGCGGCTGAATCAGGCGGCACGCGATCTGTTTGGGGTGGGGGAGGGCAGCCTCGGCACGTCGTTTATTGCCGTCACCCGCTCCCACGAGTTGGAAGGCTACTTGACGGCGGCGCTGCACGGTGAGCCGCGCCTTGACCAGCAGTTGACCCTTGACCAGTTCACCTTTCGCGCTCGAATTGTTCGTCATACCGGGAACGATGGCGCGGTGATCCGCGTCGTCGTAACCCTCAACAATGTGACCGAACTGATCCGCCTGACACGGGCGCGGCGCGATATGGTGGCGAACTTTTCCCACGATATGCGCACGCCCATCAGTTCGATTCGCCTTCTGGTGGAGATGCTTCGTCAGAATCTTGGCAAAAACCCACAAGGCGACCAAACGAAACTGGCGAAGATTGCCAGCGCTACCGACAGCCTTCAACATATGATGCAAGAATTGCTCGACCTCAGCACCATTGAATCGGGGCGGGCGATCATGCGCATGGTGGAGACAACCTTTGGCGATATTCTTAGCCGCAGCCTTGAGATGATGGAAGCCCAATTTGAAGAAAAAGGGCTGACGGTGATCAACGAAGCGGCGATGGATGTGCGCGTCCTTGCCGACCCAGATCAAGTGCGGCGCGTGATCAACAATATTTTTCATAATGCGGTGAAATTCACCCCCAAAAAAGGCGAGATAGTCATCAGCACAGCACAGACGACCTCTCATCTTGCGGTGTGCATCAAAGACAGCGGGCCGGGGATTCCCCCCTTTGAGCGGACGCGGGTCTTTGAGCGTTTCTATCAGGTTGATGGAACGCGCAGCGGCGCGGCGGACTCGCGGGGGCGGGGGACGGGGTTGGGTCTTGCCATTGGGAAACACATTATCGAGGCACACGGCGGGCGAATCTGGGTAGAGGGGGGGATTCCCTCTGGCGCGTGTTTGTTGTTCACCCTTCCCCTCGCCTGAATTCGGTATACTTTGGTGTGGTGCGCAATACAGTTGCGAGCGCAACCCCAACACCCCGCCGCTAAAGAAGCGAGCTGAGATCAGACGCCCCATTGGGGTTTTAACGACATAACGCGCCAGTCATTGCAGAAAGAGGCGTCCTGTGTCTGATCCCTCGCTTATCCTTGTGGTTGACGATAACGAGATGAATCGTGAGGTGCTGTCGCACACTTGGAGCGGCAAGGGTTCGCGGGCGTGATCAGCCGCCGCTCATAAACCCCTCTAACAGCGCTTTGACCGCCCCCCACTCGTCATTCGTAATGCTGAAGTAGACGCTGTGGCGGATGCGCCCATCGTGGCTGATCATGTGGTTGCGAAAAATCCCTTCCTGCCGCGCCCCAATGCGGAGGATCGCCGCCCGCGATTTGCTGTTCAGGGCGTCCGTTTTTAGCTCCACCCGCAAACAACCCAACGTCTCAAAGGCATGGCGGAGCATGAGGTACTTTGCCTCGGTGTTCGCCCCCGTCCGCTGTGCGGCGGGCGTCAGCCATGTTCCGCCAATTTCGAGGCGGTGGGCATCGCGGTCTATCGCCATATAGCGCGTGCTGCCGATGGGCTGATTCGTCGCTTGGGAGACGGTGACAAAAGGGAGCAGCGTTCCGGCGACTTGCCCCGCCAGCGCCGCCTCAAGATAGGTGTGCATGTCTGCCCGGCTGCGAATCATCGCCGCCATATAGCGCCAGATCGATTCGTCTAACCCAACGGCGCACAACCCCTCAAGGTGGGCGCGGGTGAGCGGTTCAAGACGGACGACGCGCCCTTCCAACTGCACGGGTTCAATGACCATCGGAGGGAAGGGTTGCGGGACGTAAGCGGGTGGCGGCAAATCGTGATCAGTGATCATCGTGAAGGTCTTTCCTTTTGTTCAACACCTTTGTATCTCTCCAAATCCTCACACCCCCCCAGATTAAGGATACCGCATGATTCCAGACGGCGGGCGACCCTCAAAAGGTGCAGTCCAGCGCGTAGAGAACAAGACGATCCTGATCGTAGAGCAGCGACATTCGCCCGCCAAAGGCGGCAAAGGTCATCCGCCAGCGATCCAGTTCGCCGTTGAGAGGGGCGGCGAAATAGGTATGCCCATTCGTCAGCGTCGTTCCGCAGGCGGCGCGGGCAAAGGCTTCCGGCGTCGGCTGCCAAATTACTTTCATTCCCACTGGTTCGCCTAAGTACCAACCGAGTTCCCACCCAAGCCAGTGATCCCAAACCACCGACTCGGCGGGCAGCCGTGTTTTGATCGCCCGCGCCAAGCCCGCCACTCCCAGATCAGCCGAGTCCTGCCGGAGGGCGACAAGCGGCAGGATCATGGCGAGGCTGACGACAAGGGCAACCCACCGCGCCCGACGGACGCCGAGCAAGAGACACATTCCCCGCGCCATGAGGATCACCATCAGCGGGACGAGCGGCACAAGGTAGCGATCATAGAGGGGGAAGGCGACCAGCCAATAGAGGAAGAACGTCCCAAGCACGCCCACCGCCGCGACTCCCTCGGCGCGAAAACGCCCCGTATGGCGCACCGCGGCAACGAGTGCCGCCGCCGAAAAGAGCAATGGGGCGGGAATCCCCCCAAAGGAATCACCCACATAGCTCCCCCAAGTGGCAAGGCGCGGGAGGACTTCCTCAGCGCGAATCCACCGCAGCGCACCGGGATTCGTCACGCCAAGCGTCCAGAAATCAATGGGGAAGGCACGCGCCGCGCTCCACACCGCCAACGCGCTGATTCCAATCCCCAAAGGACAGGCAAAGCGAAGGGCATCCCGCCACGAAAACACCTTACTGCGGATGCTGATTCCAAGCAGGGCGTAGAGCGGCAAAAACTGGATTGCGCTCTGTTTGGTGGCAAGGGCGAGGGCAGCGAACGCCCCCGCCCATGCCGCCCTTTGCCGTGCCAGCGCCATGGCGGCGCTGATCAGCCAGAGGGTGAGCAGCGGATCGTGAAAGAGGGTGGCGGCAAAGCTGACCTCGAAGGGGGCGACGGTCAGCAGCAGGAGAGCAATCGGAGCAATGTCCTTGATTGTGCCGCGCCCTCCGCTGTGCAGGAGGGCATAAAAGGCGGCAAGCGTGAGCAGCGAGACAAAGACAGTGGCAATGCGCCCGCCGAAGGGGGTTTCGCCAAAAAGGGCGAACGACCAACCGGTGAGAATAATCCCAACGGGCGGTTTATCTAGGGGAACATCGGGGAAGAGGTATTCGCCATAGCGGGCGAGGCGGCGGGCATACGTCCCATAGAGCGCCTCGTCGGGGTGAAAGGGATAGGCGGTGTTGAGTGTGTGCAGACGTACCGCCGCCCCCGCCAGAAGGATCACAACGACGGCGGCGAGAGCGCGGCGGCGCATCATATCTGGTTCACCCGCCGTTCACACGGCGCGGTTAATTTACAAAGCGGTAACGGACAAGGGTAAAGACGGCAATGGGGGCATCTGTCCATTTGATCTTTTTCCCCTCGTCCCAGGGACGCCCGTTGTACGAGATCGGCACTTCGTAAATGCGGTAGCCGCGCTTGAGGATTTTCGAGGTAATCTCTGGCTCAAATTCAAAGCGTCGGGAGCGCAACCGCATCCCCTTGACGACCTCTGCCCGCATGACCTTGTAACAGGTTTCCATATCGCTGAGAATCGTGTTGTAGAGGATGTTCGTGATCAGCGTTAGGGTGCGGTTGGCGATCATGTTCCAGAAAAACATCGTGGAGCGCGGACCGCCGAGGAAACGCGATCCATAGACGACCATCGTCTTGTTTTCTTGAAGCGGCTGGAGCAGCTTTGGGTAATCGCGGGGGTCGTATTCCAAATCGGCGTCTTGGATCAGGAAAATCTCGCCAGTGGCGGCGGCAAAGCCCGTCCGCACGGCAGCGCCCTTGCCCTGATTGTGATCGTGGAGGATCACCCGCACCAATGGATCATCGGCATAGGCGGTCAGCAGATCACGTGTGCCGTCCGTTGAGCCATCATCAACAATGATAATCTCGTGAGCAATGGCGGTGTCTTTGACTGCCTGAACGACCTCTTGGATCGTTTTTACTTCGTTGTAGCAGGGGATGATCACCGAGACTGAATAGTTCAATGCGCTGTACCTGTACCTTGTCCTGAGAATACCCGCCCCAGTATACCGAAACGATGGGGGGCTTGGCAAGGTAAGAAGGCACTGCCCCTGACAGCCTGCCCCTTTGCAAAGGTACGAGAAACACCCCTACGAAGTTACAGGCGGAGGAACAGACGATGGAATTATGTACATCCCCCCGCTGTTGGAGGCGCTAGGGCTGGCAGAATTGGAACACAACCCCAAAAGCAACCGGATGAAGGCGAAATAAGGCAGCACTCCGCTATTGCGCTTTGCCCCCTCGCCGTCTCACAGAAAGCAAGGGGTGCCGAACATCGCTGTGCGAATGATCTACCAAACACTCATCCGCTGAATCTTGCCAATGCCCCGAAAACCAAGTACCATGACGCGCTACCTTTGGCTCAGATCAGAACAGGATGGCATGTCCGAACGGGTACGCGAACGCCGCCGTTTAGAGCGGGAAAATCGACGGCAGCAATATGCCTTATACGACGATCTCGCAGGAGAAGCGCCAAGCGCCCTTGAGCTTGCCGAGGATGCCCGCTATGCTCAACGCATGAGCCTCCTCAAATTTACGCTGGTCATGTCCGGCGTGGCAATGCTGCTCTTTACAGGGTTGATTACTCTCGCCCTGATCATCCTCCCAACGTGGTTTCGCAGCTTACCCACCAGCGAACAAGTTGTTTGGATGAACCGCTTGCCCCTTTTAGAAGCCTTCAAACCGACCCGCGTTTATGGGTTGGATACGCTCCCAACGGCAAATCCGGGCAACGATGCCACCGCCATGGCGCTCTTGGGGAATCCCCCTGCGCTAGGGACGGAAGAAACGTCTCCGCCTAGCGCGGAAGCCGTTGTTCCCGCCGTCCCATCGCCTAGCCTCACGCCAAGCCTTCCCTTTGTCTCCCGTGTGACACCCATGCTGGCGACGAATACGCCGGTGATTGCCGCGATTGGGGCAACGCCAACCCCCGGCGAGGCAAATTTCCTCCCGCCGCCCACCGCCACCTTCGCGCCGACCTTGCCGCCGCTGCCGCCGCCGACGTTCATCCCTGTTCCGGCGTATTATCAGGCATCTGGCTATAAGTTCGTCAAACAAAAATGGAACACCTGCGGACCGGCAAACCTAACCCAAGCGCTCAATTACCTCGGCTGGACGGGCGGGCAAGATACGGTGATCGACTACCTGAAGCCGGATCGGGAAGATCGCAATGTGAACCCCTGGGAACTCGTTAATTTCGTCAACGAGTATCTCAACGCACAGCGCGGCACGCCATATAAAGCGTTGGTGCGCGTCGGCGGGACGCTCGACCTACTGAAACGCATCGTCGCCAATAATTTTGCCGTGATCATCGAGAAGGGCTACTCCCTGCCCGAAGAAGGGTGGCTTGGGCATTACCTCACCATTCAGGGCTATGACGACACACGGGGCGAAATGCACGGCTTGGACACCTATCTAGGGGATCGTTGGGAGAGCTACGACTCGCTGGATACGCGCTGGCAGCAATTCAACCGTGTCTTTATCGTCATTTACCCCGCAGACCGTGAACGGGAACTTGCCGATGTATTGGGCGGCTACAAGGATGTGAACTATGCCATTCAGTTCGCCCTGAGCAAGGCAAAGGAAGAAGCCTCCATCCAGACAGATAACCCCTATGCGTGGTTCAATCTGGGGTCGGCATACGTCCTACAGGGGGATTATGCCCGCGCCGCCACCGCCTTTGACCGCGCTCGAAATATCGGGACGATGCTCCCCTGGCGCTTTTTGTGGTATCAATTCACTCCCTATGAGGCGTACTATCACGCTGGCAATTATGGCGAGGTCTTGAAACTTGCCAATGCAACGCTGGCGAACTCGGCAGATTTGGAAGAATCGCTCTATTGGAAGGGGATGGCGCTTGCCGCACAGGGCGATTACACAGCGGCGAAACAAGCCTTCCAACGGGCGGTGCGCATCAACACCCGCTCCACATTGGCGGCGCAGCGCCTTGCCGAGATTGATAATGGGACGTTCCGTCCGCCGCTGTAACACCCCTTTTCCAAGTGGTGAGGGCTGCAAAGACCAACGCATAGAAACCAAAGGACGCTATGACTGACGCGCCACACGAATCACCCGCCGCCGAACCCTTACGCCCACCCACCGCCGGACGGATCGCCCGCTCTGCGGCGATGGTCATCGGTATTCTGACCTTTGGTAAGGCGTTCAGCCTGATCGAAAAATGGATTGGCTTGGATCGCTTTGGCGTCGGGCGGGAGTGGGATACCTTCACCGCTGCGAATCAGCTTCCCTCCCAGTTGTATATCCTCATTTCGGGGGGGGCGCTTGCCTACGCCTTTATCCCTATCTTCAGCGGGCTGCTGAGCAAGGGAGCGCGAGACAGCGCGTGGAAACTGACCTCGAATGTCGTCAACACCGTGTTCCTCACCGCGCTTTTCCTCAGCGTGATCGTCTTTTTTACCGCTCCCTGGCTGGTGGCGAATGTCACTGCCCCCGGCTTTGCGCAAGGGGCAGATGGGGCAGCAAAGGTGGCGCAAACGGCAAACCTGATGCGTATTCTGCTGCTCAGTCTGATTCTGTTTTCCATCAGCGGATTGGTGTCGGGCGTCTTGCACACGCATCAAACATTTCTCTATCCGGCGCTCTCGCCCATCTTTTACGATGTGGGCAATCTAATCGGCGTGGCGATCTTGGCACGCTTCATGGGCATTTACGGCGCGGCGGTGGGCGCGGTGATTGGCGCGGCGCTCCATTTGGCGATTCAAATCCCCGGACTGATCCGCATCCGCGCCCGCTGGCAACCCTATCTGAACTGGCGAAACGCCGAACTGCGGCAGGTGATCACCCTCATGATTCCTCGCGCTGTGGGGCTTTCACTGGCGAACCTAAACCTCTTGGTAGCGGGTAATATCGCCTCCCGTTTGGCGGAAGGGTCTACGGCGGCGTTTGATCGTGGCTATGCGCTGATGCAAATTCCGCAGACGATCATCGGCACGGCGATGGGGTTGGTCATCTTCCCGACACTGGCGCTGCTGAGCGCACGGGACGATCTGGACGGCAAACGGACAGCGATGAGCGGGTCGCTGCGCTTCATCCTCACCGCCGCGATTCCGGCTGCCGTCTTGCTGGCGGTGGGGGGGCGTCCTTTTGTGGCGATCTTGGAGGGCGGGGCGTTCGACAGCGCTGGTGTCAGCCGCGTCTTTTTCGTGTTGCAACTGTTTGCCTTAGGCATTGTCACCCAGAGCGCCCTAGAGATTGTCGCCCGTGCCTTCTATGCCGATAAAGATATGGTTGTGCCGCTTGCCGCGCAGCTTGTGGAGGTCGTCTGCAACATCGGCTTTGCTTTCCTCTTTGTGGCATGGTTTCAGGTTGCTGGTTTGGGCTTGGCGAACAGCCTTGCGGTAGGCATTGAACTGCTGATCTTGATCCTTGTTCTGCGGCGGCGCTGGAAAGGTATTCACGAAGGCGTCCTGCTGACGACGCTGCTCAAAACGAGCCTTGCCTCGGCGGTCATGGCGGCGGTGATGATCGCCTTTGCCCCCACGATCAACGGGATCACCCCTTTCAGCGATCCGCGCCTGTTGAACGCCTTTCATGGCGGGGTGCAGCTTGCCCTAGGGGTGATCGTCTTTGTGGGGATGGCATTCCTGTTGCGAATGCGCGAGATCGGAGAGATACGTAGGCTACTCTTTCAGCGGGCGGTCAAGCCCTAAACGTCATAAGAGATGCGGCGAGTAGGGGATATAGCACGGGTGTCCCACCTGTTTCATGTGTCTGTACATTGTCCCCGCGAAAAACTGACCATAGAAAAACGCCCCTGCGCCGCGTATAATGGCTATTCGTTTGATTTAGAAAGCGTGTGAGGGTATCCCCATGAAGGTACGTCCTTCGGTGCGGAAGATGTGCGCGAAATGCCGTTTTGTGCGGCGGCGCGGCTATCTGTATGTCATTTGCAGCGTTGACCCCAAACATAAACAACGGCAGGGGTAAGCGCCCGCAGCGTGAGTCATCACAGATCACTTCAGCGTACCGCAACCAATGAAAACGGGTCATGATGACCCGTTTTTTGTTGCCTGTAGCCTAAGGCGGGCGCGGGGTGGGCGGACGCCCAGGGGGTGTTTCTACTTGGCAAAGGCAGCGGCGATCTCAGCGCCCACGCGGGCATTATTCTCAATCAGGGCGACATTTGCCCGTAGACTCGCCGCGCCGGTGTACTCCTTGATCGCGTTCAAGACGAAAGGCGTGACACCCTTCCCGCTGATGCCTTTCTCCCGTAGATGCGCCAACGCTGCTTGGATCGCCGCCCGCGATTCCGCCGCCGGAAGTTCCGCCGTTTCTGGAACGGGAACGCCCAACAAGACGCCGCCGGACGTGCTCAGGTGCAGCCGCGCCGCGAGGATCGCCGCGACCTCTGCCGGGGATTGGGCAACCCATTCCAGCCCGACGCCGCTCCCCCGCGTGTAGAACATCGGAAATTCTGCGAAGCGGTAGCCGATCACTGGGACGCGGAGCGTCTCTAGGTATTCCAGCGTGGCGGGGATGTCCATAAACGCTTTCGTCCCCGAACAGACGGTGAGGACGGGGTATTCGGCAATTGCCAGCAAATCGGCAGAGATGTCGAAATCTTGGGCGGCGCTTGCCCCCACCCCACCGATTCCGCCCGTGACAAAAACGCTGATTCCGGCAGCGGCAGCAATGGCAAGGCTACTGCCAGCGGTCACCGCGGCGTCCGCTTTACGGGCGAGGATCATCGGAAAATCGCGCTCCACCGCCTTCAAGATCGTTTGGCTAGTGGCGAAGTATTCCAGTTCAGGGGCGCTTAAGCCAACGCGAATGACGCCGCCCAGAATGGCGAGGGTGGCGGGAACTGCTCCCGCCTCGCGGACAAGCTGTTCGCAGCGGTGGGCAACCTCAAGGTTGGTGGGGTAGGGCATTCCGTGTGCAATGATTGTGCTTTCAAGGGCGACAACCGGCATCCCCGCCGCCAGCGCCTCGCGCACTTCGGGATGGACGGTAACTGCTTCTGGACGGATGCTCATGAAAGCATCTCCATGGGCAGGTGGCGGGTGACGTTGATCCCCCGAATGATCCAATTACCCTCATGCCAATCGAAGATATGCAAGCCGGTGTTATTCGTATTTGTGGCGAGTTCGAGGGAGCGAAAGATATGGCGGATGAGCGTCCCGTTCGTCCCACCATGTGCCACGACGAGAAGGGTATCCGTGCGCGAGACATCGCCGACTAACTTTGTGAAGAAACGCCCAACGCGCTCGTGAAAGGCAGCGTAATAGGGGTCAACAGTCCGGCTGATGGTGGCGCTCTGTGGGTGATCGCGCTTTTCCAGCAGCCCCCAATCAAAGCGTTCAATCTCGACCAAATCGGCGTCGATCTCAAGCGGTTTTTCCAAATAGCAGTTGACGATTTCCGCCGTTTGGTTGGCGCGTTTCAGCGGACTGGCATAGATCAACCCAATGTCGGTGATGTGGTGTGTTTTCAGCCAAACGCCAAGTGCATGTGCTTGTGCCTCTCCCAATGGGGTTAAGGGGGTATCCTGTCCGGCATATTTGGCGGGGTCGACATTGACGAACGATTGCCCATGACGGGCGAGAATGATGCGCATATTGCAGTACCCTCGCTGGTTAGACTATAACCAGCCTTCTTACAAGACGGGCGAACGTCGTGATTTTATCCCTTAGATCACCACAGCATACCCCATTGAGGAGTATATCAGGCTGAGCAAGGCTGTCAACCAATAAGGGGCAATCTTCTTGAAAAATGCTGTAGGTTGGACTCCAAAGCGATGTTCGCTCTGGACAGTGTGCCGCCTAGTGTACCCTAAAAGAGGGCTGTTGAGAGGAGAAGTTGAGGGAAGGGACGGGCGACCACAGCGGGTCGCCCCTACGAGCGAGGGGGAAGGGGGTGAGAGACTGCCTTTTAGTGGCAGCCGCAGCCGCCGCCTGTCCCTGTTTGGGCGCTGTTTTCGCCCTTTGTCTTGAAGGATGTCCCGCAGCCACAGGTGGACACGGCATTCGGGTTATCAATGCGGAAACCGCCACCCATCAGGCTATCTACAAAATCAATCGTCGCCCCGCCAATGTACATAACGCTAGTGGGGTCAATGACAACGCGAATCCCCTCGCCCACCTCAAGAAGCGTATCGTACTCGCTAGGGCTGCCCTCAAACGCCATGCCATATTGCAAGCCGGAACAGCCCCCACCGCTGACGAACACGCGCAGCGCATGGTTGGGAATATTGCGGGCAGCAAGAAGTTCTTTGATCTTCGCTGCCGCCATGGGCGTTACGGTAAGGGGAAGGACATCCGTCTCAGCGACTTCAATCTCATCATGTTGAATCAAATCGGTCATGACTTTAGCCTCGTAGGGTCGTACACAGATGGACGATGGTACTCTCTAGATCGGAGTGTAGCACACAAGAGAATCATCGTCAATTACTCAGACAGGAGTTAGAAAAATTAGATAGACCTTACTCAGTTGCCCTCATCCCCCTGCGCCCCGCCTTCGGCGTGTACCTGCTTCTCCCACTGGAAGAGGCGGGAATCCATTTTTTTGAGGGGGAAGCCCCCTCAAACTTCCCCTTTCGATGAATACAGGGTAAACACGTTCAACTGCGTAAGTCCTATTAGAATCAGCCCGCCACCCCCCGCCACACGCCTGCCACCGCCGCTGCCGTCTGCCGCCAGTCGAAGGTTGCTGAACGTGCCAGCGCTGCGGAGCGCCAGGCAAGGTGTTCGTATTCATCAAAGAGCAGCAGTTTGAGCAGTTCGTTCAGAATATCTGGTTCTTCGGGGGGGAAAAGCGCCGCCGCCCCGTCAGTCACTTCCCGCAGGATGGGAATATCAGAGCAAATGACGGGCGTTCCACATGCCATCGCTTCAATCACGGGCAAGCCGAATCCCTCGTAGAGGGAGGGTAAGACGACCACCCGCGCCAGGGTATAGAGCGTGGGCAAATCTGACTCTGGGACGTGGTAGAGGAACTGTACCGGCGCGTGACTCGCCCGCGCTTGGGCAATCACTCCCAATTCGGCGTTCGTGTGCGGTTGTCCGGTGATCAGCAGTGACGCCCCCTCCAAGCCAGTGAATGCCTCAATGAGGGTAGGAAGGTTTTTCGGGGCGTGCCATGCCCCCACATAGAGGGCAAACCTCCCGCTCAGCGGGAGGTTATAGCGAAGCCGGACGCGCCCCAACTCCGCCGCATCGGTCACCGGACGGAAGTGCGGATCGACGCCTGCGCCCACGACATGAACACGCTCTGGGCGAACGCCAAAACGCCGGCAAATGGCTTCTTTGGTCGCCGCCATAGGGGTGATAATCGCCGCGCTCTGGCGGGCAAAAAGGGGCATTAGCTGCCGTCCGTAAAACCCCCAAAAGCGATCTGTATGGTGGGGAATATCAAAATAGGCAAGGTCGAAGAACGTTGTCACACGGGGGACAGCCGTCAGCAAAGGGACGAAAAAGTTCAACGAATGGATCACCCCTGGCTGTCGCTGACGTGTGGCGTTGATCACAGCAATCTGCGTGAGGTAGAGGTGTTGGGCAAGGTGGCGAAAGCGACTGAGCGCCGTGCGCGGCGTCCGCGTATGCGTTCGGCGAGCGTAATCGGGCGGCGAAAAAACGAGATCGAGATCGGGCGCAGCGCTTGGCAGGTGGCGGATCAGCGCCCGACTGTAGCGGCTGATTCCGGTGGTGTTACGGTAGACCTCACTGGCTTCGATCAACACACGAGTCATAAGGTGGAAATCCCTACATGGGCGAGACGTGCAGCCATGAACGCTCCCACTGCTGCCGGGCTGTACTCTGTTTCAATGAGGCGCTGCCCGCGTTCGGTTTGGGCGCGGGCGGTGCTGCGATTCATATAGAGAAAGCGCAGACACTCCGCCGCGTGATCGAGATCAGGCTCTGCCCACTGCGAGTCCCCCGGTGGGTAGAGGGTGTGCAGGTGCGGTTGGTATCGGTGATCGTCCTCATGGATCGGGCGCAGCCTATAACGGATGGGAAAGCCTGTCTCGGCGGTGAGGAAGTCCATGCTGCCGGAATAGCCTGTGCCAATAACCGGCACGCCTACACCCATCGCCTCCGCCATTCCCAAACCGAACCCCTCGGCGCGGTGAAGGGAGAGGTAGCAATCGCTGAGCGCGATCCGATCCACCACCGCTTGGTGGCTCAAGCGCCCTTCCAGTAATTTTCCGCCAACGCCGGCGACACCCTGACGCAGCGGGGCAGCCAGCCCTTTGGCGTCGTGCTGGTCGAGGTGATGGGCGCGAATCACCAGCAGCGGGGAATCGGGATCACCCTCAGCCGGGCGACCAAAAGCGCGGCGGAATGCCTCAATCACCCCAAAGGGATTTTTGCGGGCGGCGGTGGAGGCAGCGCTGAAGCTGAAAAAGACGACGAAGCGCCGTTCCGGTAAGCCGAGCGCGGCGCGGCTGATCCCGACAGTGGGACGAGCGTCTACGGGGATCGGGATACGCACCACCGGAACGTCAACGGCGGCGGCAATGACCGTCCGCGCAAAGTGGCTGATCGTCCATACTTCGTTAATGCCCGCCACCGCACAGAGCGCCCTCCACGCCGCCGGAAAGGAATCGCGCTCCCACGCCCACAGCGCAAGACGGTATGGCGCACGCCGGAGGGCAGGCGGAAGCCCCCGCAGCGTCTCGATAATCTGGGCGGGCGGGGAAGCCATGAGCATGATTTTGGGGGGTTTTCGGGGGGCGCTGGGGATGGCTGCCAATTCCGGCGAGAGCGGCTCACGGCGGGGGAGGTTATAGGTGAGCGGGTGATGTTGAAGGGGGATGTTTGCACTCAGCAGCGCCCGCCCATAGCCGCGATTCAACTCGCCCAAGCCCGATTCCGCCTGAAGATCAGCGGCAAGGACGATACCTTCCAGCAACTCAGGGTGAGCGGCGCGAACGTCCCCGCCTCCCCGCTGAGGGGCGGGGATTTCTTCCGGTTGAAAGCCCGCCAGCCCCAAACGAACCGCCACCGCCCGCCGCATCTCGCCGCCGATTAGCCAACGGGCAAGGCTCACCACACCCAACCGAACGAGGATCGGGCGAAGAAGGCGGTAAAAGCGGTGGGCGATTGGTGAACTGGGCATTCCATTGACTCCGAGCAGCCCTTCACAGGATCAAACAGGCATCACCGAGGCTGTAGAAACGATAGCCCTCGCGGATCGCCGTTTCGTAGGCATGGCGGATCGTCTCCCGTCCGGCAAAGGCGCTGACAAGCATGAGCAGCGAGGATTTCGGAAGGTGGAAATTCGTCACCAGCGCATCCACCGCCCGAAAGCGAAAGCCTGGGACGATGAACAGCGCCGTCTCGCCCTGAAAAGGGATTACCGTCTCGCCCTCCGGTGCTGCCTTTGCTGCCGCATTGTAGACGACAGCGCCCGATGTATCGGTCATGCCTATTGCCCTCAGCGCCGCCGATTCAAGAGTGCGTGTGGTCGTTGTCCCCACCGCCACAACCCGCCCTCCGGCGCGGCGCGTCGCATTGATCTGAGCGGCGGCGGTGGGGGATAGCTCGGCATATTCCTGATGCAGTCTTCGGGCGCTG
Organism: Anaerolineales bacterium; assembly: GCA_015075625.1. NCBI lineage: Bacteria > Bacillati > Chloroflexota > Anaerolineae > Anaerolineales > Anaerolineales bacterium. The sequence goes on along the minus strand of JABTTZ010000002.1, from coordinate 835,578 downwards.
ATCTGTTCCTCGGTGACGGGCAGAAACGTCCCCAAGCCAACGTGCAACAGGCAGCGCACAATGCCCACCCCACTCGCTTCGATTCGCGCCAGCAGTTCGGGGGTGAAGTGCAGTCCGGCGGTGGGCGCGGCGGCAGAGCCGGACTCGCGGGCGAAGACGGTTTGGTAACGTTCTGGGTTGAGGATCGGCGTCCGAATGTAGGGAGGCAGCGGCGCTTCACCAATGGCGCTCAGGTATGGCTCAAGCGGTTCGCTAAAAGCGACGACGCGCAGGGCATCCTCACCCACTTCGGTGATGGTCGCTGTGAGGGGGGCGCCGCGAATCGTGAGGCGGACGCCGACGGTCAGCCGCTTGCCGCCGACCATTGCCCGCCAGCGGGTGGCGTCTAAGCGCCGCAGGAGCAGCAATTCCACCGCCCCACCTGTATCGGCTTTCTGCCCGTGCAGCCGCGCCGGAATCACCCGGGTTTCATTCAGGACGAGACAATCGCCGGGGCGCAGGTAGTCGGGCAGATCGCGGAAGGTGCGCTGTTCAAGCGGGACATTCCCGTCCCCTGTACGATGAATCACCAACAGCCGCGAGGAATCACGCGGCTCAACCGCGCTCTGGGCGATCTGTTCGGGGGGAAGGTAAAAATCGTACTCGTCCAAACGCGGGTCAGGCGCTGGATCGATAGGTAGGTGGGTCATTCGCGGTTGATCAGGCGCAAAATGACGTTGATCAGGATCGTCCCCACAACGCTGATCACAATCATGCTAACGATGGGGACAAAGCAAGAGACGTTTTCCGTTTGGATGCGAAGATCGCCCGGGAGGTTGAACAACTGATTCAGGATTGGGATCCGCGCCAGAAGGAGAAACACCACCCCCAACGCCAACGCCACCCCGCCGCCAATGAGGAGGATTTTTCCGATGGATTCAAGAGTCATTTGCTCACCCTTCCTTCAAGATACGCCGTCCCTCAGCCGCATCGGCGCTGATCTGGGCGATCAACCCCTCTAGATTAGGGAATTTTTGTTCGCCGCGCAGCCGTTCAACAAGCTCAAGGATTACGTGTCGCCCATAAATATCTCGATCAAAATCCAAGAGATGCGCCTCAATACGGACCCCATCCGCCGCGCCAAAGGTGGGGCGTACCCCAATGTTCGTCACCGCCTGATAGCGTTCTGCCTCGCTGTCGATCTGGGCATAGCAGGCATACACGCCGTTGGCGGGGATGACCTGTTCTTCCCACACGGCAAGATTCGCCGTTGGGAAGCCAATCGTCCGCCCGCGATGGTCACCATGGATGACCTCTCCCTGTAGGCGGTAGGGGCGTCCGAGCCACTCACCCGCCCGCTGTACATCCCCCGCAATCAGCGCTTCCCGAATGCCTTGACTACTAATGCGGCGCTGTTCCGCATCAAGGAGCATCGTCAATTCTTGAACGGCAAAGCCCTTGAGCGCCCCTTGATTCTTCAAAAATGTAAAGTTTCCCTCGCGTTGATAGCCGAGGGCAAATTCCGCCGTCACCCATAAGCCGCTCATGAGGAGGTGATCGCGCAGCAGGTCAACAAAATTGGCTGCCCGCACCGCCCGCACGGACTGATCAAAGGGGTGAGTGATCACCACATCGACGCCCAATTCCCCGAATAAGCGGGCTTTTTCCTCTGGAGCAGTGAGGTAATAACGCCCTTTCTCGTTTCTCAAAACTATATCAGGATGCGGAAAGAGGGTTAACACAACGGCGAGGCGATTCAAGCGTTTTGCCGCTGCCACAAGCTGCCCAATGAGGGCGGCATGTCCACGATGAACACCGTCAAAAACGCCGATTGTGACGAGGGATTCTTGGTTTAACTGTACGTCGTTGAGGTGGGTGTAATGTTGCATAGATCACTTTCTAACCTAAACAGTACCTAAAAAGGGGATGGCTGACAAGCGTTAAGAAGGCATCACAAATTTGATATATCGCTAGGCATCTTATAATTTGTGCTGTACAATGCGTACAAGCAAATTTCTGAAATTTGTAAAAGTCGCCAGAACAGCGACACGCCGAGACATATCTTAGCAGGTGTAAGGAGCATAGGTGCATCATGAATCACAAACGGCTCTATGTAGGCGATTTAGCAGGAAATATCACCGAGTCTGATTTACAGCAAATGTTCACTGAGGTAGGCAAGGTGGAACAAGTGACCCTTGTACGCAAAGGGACACATGGGCTGCATGGGTTCGCCTTTGTGGAAATGGTTTTCCCCGAAGATGCCCGCGCCGCTGTCCAGCGTTACAATGGCACAGCGATTGATGGCTCTCGGTTGATTGTCTACACCGTGCCGCCTAAAAGCCGTCCCCGCCCGGTGAATGGGGAGTCACAGTAAGTCGCGCTGAGTAAAAAACCATCTAACTTTCCCCCACACCAGCGTGTTCAGGAAAGACGCCCTCACCATAGCGCCCAACGCTAACCCGTTGGGCTAGGATTGACGACCCCTACGGGGCTTGGAGTGTCCCTCTTTATCACGCCCAACCGACGGAGGGAGGTCACATCTCTAACTCCAACGGAGTGATTAATCCCTAGGGCGTGGGGCTAAAGCCCACGCCTCCTCCCACGCCGTCTGCGTTTCACTTCCCTGTATGGTTTAGGGTACACTTCCCCAGAGCGTTTATCTTAGGTTTTGTCTAGTGAGGGGTTTTGCCATGACGACAATTGCTATTCCAACAATGATTTTGAAGCAGTTATACACCTACAGCAGTTTAGAAAATGGGGACGGTGGGATTCATTTTTCGATCAAGAACCGCCTCAGCGATGCCACCTTTGCCGCCCTCAAGGGGGTGAGCATTGATGGCAAAGCCGTTGATCTTGCCCATATCACTGTCATTTTGGGGGAGGGTGACACGCGCACTCCCGCCCAGATTAGCAAAGACAACCCGATTGACTTTCCACTGCGCAAGGCGCTGACCGTCTTTGCCAAAGGGGAACACCTTGCCCCCGGCAAACACACGGTGGAAGTCACTTTTGAGGCGCTCCCCTTTGGCGAACTGACCCTGACTGTTGAGGACAGCATCACCGAAAAACACGATAACCTGACGCGCCTCCCCCGCGATGCGAACGATGATTACAGCGAAGCGATCATTGCTGAGCGGATCGCCTTTGTCGAACAGTATTCAGGGGCAAAACTTGTCCATAGTTCAAAATACTCGTTTGATCCGCATGTGACGAAGGGAAATGTCGAACATTTCACCGGCGTCGCTCAGATTCCGCTTGGCTTTGCCGGCCCGCTGCGGGTGAACGGCGAACACGCACAAGGGGAGTTCCTGATCCCTCTGGCAACCTCCGAAGGGACGCTGATCGCCTCTTATAATCGCGGCATCAAAGTGCTGAATCTGAGCGGCGGCGTCATAGCGACGGTGGTTGGCGATGCGATGCAGCGGGCGCCTGTCTTTATTTTTGAGAACGCCCGTGCTGGACGGGAATTTGTCCATTGGGTGCATGAGAACATGGGAAAAATCCGCGAGGAAGCCGAGGCAACCTCCAGTGTTGCTAAGTTGCAGTATGTAGACCCTTACCTAAGCAACAAATTTGCCTACCTGCGCTTTAACTACTCCACTGGCGATGCCGCCGGACAGAACATGGTTGGGCGGGCGACCTTTGCCGCCTGTAGTTGGATTTTGGACGCTTACAAAGACTACCCAATCAAGCATTTCTATCTGGAATCAAACTTTGCCACCGATAAAAAGGCGTCCCAGATCAACGTCATGCGGACGCGGGGCAAGCGCGTGACGGCGGAAGTGACGATCAAGCGCGATACCCTTCAACAGGTGATGCGCGTCACGCCGGAGAGCCTGAACTACCACATGCAGGTATCCAATGTGGGGGCGTTTATCTCTGGGGCAAACAACAACGGGGCGCACAGCCCGAACGCGATCACAGCGATGTTCATTGCCACCGGACAAGATGTGGCAAATGTGTCTGAGTCCTCGGCGGGCATCCTCTATACGGAGGTGACGCCAGAGGGCGATCTCTACTTGTCGATCACGATTCCTTCGCTGATCATTGCCACGCACGGCGGGGGGACGAAGCTGCCCACCCAAAATGAATGCTTAGCGGTTTTGGGCTGCACCGGACGAGGCAAGGTGAACAAACTGGCGGAGATTATCGCTGGTGTCGTCTTGGCGGGTGAACTCTCCCTTGGCTCAGCAATCTCCTCCTCGGATTGGGTGTCCAGCCACGAGAAATACGGGCGAAACCGATAGCCCTTACTTACCTTCCCACAAGGCTAGGGGGAAACCCTGCCCTTCCTCCGCACCACTATAGGGACGCCCTAGAGGGCAGCCGCATCTGCCCGCCGCGAAAGCAGCGGGCTAAGCCCCTGCCACACTCCGAAGAACAGCAACCCAAACAGGCATCATTCATGGCATTGTGGTATCTGAAAGCGGCGCTGCAAGGCACATTGTCTGTGCTGCCCTTCTCCCGGACAACGAACTACCTCTTTCAGCGCTATGTCTCGAAGGGGCTGCACCCCACCCAGATAACGCTTGAAAACAAGCTCAGCACCTTTAAAACCCACTTAGAAAATTACCGCTTTGCCCTGAACGCCCCTGACGCCCGACCAGAGCGAGTCTTAGAGATTGGGACAGGGTGGCTGCCCTTTGTGCCTATCGCCTTCGCCCTTGCGGGGGTGGCGCACATCATCACCATCGATAAGGTTGGGCTGACGCGCCGTACCCTGCTGCAAGAGACGCTCGATCTGTTTCTTCACTATGCCGAACAAGGGACTCTTCAAACATGGCTGCCCCTTGCCGAAAACCGCCTATCCCTGCTTGAACAAGCACGTAAACGGATTGACACGGAGGGTATCAAAGAGGCGCTGGAGGCGCTGCACATCGAGGCGCGGGTACAGGATGTGCGGGAACTAACCACCCTCCCTCCGCCCGATTTATTCGTCTCCAACAACACCTATGAGCATATTCCGGGGGAGGTTTTGCGCAGTATCCTCAAGATGTATCGGCGGCTTGCTCATGAGCGCTCTGTGCTGAGCGATATGATTGATCTGACTGATCATTATGTCTATTTTGATAAAACGATCACGCCCTACAATTTCCTGAACTACTCCGAGCGAACATGGCGGTGGTTCAATAACCCCTTGCAATATCAAAACCGTCTACGGATCAGCGATTACCGCCAGTTTTATGAGGAAAATGGCTTTCGGATTCTGCGGGAAGAAAACAAACGGGCTGCCGAAACCCTTCCCACTGGCGTCCGGCTGGCGAAGGAATTCGCCCATTACGCACCCCAAGACCTCCTCGTTACCGAGAGTTGGGTGATCGCTGTTCCGGCAGCCCCTACCGTCTAGCCCCTGCACACCTTAGCGATCCCCCCGCCCGCGAAGGGTGATCATCACGAAGATGACCCCCGCCGCCATGAACCCCATTGTCCCCCACCCACGCTCCCCACCCACATAGAGAATCGCGCTGGTGACACTTGTGGCGGTGAAGATCACTCCCAACGAAATTTGGTGAATGGCGGATTCAATGCGTGTCACCTGCTGCCCAAAGGCATCGCTCGGCTTCACCTGGACGACCAGTTCACCCCGTTCGGCGCGATCCAGCACGGTATCCGCCAGCGCGGGGAGACGGTACGTGCGGGCAAAGAAATCGCGGATGGTCTTTAGTGCCGCGCTTGCCAAGACACCCGCCGCCCCATTCAGGACGGGCAAATTGCCCCGCCGCACCTCAGATTCTTCTGCCAAAAGGCGGGTGGCAAAGGGCTGCATCTCCCGCCAGGGGTCAAACTGCGGATCAAGCCCTGTACACATCCCGCTCAGAATCCCTATCGTGCGGCTGAGGTAGATGAAATCCTGCGGCATTTGGAAGGGCATGGACATGATTAGATCGCTGAACTCAAGGGCGACCTCGGTCACGTCTTCAAAGGGGAGCGAACTGAGTTCGTTCATGTTCAGCCCCCAGACCTTATCGAAGACGGCGCGGGTTGCCGCCTCAAGCCGCGCCCGATCTGCGCTTGGCATGAGGATGCCTAGTTTGCCGTAGCTATCGACCAGCGCTTTCGCATCTTGGGTGAGGATGGCGATCAGCGTCTCCCGCAGCCCGCCGACGATCTGTGGGGTCAGCCGCCCGGTCATGCCGAAATCAATGAAGATCAGGTAGAACTTGCGTCCGGCGGGGGTCTCATTCGGTGTGGCATGTCCATTCGGCGTGGTGAAGGCAAGCGTTTCGGGGTGACTGGCGGCGCTATTTTTGCCATTTTTACCCTGCCGTCCCTGTTGCGCAGCAAAGTAGGGAACGCCGTTGATTGTACTCGTCCCGCTCAAGCCGTCTTGTTCGTCATCGGGAAGGGGGTAGACGAACAGATTGCCCGGATGGGGATCGGCGTGAAAATACTTGTAATCGAAAATCTGCCGTAGATAGCAGTTGATCAGCCGTTGGGCAACCTCTTTGCGGCTGACTCCGGCGCGGTCTATCGCCGCATAATCGTTCAGCTTGATGCTCGTCACGTCCTCTTGGGTGAGGACATAGTGGGTAGAGTGTTCAAGGTAGACGCCCGGGACGTAAATGCCCATGTCGTTGCCAAACATAGAGTTAAACAGAAGGGCATTATCCGCCTCTTTGCGGTAATCGAGTTCTTCCCACAGAACGCGGCTAAATTCCTCCAACAGGGCGGGGACGTTCGCCCGCCGCCGGATGGGGGCATAGCGCATGGCAAGGTGCGAGACAAACTGCAAGGCGCTGAGATCGGTCTGCACAATGTCTGTGATGTGGGGGCGCTGCACCTTGACGACAACGCGATCCCCATTGTGAAGCTGCGCCCGATGAACCTGCCCGAAAGACGCCGCCGCGATGGGTTCGGGGGTGACCCACAAAAAATGATCCTCCAGCGAGCCGAGTTCGCGTGTCATGGTCGCTTGGATGTACTCGAAGGGGACAATCGGGACTTGATCTTGCAGACCGGCAAGTTCTTCGGTGATCTCAGGCGGCAGCACGTCCACACGGGTGGAGATGAACTGCCCCAGTTTGATCATCACCCCGCCCATATCAATGGCGAGACGGCGAAAGCGTTTGGCATAAAGCCGCCAGCGCCGCGAACGCCCTCGGCTGATCGGTTTTTCGCCAACGATCCGGCGGAGGAACACCTCCCAAAACAGGACGCGGAAAAAGGTCAGGCTGAAAAACGCCACCGTCCGCCGGAAACGCCCCCGCCGGATTGTCCCCCCGCGATGCCCTTCATCGGGGGCGTTTTCACGGGGGGGGAGATGGGGTGCCGTCGCAGGAAGGGGTTGTTGGGCATGTTTGGTAAGGATCGGCGCGGCAGAGTCCGCTGGCGTCTCGGCTGGCATGGGGGCAAGAACACCCTCTAGCCGCTGCCGGACGGCGCGTTTCGCGGCAGTTCCGTTCGTTTCCTTTGTCCCATTCGTTCCGTTCATCGCCACCGTGCTTGATTCCTTTTCACTTCGGCTGAACTGGCTTAGGTTCAGGCTTTTGCGATGAATTCGATGTTGAGCGCCTCGCCCTCAAAGCGTGCCGTGCCAATCTCTAACTTCCAGAGAGCGTGCGGCAAGACAATGTTTCGGCGGTAGGGTCCCACCCGCAGCGTGATCTCATCCGCCGAACGGTAGAGATCGAGATCATCGCGGTGGGCAAAGGGGAGCGGCACACGGAGCAAATAGCCCCCTTTCCCTTGCGCAATAATCTCATGGGTTGTCCCGTGAAACAAGCGTTTCGTCGGGTCTACATTGGTGTAGAGATTATCGGCAAGGTGTCTAAGTCCCTCTAAGCCGCTCACATCACGTTCCATCATGGGCGCTTTCAAGAGGGGAAGCTCTCCAAAAACCTCCTGAATCAGGGCGATGTTCTCGCGTTGGAGGTCTTTCCACTGCTGGAAATAGGGGTCGGTGACCGCCTCCGGCAGAATCTTGTTGCAGATCACGGCATCTACCGCGTAACCATAGAGATTCAGATAGGTGTATGTCCGCTGCGTCTCCTTGATCACCATTTTTTCAGGGTTCACCACCAAGCGCATACTGCTCATGGTGGGGTCGGCAAGCAGCGCCCGCACATTATCCAGTGTTTTGAACAGCGCCTCAACGGTATCAAATGCCTCTTTGTTGGGCAGTTCCGTCCGCAGCAGCGGCTTGGCAATGGGGCGCAGCACCCGCGACATGCCTCGCGTCAGTTTGATCAAGCGCTCAAACCACCAACGGCTGACATCCGGCAGACTCAGCAAGCGGAGAGTCTCGGCGGTGGGAGCGGCATCTACGATAAGCATATCGTAGAATCCCTCGCGGACGTATTTATCAATCCACAGCAGATGCGCCCCTTCTTCAAAGCCCGGGAGGATGGTCACTTCCTCAGCTACAATGTCTTCCACCCCACGCCGGCTAAAGAGGGCGATCATGTATTTTTGGAACGCGCCCCAATATTTATCCATCGAATAGCGGGCGTCTACCTCTTGCGCCCACAGATTGGGGCGAATCTCAATCGGTTCGGGACCAATCTCTCGATCCAGCGAATCGCCCAAGCTGTGCGCCGTGTCGGTGCTGATCACAATTGTTTTCAGCCCCATCTCAGCGCAATGAAGCGCCGTCGCCGCGCTGACGCTCGTCTTGCCGACGCCGCCCTTCCCCGTGTGTACAATAATACGCATGATGGTTGTTCGTCCTCACACTTCCTATGAGGTAATACGTGGGGGGGTGAGGGAAGGTTGCGTTTTTTTTGGGGGGGGGGCGGGAGGGTGCGGGGCTAAAGCCCACGCGCTATGGACAATCACCCCGTTGGGGCTTAAAGACGTGATCTTCCTCCATTAGGTGGGCGCGGCGGGCGCATTGCCTTTCAAGCCCGGTAGGGGTGGTCAACCTCAGCCCGCTGCTTTAGCGGCGGGCAACACGCGGCCCGGTAGGCGTCCCTACGGTGTACGGGCGTCATTCGCTTTATCGTGGATCAAGGTCAAACCATACTCCACGCTGTCCAGCAGCGCCCGCCACGAGGAATCTATGATGTTCGTCCCCGCCCCAACAGTACTCCAGCGGGCATGGGCGCTTTGGGTATCGATCAGCACCCGCGTCGTCGCCGCCGATCCGGTGTGGCTATCTAAAATACGCACTTTATAATCCGCCAAGGTGAACTCGCGGACATGGGGGTAAACAGGCTCTAACGCCTTGCGCAGGGCTGAATCAAGGGCGTTCACTGGACCGTTCCCCTCGGCGGCGGTATGCATGACCTGATCGCCAACGGACAGTTTCACTGTCGCCTCTGCCAGCAGACCCCGCCCGCGCCGGTTTTCGACCACAACGAGGAAATCGATCAACTCAAAGGGGGCTTTGTAATCGGCTTGCGCCCGCTTGAGCATCATGGCAACGGACGCCTCTGCCCCCTCGAACACATAGCCAAGGTTCTCCAACCGCTTGATCTCCTCCAAGACCTTTCGCGCTGCCTCGCTGGAGACATCCAGCCCCCACTGCTCCGCCTTGCTCAGGATGTTTCCCCGCCCACTGAGATCAGAGAGCAAGACGCGCATCTCGTTGCCCACCAAAACAGGATCGATATGCTGGTAGCTTTGCGCCGTGCGGCGCATGGCGGCAACGTGAATCCCGCCCTTGTGGGCAAAGGCGCTCCGTCCCACATAGGCAAGGTGGCTATCCGGCGGGAGATTGGCGATCTCGGCAACGGTACGGGCGACATGGGTGAGCGTCGTCAAGTGGGCATCGTCGGGCAGGCACGTGACGTTCATTTTGATCATCAGATCGGGGATGATGCTGCACAGGTTGGCGTTTCCACAGCGTTCGCCATAGCCGTTGATCGTCCCTTGCACCATCGTCGCCCCAGAACGGACGGCGGCAAGGGAATTGGCAACGCCCAACTCGCCGTCGTTGTGGGTGTGAATTCCGACCTTTACTCCCGGCAAGGCACGAACGATCTCGCAGAAAATCTGCTCCACTTCCCAATAGAGCGTGCCACCATTCGTATCGCAAAGGGTGATCCAATCGGCGCCGTTTTGCACCGCCGCCTTGAGCGTCGTCAGCGCGTATTCCGAATCCGCCTTGTAGCCATCGAAGAAATGTTCGGCGTCGTAGACCACCTCTTTGCCAAGCGCCTTCATATAGGCAACGGATTCCCCGATCAGGCGGTAGTTATCTTCCGGCGTCGTCCGCAGCACTTCGTAGACGTGCAGCAGCCACGATTTCCCCACAAGGGTGACGACGGGCGTTTGGGCATCGACAAGGGCGTGGATGTTCTCATCCTCGGCGGGCGTACTCCCCACACGGCAGGTTGAGCCAAAGGCGGCGATCTTCGCCGTCCGCAAGGGGAGTTCACGCACAGCGTCGAAATAGGCGGCATCTTTCGGGTTCGATCCGGGCCACCCCCCCTCAATGTAGGAGACGCCTAAATCATCCAGAATCCGCGTGATTTTCAGTTTGTCTTGAAGGGAGAGCGAAATCCCCTCCCGCTGTGTCCCATCGCGGAGCGTGGTATCGTAGATATGTACGGCTACAGACAAGGCGTATCTCCCCTCATGATCAGTACGATAGGTATTTCTTTAACGGATCGAAATACAGTAAGGCTCAATCCCCCGCCATACGGATGGTTGCCGACTCGCCCTCTGGGGTGACGCCCGCCCCGCCCGTCGCTACCAACAGGCGGTTCAGCGCGGCGAGGTACGCCTTCCCACTGGCGACGACAATATCAGGGTCAGAGCCATGCCCGCCAAAGGTCTGGTACTCGCCATCTTTCGTGCAAATGCGGACGGTCACTTCACCCTGCGCGTCGATTCCCTCGGTAATGGCGCGGACGATGAATTCCAAAAGGCGGTTCGGGGCGTTCACAATCTTGTCCATCGCGCTGTACACGGCATCCACCGGACCCGATCCGATTGCTGCCTCAATGTATTCCTTCCCGTCGGGACCTTCCAACTTGATCGTCGCCGTTGGCATCCCGATCTGCCCACAGGTCACCTGCATCCCGCGCAGTTTGAAGATTTCAACGGGGCCCTCAAGCTGATCGGACATGATCGCCTGCAAGTCGGCATCGGTGATGTGCTTTTTCTTATCGGCAACTTCCTTGAACCGTTCAAACGCCTTGCGCAGTTCGTCATCCGCCACGTCGTAGCCCAGATCGCGCAGCCGTACTTTGAAGGCGTGCCGCCCGCTGTGCTTGCCCAAGACAAGGCGACTCTCGCTGATCCCGACGCTTTCGGGGCGCATGATCTCGTAGGTTTCATGGTTTTTCAACTGCCCGTCTTGGTGAATGCCCGCCTCGTGGCTGAAGGCGTTCGCCCCGACAATCGCCTTGTTGGGCTGGACGACCATCCCTGTGTAGTTGGCAACCATGCGGCTGATGCGGCTGATCTGTTTCGTGTCGATCCCCGTGTACAGGTTGTTGTAGTAGTTCGCCCGCGTGTGGAGCGCCATGACCACTTCTTCCAACGCGGTGTTTCCAGCGCGTTCGCCAATGCCGTTGATGGTCACTTCCGCCTGCCGTGCGCCAGCGTGAATCCCTGCCAGTGTGTTTGCCGTTGCCATGCCCAAATCGTTGTGGCAATGCACCGACCAAATAACGTCAGGATTCCGCCCACCGGGGGTATTTTCGATCAGGTAGCCGATCATCCGTCCATACTCATCGGGGGTCATATAGCCCACTGTGTCAGGGACGTTGATGGTCGTTGCGCCCTCGGCAATGGCAGCCGCACAGACTTCCGCCACGTATGTCCATTCCGAGCGCCCGGCGTCCATCGTGCTGAATTCGACATCGGCGCACAGCGAACGCGCCAAATGCACCATCTCCCGCGCCCGTTCCAATGCCTCGGCACGGGTCATGTTCATCTGATATTTCAGGTGAATATCCGAGGTGGAGAGGAAGGTATGAATACGAGGGCTTGCCGCGTAACGGACGCCTTCCCAACACAGTTCAATATCCTTGCGGACGCATCGTGACAACCCGCAGATGGTCACCGTATCAACCTTCCCCACTTCGTGGGCGATACGCTGTACGGCAGCCAGATCGTCCGGGGAGGTAGCGGGGAAGCCCGCCTCAATAATATCGACGCCGAGGGCGGCTAAGGCATGGGCGATCTCCAGCTTTTCGGCGCTGTTCAAGGACGCGCCGGGGGATTGTTCCCCATCGCGCAGGGTCGTATCAAAAATGCGGACGCGGTTTGAGCGTACTACAGGGTCTACAGACATGATCTCCCCCTCACTGGGTTTAACTTGTGCACTCATGCATCTGACCCAGACCCCCTCCCCCGATGGGCAGAAGGGGCATGGGTGGACACACCCTTAAGCGTTCGGATCGTAATCCTTCAGGCGCTTCGGCTTCAGGAAGGGCATCATCTCCCGCAGCCGCGCCCCGACATCTTCTACCTGATGAGTGCGGTCTACCTGACGCAGTTCCTTGAAATGCTTCAAGCCTGTCGCGTTTTCCTCAATCCACGTCTCGGCAAACGAGCCGTTCTGAATTTCCGTCAGAACTTGTTTCATTTCCTTGCGCGTTTCGTCCGTCACCATCCGCCGTCCGGTGACATAGCCGCCATATTCCGCCGTGTCGGAAACGGAATACCACATGTAGTTCATCCCGCCCTGATAGAGCAAGTCCACAATGAGTTTCAGTTCGTGAAGGCACTCAAAGTAGGCGACTTCCGGTTGGTAGCCCGCCTCTACGAGTGTCTCGAACGCCGCCTTGACCAGCGCCGTCACGCCGCCGCAGAGGATCGTTTGCTCGCCAAACAGGTCGGTCTCGGTTTCCTCGGCAAAGGTCGTTTCCAAGACGCCCGCCCGCGTCCCGCCAATCGCTTTCGCATAGGCAAGGGCAAGCGCTTTTGTATTCCCCGATGGGTCTTGATAGACGGCGTACAGGCAGGGCGTTCCGCCCCCCTCGGTATAGGTTTCGCGGACGCGGTGTCCGGGACCCTTCGGGGCAACCATCGCCACATTGATGTTTTCTGGCGGCACAATCTGCCCAAAACGAATGTTGAACCCGTGTGCAAACATGAGCGTATCGCCCGCCTTCAGGTGGGGGGCAATATCCCGACGGTAGACTTCCGCCTGTTTCGTGTCGGGGATCAAAATCATAATTACGTTCGCCGCCTCTGCCGCAGCGGGGACGCTGAGAACGGTCAGCCCGTCTGCTTCTGCCTTCGCCCGCGATTTGCTGCCCTCGTGCAGCCCGACGACGACCTTCACACCGCTATCCCGAAGGTTCAGCGCGTGGGCATGACCCTGACTGCCATAGCCGATAACCGCGACGGTTTTATCCGCGAGCAGCCCAAGATCGGCGTCCTTATCGTAGTAAAGCGTTGCCATGATAGGGTTGTTGACTCCTTAGAAAAGCCGGTAAAGGGCGGATCAAAGCGCCGCCCGCGCAAAATACACAGGGTTATTGTAGCGGGGTAGGGTTTTAACCCCTCGAAGGATTTTTTTCAAAGCCCCTCTCCCCTCCCTATAAACGAGGAAAGAATTAGAGCAGCGGGTAGGGTTTTGACGAACCACTACCCTTCCACCGTGTCCAGAAGGGCATCTTCTGTTTCGGGGTCTACCCGTGTGACAACGTTCCCTTGCCCCATCGCCACAACGCCCGTCCGCACTACTTCCACAATCCCAAAGGGGCGTAGGGCGTCCACAAATGCCTCAACATGGGATTCTTCGGCAGAGAGTTCGTACATGGTCATGCCGTCGGTAGTATCCAGCACCCGTGCGCCGAACTGTGCGGCGACGCCCTCTGCGCCTCCCCCAGCGGAAACTTTCACTAGCGCCAGATCGCGGCTGATGAAGGGTTTTTCGGTCACATCCAGCACCTTGATCACGTTCACCAGCTTGTAGAGGTTCTTTTCCACTTGGTACGCACGGGTCACATTGCTATCCAGGACAATGGTCATGCGCGAGATGTTCGGGTCTTCCGTCCGCCCGACGGTCAGGCTGTCAATATTGAAGTTGCGCCGCCGGAACAAACTGACGACGCGATTTAAGACGCCCGGTTCGTTTTCCACAAGGGCAACTAAGGTATGTTTCATGCAGGGGTATCCTTCCCTTTGGATGTCAAAATTAGGCTGTGGTTGGGGCGCATGGTGCGTGCCCGTCGTATGTTCTAGTGATTCTCTGACCAGTCCGGTAGGTTCATCGGGCGGCGGATCATCGCATGCAAATCGGCTCCGGCAGGCACCATCGGGTAAACAATATCGGCGGATTCAACGCGGAACTCCACAAGGGTCGGACCCTTGATGCTCTGTGCCTTTGCCACCGCATCGGGAATTTCCTCGCGGTTGGTCACACGGAAGGCGGGAATCCCATAGGCGGCAGCCAACATGCAGAAATCTGGGTTGCGCAGCGGTGTTGCGTTGTAGCGTTCCTCATAGAAGAATTCTTGCCATTGGCGCACCATGCCCAAATAGCTGTTGTTGATGATGGCGATGTTCACATCAACATTTTCTTGCGCCGCCGTGCCAAGCTCGGTCAGCGTCATTTGGAAGCCGCCATCGCCCACCACCGCCCACACTGTCTCATCTGGGCAGCCCATCTTTGCGCCAATGGCGGCGGGCAAGCCAAAGCCCATCGTCCCCAACCCGCCAGAGGTGATCAGGGTGCGCGGGCGGTCATGAAGGTAATACTGTGCCTCCCACATTTGATGCTGCCCCACATCGGTGACGACAATGGCATCGCCGCGTGTAGCTGTCCACAGGTCGCGGATTGCTTGTGCCGCATAGAGTTTGTCGCTTGGCAGTACCTGATTGACAATGTCACGCTGATCGCCATCCTCTTGCCAATCCCGAATTTCCGCTAACCAGGCACGGTGTTCCAGCGTTGGGACGTGCGGCGAAAGCTGCTCAAGGACAGTGCGCAGGTCGCCGGCAATGCCCACATCAACCTTGACCGCCTTGTTCAGTTCGGAAGCGTCAATGTCGATGTGAATCTTTTGCGAGTTCGGGGAATAGGTTTTCAGGTTGCCCGTCACACGGTCATCAAAGCGCATCCCGCAGGCGATCAGTAAATCTGCCGATTGAATTGCCTGATTCACCGACGCGGCGCCGTGCATCCCCATCATTCCCAAACAGAGCGGGTGGCTTTCTGGGACAGCGCCCTTGCCCAAGAGCGTCAGCGCCACTGGAATTTGGGCGATCTCTGCCAGCGAGAGCAGCGCCCGCTCTGCACCAGACATGTTCACCCCGTGTCCGGCAAGGATAAGCGGTTTTTTCGCCGTTTTGATCAATGCGGCGGCGCGTTCCAAATCGTGCGCGGTGGCGGCTTTCGGCGGTGTATAGCCGGGCAGCTTGATCACGCCCGTTGGGTACTCAAATTCGATGCTGGCATTTTGGACATCTTTGGCAATATCGACCAACACCGGACCTGGACGCCCCGTGCGGGCGATGAAAAACGCCTTGCGCATCGTCTTTACCAAGTCCCGAATATCGGTGACGAGGAAATTATGCTTGGTGATCGGCAAGGTGACGCCCGTCACGTCCGTTTCTTGGAAAGCGTCCGTGCCGATTACGGGCGAGGGGACTTGCCCGGTGATGCACACAATGGGCGAGGAGTCCATCATGGCGGTGGCGATCCCCGTCACCATATTCGTTGCGCCCGGACCGCTGGTCGCCATTGCCACGCCAACCTTACCTGTCGCCCGTGCGTAGCCATCCGCCATGTGTGTAGCGCCTTGTTCGTGGCGCACCAAAACGTGTTTTAGCCGCTTGTCATACTTGCTGAGGGCATCATAGGTGGGCAGAATTGCCCCCCCCGGATAGCCCCAAACGAATTCGACGCCTTCCTTCAGCAAACATTCCCAGATGATTTCCGCGCCCGTGAGTTTCATGAAGACTCCCTTTGTAAATCGTGATTATGTCTGTAGGGACACCGTTTAGGGTATCCGCACTCCCACCACTGCTTATCCTTTGGCAGGTTCGCCCAGTGTGACGGGTGTCAGCCACCCGTGCCGATCCACCATATTGCCGCTAACAATGCCGAAAAATTCCTCTTGAAGCGCCTTTGTGATCGCCCCTCGCGTCCCCGACCCAATCGGCACTTTGTCTAGGGAACGGATGGGGGTGATCTCTGCCGCCGTGCCAGTGACGAACATCTCATCGGCAATGTAAAGGACATCGCGGCTCATAACCGTCTCGCGCACCTCATAACCGAGATCGCGGGCGAGTTGGATCACGCTGGAGCGCGTGACGCCAGCGAGGATGGATGTGCCGATGGGCGGGGTGTAGATGACACCATCCAAGACAACAAAGAGGTTTTCGCCCGATCCCTCGCTCATGTTGCCGTTCAGGTCAAGCTCCAACGCCTCGCCATAGCCGTTATCCTTTGCCTCCATACGGGCAAAGCTGTTGTTCACATACTGCCCGCCGATTTTTCCCATCGGAGCGCCATCCGAGGGGCTGAGCCGCCGCCACGAACTGACCATCGCCTCAATGCCGTTCTCAATCGCCCCCGCACCGAGGTACGGACCCCACGCGAAGGAAAGAATCACCACCTGTGTGGGGTTGGGACGCCCATCAAGGTCAAAACTGCCCATCCCCCGAAAGATGAGCGGGCGGATGTAACAGGCGGGCTGCCCATTAAGGGCGACCACCTCTTGAATCGCCTGCGAAAGCTCATCGGCAGTGTAGGGAACGGCAATGCGGACGATTTTGCAGCTATTCACCATCCGCTGAACATGCGGGGCAAGGCGAAAGATTGCTGTGCCTTGTTTCGTGTCGTAAGCGCGAATCCCCTCAAACACGCTAGAGCCATAGTGGAGAGCATGTACGCCGACATGAACCGTCGCATCTTCCCACCGGACAAATTTCCCGTCAAACCAAACGTAAGGACCGTGTGCAAGTGCCATAGGGCTGAAAATTCCTAATCTCTTTGGTATATGTGTTCTGTCTTGTCTGGGTCATCCTGGGGCGTCCCTAGAGACGCCCCAACTCTGGCGGCTGTGCTTCCTGAGAGTACATGCCTAACCCACCGCGATGGGATAAAAAAAGGACGCCCCCATTACCAATTAAACGCTTTGGTGAGGGCGTCCTGTGCATCCTTATCCGCTTGATTGGCGGAAGGGCGCGGCGCGTTCGTGCTGCTGCCAGCAGGGGCGGCGCTTTGCATGTCAGGGTTGGTGGGTTGGGCGGGCTGCTCCTCGGCTTGATAGAGTTCCGTCCATGGGCTGTTGTCACGCTCCATCTTGGCGAGTTTCGTTTGGGTGGGCGTTTTGTCGGGCATGATTCGCTCTCCTGCGGTCACACTAAAATTGGACGATTCAACAAAAAAGCCGCCTGTGTAGGGCGGCTTTTGAGTTTCCGGTTACGTCGCTTTTGGCTCTCAGAGACCATTCGCGGGCAACGCAGCACTACACCACCCTTGCTTCTCGTACTTAATAATAAGTACGAGGCTGGTAAGTACCACGAGAACGCTAATAATCGAGAGCAACCCAACCATCATAATCACAGCACTTCGCTTGGTGAGGTTTGTGTCCAAAAGCACAATCATCACTAAGTCTATGGGGGGTGTGCGTGGGGAGCAACATGCATGTTGCACAATTTAACCCTTTATCCTTCGTGCATCTTGCCCAATCGTACCAACGTTGGGGCGAATTGGGGTGGAGGTTCTGGTCAGGTTGATCACAGCGCAACAAGCGGGCGGACGCTGTTATTTCTTTCCCTTTTTACGTCCGCCAATGCTTGGTAAGAGTGAGCCAAACCCAAGCATCGAAAAGCGCGATTTCGCCCCTTGTTCGGTAGCTTCTGGCTCAATGTCGGTCTCCCATTTGTTCCGTTCGCGCTGGTTTGCCCACACCCGATATTTCCGTGCCGATTCATCGATCAGGTCGGCTAGGGCGTCGGAATTCTCGTGGGTGAGTGTATCGCGCAGAGCATGGAGAGCCGCACTGAGGGCATCAATCCGCCGCAGCAAATTCGCCCGATTGTCGTGCAATTCGGCGGCAAGCGTTTCGGGATCGCTGTCCAAGAGCTTGTAGGTGGCGAGGAAAAAGGCGGGGTTGCTGATCCATCCGGCGTCTGCCCACCCGTTTGCTCGTGAAAGACTCTGGAAATAAGCAACTTGGAGCAGGGCGGGCAAGCCCTCTGTACCAGCGATGATCCCATCGTGTTCGTGGGGATCGACAAAATGGATACGGATGCCGAGTAGTTCGGTCAGATCGCTGACGAGTTGGACGGCTTCTGGGGGGCAGTTGGCGGCGGGGGAGAGGATCATCAGTCCGCCGGTGAACAGATCCGCCCGCGCCCCTTCCGGTGAATCGTCTGGGTCACCAAGGTAATCGGGGTTGATCACCGGAAGGACGCCCACAAGGTAGGCCGCGGCGCTGCCATCCTCTGGGTCACGGGGGAAGTGACGGTCTGCCCACGCTTGGGGAGGAAGTTTGAGAGGGGCAGTATCAACAACCACTGCGCCGGGCTTCAGCGCCGCCCCCATCAGTTCGTAGAGTTCCTTTGCTTCCCCGTAAGGCATGGCAAGGAAAACGAGATCGGCGCGGCTGACGGCGTTCGTAATCTCTGGGACTTCCGCCTCTACTGCGCCAAGTTTGGCGGCGGCGCGAAGGCGAGCCACCTTGCGATCATAACCTGTGACAACAAACTGGTGTTTGGCATCCCCTCGCTTGCTGTAGGCTTGGAGCGCCAAGCCAAGCGACGCGCCGATTCGCCCTGTGCCGATAATCGTGATGTTTACGACAGCCATCGAAAAAGCCCCTTAGTGATCGTTCATCGTGATCGCTTGTAGGGACGCGCCGCAGCGCATCCGCCCATCTGCCTTTTAGGAGTTACGCATTTTCCGTCATCCCCCTGCGACCCGCCTTCGGCGTGTACCCGCTCTCCCTGAGGGAGAAGGGGGAAAAGAAGTCTTGAGGGGGCTTCCCCCTCAATCTACCTCTTTCGATCAATACGGGGTAAACACGTTCAACTGCGTAAATCCGCCTTTTATCAAGAGAATTTTCTAAAATCCTCTCGTCCTCTACCCCCCGTCGGGGAGCGTTGCCAAGATGCGCAGTTCCACGCCGCGTTCAACATCCTCTCGCCGCCGGATGATGTTTGCCCCCAACACTTCGAGGACGAAGGCAATCGCCCCTCCCACGATCATGCCCAGAAGTCCACCCGCCGCCACATTGACCGTCGTATTGGGGCGGAACAAACTGTAATTTGGGTAATCCAGAAGTTCAGCATCAATCCGATCTTCAAGACGGAGCGGGGCGTTTTGTTGGTTGCGCCATGCCACAAAGAGCTTTCCATAGGTGTTCGCCACACGGCTGGCAACAATGCCATCCTCTAATTCGACATCAATAGCGAGGATGAGCGTGTTCAAATCGGGGGAGACGGTGACGCGGCTTGCTAACGCGCCGGGGGTCATGTCCAAGGAGGTATCGTCGCCTGTTGTTCGGGTGTCCAGTGCCTCGATCACCTCTGCCGCCCGTGCATCAGCGCTAAGCCGCTCGCCCCAACTGGACATGAGTTGTTTCAAGGTCTGCGCCAAACCAAAATCGTTCCGTGCGGGGGCGATCAAGAGCTTTTGCGTGGCACGGTAGAGCGGCGTCTGCATTCGGCTGAAGGCATAGGCTGCGCCGGCGGTAAGCAGCCCCGCCAAAAGGATAATCCAGCCGCGCCGCACAAGGATACGCACATACTCGTTCAGGGTCATCTCAGTTCAAACGCTCCCATGTTCCAAAGCCATCCGCCGATTCATACATGACAAACGTTTTCCGATCTAAGGTTGTCAGAAAATGCTTGCCCGGTCCGATATTGTACCGCCCTTGATCGTCTAAGAAACCACCCGGACGATAGACATAGCCCGTCGTCAGGTCAAATTCGGGAGTAGTTGCCCACCCAAGCGCCTCACGCAGACCGGGTGTTTCCCGCCAGAGCTTGCCAAAGCCGCGTCGCGGTTGGTAGAGCGTGTCCGCCGGTGGGACAAGCGCTGGATCAACTTCGGGCTGCCCTTCTGCAAAGGTATCGGGGTAAGAGCGCCACTGTCCCGTGTTGCGGTTGGGGCTGTCTGGCGAGATCATCAGCACCCAGATCACCGGCGGCTGCGCAGCCGAAATCCAGAACATAAAGCCGTTCTGAAAGTCCTGTTGGGCAATGCGAATCTCTGCCCGTGTTTCCGTCGGAAAAATGCTGAGCGTGGGTTGGGGAGGGGCTTCGCTGGCGATGGGCGGCGCGGTTGGCGCTCCCCCTTCCGGCGTTGCTGTGATCACCACCGCCACATCGGTGGGGACGGGCGTTTTCGTGATCACGATCACGTTGGGGTCAGGCGTCGCCGTGATCACAACCAGAATTTGGACTTGGGGAAAGCCCTGACAGGCAGTGATCAGGAAGGCGAGAGCGATCAGCAGCGCCGCAGGGCGGAAAATAGACAGACGGAATCGGCTTCGGATACTCACGCGGGTTTACAGGCTCACTTTCTTAGACAAGCCTTCGCATTGTACCACCACAACACGGGTGGGGGGCATGAACGGCGGGTGAGCGTGGGGGGATCAGCACCTTCGCCATTTTTACACACGTTCTCTTAGATTGTTACACTGGCTTAAACAGTGATTTTGTAAAGTGATTGTGTGACATATGAACCGGATGATTGAAAGAGAATCCATGAATTACTTTAGACGAATAGGTGTCGGTGTTTTAGTGGTAGGTATTCTTTTCGTGGCGATGATTGCCAATGTGGGGGATAGGGAAGTGGTGCAGGCGCAGGGGGCAGCAAGCCCAACGCCTACTAGAACACCTACAGTAAAACCAACCAACGAAGGACTCCCCTTTCCTGTACGACCCATCACGAATGATCAGCTTGCCGAGGCACGCGCCTGTGAAGATTACCTTCTACGACGGGAGAATCGTGAGAACGTAGACGTTCCGAGCAAAACATGTGAACTGCTGGAATCGGCTGTTCGGTGGGAATCAAGGACACTGTTTAGCGAAGTGATGAAGGCAAACCCGGCTTACGCTTTTACGCGCCATGCCTTTTATACCTTTGCCGAGGAGGACATCCCGCTAGTTGACGTGCCATCAGCGGTCAACCAGCCGATCACGAAGGTAATCCTTCGCTATACATGGCAAGGGCTTGGCAACTGGTACGATTATACGATAGTGATTACAGAGGCAGATACGGATACACCCATTGTGTCGATTACAGACCGCACCACGATAGGGAAGGGGGAGCGGCTTCCGCCAACAAAGGCGGCACAGCCCCCACCCGTCATTGACCCGGCGTTGGTTCAGGCATTAGCCGGCGGGGTGACCAATCTGCTCCCTGTGCAGCAATTCACACCGTTGCAGATATGCTGCGATAATTACCCCGATTGGACGGTTGGCTTGACCTTTGCCAATGGCTTACAGCTAATGCTTACAACGGATCAATCAAACCTATTTGGGGGTGGTGGACCATGGCATATCTTTGTTGGTGAACAGCGCTATATCCAATATTCAAGCGCCTTTGCCAAACGAGTTGGGGCGATTTTTGAGGCATTGAGGCTTCCTATAACTCCCATCCGGTCACGGATGGGAGTTATGAAGTTTATTCCCAAAAAGGAACTGCCTTCTCTCTTGAATGGCTATTTCGGCTTTTGATCTCTGTTAGGGTGTGAGGGTATGGGGTGTGTGGCGGGAACACCGCCGCACGCCTTATCCCCACCTGCGGCTGATCTTGCCGCTGTCCTCTCCCCGCGCTAAGATTTCCCCTGATACGCCACCTGTACGAACCAAACGAAACCGAGGACAATGCCCACCCCAACCTACACCCGTCCGCCGGGCTTCTATGATCGCGCCGCCGCCGAAAGCGCCCAAGCCGCAGCGATCACCGCCACCCTTCACCGCGTGTTTGCCCGTTTTGGCTACCAGCAGGTGGAGACGCCGCTCGTTGAATATGCCGATCTCTTTTTGACGAAAAGCGGCGACGACGCCATGAGCCGCCTCTTCACCTTTGAGATGTACGGACGGCTGCTCTGCCTGCGTTCGGAATTCACGCCCTCTGCTGCACGGCTTTATGTGGAGCGCCACCAACACGACGCGAAACCGATCCGATGGGGATTTTCGGGGAGCGTCTTTCGCTATGAATCGCCCGGACGCGGACACAGCCGCCAATTTACGATGATCGGGGCGGAGTTGATCGGCGGAAGCGGGGCAAGCGCGGACGCCGAAGTGATCGGCATGGCGGCGGCAGGGCTGTTCGCCCTCGGTGTGCAGGCGTGGACGATTGCCATTGGGCATGTCGGGCTGATGAGCGCTCTTTTACGCCGGTTTAACCTTGAACGACGGACACAGCGCCACCTTTTGGGGCAGGCGGAAAACCTTCGCAAGCGGGGGCGGGATTATGTGGAGGGGCAGCTAGACGCCTTTTTCAGTGGGCTACCCACCGCCTTAAAAGGGGAAGGGAGCAGTTCGGAACGGGAGATTGAGCGGACGCTACAACTGCTGCTCGCCAGCGCCGATCTGGGTACGACAGGTTCGGGGCGCAGCAGCGAGGACATTGCTCGCCGCCTTTTGGCAAAACAGCGCCGTGCCGATTCCCGCGAGGATGTGCGGCGGGCGCTCGATTTTCTGGAGACGTTTGTCGCCATCGAGGGGACACCTTCCCATGCCTTGCCCGAATTGGCACGCCTTTTGCCCGACGATCCAAGCGTCCTCGCTGAGTTTGAGACGCTCCAAGCGGCGGTCAAGCTGCTGAGCGTCTACGACCTTGCCGAGGATCGCATCAGCATCCAGCCCGGGTTGGCGCGGGGGCTGAACTATTACACGGGAATCGTCTTTGAGGGGCATACGCCAGCGGAGGATAGTTCCAGCCAACTGTGTGGGGGCGGGCGCTATGACGACTACATTCGGGTGATTGGCGCGGCGCAGGATACGCCCGCTGTTGGCTTTGCCTTTGGCTTGGAGCGCATTCTTGCCGAGTTAGCACGGCAAGCGGCGGCGGATGCCCCCTTGATTCCCCCTGTACAGGCGCTTGTTGTCCCGCTGACGGCGGCGGACGAGGGCGAGGCGGCGCGGGTGGCGACGGTGCTGCGGCGCAGCAGCGCAGTCGAGTTGGTCATGCCCCCGCCGCGCACCCTGAGTGGTGTCTTGGGGCGTGCCGCCAAGCGAAACATCCCTTATGTGATCCTTGTTGGCGGAGCGGAACAAACGGCGGGGCGCATCACCCTGCGCGATATGGCACGGGGGGAACAAACGACGCTGCCCCTTGAGGACGCCGCACGGCTGATCGCCGCACACGACGCCAACACTGACACCATCGCCGAGGGGCAATCATGACCACCACAGCAAACAGCATCGCAGAGAGCGCCGCCCGCATCACCTTAGCCCTGCCAAGCAAAGGGGCGCTTGCCGACCCTACTCTCGATTTTTTGAAATCGTGCGATTTGAAGGTCTCCAAGCCGAATCCGCGCCAATATGTGGCGACTATGCCCGCCTTGCCACAGGTGGATGTCCTCTTTCAGCGCGTCACCGATATTGTCTACAAGGTACACGATGGTACGGTGGAATTGGGAATTACCGGGCTGGATGTCGTCCGCGAATATGCCGGACACGACGACGATGTGATTGTGATCCACAACGATTTAGGGTACGGCGCGTGCGATCTGGTCATTGCCGTCCCCGAAGCATGGATCGATGTGGAGACGATGACCGATATTGCCGATGTCGCCCTCGATTTCCGCGAACATCGCCGCCGGAACATCCGTGTGGCGACGAAGTTCACCCGCATGGCGCGGGAATTCCTGCGCGATCACGGTATTCATCACTTCACCCTTGTCGAGGCGGAAGGGGCGATTGAAGCCGCGCCGACGCTCGGCTATGCTGATGTGATCATCGACCTGAGCGCAACGGGGACAACACTCCGTGAAAACCATCTGAAACCTGTTGCCGATGGGACAATCCTTGAATCGACGGCGTGTGTCATCGCCAACGCCCGCCGCCTGTGCGAATCGCCGCTTGCGCTGGAAACTGCTCTGACGATGTTAGAGGTGTTCGATGCGACGCTGCACGGGGGGCAGTATTACCAACTGAGCGCGAACATGCGCGGGCAAAGCCCCGAACAGATCGCCGCCGCCGTCGCCTCAAAGCCCTTCACGCGGGGGCTTCAGGGTCCAACCGTTTCCCCGATTTATGCCAGTAAGACGGATGCTGGATCGGATCGCTGGTTCAATACGACGATCATCGTCCATCGCAAGCACATCATCGCCGCTGTTGCCCACCTGCGCAGTATAGGCGGCACGCAAACGACCGTGATTCCGGCACGCTACGTCTTTCTGGAGGAATCACCCCACAGCGCCGCCCTGCTAAACCGCTTAGGGGTGAGTCGCTGATGATCCTAACTGCGCCCCCCATGGGTTCTCACGGGCGAAGGACTGATCCTAATCTACCGTTTCCCGCGCTCCCCTCTATCCTCAGATCGCCAAACGGGGGACAACAGGGGACAATAGGGCAGTGTTTCGGAGCAATTAACGGGTTCATCTTCAAAGGAGCGCTTTTCATCATGCAAACCTACCTTCGCGGACGAGATTTGATCACCGAACAAGAATGGACAATGGACGAGCTGGACACGCTCTTTGATGTGGCGTGGGACTTGAAACGCAAGCGGGCGTTGGGCGAGCCACACGCCATTTTGCGCGATAAGGTCTTGGCGATGCTCTTTTTCTTCACCAGCACGCGCACCCGCGTGAGTTTTGAGGCGGGGATGGCGCAGCTTGGCGGACATGCGCAGTTCATCGACAGCGAGACGACCCAAATTTCGCATGGGGATACCGCCAAAGAGATCGGGCAAATTGTCGGGCGCTATTGCGACGGAATCGCCATTCGCCAGTGTGATTGGGATTTCGGAAACAAATACATTCGGGAGGTTGCCGAACACAGCCGCGTCCCCGTGCTGAACATGCAGTGTGACGTATACCACCCCTTCCAAATCCTTGCCGATGCGATGACGATCATGGAAAAATTTGGGCGGGGCAGCCTTCACGGAAAGACGATCAACGTCAGTTGGGCCTATGCCTCCAGCTATCAAAAGCCGATCTCCGTCCCCCAGAGCTTGATCCTGCTCATGACACGCTTGGGGATGAACGTCCGCCTGACCCACCCGCCAGAATATAAGCTGATGCCCGATATTGTTCAGCAGGCGCGGGATAACGCCCGGAAGAGCGGCGGCAGTCTGGATATCCTGCATAACTTTGACGATGGCTTCAAGGGGGCGGATATTGTCTACCCGAAATCGTGGGGGGCGCTGCTGACGACGACGGACAACAAAGAGAGCGCTGAGATCGGCAAAAAGTACACGGATTGGATCACCGACTCGCGGCGGATGAAACTGGCGAAGGATCACGCCGTTTACATGCACTGCCTGCCCGCAGATCGCAACATCGAAGTCACCGATGAGGTGATCGACGGGGCGCAGAGCATCGTTTACGACGAGGCGGAAAACCGCCTCCATGTGCAGAAGGCGGCGATGGCGCTGACGATGAGCTAAACTACCACAATGCGCCGCCCGAACGTTGACCCTCGCGGGCTACCAGAACAGGCGGCGCTTTCGGGGATGAGGGGCTTATTGCAGTACCCTCACTGGTTGGACTGCAACCAGCCTTCTTACAAGAAGAGCGGGCGTCGTTCGTTTACCCTTTAGATCACCACCGCCTAGCCCATCGGTAAGTATATTGTGATAAGCGGGGCTGTCAACCACTAAGGGGTCAATCTCCTTGAAAAATGCTGTAGGCATCCGCCCTCCTCATGCCCCACAATGCGGACACGGCACGCCGTGTCCCTACGAAAATCCCCTTCAAAAAGCAAAAAAATTTGATCGGGGGCTTCGCCCCCGAACCCCCTCAGAAAACAGAAAATCAGAATTCAGAACCACAGAACTACTGGGAGAAAAAGCGGGCGCAGCGGAATCCAACGAAGATGTCCTCGATGGCAGGAATGTTCCAGTTCCGATTCGCAGCGCGGGCGTAGTCCTCGTCGTTGATCCACGACCCGCCCCGCAGCACGCGAGAATTTCCGTCCTGCGACCCCTGTGGGTTGGTTTTGGTCGAGACGCCATAATAGCCCGAATCATACCAATCCGCCACCCATTCCCACATGTTCCCGCTCAAATCATATGCCCCTATCCATGATACCCCACCGGGGCGACTCCCCACCGAGGCAGGTTCATCCCCTGAATTATTGGAGTAAACCATATTGTCCGCCACAAAACTGTTCCCCCAAGGGTAGGCAAGGCTCTGGGGTCCACGGGCGGCGTATTCCCATTCCGCTTCGGTGGGCAGCCGCGCTCCGCGCAGGGTACAGAAATCCCGCGCCTCGAACCAGGTGATATTTTCGCGGGGGAGATCACTGCCCGTCCAGTTACTAGAGCGTTTCGCTTGTCCGCCTTTGCTTTTGAATTGGGCGTTGCTCACCTCATATTGGTCGATCCAAAAGGATTTCGTGAGGCACACCTCATGGATTGGCTTTTCATCCTCACTAGTAGTGCTTCCCATCATGAAACAGCCGGCCGGGACAAGCACCATCGGCACGCCGTCAAACGCCTGCTTGACAACCGTCCAATTCACCTTTGCTCCAGCGGGAATAAACGTCGGCGTGGCGGCGACGGAGGAGGCGGGCGTCTTGGAAGGAGTGAAGGTTGCCGTTGGCGTAAAGGTGCGTGTATAGGTGTTCGTCGGCGTGGGCGTAAAGGTCATCGTAAAGGTGTTCGTCGGCGTTGGCGTAAAGGTCGTCGTAAAGGTGTTCGTCGGTGTGGGCGTAAAGGTCGTCGTAAAGGTGTTCGTCGGTGTGGGCGTGTATGTCCAAAGCGCCGCCGTCTCGGTGGCGTTTGCCGCCGCAATGTATCCCTCAACTGTTCGCTGCCCCGCCGTCGCCGTTTGGATTACGTTACGGGTTGCTGCCCCCGCCGTCAGCGTGGCTGCGGCAATCTCCTCCAAGCGAAAGGTTGCTGTGTAGGTAGCAGTGGGAGCATCTGTCGCCATTGACGAGGGCGTTTCCGTTGTGGTGGCGGGGGGGGGCGTCGTCTCCGTTGGATTCATCGCCGCCGCTGAAGGGGTGGTGCTGATCGCTGTCTCTGTTCCAGTGGTGGGCGCATTTCCGCCCCTCCCGATGAGGATCATGATAACGCCAATGACGACGACGAGGGCGACCAATCCGGCAGTCAGCGGGGAGCGTCCACCGCCGCGTTGGGGTTGAGGGGCGTCTTCTGTGGGCATTGCTGTTGGTATCACAGCGGGAATCCCCCCGGCGGGTGTCCGTGCTGTGCGATCCATCTCCTGCCCAGCGTCCACTGGCATCACGCCTGTCAGCGCCGCCCGAAACGCCTCGGCAAAAGCGCCCGCGCTTTGAAAGCGATCCTCGCGTTCTTTGTTCAGCGCTTTCAGAATCACCGCCTCAATGCTTTCGGGGATGGTACCGACCATCCCTCGCAAGGAGCGGGGGCGTTCGTTCACATGGGCGTACATCATCTGGAAGGGCGTGTCGGCGTTGAACGGCATCTGCCCTGTGAGCGCCTCAAAGAGCAGCACCCCCAGCGCATAGACATCGGCACGGGCGTCCAGCGCCCTATTTTGCCACTGCTCCGGCGGCATGTAGGCGGGCGTCCCCAGCGCCGTCCCCGTGCCGGTCAGTTTCGTCCCCTCGTTCAGCAGTTTGGCAATCCCAAAATCGCTCAGGAAGGCGTTGCCTTCCTCGTCAAAGAGGACGTTTTGCGGTTTCAGGTCGCGGTGGACGATGCCCCGCTTGTGGGCGTAATCAAGCCCCCCCGCCACCTGATCCAAGAGTTTTGCGGCGGCGGTCAGGTTGAGGCGTCCTCCCTTGAGCCGATCCGCCAACGTGCCGCCGGAGAGCAGTTCCATGACCAGGTAGAGCATCTCGCCCGCCTGCCCGTAATCGAACAATTTCAAAATATGGGGGTGGCTCAGGTTGGCAATCGTCTGTGCCTCGCGCCGGAAACGGGCGAGGAATTCTTCCGGGTTTAGCGACTGGGTGAGATCGGGTTTGATCACTTTGATCGCCACATCGCGCTGAACGCTTTGCTGGCGCGCGCGGTAGACGGCTGCCATGCCTCCTTTGCCCAACACGCCGCTGATCACATAATCCCCAAGACGCTGCCCGATGAGGTCTGTCATCATGTACCACCATTGGTTAGAGAGAGGCGCTGAGGGGATTATAACCCAAATCGGGAGAGGAAATCATACCATAGGCACTATAAATTATTCTGTAGGGGCGACCCCTGGGGCGTCCGCGCCGTTTTGCCTGCCCCTAAAGCAGCAGACTAGGATTGACGCTTGAAGGCAAAGAGACTCTCCCTGGATTCGTCTTAAGCCCCAACGGGGTGGTTATGCCTAGCGCGGCGGCTTCAGCCCCGCGCCCCCCCCCGCACTCCGTAACTCCCTTCCCCTACAACATCCCTCTAATGGTTTGCCAACGCCTTTCCTACACGAGATTCTTTAGAATCAGAACAAGGAGAGGATGATTCCTATGATCAACCTAAACAATTTTACGAACAAAGCGCGGGAGGCGGCGCTTGCCGCGCAGAACCTTGCCGGCGAAAAACACCACCCAGAAATTGAGCCAGCCCACCTGCTGTTGGCGCTCCTTCAGCAGCCAGAGGGGGTCGTCCCCCAGGTCATCGCCCGCATCGGGGGACGCCCCGAACGGCTTGCCGCTGAGCTGGAGGCGCTCCTTGAGGCAAAACCCCGCGTCACGGGGGACGCCCAGACGGGTCTCTCCCGCCCGGCGGTGGAGGCGCTCAGCCGTGCCGAACGCGAGGCGGGCAAGATGAAGGATGAGTACATCAGCACTGATCACATCCTCCTTGCGCTCACCGAGGACAAGACCCTTGCCGATCTACTCAAGCGACAGGGCATCACCTATGCCGAGGTCTTGAAGGCGCTCGTCGCCATACGCGGCGGGCAGCGCGTCACCAGCCAAGACCCCGAAGCGACCTTTCAAGCGCTGGAAAAATATGGGCGCGATCTGACCGCCGCCGCCCGCACGGGGAAACTTGATCCAGTCATCGGGCGCGATGAGGAAATCCGCCGCGTTGTGCAAGTCCTCAGCCGCCGGACGAAGAACAACCCCGTCCTCATTGGCGAGGCAGGCGTTGGCAAGACGGCGATTGTCGAAGGGCTGGCGCAGCGCATTGTAAATGGCGATGTGCCAGAGGGTCTGAAGCGCAAACGGATCATTGCCCTTGATATGGGGTCGCTCGTTGCTGGCGCTAAATATCGCGGCGAATTTGAAGAACGCCTGAAGGCTGTTCTCAAAGAAGTTGCCGATGCCGCTGGCGAGATCGTCTTGTTTTTGGACGAACTTCATACGATTGTCGGGGCGGGCGCCGGCGAAGGGGCGATGGACGCCGGAAACATGCTCAAGCCCATGTTGGCGCGGGGCGAACTGCACGCCATTGGGGCGACGACTCTCGATGAATACCGCAAATACATCGAAAAAGATGCCGCGCTCGAACGGCGCTTTCAGCCTGTATTCATTGATGAACCGAACGTGGCGGACACGATCAGCATTTTGCGGGGCTTGAAAGAGCGTTATGAAGTGCATCACGGTGTGCGCATCCAAGACAGCGCCGTGATCGCAGCGGCGACGCTCTCCCACCGCTACATCGCAGATCGGCAGCTTCCCGACAAGGCAATTGACCTGATCGATGAGGCAGCGTCCCGTCTGCGTATGGAAATCGACAGCAAACCAGCCGCAGTGGAGATGATTGATCGCCAGATCATGCAGGTTGAGATTGAGCGCGAGGCGCTGCGCAAAGAACGCGATAAGGCAAGCCGAGATCGCCTTGCCAAATTGGAGAACGACCTGGCAAACCTGCGGGAGGAAAGCCGTGCCCTCAGCGCCCGCTGGACGGCGGAAAAGGATGCGATCAGCGCTATTCGGGAGGCAAAGGCAAAGTTAGATGAAAGCCGCGTCCGCTTGGAGCAAGCCGAACGCCGCGCCGACCTTGAAGCGGCGGCGCGGATGCGCTATGGCGATATTCCGGCGTTGGAAAAGCAGCTTGCCGCCAGCGAGGCGGCACTCCACGAGATGCAGCGTGGGGATGCGCTTTTGAAAGAAGAAGTGGACGCCGAAGAAATCGCCATCGTCGTTGCCAAATGGACGGGCATCCCCGTGACAAAACTGTTGGAGGGAGAGGTTGAAAAGCTGCTGCACATGGAGGAGCGCCTTCATAAGCGCGTTATCGGGCAGGACGAGGCGATTCGGGCAGTGGCAAACGCCGTTCGCCGCTCGCGGGCGGGGCTGCAAGACCCCAACCGCCCGATGGGATCGTTCCTCTTTTTGGGGCCAACGGGTGTTGGCAAGACCGAACTGGCGCGGGCGCTGGCGGAATTCCTCTTTGATGATCATGATGCCCTCGTGCGCATTGATATGAGCGAGTATCAGGAAAAGCACAACGTCAGCCGGCTGATCGGAGCGCCGCCCGGCTATGTGGGCTATGACGAGGGCGGTCAGCTTACCGAGGCAATCCGCCGCCGCCCGTATGCCGTCGTTTTGCTGGACGAGATCGAAAAGGCGCACGCCGATGTGTTCAATGTTCTCTTGCAGGTTTTGGACGATGGACGGCTGACGGACGGGCAAGGGCGCATCGTCAGCTTTAAAAACGCCGTCGTGATCATGACCAGCAACGCTGCCAGCGCTCAAATCAAGCAGATCGGCGGCGATCCGGCACGGCTGCGGGCGGCTGTCCTTGCCGAACTGGATCGCCTGTTCCGTCCAGAGTTTTTGAACCGGATTGATGAGATCGTCACCTTCCACACCCTGACCCCCGACGACATTGTTCAGATTGTGGACATCCAGATCGAGCGGCTGCGCACGCTTTTGGCAGAGCGCGGAATGGGAATCACGCTCAGCGCGGCGGCAGAACGCTACCTTGCCGAGCGTGGCTACGACGCCACCTTTGGGGCGCGTCCGCTCAAGCGCATCATTCAGCGCGAACTGCAAGACCCTCTCGCCGTGTACATCCTCGAAGGGGCGCTGCGCGAGGGCGAGATGATTTATGTTGATGTGGGGACGACAGAGGGCGGCGAAACAGCCCTCATCTTCTCGCAAAGCGAGCCTGTCAGCGCCTGAGCAGGGATGCCGCCTGGGGCGTCTAGTCTAAAGGTGATCGCCCCTTATGCTCCTTAAAAGATACATGCCGTCTCGCCCATTGTGGGCGAGGCGGCAAAGCATTCTACTCACCTCACGGTTTCGCCGTCGGAAGGGGCGGGATCGGCGTTAACTGCGGCGGGGTGAGCGTCGGGAAAGGCGTTAACCGCAGCGGGGCAAGCGTTAGGGTGGGTGTGTTCGTTGGTTGTTCGGTAAAGTTGCTCCTCGTTGGGGATGGAAAAGGCGTGATGCCGCCTTCGGCAGCCCGTTCCGGCGTCAGCGTGGGGACGGCTGTCCATGTCGGCGCTCGCTCTAGGAGGCGCTCCCGTCCCGTCAGATCATCTGGGCAGGTGGGCTGATCGTCCCGAATGGCATAGGTTTGGCGCTCCTCGGCGGTGAAATCCCGTCCCACGCTACGGCACGCCGTGCGAAGAAACTCGTGATAATCAACATCCCACCCTTCAAAAACATCCGCCATGTCGCGCTTTGTCTCCAGATAGAGTGTGCGGCTATCGGCGGAGAACGACACCTTTCCTACAACGGGGAACGCCCGCAGCACGCGCTTATCGGCAAGGCTGTACAAGGTGGAACGTTGGCGCGTATAGTCAGGGATAAGCACGGCGCGGCTGTCTGGGGTAAAGGTGATCTGCCCTAGCCCATCGGGAAAACTCCATACATGTTGCCCTGCACGCCAATCGTAAATGACAAATTTGTTTGGTTCGGTGAGCGCAATATAACGCCCATTTGGCGAAAAGGTAGGGAAATAGCCCTCGCTGGACACCTGCTGAAGGAGCGCCCCCGTTTCCAGATCGTAGAGACTCATCAGGCGGCTGAACGTATTATTGTCAAATACAGACAAGGTGACGATGATCTGCCGTTCATCGGGCGAGAGAGACCACTCGGCATACATTGGCAGAGGGATGCGCCATACTGGGGGGGCGTACCCGAACGCAGCCACCTGTGAGAGGCTCAGAGATTCCTCCGCAGGAAAGAGGATATAACGCCCATCGGCAGTGATGATGGGCAGGGTGGTTTCGTAACTATCCCAGTCTATGCCTATGATCTGCCGCGTCAGAGGTCCCAACACATCCGACAACCTAAACGATCCGCCTGTACTGCTCTGTGCGACTGTCACCACCCATCCATTCGGCAAAATCTGCCGGATGAAACCCCTCACGTGACCACCTTTTTGCCCGGCATTGGGTCCTTCCAAATACCAGATATAGCTGGTTTTCCCATCGGTGGTCACTACATAGGCGCTATCTGGAGAGAACATAATTCCCCGCGTCTCAGGGCTAAACTGCGCAACCAGACACTTACACTGAATATCCCAAATTTGGGCGGGACGCGGTGGGTCGTTATCGGAATCATGAAAAATGCCGACATAGCGCCCGTGATGGGTATAGGTCATGCCCAGTACCTTGCTCACCTGCGAAACAATGCCCGGTGCGCCTTGCACTTCCCATAGGGAAAGAGGGTTCCCTTGTAGAAAATAGCGCCCACTGCGGCTAATCACATAGGGAATCCCTCTCCTGAAGTAGGAGGGAGAATTCCACTGGGGGTATATGTTTGGGTAGTGACGTAGGCGTGCCCCCGTTTGAAAGTCAAACAACCCCAACATGCCAGAATCATAGTCGGGATCGTCGGGATGATCGGAAAAGGCTAAAAACGTTTCCCCATCCTCAAGCAAGGTGACTTGTGTAAATTGAAGAGGGTGTTTTCCTTGCTGGGTTTTCACCGGGGTCAAATCCCAATGGCGCACCCGAACCTCTCCCTGAGCGTCAGCGCTAACGATGAATTCGCCGTCCAATGAGGCGTTCACTGATAAAAAAGTGTTCGCTGAATCGCCGTCCTGATCGACCAACACATGACGGAGAAGAGTCCCACTTGCCACCTCCCAGAGGCGGATCGTTGTATCGTCGCCGTTCAGCAAATAGCGTCCATCGGCGGAGAACACAGGGGGAAAATAGCGTTGTCTGAACAGTTGATAGGAAGTTTCCAGCCGCTCACCGAGGGTTTGAAGAAGTTCCCCGCTATCGGCTGACCAAAGTGTAAGGGTGTCATCCGTCATTGCCAGCGTTTTGCCATCTGGGGAAAAGGCAAGATGGCGCGAGTTGCAATAGTCGCCTTGCTCTGACTTCCACTGACGCAGCAAACGTCCCGATTCGACATTCCACAGGCGAATGACACAGTTCTCTGAGGCACTGGCAACCACCCGTCCATCGGGGCGAAAGGCAATACTCTTGGTAAAGGCAAAGGTATCGATCTCTGTTCCATCGGGATTCGTCGTGGGGCGTTCAAAGCGCTGCACCTCCTGCCCCGTATGCAAATCGATCAAGCGTAGGGTGTTATCGAAGGAAAAATCATCCTGAAGGCGGCGGGGTTTGCCAAAGCCAAGCGTGGGCATCCCCTCATCAGGAATACGCTCTGCACCAATAGGCGCGTCGTAATCCGCGCCAACCAACACATAGCGTTCATCTGGGGAGAGAGCAAGCAGTTGACGGTATGCCCAATCCCCGTAGCCCGTCGCCATCCTGTGCGGATCAGCCAATTGTTTGAGGGGGATGGGGTAGGTGAGCGCCTCGCCCAATGTCAAATCGGCTTCCTCTGTATAGGCGCTTTGGAGGGCGCGAATACCAAGCAGCACGGCAAGCGTTTTATCCAGCCGTTCGCCATCGCGGATCACCTCGACAGCGGCGGCGGCAAGGCGGCGGCTTTCTGCCACGCCATCATGGGCGACGGTAGCATGACTCCCCGTACCCACCATCACCGCACCAAGCACCAAACATGAAAGGATAATGACCGATTGTTTTCGCATAAATGCCTCTTGAATAAAATACATCCCCTATGGGTGTGGTGTGGTGTGGTGTGGTCGTTGATGGGGGGCTTTGGGGAACACTTTCACATATGGTTGCATGGTAAACCGTACTTCCCACACAAAAGAGAGGGGCTGAAGGCGATAGGCTGCCTCGGCGTCTCTTTTCCCTGCAACATCGGGGATTAGACCAACAACGGCAGCGCCGCCTGAAACGCCTCATCAACGGTCACTCCGTCGCGCTCCCAACGGAAATCGGGCGGGGCGCCGCCCACCCCACCAGTGGGAAGAGTCATCGTTCGCCATGCCACCCGCGCCCGATCCGGCGGCACAAAGGGGGCATAACGGCGCGGGTCGGAGGGTCCAAAAATCATCAAGACCTTTCCCCCCGATGCTGCTGCCAAATGCCCAACACCGTTGTCATTCCCAACGTAAAGCGCCGCCCGCACCGCCAATGCGCCGATCTCCCGCAGAGTCAGTTGCTCGGCAAGATCAATTAGCGGGGCTTGGGCTGCTGCCCGAAACACCGCCAGCGCCTCGCGGTCACTTGCCGCGCCAATGCTCACTACGGGAATATCGCCCAAGACGCGGCTGAGCCGATCTGCCAGTGCCGCCATGTGCAGCGGTGGGTAGCGCTTGATCGTCATGGTCATGCCAGCGTTCACACCACCGCCCGGATGGACAATCACAAACCGTCCTATCTGAAGGTGATGCTCCGTCATGATTGCCTCAGCGCGGGCGTGCGCCTCTGGGGGCGGTGGACATTCGGCATAGACACCCTCCACATGAATGCCTAACGCCCGCCCGACATCAAGGTAAATGTCTGCCTCGTGGCGAATCACAGCGGGGTCAATCGGCGCACGAATCGTGTGGGCAAAGCCACGCCCCCCGCTATCCAATCCTGCGCGGACGGGTATCCCTGCCAGAAGGGGAATCAGCCCCAACAGGCGGGAGCGATCCGGCGTCACGGCGAGATCGTAAGCGCCCCGACGAACGGTGAGAACGGCACGCAGCAGCGAGAGGGGGCGGCTTGCCGGATTCGCCCGCCCACCCGTATCGTGGATCGTTTCTAAGGCGGGGTGTCCGCTCAGCGCGGCGCGGGCGCTGCCCCCACCCGCCCAATCGATCACGGCGGTGGGGTAGGCGCGGCGCAGTGCCAAAAGCAGCGGTGTGGCGAAGATCACATCACCAATACAGCACGGTTTAAGGATCACAATGCGCTGGTACATAAAAATGGTTGTCGTTGACACAAGGCAAAACATGTGTACGCCCCCATGTTACCATGATTAGGTTATAATCCATACCTTATGCGTACACTTTATATTCGCCGCCACAGTAGCCGATCTGCCCCTGACCCGCACCTGAACCAAGCGGGGGTGAGCCTTGCCCGCCGCGTGGGAGAGGGCATGGGGACGTATGCCCGTGTGATCACCAGTATGCTCCCCCGCGCCTACGAAACAGCGCTGGCGATGGGCTATGCTGTAGACGCTCAACATCCGGCGGAGGAACTGCACACGATGCCGGGGGCGATCTTCAACCAGATTGCGCCACCTTATACCATTGCCAATCATGCAGTGGTGGTGAATAGCCATCCTCCGGCAGCAGCGTTCGCCACAAAGGTCGTCGCCCTTTGGCGAGAGATTGCCCAGACCATTCCCAATGGCGCTGCGGCGCTGATCATTCTGCACGGCTCAATCATTGAATTCGGGGCAATCGCCTGTTTTCCCGACGCCGATTACAGCGCGTGGGGGGATGGCTTTTCCTATTGCGAGGGAATCTCTCTCCACCTTGAGGGGGATACATTCACAACCATCGAGATGCTGCGGGTGAGGTAACCCAGTCATGATCACGAAAACTACCACGCCAAAGGAACGCCTTGCCCTTGATCACACGGCGCGAAATCCGGGGATGCCGCTTGACCTCGGTTGGGTCAACGAGGTGCGCATCAACAAAAGCGCCGTCGAACGCCGCGCCGCCACGCTGATCACACGGCGGACAGTGAAGAAAGACTGGCAAGCGGCATGGCTGCTGCGGGCGATCACTCTCATTGACCTGACGACTTTAGCGGGCGACGACACGCCGGGGAACGTCCAGCGCTTATGTGCGAAGGCGCGGCAGCCCGTTCGGGCGGAACTGTTGACAGCGCTAGGGGCAGGGGGGTTGGGAATCAAGGTCGGCGCGGTGTGCGTCTACCATAACCTTGTCAGCACAGCGGTGGATGCCTTGCGTGGGTCGGGGATTCCCGTCGCCGCCGTCTCGACGGGCTTTCCGGCGGCGCAAACGCCGCTCCGCCTCAAGGTTGAGGAAATCAAGGAATCGGTGGCGGCAGGGGCAGCCGAAATTGATGTGGTGATCTCCCGTGCGCCCGTCTTGCGCGGGGAGTGGAGCGCTCTCTATGATGAGGTGGCAGCCTTCCGCCAAGCCTGTGGCGAAGCACATTTAAAAGTGATCCTCGCCGTTGGGGAGCTTGGCACGCTGCGCCATATTGGGCAGGCAAGCCTTGTAGCGATGATGGCGGGCGCTGATGTGATCAAGACGAGTACCGGCAAAGAGGCGGTCAACGCCCTGCTGACGAATGGCTTGGTCATGGTGCGGGCAATCCGTGATTACCACGAACGGACGGGGTACAAAATCGGTTTCAAGCCAGCGGGTGGGATTCGCGCCGCAAAAGGGGCGCTCGATTGGCTGATCTTGATGAAAGAAGAATTGGGCAATGCTTGGACACACCCAATATTGTTTCGCTTGGGGGCAAGCGCCTTGCTGACCGATATTGAGCGGCAGCTTTCCCATCACCTCACCGGGCATTACGCCGCAGATCGCTACCAACCCATGCCCTGATTCAATGCGTCATAATCACAAAGGAATATTCAAACCATATGAATCGCCGTCCGGGGTTTGTGGCACTCTCGTGCCTTTCCGTGCTGCTGCTCCTCTGTGGGGGAGTCGGCTTTGTCGGTTTTGCGCTTCTGCGGGGGACAGCCACCGATGTTGCCTCTGCCCAATCGGCTAGACGGATTGTCTACGGCTTAACCCTCCTGCCAAGCGGCTTTGATCCGCACATCAACGCCTCTGTCGAACTGACCATCCCTTTGCGTTCCATCTACGACACCCTGCTTTACCGCGACCCCTCAACGGACGAATTTGTGCCGGGTTTGGCTGAGCGCTTGGAAATTTCCGCCGATGGGCTGCGCTATACCTTCTTCTTGCGAAAGGATGTCACCTTTCACGACGGTGAACCCTTCAACACGGCTGCCGTTGCCGCCACCCTAGATCGGATCACCAACCCAGAGACGAAATCACAAAAAGCGCTGTTCATGTTGGGGTCGTACACGGGCTACGAGATCATTGATCCCTTCACAATCACCTTGATCCTCAGCCAGCCTTACGCGGCGTTCCTTGACGCCCTCTCGCAAAGCTACTTGGGCATTGCCAGCCCCAAAGCGCTCCTGGAGTATGACCGAGATCGCTACCAACTCCATCAGGTGGGGACAGGTCCGTACATGATGGTGACGTTCGTCCCAGGCGATTACATCCTCCTGCGGCGTAACCCGAATTACCATTGGGGGCCGCCCTTTTACCTGACGGCAAACCCCGCCCCCATTGAGGAAGTTGAATTCCGCTTCTTTGTTGACCCTGCCACCCGCGCCCCCGCATTGGAGACGGGTGCGGCAGAGGTGATGGGCGAGCTTGCCCCGCTGGATGCCGTCGACATAGCCCGCACCGAAGGACTCGCCCTCGTCCCCCAGCCAATACCCGGAATGCCTTTCCAGTTTTTCATGAACACAACGCGCCCTCCGCTGGATAATGTGGCGCTGCGGCGGGCGTTGATCCAAGCGACGAACCGCATAGCGATCACCGATTCGATCTTCCAGCAGTTTTCGCCCCCCGCCTATGGAGCGCTCTCGGCTACGACGCCCTTTTATGATAAAAACGCAAAGGACTACTACCCCTATGATCGGGAGGCGGCACGGAAGGCGATTCGGGCATTGGGCTACGCCGATAGCGACAACGACGGCATTTTGGAGATGAACGGCGTCAAGCTCAGCCTGATCATGGTCGTCCCCTCGTGGGGCAATGCTCCGCAGATTGCCCAAAAAATCCAGAGTGCATGGCGAGAAATTGGCATTGAGCTTGAACTGCGCCAAGTGCCGGGCTTGGCGGCGCTCCGCGAGGCACAGCGGACGAACGAGTATCACCTCTTGGCGTTCAACGATTACGGCGTCGATGCCAACCTCTTGACACTCTTTTACCGCTCCGATGCGCCGAACAACCTCTCCAAATTCGCCAACGCTGAACTTGATGGTTGGCTCAGCCGCGCCGCGCAGAGTCTTGATCCGGCGGATCGGGCGGGGTTGTACACAGCGGCGCAGCGTTTGATCATGGATCAGGCGCTGATCTTGCCCATCCGTGACACGGTGAATCTGAACGGTGTCAGCGGGCGCGTGGGCAACCTCATCTTTGATGCCTATGGGTGGTCGCCGTTGCTGTGGAATGCCACACTAGGGGACTAGGGGGTGCGGGGCGCGTTACGCCAATTCTTTGGAGGTGTAGCCCAAAATGCGGCGGGCGACGATCAACGTATTGATCTGCCCCGTCCCCTCGTAAATGTCGTTGATCTTGCCATCGCGCATCCACTTTTCAACCAGCCATTCGCGGCTGTAGCCCATTGTCCCCAAGAGTTCCACCGCCTTTTGGGTGACGATGGTCACTGCCTTGCCCGCTTTCACCTTCGCCATAGACGCTTCTAGGTTGTTTGGCTCACCGCGATCAAACAGGGCTGCCGAACGCAGGGTGAGC
Organism: Anaerolineales bacterium; assembly: GCA_015075625.1. Lineage (NCBI taxonomy): Bacteria > Bacillati > Chloroflexota > Anaerolineae > Anaerolineales > Anaerolineales bacterium. The sequence continues at coordinate 796,949 of JABTTZ010000002.1, read as the reverse complement.
AGCCACGCCGCCTTTAACTGCGCCTCCATCTCTAAGACATCGCGTTCTACCGTTGTCATCAGGTGGTTGGGCTTGTTGTAATCGAGGGTGATTCCCTCTTGGGCAAGTTTTTCTTTTAGGAACTCCAATGCTGCCCGCCCCACGCCTACTGCCACCGCTCCCACAATTGGGCGGGAGGCGTCAAACGTTGCCATCGCCTCCTTGAAGCCCGCCGTCCCGCTGCGCTCTTGGATAGCTGGATCGCCAAGCAGGTTGTCATAGGGGATGCGGACGTTCTCAAGGACGATTGCCGCCGTGTCGCTGGCGCGAATGCCATGCTTGATTTCCGCTTTGGCAATCTTCACACCGGGGGTTTTCGCCTCCACGACGAAGGGTTTCATCCCCGCCCGTCCAGCGCTTTTGTCCACCGTCGCCCACACCACGAGGATACCGTCCGATTCCTCAAGGGCGAGTGTCCCATTCGTACAGAAGATTTTCCAGCCGTTCAAGACCCATTCGTTTGTTGTTGGGTCAAGGACGGCGGTTGTCTCAATGGCAGAGGTATCTGATCCAGCGGCGGGTTCGGTCATTGCCATCGCCCCCCATTTCGGCTCCCCCTCGGCAAAGCGCGTCAGAAAACGGCGCTTCTGCTCAGGGCTGCCCGCCACCTCGATCACTGCGCCGGCAAGGAAGGGCGAAGGCATCGTCATGTACTGTCCCAAATCGCCCCAAGCAAGTTGTTCAGAGATAACAACCATTTTCAGGCACGCCGTCCCCGTCTTGGTACGCTCAGAGGGAGAGGCATCCCCTATGCTGGCGCTTTTCGCACTTGCCCGCGCTTGTTGTTCTTTCAGAACACCCCACATCATCGTGATAAAGGCGGTGGGGCGTTCGTGTTCGGCTTCATCAAGCTGGCGGGAATAGGGGCGCATCGTCTGCTCGGCAATGGCGTGCAGCATGGCACGTTGGACTAGAAATCGCTCAGGGAGATCAAAGGAGATGGTCATTGGTCATATGCACCGCATCTGGAAAGGCGATAGACATCTCCTAAATGTACCGCATCGTCGCCTTGCGTGGGAGGGTAGGGGACGTGCTGTAGCAGGTCTCTAGAGCAAGGTGTTATACGGTGCGTGGCTCAGATACTTGGAGGCGTTATCAGGAAAGAGCGTCACAATCGTCGCGCTCTCGCCCCGTGCGGCGGCTTCCTCAGCAACGATCAGCGAGCCAACAACAGCCGTCGCCGCGCTAATCCCCACCAACAGCCCTTCCTCACGGGCAAGACGCAAAACCATCCCATAGGTGGCTTCCGTGCTGATCCCAATATCCCGATCTGCCAAATTTGGGTCGTAAATGCCGGGCGTGATGGCAGTGGCGATATGTTTCAAGCCCTCCAACCCGTTGAAGGGCGAATCCGGTTGCAAAGAGACAATCTGCACCGCCGGGTTGTAATCCTTCAACCGTCGCCCGGTCCCCATGAGCGTTCCTGTCGTTCCCAATCCGGCGACGAAGTGCGTCACCGTCCCGCCCGTCTGTTCCCAGATTTCGACCCCCGTCGTGGCGTAATGAGCGCCCCAATTTGCTGGATTATTGTACTGGTCGGCATAGAAGTAGGAATCAGGTTCGCGGGCGACGAGTTCACGCACGGCGCGGATCGCCCCGTCCGATCCTTCCAACGGGTCGGTCAGGACGAGTTCAACCCCGTAAGCGCGGAGGATGGCAAGCCGTTCTGGGCTGGCGTTGCCGGGGACAAAGAGCTTCACCTTGATCCCCCGCGAGGCGCCCAACATGGCATAAGCGATGCCCGTATTCCCACTTGTGCTGTCCACCAGGGTCATGCCGGGGCGAAGTTTCCCTTCCCGTTCCGCCGTGCGGATGATGTTCAGCGCGGCGCGGTCTTTCACGCTGCCGCCCGGGTTTGTCCATTCTGCCTTGGCGTAAAGCTGGACGTTTTCCGGTAGGTGCGCCGTGATCCGCCGAAGGCTGATCACGGGGGTGTTGCCAATCAGAGCTTCAATCCCCCCAACGGCGGCGGGGGCGTTTATAGGCATTCCATATGTGGCGAAAAGGGTCATTTGGTTCGTTATTCCCTCGGTGACGTTTCGTGAATTGAGCGACTTCATAAGGCTCGGTAATAGGCAAACAAAACGCGACCAACAGGCAGCAAAAAAGCGCCTTGTCCAGTAAGCGTGTAACAGCATCCGATGGGTATCTCGGTGCTGCGCTCAGGGACGGGCGCTTCTTCAGGCTGTTGGTCGCGTTATCTGCTTAACTATCTGAAGAAGAACCTAGCGTCCCTGCTCCAGACACAAGCAAGCCTCAACTCGCATATTGCAGTAGCCTCACTGGTTGAACTACAACCAGAACCTTACAAGAAGGATGGGAGAAGGTATTCTATTCCTTGATTCCCACAGCCTATCATCATCCATGAGTATAATGTGATGAATAGGTTTGTCAACCTGATATAGGTGACGGTTGTTTTCAGAGCGCAATACCGCGCACATTCTTACGCTCGCGTATCGCTTAGGAACAACTATAGCGTTATCTTTGGCGGGTGGCAAGAGAGGAACATCTAAAACATCCGTATGAAAATGGTTTCTATCCGGCGAGTGGGGATCATCGGCTTTTACCTTGCGGTGGCGGTCTTTATAACCTATCCCCTAATCACGCAGCTTGGGGTGGGCATGGCGGGAGCGGAATACGGCGACAGCGCCGAATACATCCGCCTTGCGTGGTGGGCGAAATATGCCCTCCAAAACGGATTGAATCCCTTTTATCAGAGCTTGCTCGTCTACCCCACTGGTTTTTTTAGTGCGACGCAGATTGCCCAACCGCTGATCTACCTTCCGATCACCGCCTTGAGTTTCCTTGTGGGGGAGATTGCCGCCTTCAACCTATGGATTCTGACAATGATTGTCCTCTGCGGGGTGGCGGGCTACCTGCTCTGCCACGCCGTCAGCGGCGGGCGGGTGATGCCCGCGTTGATCGGCGGGTTGATCTTCTGCGCCTTCCCCGCCGCACAAGGGCACCTAACGGCGGGGCATGTGAACCCCCTTTCAAACTACGCGCTGCCCATCGTGGCGCTGACGCTATGGCGGCTTCTTGGCGGGGCGGAACACCCCAGACGATGGACGCTTATTGGGGCATTGGCATTATGGGTCTTAGCTTTGGGCAATTTCACAGGGATCGTCTACGGGGTGATGCCGCTCGTCCTGTTTGGCGGGGCATATGGGTTGTTCTCACCCGTCTACCGTCGCACGCTCCGTCAGCCGAAGATCGCTGCCGCCCTGGGTGGGATGTTCGTCGGCGGGGCGCTGTTGATTCTCCCCTTTTACGCCCCATTGATCGGTGAGGCGCTCGCCCCCGATACGCCCGCCTACCTCCAAGAGAGTGGGCGCGTCCGATACAGCGCTGATCTACTCAGTTTTGTCTCGCCCTCGCCCTTCTCGCCCTTCACCCGCCCAATGACCCTGCCCTATGCGCAGCAAGCGATTGGCATCAACAGCACTGAGGGTGCTGCCTATGTGGGAATTCTCGGCGGCGTTTTGGCGCTGATCGGGGTTTTGGCGCGGCGTGGCGGCGGCGTGTGGTTGGCGGTACTTCTCGGCTGCATGGTTTTTTCGCTTGGGGCGGTGCTGAAGGTCGGCGATATTCCCCTGCGCACCCGCACCGATTCGCCGGAAGGGTATGCCGCTTTGCCCTACACCCTGCGCGAGGAAAGTTACATCACCCTACCTTACGCCCTTTTCCAAGACCTTCCCCTGATCGCTGTCACGCGGACGCCCGGGCGCTTCAACATGACAACAGGGCTGGCGTTAGGCGTCTTGGCGGCATTAGGGTTGGCACGGCTGCGAGAGAGGACACCCCGTAAGAGAATCCTTCTCATCCCCCTCGCCGCCCTGATCCTGATGGAGTATCAACTTTTTTTTCCCTTCCCCGTTACGCCGCCAGATATTCCCTCCTATTTTTACGATCTCGCCACCCGGAGCGATATTCGCGCTGTTCACCACCTCCCCCACGACGACCCAACGGCGCAAAAACTGGCGCTGCTCTACCAAACCGCCCACCACAAGCCGCTGTTGGCGGGCTACGTCTCCCGCAAGACGAACGCCAATGCAGGTATGCTGCGCCTGATCACGGCGGCGGTCAGCGGAGAGGCGTCACTGCTCCCCGCCGAGCAGGAAGGTCAGCCCGCCTCGCTCCCAACAGCAGTAGCAGGACTCTTGAACAGGGTAGGCGTGGATGTCCTTATTTTGCATAAACAGGTACTCCGCGCCGATCAACTGGCGGCGGCAAGGACGGTTCTCGGCACGCCCACTTATGAAGACGAGCGCTACCTGATTGTTGAACTGCCCAACACCCCGCCCCAAGAAACGGCGCTTCTGTGGACATTTCCGTCTTCGGGGGTGTGGGTTGGGGAGTCACTGAACATCCCCCTCTACACGCCGGCTGCCATTGAGGAAACCCTCATTCTCCCACTGCGCGGGTTTCTGCGCCCGCGCTCGCTAGGGATCACCCTTGACGGACAAGACGGATTTACCCGTTATGGAGGATGGATCACCTCAGCGCAAGAGGGATCGCGGGTTCGGCTTCCGCTGCGCCTTTCAGCCGGGTTTCACACACTCACCCTGAATCCCCTTGAAGGCTGTACCCTCACCTCGCTTCCGCCGAGGTGTGTTATGAGGGGCGAATCCTGTCAGGAATTAAGCACCCCGCAGTGTGTGGCACTTGAGGTGAACGCGCCACCGGAGAGCGCCTCCATTGCGCCGCTGGTCAGGCACACCGTCGCCCTTGAGGGGGGCTTGTACTTCCTTGGCTATGCCGCACCCTCAGCACTTGGCGAGGGATATTTCGAGATCGAAACACGCTGGCGGACGGATACGCCCCTCCGCGAGAATTACCACCTCTTTTTTCATCTCGTCAGCGCTGATGGCACAATGATGCTTCAGTTTGACGGGGAGCCGGGGGAGGGAACGTATCCCACCAGCCAATGGCACCCTAACGAGATATGGACAGAAGTGATTGGAGGGATGCCGCCCGCCTTTCCCGCTGGCACATACCGCCTTTATGCCGGATGGTACAGCTATCCGTCACTCACCCGTCTGATGGTGTTTGACGATGCCCGCGGTGCGGCGGATGGGTTGATCTTACTCCGTGAGTATGAGGTGCAGTGATGGCGCTCTTGGTGATGAAATTCGGCGGGTCGCTGACGGCAGACGCCCGCAAACTCGCTCGTGTTGCCGGCGTGATTGCTGCCGAGGCGCTGGCGTGGGATCAGATCGTCGTCGTCGTCTCGGCAATGGGCGGGGTGACCGACGCTTTCCGGCGGGCGGTGGAGAGCGCCGAAGCCGGACACAGCGGCGGCAGCGGCTACCGCCGCATTGTCGCCCTGATCCGGGAAAAGCACATCACCCTACTTGACACGCTGATTGCCGATTTAGGCGTTCGCCAACGTCTGATCACCCTCTTGGATCATCACCTTTACGAAGTGCTGTCCCTCTGTGATCGGATTGCCCGCGAACGAGGGGCGACAGCGCGGGATCGGGATAGGGTGATGGCAGTAGGGGAACAAGTGATGGCGGCGATCCTCACCGCTCTTGTTCGGGTGGAGGGCTTGACCGCCGTCACAGTGGATGCCGAGTCGGTTATTATCACCGATGAGGTGTACCAAAACGCCAACCCGCTGATCGATTTGATCGAAGAACGCGCCGAAGCGATCCTCCGCCCCCTTTTGGAGGCGAAAATCACGCCGATCTTGCCGGGCTTCGTCGGGGCGACGCGACGAGGGGTGATCACCACGCTAGGGCGCGGCGGGAGTGATTACACGGCGACTCTCTTGGCGGCGGCGCTGCGGGCAGATGAGGTCTGGCTGTGGACGCATGTCGATGGCATTATGTCTACTGATCCCGCTATTGTGCCGGGGGCGCGGGTGATTCCCTTGCTTTCCTATGGCGAGGTTGAAGAACTCGCTTATTTTGGGACGCGCCTGCTGCATCCCGATGCCATTGAACCGCTCGCCCCGCGTGGGATTCCGCTGCGCGTTCGCAACCCCGATAATCTTGACCACGCCGGCACGCTGATTCAAGCCGAGGCACAGGATACAGGTGTGGCGCTGAAAGCAGTGACTGCCGTTGACGGGCTGGCGATGACACTCAATGGGCAGCCGCTTGATCTCGCCGCCTTCCTTGTGCAAATTCACCATACAGTTGGGCAAGCCGCACGCGGACCGGTGATCGTTTTGCATAGCCATCACCATACCACGCTCACCTTCGTCGTCCCCACCAGCGAGGGTCCTGATGCAGCGGGGCGAGTGGCGGCGACGCTGCGAGGGGCGCTCCCCAAATGGGAGATCGCCGTTGTCAAGGTGATTGCCGCCTTTGGGTCGGGGACGGTGGGCAGTGCGCCGATCAGCGTCCCCGTCCTCTCGGCAGCGCGGGGGATGGGTGGACGGCGTTTGTTTGCCGTTGAACCCATCCACATGAAAGACGCTGTGCGCCAGCTTCACAAGCTGACCGAATCAAGTACGATCCCCATGCTGCGGCAGATTTTCCCAGAGATCAAGCGTTAGAAAAGGCATATAGGGATGTGGGGAGGGAGTGGGTGTATTCCGACCCCCTACGACGGCAGGTTGAAATGCTCATTGAGGAACACAGTCATATCAATATCGCCGGGAGATTGTCCGTATCCGGTGAGTAAAACCGCCGCCTCGCTCCGGTGCTGCGTGCCATGATTGACGAGGTGAACAAGGCAGTGCCACAACACGCGCTCACGGACGATCCCATTGGGGAGTGTGTAGCGCAGAACGCCCTTCACCTTCCCATCATCCAAGGTGTTGAGGTAAGCGCGTAGGGTATCCCGTTCTTCTTGCCAGCGTTTCTCTAAAACGCTGAGCGTCGGAAATTCGGCTTCGGTAAGCTCTAGCGCGGTGTGATCTTCTTCGGAGCGATAGACATTTGGCGGGTCGGTGAACAGCATTCGCCAAAGCTGCATCGCCGAGACAATATGGACGAGGGTCGCCCGTAGACTGCCGTAGCCCGTCCCGATGGTGGTGGGGGCGGTGTACTGCTCATGGCTGATTTTGGCGCACATTGTCAAAATACGGCGATCTGCCCAATCGTTGTAATCGTAGAGAAGATAAATGTCGTCTCGGTTCATAAGGGTGAGTGTCCTCGCCTTCTTCAGTCGTTCGCCACATCCGCCACAATCGCCGCTTGAACGGCATCCAAATGCTCTAAGCCGCTTGGGTAGCGCAAACGACACACCTTCGCCGTTTTAAGCAGCTTGGCAAAGAAATCCATCCGCCCTTTTTGCAAGCCGAGCGGCTCAACAAACCACGTCACCATCGACGCCCGCAGCCATTCCATCAGACCCGCCGCCCCCAGAATGGGCGTGATCGTGATCGCCGCATCTGCTTCGGTAGGGTCAAAACGCTCTAAAAGGTAAAGGCGCTTTACCGGGGAATGATCACCCGCCATGCGCCCCAAAATGCCCGTCCCAATGGGGACGCGCCGTTTGGGGTTATGTACGTTTACAGGGGGGAGCGCCTCATAGGTGGGGATGTACCGCGAGGCGGTGGCATCGGTCATCTTCATTTGAGGGTAGCCTGCTGGAGCGACGATCTCCCCATCTTGTTGGGCGAAGATCGTCACATCATCGGCAATGAGCGGATAACCCGCCGCAACGAAATGGGCGGTCATCGTACTCTTGCCGCCCCCGCTAACGGCGGAAAATAAAACTGCCCCTTCCGGCAAGGCAACACTCCCCGCGTGTATGGCAGGCTGCCCGCGTAGCTCAAACCACAGCGAAAGGGCATGGCTCAGGAAGCAGTCCATCACTTCATCGGCATCAGCCTGATCCGCCGGGTGGCAGTGAATTGCGTCGGGGTACAGATAGTAATCGCCCACCTCTAGAATGCGTTCGACATGGATCACGCCGTCTGGCGTCGGGACGCGGTAAATCTGATACCACGATTCGCCATCGGCGCGGCGGGCAGCCCCTCGTACAGTGGGCTGTGACCAGTTCACCCTCAAGGGGGGACGATCAATCACCCTCCACATGAGGGGAGGACTGCCGCCTTCTTCAGAAGATAAAAAGGGTAGAGAGACAATTAGTCTGAGAGCATACATAGAAAGGAGGGGTGGGACACGGTATTGAGGGTATACAAGGCGATCTCACCAAAAAAGCCCCGCAGCCTATAGGTGCTGGGGGCTGAAGGAACATCTCACCATGCCCGCTGCCCGTGTGGATGGTTGTTGACTAGGTACCAGGGTTGCAAAGACTGAAGGGAAAGATTGGTTCCAAAGGAGGGTTAAGCAAGCCTTGTGTAAGGGTTGCAAGTTCACCCCACGCTTTTAATTGTGGCGGAACATATCCCTTTTTGGGTTTGCTTTTCCTGCTTTCTTCCACTGCGATAAGACCATGTGATTGAGGATTCATAAATGAGTGTTCCATTGAGTGATCGTCCAAAACACGCTCATAAAGTAACACAGAGTCGGGAAAATGTCAATCAAAAAAAATTCATAACACCCTATGTTCAACCCGCCACTTCAGCACCGAGAACATCTTACCGGCACGCCCTAACATTCCAAACGCGCCCTTAGAGCCTATCCTTAAATTCGGTGGTGAGGGATGAGCCTACCCTCTTGACCGCTATCTACGGGCTTTTCAACAGGCGTTTTCTTCACCACCTTGTCTCTCACGGGGAGGGGAGGGGCAGCGCCCCTCCCGAAAAAGATATTATTCCCTCTCTCCCGCACAGCGGGAGAGGCGGCTAGGGGGTGAGGGGTTGCCCCTACCGTTCACCTTTTAATTTACGGATAGATACTTAGCAAAATTTCCGCAGCCAGCGTTCCATAAACATCAGCCACGTCAGTAAAAGTTGATCAGGGTGGCGGCGCTCTGTAATATAGCGATCCAACAGCCCTTGAATGGTTTGATCGTCAACTAAGGTAAGTTCGGCTAAACGCGATTGATGAAACAAGCCGCGTACCAGTTCGATCATGCCATAAAAGGTATGATCGCTGGAGGCATTCACATGGCGCTTCCCAAAATGACCGGTTACCTCCGGTGGCAAGAGGTCGCTCATGGCGCGGCGCATCACCAGCTTTTGCCGCCCAAAGAGGTGTGCCTCCTCTAGAGGGAGGGTGAGCGAAAAGTTGACCAAGCGACGGTCAAGCAAGGGCATCCGCGATTCAACACCTTCCCGCGCTAAGGTTTGCTGTGCGGCTAAGACACTTCCCCGACCTTGCAACCCATACCACACTCGGTTGTACGCATCTTGATAGGGAGAGATGCCGCGCCAACGCTTTTGCTGCCGCTCCCAATAAGCCTCTAGCCCATCTTGTTCCTTGAATCGGGGGGAAAGCCATTCTAGCTGGGTAAATTTGCGCGCATTAAAGGCGACTTCGCGTCCCTGAAGCGCCCATTTAGGCAGTAGAGGGCGAACATAATAGCGCGCAAAAAGCCGCAGCGCCGACTCGCCCTGTGCTTTAGCGATCCCCTGCAGCGGACGGAAAGAGCGAAAATCGCCGCGCAGAGCTTGGTACAAGTGAGTATAGTGCGAGCGAGCAAAGAGGTTATCCCCGCCATGTCCTGTCCATAAGAAACTGCCGCCTTCCGCTTTGATCTCCCCTGCCAAAAACAGACTCATAGGTTGAAATAGATTCAAAAAAGGAATTTCTGGCAGTATCAGAGCTTCCAGTTCCTCGAACGACGCAGCAAACGGTTCTATCGGATGGTACTGGACAGTGATCCCCAATTTTTGCGCCAGCGCCCTAACCCGAGGGCGCTCATCAAGCATACTCTCCGCATAGATGTGATGAGCGATCAGTTTGCCCTCACCCTGCGTGGTCAGTTGATGGTAGACTAAGGCGGCAATCGTCGTCGAATCCATCCCACCACTAAGCGAAATGCCATAGATGGGGCGACTGCTGCGCATCTGATCGATCATGACCTCGGTCAGCAAGCCTCGCAGTTCGGCGGCATAATCGTGGGCGGACTTCCGCTGAACAGAGTGGGGCATCTCTGGCTGCCACCCCCAACGCTGTTCCACCCCGCTGTCTGTCAGCCGCATAATCCCACTGCGCGGCAGCCATAAAATATCACGAAAGTAGCTTTCTGAACTCTCCTCATCCAGTTGAAAGGTGCCAAAAGCAGCCAGCATCAAGGCATTCGGTTGGCGGGAGATCCCTGGCAAAGTCAATAATGGGGTGACATCCGAACTAAAGGCGGCGTAATGAGGGGTATAAACGAGATGAAGCGCCTTCCCTCCAAAGGGGGAGCGCCCACAAACAAGCACTTGCGCCGACTTATCCCACACGGCAAAGACGTAATCGCCATCAAGATGGGCAAGGCACGCCTCACCCCATTGGCGGTAGGCGGCAAGGATTAAGGACGCATCGCTAAGATCGTCGTCAGCTTGGGCTGGCAGGAATCCCGTAGGGCGCAAGGTGGCGATCAGTGCGGCGCGATTGACCAAGAAGGCATCTGTCACCAAAACGAACGCCTCATCTGCCGTTATTAAGGGCTGCTGTTCGCTGAGGGCTTGGGGGGTGGTGTGATGGGCAAGGTGGGCAAAGGCAAGCTGCCCATCAGTAAAGCGGCGCACCCCATCAACAGCGCGATATGCCATTGCCCTGATCATCTCCTCTAGCAGATGATCCTCTAGGTGTTCTCCATCAAATCGAACAATTCCGCATAATCCCGCCATCGTCCCTCCTCTTGTGTCATTGTAATTCCGAGTGTTCCCGATGTTTAAGCCCCGGAGTCGGTGGGCGTATAGCCACTGGCATTTTTTCCATTTTTACATAGCGTACCGTCGGATCAATCCGTTCGCCAAACGGTTGATCGTTTAGCTCTATCCACGCATGGGCGGCAAAGGTTTCCCCCTCATAGCGCACCCCAAAACACAGGTTCGAGACGATCCCCCCTTTGGCAAGCAGGTAGCGCAGCGTCAGGGCGCGGCGAAGGCAAGTCATCGGGTAAAGGTGGTGGGCAGCCGCAGCATTCACCGCCCACAGGATCGTTTCAAGGGGCGGGGCGGGTTGCTGAGCAACCTGTATGGGGCGAATCCGTTCAGCACGCCGGAAGGATGCAGCCCTCAGCAGTAGATCAAAGCGGAGAAGAAGAACCCATGCCCAAAGAAAGAGACGTTTCTTAAGGGGTGGCTGCGAGAAGAATCGTGCTAATAATCGGGGCATGACCTGACGATTCTGACAAAACACACGGACAAAAAAAGGACGCCCTACTGTGCGTCCAAAAAACTCAACCAATCGAGAGCAACCGCCCTACCTTTATTCGGACGCGCTGCTGCGCGTCCGGTTCTGCGGAAAGGCGGTTGTCTGTGTAATCTCTAGTTCTGCCGACGCTTACGGGCGAGCATCCCGCCAGCGACAAGCGCCACACCAACAATCAGTGCGATTCCCCAAGGCAGCAGACCGTCGGGGGCAGGCGCATACCCTGTTGAAGGGAGAGTCGTCACCGGTGGCACAGGCGTGGGTGTCCGCTGCGTGCCGGGTGGCAGGCGGAAGCCAAAGTCGTAGGTCAGGATGTTTGCATTGACCACCGTGTTTGTGAACTGTCTGGGGGTCGTCGCAATAGCATCAACAAGGGTATTGGTATCGTTGGAGGAAGCAACGCGCACGGTATACGTGCCGGCATCCACGTTGAAGAAATACAGCCCGCTGGCGTCGGTAGTTGTCGTGGCGATTACCGTGCCAGTCGTCCCGATCAATTCAACGATGACGCCGGGGATACCCGGTTCGCCGGGGTCTTGGACGCCGTTCCCGTTGTAATCCCACCACACCGTATCGCCAATCAGGAACGGGCGTAGGATATTATCGCAGGCGACATCTTGGAAGCCGGGGACACTTGTCCCTTGCACGCAGGCAATCCTCACAAACAGGCGCAGGGCGTTTAGGTTGCTGAGGTCAAGTCCGCTAAGCTCCAGCCGCCACAAACCAGCCGGCAGCGATGGAGAGAAATAATCATAGGTTCCGGGTGGGTCCGCCGGATCGCTGGTGATGCGGAACTGCTCCCACTCTTGGTTTCCCGATGGATTGGGGTTGTAGAAGACTGTGCCGTTCGGATCGTAGACGGTGTATTCAATGCTTGGGGAACGCATGAAGAGCTGTGAGGTCGGCAGCGCCAATTGGTTATCGAAGTCATCTGCCGGATTCCCTGTTGCGGTAACCGGACCAGGGAAGGTTGACCCAACGGCAACCCCTTCAGGGACAGCCGCCGTTCCCACCGCCCATGGCGGAATACCAACATTCGCTGTATCAGGATCATCCGTGTCGTTATCCGAGACGGTAAACACTGGACCGGGGGTGATCGTCACTTTCCCTCGGTCAAGGTCCCCATCCCACACCACCAAGTCGAAGGTGGGGTTGAAGAAGTCAAGATAGATATCCCACACCCCCGAATAGGGGGAATTGGTGAGCAAAGGGAAATTGGGATAGAGGAAGAACAAGTCGCTTTGGTTAAAGCTCCCGCCAATGACCTGGAAGGCAGAAGGCTGAACTGCCAAATAACTATCCGTGCGGAGCTTGAACTGATTGGCGACGCCGGGCAAACTCGCGTTTGGCGAACTAATCACCAACCGATAGAAAAAGTTCCCGCTTGGGGATTGCGCCAGAGGGCTGTTGGGGATGAGAAACTCGCTCCAGTCGTCATTCAGCATCGTCTCGCTGTTGAACGTGCCGAGGAATGTTCCGCCAGTGTTATCCCCCAAGGGATCGGCATACAAATCATAATCCAAAACGAGGTTATTCCAGTTTGCTGGGTCGTAGACATCACCACTAATGTAGGTGACGCGATCCCAAAAACTTGCCTGACCAACGGTTATTGGAACGGTCGAATCACCCGGTTGCTCGCTATCGCCATCGAAAATGCCGAGTGTGAAGGAGGCAGAACCCGCAGGGGCAGCGAGTTGGATTTCAATCGATCCCCCAACGAGGGAATTCAACCCCGTTCCCACCAACACCATGAATTTCCCATCAGCGGGATCGCAGGTGGGGAAGCAGCGATAAATAGGCTGCGCTTTGGTGGGCTGTCCCACTGCCGCAAAAGGCAAGACAAATAACGCAACAAGCAGCAGCGTTGCGAGTTTTCTTAGATTCATGACGTTATGTCCTCGTGTGCGCGTTTCAGAAGATTAGCACTAGATTAATTATATCGGGTGATTCTCAGGTTGCAAGTTCCGCTACGATTTATGGACAAATCGTAGGGAAAGGGTACAAATCGACACAGTTATACCGTACTCATATACCGTACTCACACAACATCGGCAAAGGTGCGTTCCACACGACGGAAATAGGCAATCCCGCTGAGGAGGATGACAAGCGCCACGCCTGTTGAGACGAGGATCATCCCCATCGGAGGGCTGGCCATGCTCATCGTCTGCCACTGGAAGCCAACCCCCTCGGCAATATGCGTCAGCGGATTCCCCCGCTCACCGCTCAGCAGCGCCCAACGGAAGCCGTCGATCACGCCAACCATCGGGTTGATCGCATAGAGTGTCCGCCATGGCTGTGGGAGCAAGCTGGAGGAATAGGCAATGGGCGTCGCAAACATCCACAGTTGAATAATGAAGGGGACAATATAGCGCACATCGCGGTAATACACGTTCAGCGCCGAGAGCCACAACCCCACCCCCAACGCCGTGATCAACGCCAAAATGAGCAAGGCGGGTAGCCAGATCAGCGCCCCCAATGCCGGAAACAAGCCATAAAAGATCATCAAGCCGATCAACACAACGAAAGCGATCAGAAAATCAGGCAATCCGCCCAAAACACCGCTGATGGGGATGATCAGGCGCGGAAAGTAGACCTTCTTGATCAGGTTGGCACTTCCCACAAGGCTGTTAGATGCCTGTCCAAGCCCATTGGCGAAGAACGTCCAGGGGACGAGCGCCGCAAAACTGAAGATGGGGTAGGGAATTCCATCCGAGGGGACACCCGCCAAGCCGCCAAAAAACAAGCTAAAAACAACCATTGTCATGAAGGGCTGGATCACCGCCCACGTCACGCCGAGAAGGGTCTGTTTGTAGCGGACTACAACATCCCGCCACACCAAGAAGTAAAGCAGTTCGCGGTATTGCCATAGTTCGGCAAGACGCAGCGCCGCCCACCCCTTGTTCGGCTTCAAGCGGCTGGCGTTCGGCGACAAAAGGGGCGCGGTGTAGTCAATTTCGCGAGGAGTTACACTATCCAAACGATTATGTCCTTAATAACGCTAGTTGTCTACCACACAACGAAAGCCGATGAACCAGTCCGGCGCGTTGGGGTCCCGGCGAAAGCGTGTATGTCCGCTGATCCCATAATCAATGTAGCTGAGCCACCCGCCGCGATGGACGCGCTCCCCCTCTGCCTCCGCTGACTCGCGCCCATCTGCCGGATTATAGGGATAGGGGCGGTAGAGTGAACTCGTCCATTCCCAAACGTTCCCCGCCAAATCAAGCGCCCCCACCCACGATGCCCCCGCTGGTTTGCTGCCGACAGGCGCGGGCTGCAACTGGTTGTTTTTGTCAAAGACGGCACGCGAATCCTCCAGACGGTTGCCCCAGGGGTAATGCCACCCCTCCACACCACGCGCCGCGTATTCCCATTCCGCCTCGGTAGGCAGGCGCCCGCCACGTTGGGCGCAGAAGTCGCGTGCCTCATACCATGTCAGGTTTGTGCGTGGGAGGTCAGCACCGGGGAAGGGTCCCTCTGAGCCGTACTGAGCATTTGTGATCTCAAAGCGATCCAGCCAGAAAGGATGGGCAAAACAGACCTCGTGAACGGGTTGTTCGTCCCGCCGCCCATCCCCGCTGCCCATCTGGAAACAGCCAGCGGGGACGTTCACCATCTCAAAGCCCGCCACAGTCCGCACGGTGATGCGCACATCGCGGTTGCGGCTGCCCCCTGCCGGACGGGAGGTGGGGAGTGGGGCGGGGGTGGTCTGGCAGGCTGCTAGTGCCAACGCCAGAAAAACGCTATATAGAGTCCGTCTCATGAATTTAACAAGCCAGCGTTTCGCCGCCCGCGCCCCCGACCCCGACGGCGTAAACGCAGCGGACTGAAGCGCCAGCGGAGGATGTTTGCTAAGCGGTTGCGGCGCGGACGTTTGATCACGGTAACTTCGTCAATCTCGTCCTCGGCAATGCCCGCATAGCGTGCCATCCCGTGCTGAATGGCGCTGATCACGTTGGCGCGTGCGGCACGGTGTGCTTGCAAAATGGCATTTTTGATGCCCTTTGCGTTCGTCCGCCCATGCGCCACAATCACGATGCCGTTCACCCCCAAAAGTGGCGCTCCACCAATCTCAAAGGGGTCTACTTGGCGATAGAGTTTGACAAAGGCGGGTCTGGAGAGGAACGCCCCCAACATCCGAATCGGATTCAGGCTCAGTTCGCGCCGCAGAGAGCGAAACATCGTATCGCCCGCCGCCTCAAGCGATTTGAGCATGATGTTGCCGACGAACCCATCGGCAACAACAACATCTGCCGCCCCTTGCAGAACGTCCCTCGGCTCAACATTGCCCATGTAATTGATCCCCGCCTTGGGGAACAACCCGGCAGCATCGCGCACCAATTTGTTCCCCTTGCCTTCTTCCTCCCCGTTGGAGAGCAAAGCGACACGAGGGTTTGCCTGTCCGAGGACGTGCTGTGCATACAAACTACCCATCACCCCAAACTGCACCAACCATTCGGGGCGCGAATCGGCATTTGCCCCTAGATCGACAAGGACGACGGTTTTTTCGTTCTCTACGCGCATTAGGGAGGTGAGCGCCGGACGACGCACCCCCGGCAGGCGGCGCAGGGCGTGAACTGTCGCCAGAGCCAGTGCCGCGCCGGTGTTTCCTGCCGTCACAAAAGCATCTGCCTTCCCCGTGCCGACCATCTCCATCCCCACCCGCATCGAGGAGTCGGGCTTGCTGCGGGCGGCGCGGCTTGCTTTTTCCTTCATCTCAATAACTTGTGAGGCATGGACAATCTCAAGCGGGAGGTCTTGCGCCCCCCACTTGGTCAATTCTGCTCTGATAACCTTCTGATCTCCGACGAGTATCAAGGTAACGGGGTCGCTCTCCCGCCCGTTTAGCTCGTGGAAGTAGCGCCCCGCCTGTACCGCCCCCTCAATGTCTGGGAATGGGCGCTCGTCGCTGCCCATGACATCAATGACAATCCGCATGGGTGTCTGTGATCCGTGTTGGTGTAATCTGTCTATTGTAATTCGGGCGAGAAATCTGATCAATTGCCGGAATTTCTGGACTCTGTTTCAAAAACCCCATTCTTTACCAAGTGCTACGCTCTTGCGCCACGTTCCCCCATGCGGCACGGGGATGCACGAAAAAATTACGGCACAACTTAGAAAAAGGGTAGGTTTTTCCAATAGCTTGGGTTATCATTACCTTCGTTGACGCGCACCGTCACCATGCGGCGATCAGGCAGATCGTTCTCAAAAAGTAGAGGAAAGTGGGCATTGCTGCCCCGCAAGTGCCGTTTTTGTCTTGACAAACGGTGATCTATTCGTTACGCTTGTTACAGATTGCACAAATGGCTGACCAGCATCAAAAAACGCCCGCCACACCCACCGCCGCCCTCGGACTTGCCGGGGCGATGGGATGTTTTATGGCACTCTTTGCCCTCGGCTCGCTCGCCTTTGGTTTGGCGATTGATCCGCTGCTTGGCGGGCGAAAATTAGGCGTGGTGGCGGCGATCCTGCTTGGTTTACCGCTTAACTTGGGCTTGGCAATGTGGCTGACGCGCCTCTTGATCTCACGCATTCTTCCGCAAGGGAAGGGCAGCGGGGTCGGCGGGGATGAGTCTGCCAATGAACCATAAGGAGGGTGTTTTTTGAGTAGTCGGTTGTGTCTCTCCACTCTAGGCACGAGGAGGTCTCTATGAGCGCATTTTGGCGCGGTCTAAGCGCACCTGTGCGCGGTTTGATCATCTTCATCGGGCTGGTGGTGTTTATCGCTGTGGCGTGCGTCGGTCCTGCCTTTTTCTGGCTGCCGGGGGCAAATTCAGGCGTGGGGCTGCCGGTCATTACGATGCCGGCGGAAATCCTCAGCCCGCGTTGGCTCTTTGGCTTGGATTTGACGAATACCCTAACGTCCTTGATCGCAGTGGATGTCATTCTGATCGCCATTGCGTTGGTTGTTGGACGTGCGCTGCGCAGTGCGCCGGCGGATAAATTCGTCCCACGCGGCTTCACCAACTTCATCGAGATGATCGGCGAATTTCTCTACAACCAAGCCTATGGGTTGGTTGGTAAGTTCACCCGCTGGGTCTTTCCCATTGCGGCAAGCATTTTCCTGTTCTTGTTGGTTGCTAACTGGCTGAAACTGCTTCCGGGTTTCGAGAGCATCGGGATCGTCTCGTGTGCGGAATATAACGTCGCCGCCGCCGATAGCGACCCGCTTGCCACTGGGCAGAACGGCTACCCCGTTCAGGGCTTGACGGAAGATAACCCCGCCGCCCGCCCGATTATGGCGCTCCATATTGATGGGCGCGGCAAGCCGGAAGTCCCTGCCGATGGGCAGAACGAACCCTCGCAGCTTGGCTTACGAACAGGGGCAAAGGCAACCCGTGCCGATACCCTGAAGTGCGAGGAAACCTACACATGGGCAACCCCCCCTCTTGCTGCTAAAAATCAGACGCTGTTCGTTGAGGAAACGCAGGCGACCATCAACGCCTTTGCTGCCGAGACGAAACTGGAAGGGGCAGCGCTCTATGAGAAACTGCATGAAAAGAAACTCGAAGAGTATCTGAAAGAGCAAAAGACCGCTCTTGGCGCTCAGTTTGACGAGGCACAGGCAAAGAAAGACTTTGAGCATAAAAAGCCATGGCACTTCCTTGCCGAAGAAGCCGCACACGGGGCGAAAGACACCCTCGACAAACAAATTGCGCATTTCTATCACGAGTATCAAATCTACAAAGCGGGTGGCAAAGAAGCTGTTGAGGCTGCCAGCAGCGACAAACTGGTGATCATCCCCTTCTTCCGGGGCTTGACAACAGACCTCAACGTCCCCTTAGCGTTGGCGTTGATCGTCTTCTTGCTTGTTGAGTTCTGGGGCATTCGGGCGCTTGGTATCCCGTACTTCTACAAGTTTATCAACCTGCCTGCGTTGGGCAATTTGGGCAAGAAACCGCTCGGTGCCATTGACTTCATCGTCGGGATTATCGAGATTCTCTCAGAAATTTCCCGCCTTGTCTCGCTGACCTTCCGTCTTTTTGGCGCGTTGTTCGCGGGCGGCATCCTTCTGATCGTCTTCAGCTTCCTCGTGGCGTTCATCGCCCCGGTGCCGATCTACTTGCTGGAGTTGGTCATTGGTGGGATGCAGGCATATGTGTTTGCCACCTTGACGATCATCTACGCTTCGCAAGCGGTGGTGTCGCATCACGGTGACGATCACGGCGACGGGCATGGCGACGGTCACGACGACCATCACTAAGCACACACCTAACGAACTGTAATTCTAGCTATATAAAAAGCATGACGCACACAGAAAAGGACATACACTCATGGACGAAGGGTTGAAGTTTCTTGCCGCCGGTTTGGCGATTGGTATTGGGGCGCTTGGTCCCGGCATTGGCGTCGGTCTGCTGGTGAATGGGGCGCTGCAAGCCATTGGGCGTAATCCCGATGCGTCTGGCAACATCCAAACAAACATGATCCTCGGTATCGTGTTTACGGAAGCCATCGCCATTTACGCGCTGGTCGTCGCCCTGATCCTGCTCTTCGTCGCCTAGTTCAGATTAGGCTATAAGGAGGGATCATGGATCGCTTAGGCATTAATCCCGGCGTACTGCTCTCCCAGATTGTCAACTTCGCCATCGTGGCGACGTTGCTCTGGTTGTTGGTATGGAAACCGATGGTAAAAGCACTGGAAACGCGCCGTGAGCGCATCGCCAAAGGGCTGGAAGATGCCCGTAACGCCGAAAACGCGCTGGCGAACGCCGAACGTGACGCGCAAAAACTGATTGACGAACGCCGCCGTGAGGCAGCCAAGATCGTCGAAGACGCCCGCGCCGCTACCGAAGGGCAAGAAAAAAGCGCCCTCGAAGAAGCACGCCGCGAGGCAGAGAGTATCCGCGCCCGGGCGCGGCAGGAAGCAATTGAAGAACGGAACGCCATCCTTGCTGAGGTGCGTTCGCAGGTCGGGCAGATCGCTATTGCCGCTGCTGAGCGCGTCGTTGGGCAATCCATCGATCAGGGCAAGGGCAAGACCATTGTCAATGACTTCTTCACCGCCCTCCCCGCTGATGTGAAGAAATTGGGCGAGAGCATCGAAGTGACCAGCGCCCTGACGCTGACCGCCGACGAGCAAGCGAAGATCAAAAGCCAATTGAAGGCAAGCAAGGTCGATTTCAACGTCGATCCGGCAATCCTCGGCGGCGTGATCTTGCGCTCTGGTGATCAGGTTGTGGATGGCAGCGTCCGCAGCAAGCTCTCCAGCCTTGCCGCGAAGATGAACTAAGCCGGGCGCAGCGCCCGCTACGCCCCCTTTCTTCCCATGCGGGGAGGATGGGGGCGTTTTTGATTCCCCCCAGTGGGCGCGGGGCTGAAAGTCGCCCCGTCGGGGTGGTTATGCTTAGCCCGACCTTTTAACATTGGACGGATTCCACTGGGTTGCCCTAACCACGTCACCACCCATGATAAAACGAGGAATGCCATGCCAAACCGAGTTGGGGAAATTCTTCACGGGGCGCTGCGTACCCTTCGCCGCGAGGGGTTTTGGCGCTTTGCCCGCCGCAGCCTTCTATGGCTCAGCGGCGAACGGCGTCAATACCGCCCGCCTGATCCGCTCGTCCCCGATTCCTATGATGCAGCGGCACTCAGCGGCGAAGGAGCGCTGACTGCCTTAGATGCGCTGGCAGCGCGTGCCACAAATGAGGCGCTCATCCCCGCGCTACCGCCACGCCGCACCAAATACCGCCCGAAGATCAGCGTCCTCGTCCGCACCTACAACCGCCCCCACATGCTGCGCCTTGCCCTCACCAGCCTTGCCATGCAAGAGTACCGTAATTTCGAGGTCGTCGTTGTCAACGATGCTGGCGAGGATGTCGCGCCGCTGCTGCACCGCTTCGAGGCGCACTTTCCCATTCAGTACATCTGCCACCCCACGCGCCAGCAGCGCTGCGCTGCCAGCAATACCGCCCTCCGCGCCATGCGTGGCGATTACTTCGTCCATCTTGATGATGATGATATTCTCTACCCTTTTCACCTCGCCACCTTCCACAATGCCAGCCTGACGCATCCGGCGGCGCGTGTTCTCTATGGCGATTACAACCATGTTCTGCTTGGGCAGCGAGGTAGCGTGTTGATTCCCCTTCAGCGAAAGATCGTCCCCCATTGGGCGTTTGATCCCGATGCCCTGTTGTGGAGCAACTTCATCGTGATTCATGCCTCGTTTTTCCATCGGGATATTTACGAGGTGATGGGACTCTATGATGAATCACTTCCCGGCTTAGCAGACTGGGAATACCTTCTGCGTACCTCGCGCGGCTACCCCTTCCAACCGACAGGGCGGATTGTCTGCGAATACCGCATTTATGATCAGGTATCCAACATGAACCTCCGCCGCCGGATCGATGTTGTGGACGCGCTGCGTATCATTTATGAGCGCTACCCCACCGAGAACCCCGATCTTTTAGAAAAACGGCGCATCTTGCTCAGCGAGGGTGAGGCGCAGGTGGCATTTCTGAGGGAACTTGAAGGGCAGATCGGGCGTGGGGAGATCACCGAGAAGGCGGCAAACGCAGCGATGTTGCGGCGCTTGGCGGGGTTTGACGGTGTGGGTGATGACCACCTACCGTCCGCGTAGCGCCAAACGCCCTAACAACGGCAGTGCCGCATCATCGGCGGGAGGGTGGAACAGCCCCGCCCGTACATCACGGTAGTAGCGCTCCAGCGGGAGGGTGTGCGTCATGCTGACACCGCCCGCCACGCGCATTGCCCCATCGACAACGCGGATCGCCGCATTGGTGATGAACCCCTTCGCCGTGATCAGCGCCGCCCCAATCTCCTCCCGCCCCTCAGCGCTATCCCACAGCGCTGCTGTGTGGTGAAGCAGCGCCCGCGCCACGTTTAGATCAAACTCGCCCTCACCAAGCCGCCGCTGAATGCTTTCGAGGGTGGCAATCGGGCGTCCGAGGGCAGTGGGGACGCGGGTTTGGGCGTAGTCGAGCGCCACGCGCTGCGCCGCTGCCGCCACGCCGAGGTAGACGGCACACACGCAAAGGGTAAACCAGGCGTTAAACTGCGCTTTGTTCGGGTCAGCAGGCGCATCTGAACTGAGCGCCAAGAGATTTGTTTCAGGGACGAACACATCCTCCAAGATAAGGTCATGACTGCCCGTTCCGCGCATCCCTAGCGCGTCCCATGTCTCGTCCAAACGGACACCCTCCCCGGGCGGAATCAGGAAGCGCCCAATCGTCGGCTCATCCTGAAGGGCGGCGGGGACGATGAAGTAATCCAGCACGGGGGACATGGAGGCGAATGTCTTTCGCCCGCTGATGCGGTAGCCCCCCTCTTGGCGGTGTGCTGTCGTCTGCGGACGCCCCCCTCGGCTTGGGCTGCCCAACTCCGGTTCGGTGGCACACGAGTTCAGCAATACGCCCCGTTCGTTGATCTCGGCGCTGATTCGCGCCAACATCCCCGCTGACCACTCGCCCTTATCCACCGCCATCCCGATGGTTTGCAGGTGCATGGCGAATGCCAGAGCCGTGCTGCCATCGCCCATCGCCAACCGTTCAAGGACGCGCACCGCATCGCCAAGCCCGCCGCCCCACCCACCGAGGGCAAGCGGCACGGGCAGGCGCGGCAAGCCGGCTTCTCGAATGGCGGCGAAATTGGCGTGGGGGAACGTCCCCTCGGCATCGTGTTTGGCGGCAGTTATGGCAAACTTTGTCGCCAGCCCCTCGGCAAGGGCAAGCATATCAGGGCGTGTCACCGGGGTGTTTTTTCCTTAGGCTAGGTTCTGTTGACATTGTAATTCCCATAGGGGCGCAATGCATTGCGCCCCTCACCGTCCGTGAGCGCCCACTAAAGCAGCGGGCTAAGAATAACCACCCCTTCGGGGCTTAGAAAGCAAAAGGAAAGATGTCATTCGTCTTTCCCCCTTCTCCTTGCGGGGGATAGGGGTTCTTCCCACCCTACGGGCAGGTGACATTGGCGGGGGCGCTGCTCAACGCCCACATTTTGTCAAACTCGGCAATGTATGCCTGTGCCAAGCGCTTGTTGCGGATGATCAAGAGGTTTTCGTCGTTCTGCTCCGTCGCTGATTTTGTGAAGTTGAACGAGCCAGTGATCACCACTTCGTTATCAATGATGATCACCTTATGGTGCATCGTCCCCCCGCCGCCCTCCACCCGCACCGGAACTTTGGCACAGACGAGGGTGGGCATTGCCCCCTGAGAGGCGCCGCGACTCTCAATGACCCCCTGTACGGTGACACCCTTTCCCATTCGCTCAATGATCGCCCCTGACAGATCGGCATGGGTAAAGGTGAAGATCATGAAGCGAATGGAGCGCCTGCTGTTTTTGACCTCGGCAACAACCTTCTCCATCACCTTATCAACGGGCGCAAAATAGACGTTCACTGCCGTCCCGTCAATCGTCAGCGAGGGCTGCATCGCCCCGACCCGCGCTTGGCGACCAAACTTTGCCTCAACGTACATCTCGTTGAATTTTGCCTGATAGTTGGCAATGAGCGCCGGATTGCGAATTTCGAGGAGGTTGTTGTTGTTGTTATAGGTGTCATTGAACGATAGATTCCACGATCCAACGTAGAGCAAGCGCCCATCAATGATTACGATTTTGTTGTGCATCAAGCCGCTAGAGCGCCCGCCCTCCGTGAAGGCAAGTTTTGCCGCACTGAGCGCCTCTTTTGCATCGTATGCCTCAATCTTCTGGCTGGCGATGGCGCGGACGTTCAGGTTGCCATCAAGAGTGTCCAAGACCAAGCGCACGCTAACGCCACGTTTTTTCGCGGCGGCAAGGGCATCGACCACCGCCTTCAGGTTGAAATCGAAGGAGGCAATATCAATGCTTGTTTTCGCCTCGTTGAGCGCCTTGATCACGATCTGGTCGATCCCGTTTGTCCGCTCTGGGTTGATCGCTGCCGGATCGGTGAAGTAGACCTGTAACCAGCTATCCGTCCCCGTTTGCGTCCCCGTCAGCGTGGGAACGGTGGTTGGGCGCGGCGTTGCGCCGATGGTGGGGATAATCACCGTTGGGGCGGGGGTGATCGCCACCGTCGGAATGGGGGTGATCGTCGCCCCCGGCACTGTTGTGGCTTGCCCACCCCCACCACAGCCAGCGGCAAAGGCGATCAGCAGTAGGGCAATCAGCGGCGCAAGGTGACGGCGAAAAGGGCGATTGGGTTGTCTCATGATGGGCGTTCCCTCGTCTGTAGCTTATGTGGATGGAATCGTGGGTGGTCCGCTTGGTAAGGTCAAAAGATACCCTACCGGCAGCGCTCTTGCCAAACGGGAGGGGTGTTCATATCTCTCCCTGTGCCTGTTGTAGGGATCCCTTGGATGCGCCGGCGCCTTCGCCTCCCCGCCGTTGCACCTGTGTGCGCTTATATCCCCGCCCGCACCGCCGCACTGATCTGCTTGGCGACGCTCATGATTGTCAGCATCGGGTTGACGCCCGTCGCCGTTGGCAAAGCGCTGGCATCAGCAGCAAACAACCGCCGCACCTCAAAACTCTCCCCGTTAGAATCCACCGCCCCTAGTGTGGGATTCCCCCCCATCCGACAGGAGGACATCTGATGGGCGCTGCCCTGTAGAAAATCGTAACGGCGCAAGCCTATGGCGGCGAAACGTTCAGTATAGGTGGTCAGATCGTCGCCGCGTTCTCGACTCCACATCCCCGCCGCTGCGACGGGCGTCCGAATGTACCGTGCGCCCGCCTCGGCGTGAATGGCGAGGGATGCGACCAATCCGCGCAGGAGGTGCGCTCGATCATAGGCAGAAATGCGATACTCAATGCGCGGCTTGCCCTCTCGATCCAGCCTGACGCGCCCGCCGTCGCGGTCACGGGTGATCACCAAAATGTTGGCGGCGTTCGCGTATTCCAGCATCAACTGCTTGTGCTGCAAGCCATCCACCCAGGGAAAGGCGATTGCCGTCAAGCCTGGATGCGCCGGCGCAGATTCGAGGGCAACGCCATAACCCTGCCCATCTAGATTGCCAAAGGCGGGGATATAATGGCTCATCATAACCCCTTCCCACCCTCGGATCGGTTCGGCATAAAAGCCGAATGTGCCGGAGGTGGGGTGCAGGTGCAGATTCCGCCCAATGTGCGAGTTTGCCAAGCCCGAACGGAGCAAGAGCGCTGGCGTATGGAGCGCCCCACCCGCCGCCACCACCGCCTTCGCCCGAATCGTCAGGGGGACGATCTCCCCCGCGCCCGTCCGCGCCCGCCCAACAACCCCTACGGCGCAGCCGTTCTCAATCAACACACGGTCAATCTCAGCCCGGACGATGATCCGCGCCCCATGATCGTAAGCATCTTGAAGGTAGGTCGTCAGTGTCCCCCGTTTTGCCCCGTGGCGGCAGCCAAAGCCGCAAAACCCGCAGTCATAGCCGTGTTCGGCACAGCCATCCACATTGCGCGGAATGGGCACAGCCGGATGATTCCCTGCCGCGCCGCCGCGCAGCAAGACCGCATTGCGGGCGTTTGCCTCCGATTCCGCCGTTGTGACGTGAATCCGCGCCGAAACGGTATTCATCGCTGTTTGGTAGGCACTGTCCGTATAGCCTCTCACCCCGTAGCGCTGCTCCCATTCGGCAAGGACATGATCGGGCGTGCGCAGAGCCGCCGTCCAGTTGATCGTCGTGCCGCCGCCAAGCGTTGCGCCAGCAAGGACAAGCATTCCCTGATCAGCAGTGACATTGAATCCGCTGCGCTCATACATGCGCTGTTGGCTGCGCAGTTCGCGCCCATCAAAATCGCTCTCGGCATAGTAGCCGCCTTTTTCCACAACAAGGACATCAACCCCCGCCGCGCTCAACTCCCCCGCCACCACGCCGCCGCCCGCCCCGCTGCCAATGATGACGACCTCCGTCGTCAGCGTGATTGCCTCGCTAATCGTCAGCGGCGTGATCGGTTTGGGCGTTTGGGGAAGGTTGTTGGCCCCACCCGGATAGCGCATCGCCGTCCAGTTTGGGTTGCAGCCTTCGGCATCGGTCACCGTGTAAAAGAGAAACCCAAACAACCGCTGCAAGGTAGAGAACGCTTTCCGCCGTAGCGAAATTCGACTCCGCGCCCAGTCTTGAAGAAGTGCCGTGCGCTCAGCAAGGGTCATTTCCAAAAAGCCCTTGAAATGCCCCCCCCACAGCGAATTGACAAGGGGCTGATCAAGCAGACTGAGGACGATCTTTAACTGGCTGACATCCCCAGGCGCGGCAACGCTCTGGAGGACGCCAACAACCCGTTTGGCAATGTCCAGATCGCTGGCAGGGCGGGCGTAAAACCCGTGTGGGTCGTCCGCTAGAGCAAGGGCGGGGATAATCGTATCCCCAATGGCGGTGAGAAGAGCGAATTCACGTTCAGAAAACACGGGTTGGTTTTACACCTATTCTTAGAGCGTTGTGGGTTTATAGCGCCATTTGGAAGGAATGGCTAGTCGCCCTCCCCTTCCTCCCCCGATAATTCGCGGACGCTTTGCGGTCCTTGTTTGGCAGCGATATGGCAATCGACGCAGGTGGCAATGCGCAGATCTTTTGCCATGAAATAGGATGTGGCGCTCTCTGGCTGTGCCTTGTGTGGCTGGTGGCAATCTGAACACTGGATGGGAACGACCCCATCAATGGTTTTTAGGGTGAAGGGGCTTTCGCCGCTGCTGTTCACCCGTGCGCCCTCGCGCCCGCTCTCCCGCACGGCGTCGCTAATCCGCAGCGTCCCGCCGCGCTCTAGCGCCACCCGCGCCGCTGGTAGGTAGCTGTGAAAGTGGTTGTTGATCCCATCAAGGTAGAGCAGCGTCTCGCCATGACAGGTGGTGCAGGCGGCGTTCGCCAACCAGCCTGTTTTCGTTTTGTGCTTTTCAATCGTGGGATCGTCCCGTCCGGCGAAGAACACTACTGCATCATAGGCGCCTAGCGCCAGCGCCGTCACGCGGTGGCTGAGTCCGGCATCCCCCCGATGGCAGTCAATGCACTTGAACACCGTTCTGCTGGCTTGAGCAGCGCGGTAATGGGCGGTGGCGAGATCAACCGTCGTTTCGGCAGGTTGGTCAAGCGCCATATAAGCGCGGTTGAAGTAGGTCACTTCGGAGGGAGTGTGGCACGAGGCGCAGAAGGTATCTTGTTCTTCCAACGCCGTGCCAACCAGAAAGCCACCACCACCGAGGACGATCAAGACCCCCACTAGCCCGCCGAGGATAAGCCACAAGCGGCGGCGCGGGCGCTTCTGGACATGGACAGCACGTTCTTCTGGCGCGGTCATGAATTCTCCTGACTGCGAATGGACACGCGGTGAATCTTATCCGTGCCATCGGGGAATGCCCCGCCAAAGACGCCTTCAGCGACGGTCATTTGGGTGTAGCCCGTCTCGTCCGTCGCCCGTACCGAAAATTGATAAGCGCCCGGCGCGGGGATCACGTACTCAAACCACCACTGCGTCCAGGCAAGGGGGGAGTCTTCAGCCGGGGCTTTGATCGTGGCAGGCAGCCAATCCCCGCCTTCAATCTGCACCTCAACGGTGCGGATTGCCCGTTTTCCGGCGACGGCAACCCCCTGCAAGACAACCACCGTTCCGCTCTGCACAGGATCGTTATCGGTAGGTTGGCGGATGATCGATTTCGTCTTGATCGCCGCCGTCTTAGACCAGCCGCGACTCTCCCAAAACCCCTCGAATTCGTAATCAATAAATTCAATACGGGTCAACCAGCGTGGCATCTTCTGTCCGTACAGTCCGGGCATATGGATGCGCAGCGGAAAGCCGTGTACGGTTGTCAGCGGTTCGCCATTCATCTCATAGGCAAGCAGGACGTTCGGTTGGGTAATCCACTCGAGGGCAACGCTTGTCTCATAGCCATCCGCCGCATAAAAACGGGCGTGTGTGGCGTCCGCCTTCAGCCCCACTTGGCTCAGGATTTGCTCAAAGAGGACACCCTTCCACATCAGGTTGCCAATGAGCGTGCCGCCAACGGGGTTGCTGATGCACTCCAAGACGCGCATATCCTCATGGGCAGGCAGCGCCTTGATTGCCTCTAGACTATAGGTCTGCGGGGTGTTCACCAAGCCATCTACGGTGAATGTCCATGTGGCGGCATCAACCTCTGGCGTGTTATTGTAATCATACTGCGTCACGTAGAGGTTCGAGACATCGGTGAGGATGGTAGAATCGTAAGTGAGTTTGCCAAAAAGGGGATCGCGGGGGGCATTTGCCACCGGTACCGAGGTCGGCGGTGGGGCGGTGGGCGTGATTGGTTTCGGGTCGCTCCCCGGCACATAGAGCGTTGGGGCGGGTGGGGCGTTTGTTGGGCGGCAGCCCGCCGCCGCCGCCACTGCTGAGCCGGTTATGGCAATCAGAAAGCCGCGCCGCGAAATTGTTTCGTTGGGCATCCGCTACTTCCTTTGCTGAAAGACTATCCGTTCAATTGTACGGGAAAAATTGCCCGCTGCCCGTTAATGTTTGGCGAGACGCGAAGCATGGGGAATTTTTGTTTTGTAGGCACGCCCCTCAGCCCACAAACAGAGAAAGGGAGGAAGTTCCGCTCTCCATTTGTGGGGAGCGGGTTAGGGGGTATCCAAGTTCTCTAGGGGAGGTTGATTTCAGGAGATGTTTCGCCCTCCCGATTAATTCCCCAAGCCCAACAACCCCAAAAGGATGCGCCGCAGGGTGTCTTCTTGGGAAGGGGTGGGCGAAGGCGTCGGCGTTGGCTCTACAGGTTCAAAGGTGGGCAGCGGAGGCGGTTGAACTGCCACCGCCCGAAATTCGCGGAGGATCTCTCGCGTTTGGCGCAGCGCATCACGGTAACGAATGACCACTGTCACCGTCATATCGCCTTCCGCTAGTGCCATGATATCGGCGCGGATGGTTACATCTTCCCCGCTGGCTAAGGGCGTTAGCTGTTGGGTAGCGTTTCCCATCAATGTGCCATTGGTCACCCGCGTTTCGGCATCGATCATGGAGACCGTCCCACTCCCATTGTTCACAACGGTCAGCGCTACGCTGGCAGGCTCACCGACATTGACCGTCTCTAAAAGGGGCTGCTCAACGTTGATTGTCAGATCGGGAAGGGCAACAACGATGAGTCCGGCGCGAAGGGTGTCTTTCCCCTCACTGCCATCACCACGACGATAGATGAGCGTAATAGGGAGGTTGTAAATTCCGCTCGCCACTGTGCCATTGGTCATGAACATCTGCTCAATCGTCTTGCTCTCGCCCATCGGAATATCGCCCACCAAAATCGTCCCCCCGCTTCCAATGGGGGCAAACGTTTCGCTTGGCGTGGAACTTGTCCCGCCGCCTGTACCGCCGCTGCCATCGCCGCTCCCCCCCGACGAACCACCCGATTTTTCCACTGTTCCAAAGGTCAATAGGATATTCTCGGCGGAATCATTTCCGGCGTTTTGCAGCACCATCTTGAGGGTAAATTTTGCCCCCGGCGTGATCGGATCGACATCGGCGTTGTAGGATTGCAGCAGCATAAGCGCCGCTTTGACCCCCGCCGCCGCCACATTAATGGTGATTATCGCCGCATTTTCTTGCGTTTTCCCATCACTCAAGATGCTGGTCAGGGCAATGCTCTGCGGTTGTGCGCCCGGTTTCGCCGCCGTATTGACGATCATCGGGACGGAAATCTCAACAGTTTCCCCCGGCGAAATATCCCCTAGCGCGAAGGTGCTGCCCCCCAATCCCGGCAAGAGCGCGGCATTTTCCGCCTTAAAACTCAGCGCTGCGCCGCGTGCCGTCTCGCTGCCAATGTTGGCGATGACCATGAATACATCAACCGCCTGTCCGGGGGCGGGGTTTTCGGGTGTGATTGCGTAGCGGTCAAGCGCCAACTGCGTGACACCCGCTTCCTTCACCGCGACAGTGACGGTGATGGTCACCTTTGTCTCGTAGTTCTTTGGTTCGAGATCGCGGTATTTCAGGGCAATTGTAAATACGGTTGCCCCTGCCGGAGCGTCTGCGGCTGCCACCGCTTGCAATGTCACTGTGGCACTTCGCCCCACGCCAATATCCGCGACGTTTACTGCCCCTTGTCCGCCCGCCGAGGCAAATTTCCCGCCCGAATCAACCGCCGCCGTAACGCCTAGCGCCGGACGCTCCCCCCGATTGACAAGGGTGAACCGAACGGTGAATTCATCCCCGGCACGGACAACGGCGGGGATGCTGCTGAAGGAACTGACGACGAGAGACGGCTCACCCGGTTTAAGGGTTGGCTCAGGGCTGGGGGTGGGTGTTTGAGCCAGCAAGAGAAGGGGGAAGGGCGCTTGGCGAACGCCTGTTACTGGATCGTTCACCTCAATCCCATACTGTCCAGCGGGGACAGAATCATTGATCGAGGCGGTGATCGCCCCACTGTTGATGAAGCGTGTATCGACGAACCCCCATCCCACCAAGCGGACAACGCTGCCAGAGGTGAAATTTGCCCCAAAGATGGAGATAACCCCACCTTTTCCAGCAAGGAGGGTCGTCGGCTCAACACGGTTGATCTGGAGCGGACCGGGGGGGGGAGGTGGCGTGGCAGTGGGTGGATCGTCTTGGGCAGCGGCAGGCTGCTGCCCAAGCAGAAGCACGGCGGCAATAAGCCACAAGAGACCAACCAGGGTTCGTCTTAGAGTCACCTTCATCTCTTGCTGAATCAACGTTCGTCATCCTCCAAAAGGGGGTCGGGGTATGCCTCACGATCCGAGAGCCAATCCCGTTCGATCTGTCCATCGCGCAAAAACAACATGCGATCTGCCCAACGCTCTATGCTTGCATCGTGGGAGACGACGATCACGGTTTTGCCGTGTTTTGTCGCTAGGGTGCGCAGCAGCCGCATGACAATTGTCCCCGTCTTGCTGTCCAGAGCGCCCGTTGGCTCATCGCCCATGATGATCGGCGGGTTGGTAAAAAGCGCCCGCGCAATGGCAACCCGCTGCTGCTGCCCACCGGAAAGTTGGTTTGGGCGCTGATCAACCTTTTCTGCCATCCCCAAATAATCCAAGAGACGAAAGGCGCGTTCCTCCCGCCGATCCCGACTCAACCCCCCGAAAATCCCCGGTAGAGCAACATTTTCGAGGACATTCATCGTTGGCACAAGGTAGTACTGTTGAAAGATGAAGCCCATCATCCGCTGGCGGAAGTGCGCCAGTTCGTCGCCCGTTAAGCGATCCACACGCTGCCCGCCAATGACAATCTCCCCTTCGCTAACTTGATCCAACCCGCCGAGGAGGTACATCAATGTGCTTTTGCCTGACCCACTCGCACCCATAATCGCCGTGAACTGACCGCGTTCAATGGTGACATCAATCCCCTTGAGGACATGCAGATCACTCTCGCCCATGGGGAAGAATTTATGCAGACCGCGCCCGATGATGTATGACATAACGTCTGTACCGGTGGAACTACGGGAGTGCCGCAGAGATGGGCGCTTTCACCGCCCCGCTGATCACGGGGAGGGCGATCACGATAACCGCCCAGAGAAGCGTCACCACCAAAGCGGCGAATACCGATCCTTTCAGGGAGTGTCGCGCTCCAAAATAGAGCAAGAGCAGCGACCACAGCCAAAAAAGTGTCACCTGTCCAGCCGCGGCAAGGAGCAGCGCCTGCCCTGTAGGGGATGCGGTCTGGAAGCCAGCCCATTCCTGTATCAGAGTCGGAAGTCCGCCGCCGCCCACCGCCCCCCCCATCCCATAGTAAATGATCTGGAGGAGCGCCATCACGCCGAGAGGGAGGCTTGACCAGATTGCCACATGAAGGTTTAATGCCATATCCGGCGCACGCCCTTGCAAGAGCGAGACGAGGCTGAGGAGAATCGCCATTCCCCCCCACATAAGGGCGAGGCGCGTTCCGGCAAGCAGCGCCGTTGTCCAAACCGTCCCCACATCTGCAGTGGTAGGGGGCGCTGTTCCGCCCCCACCGAGGTCGCCACCCCCGCCACTGGGCGGCGGAACGCCGCCACCACCACCACCGGGTGGCGGAACGCCGCCGCCACCGCTTGGGCTGATGGGAACGCCGCCCTCTGTGGCTATCCCGCCAGCAGCACTCTCTCGTAGGCGTGCATCAAACCGCACGGCGGCAAGACCAACGAGGATCAACACAATCAAGGCGATAGTTAGCCACTGCCTTTGCGGTGCTTCGACAAGGGAACGAAAGAGGCTGATCGGCTGCGTGAGTGTCGCCCCTATATTGGCGGAAAGTCCTTTCGGGCGTGCGGCTAGGCGGCGGGGGGGTGTTTCGGTCATGTGCGGGTGTCGGGTAGTGCCTTGCTTAAGAAATGACGAATGGCGGCTGCTGTGGCTTGGGGCTGTTCCAGCATGGGCATATGTCCAGCCTGTTCAATGGTAAACAGGACAGCATCGGGCATGGCAGCTGCCATCGTTTCTGCACGGTGGAAGGGGATCAGCGCATCATGATCACCGTGCAGCACGGCAACGGGAACAGTTATATCGGGTAACAGTGAGCTGGAATCGGGGCGTGCCGCCATTCCCCGCAACATCCCCACCACGCTAATCGGGTTTGTTGCCACCATCATCGCCCGCACAGACTCAATGAATGATTCATCAGAGGGCGTTTCTGGGGCAAACATCTTGGGCATCATCGCATCGGCGGCTTCTTTCGAGCCATTCATAAAGACTTTTTCGGCAAGCGCCTCACGCCCTTTGCGCCCTTCATCAGTATCCGCCCAAGCGTGTGTGCTGACCAAGCCCATGCTTAAGAACCGTTCGGGGGCAAGCCGCCAGAGGGCAAGTGTCACATAGCCACCCATGCTGTGTCCCATGATGCTGGCTTTTTCAATGCCCAGTTTGTCTAGCAGAGCAAGGACATCCTCGGCAAGTGTTTCCATGTGATACATGCTGCGATCTGTGAAGGGGCTGCTACCAGAGCCACGCAAATCGGGGGTGATCACCCGATAGTGATCGCTGAGGGTGCGGACGGTTTCCGCCCAAATCAGATTGTTTAAAGGGAAACCATGCAGCAGCACAAGCGGCGATCCGTTTCCCTGTTCGGTATAATGCAGTGGGATGGTTGGTAGTGTTCCGGTCATGAAAATCCTTTAGGCTACGTGAGAGAAGATTCCTCACAGTATTCAGGATTATAACACCAACCACCGCCGCTCTCTATTCAGGACGCGGCGGACTGTTGCACGTTATGGGATGTTCTTGAAACCTGTGAGGCACATTCGTGAAGTTTCTACTCGCCGCATCCTTACATCACCCCCAAGAACTTGCCACCTTTCGGGCTACCCTTCCTCCTGATGCGCCCGATCCCCTCTTTCCGCCTTCACAGGGGGCTTATTTTTGGGCAAAAGCACTCCGCGCACAGGGGCATGAAGTGGCGGGCTTTATTCGGAACACCCCCGCTCTTTTTGGCGGCGGAATGCACATGGAACGCTTCAAAGGGAATCGCCTTTTCGCCCGTCTGAGCGGGACGCTGAACGCCAACGCTCCCCGCTTGAATCCCGATTATCGCCTCCGCAACCGCCGCCTGCTCGATCAGGTTGCCCGTTTTCGCCCAGAGGCATTCTTGCTCTCCGGCGGGAACACCGTCATTTACACCGAAACGTTGGCGGCGATCCGCCGTTTGGGGACGAAGATTGTCTACCTCAGCGGGGTGAGTCCGGTGGTCTTTTCCAATGCGATGGAACGCGCTGCCGCGCCGCTTTACGATCTGGTTCTGGTCAATGATTACTATCACGGGATTCAATGGCTGGAACTTGGCGCCAAGAAGATGGAGGCGCTGCCCATCTCTGCCTGTGATCCTGAGTTTCACCATCCACACCTATTGACCCCCGAAGAACAGGGGCGCTATGCCTGTGAATTAGGATTCGTGGGGACGCTTGTCCCTGATCGACTTTACGGAGATCGGGTGGAGGCGCTGAACGCCGTGCGCGATTTGGGGCTTGGCATTTGGAGTATTCACGGGATACCACAGTCGCTGCGCGATCAGTATCGGGGCGAGGCACTTGGGGAGACGATGCTGCGCGTCCTATGTGGCTCAAAAATTCAGGTGAACCCTCATGGCACGTTTATGCGTTGGGGGGGCAATTTGCGACTTTTTGAGGCAGCAGCGTGCGGCATCTTTCAAATTACGGATGATCGCCCCGGTATATCGCGCTGGTTTACACCGGGAAAACACCTCGTCATGTACCGCGATCCGGCGCATTTGCGCGAATTGGCAATGCACTACCTTGCCCACCCGACGGAACGGGAAGGTATGGCACGCGCCGCCCGCGATCACGTCCTCACTCACCATACCTATGACCAGCGAATGCAGGCGTTGGTTGGCTTGTTGGAGGGGTGAGCCTCTCTGCCGAAGGCTCGCCCTAGCGGGTCATATCCCGAATGTCGTCCACCGTCATCCAGCCCGCCCGCAGCGCCATAAGCGCCGCTTCAGAGCGCGTCTTAACCCCCAACTTGTCTATGATCCCCTTCAGCAGGCGCGGCACGCTGTCTGGGGGAATTGCCAAACGCTCGGCAATCTGATCGTTTTCCTCGAAACCGGCAGCAATAGCACGCAGCACCTGATGTTCCTCGTTTGTCAGCGGGTCAAGCCCGCCGCCCTTCAAGCCTTCGACAAGACGCTCGGCAATGCCCTTGCCCAAAACAGTGGTCCCGCTAAAAACATCCTTCACGGCGTTGACCACCTCTTGTTCGGTAGAGGTCTTTAGAATATACCCGTTTGCCCCGCTGCGCAGCGCCCGCATGACATAGGGCGTTTCGTCCCGTCCGGTGAGAATCAACACTTTTGTCCGAGGGCTGACGCGCTTCACCTCTGGCAGGGCATCCAAACCACCCATGACAGGCATATTCAAATCCAGCAGCAAGACATCCGGCTGATGCTTTTCGGCAAGTTGGATCGCCTCTCGCCCGTTGCTGCCTTCGTCCAAGACAGTAATATCGCCGGATAGTTCAAGGTAGGCAGCGAGTGGCGCACGCAAAGACGGATGATCATCCACAAGGACGGCTTTGATTTGCGGCGGACGTTCAACAAGTTTTGGCAGGCTTTCGTTGGAGACAGTAGAACGGACCGTGCCGCTCAGCCCCGCTTGAAGTGCCGCCGCCATGATTGCTGCCGAAGCAAAGCGGTTATCAGGCTGCTTTTCCAATGCCTTGAGGATGATCGTGTCCAACCACAAGGGGATGTGCGGGGCAATATTACGCGGGGGAACGGGCTGTTTGTTCACCTGTTGAATCAGAATCGCTGAAATATCCTCGGAATCAAAGGGAAGTTGACCTGTTGCCATTTCATAAAGGACAACACCAAGCGAGTAGAGGTCGGTGCGTGGGTCAAGCCGTTTGCCTTGCGCCTGTTCGGGGGAAAGGTAGGCGGGCGTCCCAATGATCGATCCCATTGCGGTGACGCGCTTCACCCCCCCATCAACGGGAATTGCCAAGCCAAAGTCCATCAGTTTGATTGATTCTTCGCCCGTCACATAAATGTTGGCGGGCTTGATGTCCCGATGAATGAATCCGGCGCGGTGGGCGTAATCAAGGGCGAGGCAGATATGATAGCCGAGGCGAGCAATCACATCTGGCTGTGCCGGGATATACTCATACAGGGGGTGACCTTGAACGAGTTCAACAACGAGGTAGTGAGAA
Source organism: Anaerolineales bacterium (assembly GCA_015075625.1). NCBI lineage: Bacteria > Bacillati > Chloroflexota > Anaerolineae > Anaerolineales > Anaerolineales bacterium. The sequence continues at coordinate 762,220 of JABTTZ010000002.1, read as the reverse complement.
TCACGATCTCGCCCCACATCGTAAATGAGCATGATGCCCGGATGGTTCAACTGTGCCGAGGCAAGCGCTTCTTGCTCAAAACGCTGGCGAGTGCTGTTATGGACATGCGGCAGCAGCATCTTCACCGCGACAGTACGCCGCAGACGTGTATCTGTAGCGCGGTAGACTGTGGCGGTTGCCCCCTCCCCGATGACCTCCTCTAAACGATAGCGTTCGTTCAACGTATGACCGATCATCGGCGTCCTCGCAGCACTCGTGTAGAAAATAACGATGAATACAATGAATACACGGAAACTTTACCCAGAATTGAGGGAAGATGCTACCGATCACGATTTATAAATTGGATCATCGTGGTGAGGAACGTTGGCGCTACGAAGGACGGCTTTTGGCGGCGGGAGCAACATGGTGTCAGGTTGAAGCCATTTACAATGGGCATGAGAGCGACGATGGTTATGTTGTTTGGCGGCAAGGGGATCGGTTCATCGAATGGTTTTACACGGATCGCTGGTATAACGTCTTTGAGATTCACGATGTGACGCATGGGCATATCAAAGGCTGGTATTGCAACATCACTTTTCCGGCAACAATCACCCCAACGGCAGTGACATGGCGTGATTTGGCGCTTGATGTGTGGGTCAGCGCGGCGGGCGATGTGCGGCTGATTGACGAGGATGAATTTGAGGCATTGCCCCTTGAGGAGGGGGTGCGGGCAGCGGCGCGGGGCGCTGTGCGGACGATCCAAGAGCGCGTCGCCGCCGGCGACCCACCCTTTGATGTCCTCATCGGCTGATGGTCATATGAGGACGGGGGCAGCCTCTGCCCCCGTTTTTCTCTCTGTCGCTACTTGCCTTCTTCTGGTTCATCGCTTGTGGGATCATTTACGCCGAGGACGCCGCGCTGTTTCATCAGGTCTATGACCTTAATTGCCCGATTGAAGCCAATCTTCAGCCGCCGTTGGAGGATGGAGACGGAAATCTTTCGAGTATCGTTGAACAGGGTGACCGCTTGTTTGTAGTGTTCCTCAACATCGGTCAGGTCGCTCTCATCGGGCGCTTCCGGTTCGCGGATAGCGTTGAAGAACGCCTTATCGGTGGGCGTTGTCACCGGACGCGAGGAGGGGTTTCCTGATCCGAACGCGCCGCCGCCAAAGCGCGGCGCGCCGCCGCCATTCCCGCTGGTAGCGCGGTCATTCGTCTCAAAACTGGTCAGTGGGATGGAGGGTTTGACGCCTTTGAACGCCGTTGCCGCATCCCGCCAATACTTGGTGATTTGGTTGATCTCTTTGTCTGAGACATAGACGCCCTGAACACGCAGCGGGGCGGGGGCATCAGGTGCTTGGTAAAGCATATCGCCACGTCCCAAGAGTTTTTCCGCCCCCGGTTGATCCAAAATGACACGCGAATCGACGCCAGACGCCACCGCAAAGGAAATACGCGCTGGGAAGTTTGCTTTGATCAACCCCGTGACGACATCCACACTCGGACGCTGTGTGGAGAGAATCAGATGAATACCCGTCGCACGTGCCATTTGCGCCAAGCGCGTCAGCACCTTTTCTGTTTCGTCGGGGGCAAGCATCATCAGGTCTGCCAGTTCGTCAATAATCACCACAAGGTAGGGCATTTTCCGCTCGCCCGCGTCGATCTTTCCGTTGTAATCGGTGATATTTCGGGCGCTGATTGCCGAGAAGCGCTTGTAGCGATCATCCATCTCCCGCGTCACCCACTTCAGAACGCCAACGATCCGTTCTAGATCGACCACGACGGGGGAGATCAGATGGGGAATACCGTTGTAACCAGTAAGTTCAACGCGCTTGGGATCGACCATGATGAATTGCAGTTCGTCCGGCGCATTTTCGATTAGCAGACTGGCGATCACCGCATTTACGCAGACGGATTTTCCCGATCCGGTTGTTCCAGCAATCAGCATATGCGGCATTTGGGTTAGGTCAGCAACGATGGGTGTGCCATCAATGCTTTTGCCGAGGGCAATCCGCAGCCGCGAATTGATTTTGTTGAAGGCTTGCGACGCCATAATATCTCGCAAACCGACGAGCGAGGCTTCGGGGTTGGGGACTTCGATGCCGACATAGCCCTTCCCCGGCACAGGCGCTTCAATACGGATAGAGCGTGCCGCCAGCGCAAGGGCGAGGTCTGCATCCAGTTTAGCGATGGCGTTCACTTTGATCCGGGTCTTTTTTCCTTGCCGGCTGGTCAGGTAATCCGGCTCAACACCGAACTGGGTGATCACCGGACCGGGGTTCACGGCAACCACCCGCCCCGGTGCGCCAAAAGCATTCAGGGTTTCTTCGATCAATTTTGCCTGCCCGCGCAGCACTTCCTCTTGAATGCGCTGCTGTGTGCCGCTTTCCAAAAGTTCGGCATAGGTGGGGACATCCCATCCGGCGGTGCTGGTACGGCGCGTTGGGGGCGGGGCAGCCGCTGCTTGGATGGGGCTTGGGTTGGCAATCACAAGCGGTTGAAGTTTATCGCCCCCTGGGGGCAGATCATCGACCTCATCATAGAGATCATCATCAGCAGCATCCACATCGTCAAAGGGTTCGTAGGTGGTGTCCTCATCCTCATCAACGGGGAGCGGCACAACCTTTGGCGTCTCGCCCGTCGGTTTTGGTGCAGGCTTGGCAAATGGGGAAGGGATCGTTGCTGTTTGGCGTGTTGGGAAAACCCCAGGCTTTGGCGTGGGCGGTTTCATATCCGCTGGTGGTGCGTCGTCTTTTGCCGCGGAGGATTCGCCTGGCGGAACGGTGTTCATCGCGGGGGTAGATGCCTCCGCTGGCTTCCCGAATGTTCCGCTGGCAGGTTTGCTCCCGAAGGGCGCTTTTGCTCCAAAGGGGGAACTCGCTGGTGAACTGGCGGTGGCAGCCGGCTTCCCAAACGGAGCGTGCTTTTCCTCCCCTTTTCCCGCGCTCTTTTCGGCGGGTTTCACGTCAGCCTGAGTGGTGGGCGGCGCTGCGGTCTTGGGCGCATCGGCTGCGCTCTCAGTTGGCTTATTAAATGCCCCTGTTGCCGGTTTTGCCCCAAAGGGCGCTTTCGTCCCAAAGGGCGACGAGGCTGGTTTTTCCCCTGGCGTGGGGGGTGGTTTCCCCACACCCGCAAGGCGCTCGGTGGGCAACGTGGGTGGCGGCGTGGGGGTGGCTGATGCCTCTGCCTTTACTGCCGCGGAATCTTCTTTCGGGGATAGTTTTGCCTCGGCGGGCTTTCCAAACATGCCGCCCGGTCTACCAACGCTTGCTGGTGCAGGCTTTGATTCGACCTTTGCTGCCTCGTTCAGAGCGGCTGTGGTCTCCAACGCAGATTGTGTCTCAGCGCTTTTTTCCGCCTTATCGTCTGTAGTAGGGGCATTGCTGAATAGACCAGAGGGTTTCCCCCCAGTGGCAGGGGCTGCCCCGAACTTTCCGCCGAAAGCCGATTTAGGCGGTTCGTTCGCTTTTGCCTCGGCTTTCGATTCGACCACCGGAACGGTTTTTTCTACCTCAGTCGGCAGTTCCACCTTCGCCATTTCTAAAGAGGGTGTGGCTACCGTCTCATCGGTCACCGCAGTTTTTGCCTTCCCAAAGGGCGTTGATTTCGCCCCCATCGGAGCGCTCATGGGCGTGGGCTTGACCGCCGCTGGCATAGGTGGCTCAAGGTCTGGCTCTATGAGTGCGGGCTTTGAGCGTGCGCCAATAGGCGTCGGCTTGAGAGGCGGTGGCAGTGGGGGTTCGTCTGCCACAGTCGGGGCGCTTCCCGTCATGCGGACGGCAGGCGCTGTCCCTGTAGACCGGGCGGCGGTTGCTGCCGTTGCCAATGCTGGGGCAATCTTCGGGATTGCCGTTTTTCCGTCCGTGCCTTCTGTGGCTGTGCGGCGGGCGGTTGCCCCACTGCTGGGGGCGGCTGTCACCAACGATGCGGCAGCAGGAATCGCCTGCTGCTGAGTTTGCTGTGCTTGGAGTTGTGCTTGGGAAGCAACCAGCGCTTGCTGCTGTGCTTGTTGTTTGGCGGCAAGACGAACCGCCCGTTCATTTTGGCGGAGGTGTGTTTTCACCCGACGGTTCTCCACCCACACTCGCCGCCGATCTGCCATACCGCGATAGCGCCGCCGCCAGATCACCGCCGAATTCTTCACGGTGTCGGAAATTTCCTTGAAAGAGACCTCAAAGGTGACCATAAGTGATCCCACAAGGAATCCCGCCAAAACAACCCATAACCCATATTCGCTGGCGATGCGGATGAGCGCCCCATATAGGAAATGCCCCACCCATCCACCGCCTTGCATCGCATCAACAAGGGCGGTAGAGGACTGATCCAGTTCCTCCCACGAGTAGACCTCGGTGTTCAGCAAAACGACAGCATGGATAGTGATCACCACCGTTATAAAGAGGACGATCAGCCCAGTGAGTTGTTTCAGATCAAATTCGAGGAAAGGGTTGTCCTTGAAGTGGCGCACCAACAGCCACGCCCCCACCGCCATAAGTGGCAGCGGAATGACATAGCGGGCATAGCCGAACAACCCTCCGGCGATCTTTGCCAAGACATCAGGCATCGTCCCATCTTGGGGTTGAATCAACCCAAAGAAGATGATCACCGCTGTCGCCATCATGGCGTAGCCCACAGCGTCTAATTTCTGATCAAGCGATAATCCCCGTCGCCGGACAGTGACTTGTGTCCCTGTTTTGTCAAGCGGTTTCGCCTGTTTGTTGTCAAGACGTGCTTGGGGCGCGGTGGTGCTGCCTTTTGCCGTACCGATCAGCGCTTTGCGATCCGCCGCCGTCGCCGCTTCGTTGGGCTTTGCCCCGCCGCGCCGAAAACGGTTGATCAGATTGGAGAGTGCTGGCGCTTTGGGGGCAATGGAGGACGCCGCCGCCGATGATTTTCCGGTACTGCTGCTCCCGCTGCTAGAAGGGGGCAATTTTGAGGCCGTTCCGGTGGCTTTGGGGTCGTCTTTCTTGGCCGGTTCGGGCGCTTTGCCGCGATTCGTCAGGCCGCCGAAGAATCCCCCCCGTGCGGGGGATTCTTCTTTTTTCTCGGCTGGTTTTCCACCCGGTGTGGGGACGGGCGTTTTTAGCGATGGGGCGCTTGTTTTGAACCCGCTCTTCTCATCCTTTTTCTCATCTTTTTTCCCTCCCCCAAAGCGCCCGAATAAGCCGCCACCAGAAGGTTTATCATCTTTCTTGACCGGCTCGGATTTCTTCTCTTCTGGCTTGCTCCCGCCAGATGCCGAGCGGTTAAAAAAGCCCCCACCGCCAGAAGGCTTATCATCCTTCTTAAACGGCTCGGATTTCTTCTCTTCTGGTTTACTCCCGCCAGATGCCGAGCGGTTAAAAAAGCCCCCGCCGCCAGAAGGCTTATCATCCTTCTTGAACGGCTCGGATTTCTTCTCTTCTGGCTTGCTCCCGCCAGATGCCGAGCGGTTAAAAAAGCCCCCGCCGCCAGAAGGCTTATCATCCTTCTTAGCGGGTTCGGATTTCTTGTCGTCTGCTTTGTTCCCGCCAAACGGCGAACGGTTAAGCAGACCGCTGCCAGGCTTTGATTCCTCGCGTTTAGGCGGATCGTCTTTTTGACCGTAGGGGCTGCTCGGTTTGTTGAACGTCCCCGTTTGTCCGGCGGGCTTTGGTGTGTTGAACGTGCCGGATTGTGGCGGCTTGCTCGGCGTGTTGAACCCCCCTGAGGTGGGGCGCTCGGTTGGTTTTGACTCGGACTTGTTGCCTCCGCCGCCAAAAGGGGAGCTTGGCTTGTTCCCGCCAAAGGGAGAGGATGGCTTATCTTCTTGTTTTTCGGCGGGTTTTCCAAAACTCCCCGTGCTGCCGCCACCAAAGGGCTTGTTAAATGTGCCTGTGGCGGGGCGTTCTGGGGGCTTGTCGTCCTTCTTGTCTTTATCGTCGATTTTGTTCAGAAGACTCCCCTTGTTGAACGGGCTGCTGCCCGATTTCGAGGCAAAGGGGGACGAGGACGATTTTTCCTCGCCAGACTTTTCTTCTTTGTCTTTATCTTCGGGGTCTGTTTTGCGTGTCCCGAATGGGTTGCCCGACATAAGACAATTCCCTTTCCAATGTGGCGTGTCCTAACGACGTTGGGTGGGCGACGATGCACACATTGTACACCGAAACGCTCCCTTTCGGTGGGGATCGACGGATTAGACGGATGAATTGGGGTGTGCGCTGCACATAAGACCTATTGTAGCATGGCAGAGCGCCTGTGACTAGAGTGTTTTTGAAAATTTGTTCTGATCGCCATGAGCAGTTCCCTCTCTCCCAAAGCGTCCCGCCCGTGTATAATGCGCGTTCCCTGCCACACAGTAAGCACGAACTATGGATTCACTACCTGATCGTTCTCTTGAATCGTTTGCTTATGAACGCCATGCGGCGCGGCTCATCCTCGTCCTTTATGTCGGTGGTGAGCGTTCACAAGGGCTGTTTGACGGCGAAACCTATTTGTTTGATTCCTTCACACGCTTAGGACGGTTCGATTTTTGGGTGCGCGAGCCTGGGCATCTTGCCCTTGCCCTGCTGGATGCGCTGAAATACAAGCCTGCCCGTCTCAGCGACCAACAAGACGCCCTACGAAGTATCCTTGATGGTCTGCTGAGGACAGCAAACGCCGAAGTTCACCGCGTTGCCCTGCCCGGCACAGCCTACAAGCCCTGGGGGATTTCTGGGGAAATGAACCTCATCCTAAGCAACCTCGCCAGCCGTGCGGTGATCAGTGATCGCCCCTCGTTCACGAAAGGCGGATCGCACCAGATTGTCCTAGAGACGCGGGGCATCGCCCTCGCTCACCAGATTTTGGCGGAAGCGCCTAGTTTTGCTTGGTATCATCAGCAGTGTCAGATCGTGCGTGATTTTTGGCATATCTTGGATTCCTATGATTTAGCGGCAATGCCCTACCTGGGAATGTCCCCTGTAGCTGCCGCCTCCACACCCCTTATTTCGGTGATTCAAAAACGCTATGACGAACAGTTCCAACAGTTCTAACAGTTCCAACCCGAAACCAAACGGGCTGAATGGGGTGCATGGGGCAGATGCTCTCCCCGCTGTGCGCTCCCTGATGCTCACCTTTGATCGGTTGGTGGCGGAGACGGCAGGGCAGCTTGCCAAAGACCATCCCCACATCACCCCGGAGATCATTCGTGATGTGTTGCAAGATGCCGGCGTTCATGAATATTTGCGCCAAGCCGTCCCCGAACCCAAAGGGCGCTTGCTGATCGAAAAATTGCGCATCTTGGGGGAAAAACGCCGCACAGAAAGCGGCGCCACACGCAAATTTGATTACCAGCGCGATCTCAGCACGGGATTGTGGGCATGGGTGGGGCAAAATGGATCGGGAAAATCCACGATCTTGAACGCCGTTGTCTGGGCGCTCACGGGGTCAGATAGTGGCATATCAAAGCGTATCCGGGGGTGGATTACCGATGTTATTGTCTGCTTTCGGATCGGCGGGGAGCAGTTTACCAGTCGGGTAAACCGCAGCGGCGAACTGATTAGCGGAGGGGTGTTCAGCGGCTATCATGACCTTGATCAGATTGATCTTGGCTTTGCCCCGCCCGTCTTGCGCTACAAAAGCCGTGATGAAATGCGCGATGCGCTTGATTCCTTCTTCATGACCCAATTAGGGATCACCTCGCTGCGTTGGACGGCACACGGCGCGGCAAAAGACGATCCTGACCTCCACGCTCACAGCACAACATGGCGCACCTATGCCCATGCTATCCAAATTGAGGACGACTCCTACGACGATCTGATCATCGATCCGCAAAAGGGCTACGGACGCCAAGATCGCAAGATTTTGGAAATGATGTTGGGCGTTGATCATGCCCGTGCTGTCGCTGAGATTCAGGTTCAGGCGGATTTTGCACGAGAGGCGTTTGGACGCGCCCGCGCCCGTGTCAGCGGCAAACAAGCGGGGATTGCTGAGCAAATCCTTCGTTTGGAGCAAGAACGTGCCGACCTTGAAGGGGCGCTTCAGATCATGCAGCACGAGCCGACGGCGGTTGAGGATGATTCTGCCCTTGTTGCCACACGAGAGCGCCGCGCATCCATTCTTGCCGAGCAAAACCGCCTGACGGAAGAAATTGCTGCGTTGCACACCCAACGGACCGAGGCGGAACGAGACATCCTTGACGCCGAACGGGAAAAGATAGCCCTGAAGGAACAAAGCGAGGTTCGCTACCTGATCAACAGCCTCGCCATCGTCCGCTGCCCCCACTGTGAGGCGCAGGTTGATTCCCCCGAACGGTTGGCAAAGGAACGCGATGAACACGTCTGTTTTGTCTGCCACCAACCCCTTCAAGCAGCACGCACCACCGGCGATGTAAAGGTCATTTTGGCAGAGCGTGATGAGGAAATTTCGGCGCTGAAGAAAACGCTGAAACGGATTACCGAGGATATCGCCTCGCGGGAGACGCTGATCAACGCCAAGCGAGAGGAAATCGCCCGCTTGGGAAAGGCGTTGGAATCAAGCGTTGATCAGGCGCGGCGAGGATTTACCGCCTCTTACGCCAATTTGCTCGTGCGAAAGGGGCAGATTGAGGGCAGTCTCGATCAACTTCAGCGCAGCCAAGCCGATGTGGAAGCCGAACAACGCGAGGTAGAGACGGCGGCGCTGTGGCATGTCATCCTACAAACCGCCGCCGGCATCGCCGACGAATCTGTTTACTCGATGTACCAAAACGTCTACAACGCGCTGACCGCCCTCGTCGTCCAATTGGCGACAGACTTCGGCTTGCCCGATCTGGAACGGGTGATCATTGACGAAAAGCGTTATGTGCGGCTTGTTCAAGGGGGAATTCATGTCGCCCATAACGATCTTGCCCGCAGTGAACGAGTCAAATTCAAGGTTGCCTTCCATCTTGCCCTGATGCTGATTCAAGTGCGGGCAGGGTTGGGGAAACATCCGGGCTTTCTGATCATTGATACCCCCGGCACCGCCGAGGTGGATAATGCCGACCTAATCGCCATGATGCGCGATCTGGTCAACATTCATGATGAGTTTGGCGATCAGGTGCAGATTTTGTTGGCGACGGCACGCGAAGAATCCCTTCAATTCCTGCCTAATGCGATTGTCCAACGCCCAAGCGGGGAAGGGACGTTTTTCTAGGGCTTGTGAGCCGTCCCGCTCCGTGAGGGGGACGACTCACCATAAATAGCTCAGGAGTCCCCGAACCCAAAGGTCAACATGCGTTTGGGGGCAGCTTTGAAGCGGATCGCCCCGTCTTTCTCCACGCCCATCACGCCGCCCGTTGGCGTCTCGTCCATGCGCAAGACAGCGACACGCCTAAAGGGGCGGAAGGGCGTCAGCGTGACATAGGCTGGCTCTACTCCCTCGTTCACCCCGCGCACAACCCACCCTGCGCCGCCCTCGGCGGGTTTCACCGCCATGATCCGAAATTTTTCTCCCTCCACCCGCACGGCATCATTGAGAGGCGACTCTCGCCCGCTGGCGAGGACAGCGGCATAAGCGGCGATATCAAGGCGCGGCGACCTGTCTCCCACATGAGCGTGAATTACCTCTGTCCACAAGCTGCGAATCAGTGCCGTCGGACGGGGAAAAGTCATTGGTAACGCACCATAGTGGGCGAGGACAGCGGCGGGTTCAATGACCTCGCGTAAGAGGCGTTCGCCCTCAGTGAAGGTGTGAGGCTGATTTGGGATGGCGAGCGGTGCGAGCGCTTCCGACTGTGTATCTCCCTGAATGGCGCGAAGAAAGGCGGGAGCATGGCTGAGGAAACGCTCGTCAGGCTTGGTGGGTATCGTGGCGTTCAAACTATCTAAAACACCTTCTTCCCATGCCAGATCAGCCGCTAGGTGGCGGCTGGTCGCTCCCGCCGTCCACTGTTCACGCGCACCGATCAGGGCGTTGAGGGAAAGCGCCCTCGCCACGATCAGGACTGTTCCATCATCGCCTTGCTGTTGGGATAAGAGCGGGAATACAGGCGACATGGTGGCGGTGTCCGCTGATGGGGTGAGCATAAGAAGGGTAGATTGTCCAAAGCCCGCTGCAATCTGGGGGAGTTCAGACGGCAGCGCCGAGAGGATCAAGGCGGGGTGAAACCGTCCGAAGGCAGCGGCGCTTTGTCCGCCCAAAAGAAGCGTCCGAATCAGCATCTCTGGGCTGAAGGTCGCCGTTGGCATGAGCAGCACCGGATTCAGGATCAAACGCCGCTGCCGAATCGCCATCTCGATCAGGGGGAAGTGTTCGGGGCGAAGGGTAAGGTAATCTTCCAGTCGGCGTGTGCCGCCAATGAGGGTGAAGTGCGTCAGCCGCGCATCGGACTCAAGGGTCTTTAGAATGGCATCGATCACCTGAATGCGGTGGAGACGTTCAGCCGCACCATCCGCGCGGCTGAGCGCCCCTCCCTCGGTGAGGATCACATGGAGGGCATGGCTGGCGTAGCGCCTCACGCTTCGTCTTGCCCATCCCCTCGCCCATCAAGGGATTCCGGCACGGCGCGGGGCAGCTTCAATTTGAGCGCCTTCACCGTCATCTTCACCGGACGGCGGCATTTTGGGCAAGGCATTTGGTAGGTGGTGTGTCCCGCCGCCTCTGCCTCGCTGATTGCCGCTTGGATTTCTTCCGTCTTCATCTGGATCAACTGACCACAGCTTGTACAGCGTGTTGAATACATGGTCGCGTGTCCTTTGTATATTTGCACTGTGGTGATTCTACCACAGCCCTCCGAAGGCTATGACGCCAGCGCCTGACCAGCAAGGGTGAGAATTTCCACATGAACGGGAATCTTCAAGTAATCGCGGCGGAGATCATCTTCTTCAATCTTGGCGAGACGTTCTTTCAGTTTTTCCGCCGCGTGGCTGATCACGTCAGCGGCACGAGGGTCGCCGCAGCGGGTGAGCAGCTTGCCGCCTTCCAGCAGCGCCCACGCCCCCTTGTAGCCCGGACTGAACTCCATCGCCTTCAACCGTTCATAGAGTTCCGTCAGGGCGGGGCGCACCTGATCGCTCTGCTCTTGCCCCTCTAAGGCGAGAAGGCGCACCAGAAAGGCAAAATCATTCGCTCCCATGTTTCTATCTCGTTCAATGGCGCTCACCTCTTCAACGTAAGGGAACACTTCGTCATAGCGCTTAAGCGCCAACAACACGCGCCCACTCAGGGAGAGCGCCCCGGCTAGTGTGCCGCTGGCGTTCAATTCACGGGCAAGCTGGATCGCTTCTCCCAAACTGGTGAGCGCCGTTTCATAGTCCCCCTCACAGTAATCGCTATACGCCCCTTCGGCAAGGAAAAATGCCTCCAACGTCCGCTCACCAATCTCGCGGGAAATGGCGATAGCATGGTTAGCATACAGACGCCCTAGCTCATTGCGCCCCACATCGAGCATCGCCATACCGAGGTTATAGAGCGAGATCGACTCGCCACGCTTGTTCCCAATGCTCCGTTGCAGATCGGCGGCATCCAGCGAATAGCGAATTTCCTGACTTAGAAAGCCGTGTTGCGAGGACACCGTTCCGAGGTTGTTGTAGGCACGCCCCATACGAAGGCGATCCGAGGCGCGTTTTGCCAGTACCAGCGCCCCCTCAAATGCCGTTAAGCTCCGTTCAAAATCAAGGTTTGCTGTCGTCATGCCAATCCCGTTGAGGGCGTCACATTGGGTTGCCCAATCTCCGGCGGCGCGGGCGGCGCTGAGTGCCTCCTCATAAAAGGGGAGCGCCTCGCTAATCCGTTGAGCATCGTAGCGCCATGCCCCCTGATTGTTCAGGCAGTGCGCCTGTTCATTCAGCCAGTCGCGCCGCTTGGCAATGGTGTAGCCCTCTTGAAAGCAAGCGTCTGCCTCCTCATAACGCCCCCGATGGTGGTAGCTCTCACCGAGGACGATTCGGGCGGCAATCTGCAAGCCATCATCATCGGGTGCTAACTGAATCGCATCAAGGGATCGCCCCTCGGCGGTGGGGTAATCACTGACCGAACCGGCGTGCTGCGCTGCTTTCAAGGCGGTGGTAGCGCGTTCTGCATCGCCTAGATAGGCGGCTTCCCCCGCCAGATCGCGCAGTATTGCCTCAACAATCTCTATGGCGCTGCGGCGCACACTCATGTTGACGCGCTTTAGGTGGAGGTCATAGCGGATGCGGTGATCGTCTTCAGGGGTCAGGCGCAAGGCATTGCCATAGTATTTGAGGGCATCGTCATGAGCAAACTGGGTCACCGAGGTATCGCCCGCCAACGTCCAGAATTCGCGGGCGCGGATGTGTTCTCCCCCCTCTTGAAGGTGGTACGCCAGCGCCGCGTAATGGGGTGTTAGATTCACCGCGTGCGCCTTTTCCAAGCCATCAGCGGCGCGGAGATGGAGCGCCGGACGGTCTTCCGCGAGAATCGTTTCAAGGCAGACTTCCCGCAGCTTGTCATGAGCGAAGCGCCAACACCCTTCTGCCACATCAAGAACACCCGCCTCGGCACAACGGCGCAGCCATTCCTGAACATCCCAAATTTCCCATGTCGGATGCGCACAGCGCAGCGCTTCCTCGTCTATGCCTCGCCCAATCAGCGCGGCGAGGGTCAGCACGAGGCGATCCGCCTCGGCAACGCGCTCCAAGCGCCGCGCTACCACCTGACGAATCCCCCCCGCGTAAACATGCGCGGGCAAAGTCATATCACGGACGCGCTCCAACCGTCCGGCTGCTTCTGCCAGCGCCCGGACAACCTCCACAAGAAAGAAAGCGTTCCCTTCTGTCTCACGGTTCAAAAGCTCTAAAATCGCCGGCTCATGACCCGCCTCGCCTAACATGAACGCCGTCAACGTCTCGATATGCTCTGGGCTAAAGCGTTGGAGGTGAATGACCTGTGGATGTCCCCCTCGGAGTGTCTCCGGCAGCTGCGGGGTTTCATCGTTGCGGTAATTTCCGACAACGAGCAGCGACTCTTTGGCAAGGCTGCCCCCTAGCCATGTCAGCAGATCAAGGCTGCCACTGTCCGCCCATTGCAAATCCTCCAAAAGGATCACCGCCGTCCCGGGCAAGCGCCGAAAGGCTTCGGTAAGCGTGGCAAAAAGCCGCACCTGCGCCGCTTTGCCTTCAGTGTGGGGCGCAGCGGAAATTTCCCGCCCTAAAAGGGAGGGCAAATCGGGAGCAATGGCGCATAAAATTGCCACCTCAAGATCGGTCAGATCAATGTAGAGTGCCACCCGGCGGATTACCTCTCGCCACAGCCCGTAAGGGATCACCCCTTCGCTGACCGCCTGCCCGCTCATGATCAACATTCCCCGCGCTGCGGCGGTGATCCGTATCTCGTTCATCAGGCGGGATTTTCCCACGCCAGATTCGCCGCCAATCAGCCATAGACCGCCTTTGCCAGCGTGGGCGTCGTTGACCGCATTTGTCAGCGCTTGCCGTTCTTCCTCCCGCCCCACAAAGCGGGATGCCTGAAGAAAGCTCTCACGGTGGGCGGCTGTTTCTTCTGGATAGGGCAAATCTGCCGCCTCGCACAGCTCAAGGATCGCGCTCAGGGACTCGGCATAACGGTCTTGAGGCGACTTTGCCAAGAGCCGCCCAACTACCCCTCGCAAGGATGGTGTGCGCAGACGATCCTTGCTCACTGGAGGGGAATCGTCTGTGAAGGGGATAATTTCAACGCTTTTGGCGGTAAGCACTTCAACCTTCAGCGCACTATCAGGAAGGGGCGAGAGGTCAGCCCCCAAATAGAGAACCTGATCGACGAAACGGGCAGTGCTGTCAGTATCAAAGGGGAATTTCCCGGTGAGCAGTTCATAGGCGATCACGCCCACTGCGTAGAGATCAGAGGCAGCGCTTGCCACCCCGCCGCGCAGCACCTCTGGCGACATATAGGCAAGCGTCCCTGCCCCCGCCTCAATATCTGCTCGGTGCGCCGCAGTCCCAAAATCCAAGACACGCAAGCGCCCTTCGCTGACGAGGATATTCCCGGGTTTTAGGTCACGGTGGATGATTCCATGCCGATGAAGGTAGACCAACGCCCGCAGCGTATCGATCAAAAGGGCTACCTTCCCGGTGACAGGGAGATCGCGCCCATAGGCGATCAGCGTTTGTGGGGCGTCTAAAAGTTCCATCGTGAAGAAGGGAGCGCCGGCGTCGTCAAAGCCATAATCAAGAATGCTGATGATGTTAGGGTGGCGGAGCGCGGCGAGGGTCTGAAATTCGCGGACGAGGATAGCGCGAAGGTCGGTTTCGCTGGCATCGCTGCCAACCTGCCCCCCATCAGGGAGGACGCGCTTGAGCGCTACAGAGCGCCCCGTAAGACGGTCATGCGCTCGGAAAACTGTCCCCATCCCGCCTTGCCCGATGGGAGCATCAAGGCGATAGCGGCGGGCAATGAGTCCTGAGGAAGCGGCTGATACAAGTGGTGTGGTCGTCATCGGGCGGCATCTCCCACATAGTCAGTGGGGATTGTAGCATGGACACGGCGTGGTAGGATTGCTGATTCATGAGCAACCCATTATCACTCTCCCCCATCCTCGCCGCACTCATTACCAAACGGCGCACCGCTGCCGAGATTCCCCCTTCCCTTTGGGGGGCGTTGATTGCCCACGCCGAACGCGAGGGGCTGCTCCCGATGCTTGTCTGGGCGGTCAAAACGACCACCCCTGACATCCTGAAAACGCCTGAGCTCGCCGCCGCCCCCGCTGCTGCCGTGCCGCATACAATCCGTTCGCTTGCCTTGCGCCGCGCCCAACACCGCCTTGAAACCGCGCTGCGGGCGGCAGCCATTCCCACAATCTGGCTAAAAGGGGCGGCGCTTGGTCTCACAATTTACCCCGACCCTGCGTTACGCCCGATGATCGATCTCGATGTACTTGTTCCTTTTGAGGCAATCGAAGGGGCGCTCAGGGCGGCGGAAGAGGTAGGCTTTCATCTTTATGAGGGCGGGCAAGGGACATTGGGGGTCATCGATAAGGCGGCAGTGGCGGCGCTCATGCACCATTATCAACTGAGCGATGGAACACTCTCGGTAGAGATTCACTTTACGTTGGTAAATGATCCTGCCCTGCTGAGCGCGAATGGGTTGGCGTGGTTCTGGATGCAGACGGCACAGATGGGCGGCTTCACCATCTTCAACCCGGAGGCATCGCTGCTGCATTTGGCTGCCCATCTGATCCTTCATGATCGTGAACAGGGGCTTGATTTACGCCATTTGCTCGACATTCACCTGCTTGTGGAACGCGGCATCGATTGGACAGCAGCAGCGGCGGGGGCAGCCCGCTTGGAGTGGACGTATGCCCTTGAACGGGCGTTACAGCACACACAAAGGGCTTTTGGGACGATCCTTCCCGAATCGATCTTTATCACCTTGAAAAACGAGCGAACGGCGTCGGAATGGGCGCGGCAAGGCAAGCTGATCAGTGGCGTAGAGGGTGTGGAACGGACGGCGCGGCGCTTAGGAAAGCTCTCCTGGGCGGCACGTGTCGCCTTTTTGCTGCGGGTAATCATCCCCCGTCAGGGCTATATTCGAGAGCGCTATCACCTGCCGCTGTTCAAAGGGTATCCGCGCTATTGGCAACACATGGTGGGGATCGCTTGGCGCTGGCTGCGCTATCGGTTGCGGCGCGGCTAGTGCCGCCCTTCTCAAGGTATCCCACCGTCTTACTCAGCCTGCACAATCCCCCCATCCTCCGCTATAATCGGGAAGACTCGCAACTGTACCCTACTGAGATGTTTCATGAATCATCTGCGGAATTTCTGCATCATTGCCCATATCGATCACGGCAAAAGCACCCTAGCAGATCGCCTTCTCCAAATTACGGGGACGATCTCCGAACGCGAAATGCAAGCGCAAGTCCTCGACAGCATGGACTTGGAACGCGAGCGCGGGGTGACGATCAAAGCCTCGGCGGTGCGCATGAACTACACCGCCCGCAATGGGCAAGCCTATATTATGAACCTGATCGACACCCCCGGTCATGTCGATTTCACCTACGAGGTCAGCCGTGCGCTGAAATCCTGTGAGGGGGCGCTGCTGGTCGTGGACGCCAGTCAGGGCATTGAAGCGCAAACATTGGCAAATCTCTACCTTGCCCTTGACGCGGATTTAGAGATCATCCCCGTCATCAACAAGATTGACCTCCCCGCCGCCCGCCCAGATGAGATCGCCCAAGAACTGGAAGACCTGCTTGGCATTAAAAAAGAGAAGATGATCATGGTCAGCGCCAAGACGGGGCTGAACGTGGCGGAAATTCTCGAAGCCGTCGTGGAGCGCGTCCCCCCCCCAAAGGGCGATCCCGATGCGCCGCTCCAAGCGCTGATCTTTGACAGCCACTACGACAGCTACAAGGGCGTGATTGCCTATGTTCGTGTCTTTAGCGGAACCTTGAAAACCCGCCAACCGCTGCGGATGATTGCGACGGGGGTTGAGTATGAGGCGGTCGAGTTTGGCGCGTTTAGCCCCACAATGCAGCCGCTCACCCAACTGAGTGTGGGCGAAGTGGGCTATATCGCCACTGGCTTGAAAACCGTCCGCGAATGCCGTGTGGGGGATACGATCACCCTCAAAAACCAACCCGCCTCCGAAGGGCTGCCCGGCTATTCACAGGCAAAGCCGATGGTTTTTGCGGGGGTCTACCCGGTGGATGCCGAAGATTACCCCGCCCTGCGCGAAGCGTTGGATCGCCTTCAACTGAACGATGCGGCGCTCGTTTATGAACCGGAAAATTCGCAAGCCTTGAACTTTGGCTTTCGCTGTGGATTCCTCGGCTTGTTCCACATGGATATTGTCCAAGAGAGGCTGGAACGGGAATACGATCTCGATATTCTGGTCACCGCCCCCAGTGTGGAATATCAAGTGAAACTGCGCAATGGGGACGTGGTGCATGTCGATAGTCCGGCACAAATGCCCGATGAGAGCCATATCATCGAAGTGCTTGAACCTTGGATGAAAATCAATGTGTTCATGCCCGATACCTACATCGGGGTGGTGATGGAACTCGTTACGAAGCGGCGAGGGAAATACCTGAGCATGGAATACCTCGATAAATCCCGTGTGAATGTCAGCTACCTGATCCCCCTGGCAGAACTCATCGTTGATTTTTATGATCGGCTGAAATCGGGGACAAAAGGCTATGCCAGTCTGGATTACCAGTTTGAGGGCTACCATGCCGATAAACTGGTCAAGATGGACATTCTTGTCAACAGCATCCCCGTTGATGCGTTGGCGATGATCGTTCACCGTGACGACGCCCAACACAAGGGGCAGCGCTTGGTCTCCAAGTTGAAAGAACTGATCCCGCGCCAGCAGTTTGTGATTCCCTTGCAGGCGGCAATCGGGGGGAAAATCATCAGTCGTGCCGATGTGAAGGCGCAGCGCAAGGACGTTCTGGCAAAGTGCTATGGCGGCGACATCACCCGCAAGAAAAAACTCTTGGAAAAACAGAAAAAAGGGAAGCGCCGCCTGAAGATGATCGGCAGTGTGGAAGTGCCACAAGAGGCGTTCATGGCGGTGTTAAAACTGGACGAGGAAGATTAGCGATCATGGGTTATCTTCCCCGTGTGGAGATGGCACAGCGCGTCCGCTGCATCATCCTCTTTCTGTTCTATCTTTTCATCGCGGGCTGTCGCACCTCGGCACAGCCCACCCCCACCCCAAGCGTTGATCTGCGCATCACGCTACACCCTTCAGCGCTGACGGTGGGCAAGGTCGATATGGTCGTTACCGTGACGGACGCCGGCGGACTGCCCCTTGCTGAAGGCAGCGTGACGATCACCGGCGATATGAGCCACGCGGGGATGGCGAAAGAGATCGGCTTCCTCAGCGGCGGAATTAAGGGGGTTTATAACGTCCCCTTCGAGTGGACGATGGGCGGCGATTGGTTTGTCGATGTCGTCGTGAAACTCCCCGATGGGCGAACGGCGTCGGAACGATTCACCTTCACCGTGACGAATTAGAGAGAGAGAAGGGAGGAACGGGCATGTCGATCACTGTGGTTCAAGGACACTCCCTCGATTATCTCCGTTGTGAGGAGATGCCTTCTGATTTAGCGCTCACCTTCCTTGATCCGCCCTTTAATCAGGGGAAAGACTACGCCGCGCATAACGACAACCTACCTGATAAAACCTATTGGCGCTGGATGACAGAGATGTGTTCGCTTACCCACCAACACACATTGCCCGGTGGAGCAGTCTACTTTATGCAGCGGGAGAAAAATACAGAGCGCGTTTTAGCCTGTCTGCGAGAGGCGGGCTGGACACTTCAAAATCTGATCATTTGGAAGAAGAAAACATCGCCTGTCCCCTCTACAGAACGTTACGGCAAAGCCTATCAGGTCATTGCCTATGCCACAAAGGGCGTCAAAAAACGAGTCTTTCATCGCTTGCGCATCGCCCCACCGCGCCTTGCCAACGAAAAATATGAGCGCGAAACGGGCATGTACGTTACCGATGTGTGGGATGATATTCGAGAACTGACCTCAGGCTATTTTGCTGGCGATGAGGCAATCCGCCGCCCAAACGGAGAGCGTTTCCACAAACAGCAAGCGCCCCTCGCCCTCTTGGTATGCCTTATCCTGTCCTCTAGCAAGGTGGGTGATCTCGTCTTTGATCCCTTCGCTGGAACAGGGACAACCCTTATCGCGGCAAAACAGCTTGGGCGACGGGCGCTTGGCGTTGAACTTGATCCTGAAAATACTGCCCTCATCCATGAGCGGTTGAATTCCCTGCGCCCTGCCGATGCGATAAACAAACTTTACGAGAGTTACCAGCACACCGAAGGTCTCGCTGAAATCTGGGGACAGGCTTTAAAATGTTGATAAGGCTAAGTTCAGCCCTCAACTGACCGCCTTCTTCACCAGTGCGGCGATTTTTGTCTCCTCAGCGGCGTTCAACGCCTTCAGCGCGAAGGCAACCGACCACAGATCACCTTCATCGAGGTTTGCCTTGTCGCTGAAGCCGAGCGTCGCGTACCGCGTGTTGAACTTCAGGGCGCTTTGGAAGAAGCAAACAACCGCACCGTCCTTGTTAGCATAGGCGGGCATCCCATACCAGAGTTTCGAGGAGAGCGTTGGTGCGTTCGCTTTGATGATTACATGGAGGCGCTCAGCGAGAGTGCGATCTGGTTCTGGCATCTCAGCAATTTTTGCCAGCACCTCGCTTTCTGCGCCGGCTTTGCCCCCACGTGCGGGTGACTTTAGCTCCTTCGCACGCTCTTTCATCGCGGCGCGTTCTTCGGCGGTGAACCCCTTGTCCTTCTTGCTCTTTGGGGTGGTGTTCTGCGTGGCGTCGTTTTTTTTCATAAGATGTTCCCCTCTCTACCAACTCTCCAAGAACGGCACTTCCCCTTCCCCCTGCACAAGGCGGGGGTATTTTGGTTTGTGCAGACGGGCGATCTCTGGGCGTAGGTCGTGGTGATCGCTTTCCTCGAAACTGATATTTTTCCGCACGATGCGCCGGTCTGGTTTGGCGAATAAAATTACATCCGATTCAATCATCCGTCCAGGGTAAACAACCATCCCCGATCCAATGCGGCAGTTATGCCCAACGCAACTCCCTAACACGGGCTGTCCCACGCGCTCTCGCGTGCCATCCATCGCCTCCACTTCCAGCGGTTTTGGCAGCAGGTTGTAATCGGTGAAGGTTGACCCCGCGCCGATGAAACTCCCTCGCCCAATGACACACATCTGCAAACAGGTATTCTGGGCAACGATGCAGTGTTCCATCAGCACGGTGAGGTACAGCGACGCCCGGAAGGGGATGAAACAACCGTCTCCGATCACGCTCAGCATAAGCTGTGAGCCTTGATCGATGTTGACGTTATTCCCGATATAACAGTTTTGGATGACCACCCCTGCCCCAATGGTGACGTTATCCCCAATGAAAGCGGGACCCTGAATAATCGCCGTCGGGTTGATCGTGCAGTTGCGCCCCACATGGACGAGTTCCGCGCTGGAGAGAAGTTGGGTCTGCTCGATCAGCGCCCGCATCAACACCTTCAGGGTGAACAGATTGCTGTTCTTTTGCTTGTGTTCAAAACGATGTCCGATGGAAAAAATCCCCATCGGAACATTGGCGAAAAACAGGTGCAGCCAATGCTCCACGCTGATGATTGTCCGCTTCGTCATCCAATGCGTCAGATCACCCCGATTGCTCATGTAGTCGGGAACGGAATAAAATCCGACTTCTTCGGAGTCCAGCTTCATATGGAGCGGGCTAATCGGGGCGCCGGGCTGGTAGCCTCGCGGGAAATACCACAGATCAAAGAGGTAATAATCAACCTCCTCGCGGGTATGACCGCTGCGCACAATGCCATTTTCCGATTTCTTGTTCACTGCCTGAAGATTCCGCGCCAGCGGCAAGCAGTACGTGGCAAACGCTTGATCCGTCTCGGTAGAACGGATGGCAACCCGACAGGGGACAGCCGCTTTCCGCGCCGCTTCCACAAAATCGTTCACGAAATCGGCGTCAAAGTAGAGGTTATCACGGTAAACGATGATCTCCTCTGGCGTGGTGGGGAGATCGTTCATTGCCTCTATGGGGACTTCGACTTCGCAGTAGGGGGCAAGGTTATCTCGCTGTGCCAACCAAATTGGCTTGTTCAGCACGTTTAGTTCGCGGGCGGGCTGGTTGAAGGGCGCGATATGGGCGCTCTCATGAAGGACATAGCGCTTAATTTTACTCATCGTGCAACTACTCACCTTGCCGGACGGCGTTTGTTCCCGTATTGTATAGCATATCCAAGAAAGGTGAAACCATATGCTGAATGCCCAGATCAACGCCTTGCTCACCGACCTCTACCAATTGACGATGATGTCGGCATATTTCAAAACAAACCAACACCGCCGGGTCGTCGCCTTTGAGTATTTCTATCGTACTGCCCCCTTTGGTGGGTTGTACGCCGTCTCTGCTGGCTTGGATCAGGTCATTCAATACCTTCAGACGCTTCGCTTCACCGAGGCACACCTCGCCTATCTACGCCAGACGGGGTTGTTTGACGATGCCTTCCTCGCCCATCTTGCTGCGCTGCGGTTCACCGGATCGCTCTCCGCCATGCGCGAAGGGGAAGTGCTGCTCCCCGGCGTCCATGGCGTGAGTGTCATCGCTGCCCTCGAAGAAGCCCAGTTGATCGAATCCGCCCTCCTGACACTGCTGAACTTCCCCACCCTGATCGCCACCAAAGCCAGCCATGTCAAATTCAACGCTGAGGATAAACCGGTCTTAGAGTTTGGGCTGCGGCGGGCGCAGGGCGTCGATGGCGCGTTAACTGCCTCCCGCGCCGCGTACATCGGCGGGGCGGATGCCACCAGCAATGTCCTCGCTGGCATGGAATTCGGTATCCCCATTGCCGGCACACACGCCCACAGCTATGTCATGTTTTACCCCGATGAACGCGATGCCTTCCAGCATTACGCCGAAATCTTCCCCCAAAATGCCCTCTTTTTGGTCGATACCTACGACATTTACGAAGGGCTGCGCAATGCCATTCAGGTGGCGGCGGACATGCGCGAGAAAGGCTTGCAAGCACGAGGCGTGCGCATTGACTCCGGCGATCTTGTCTATTGGTCGATTATTGCCCATGTTTTGTTTGAGGCAGCGGCGATGCCTACCTTGCGCATTGTCCTCAGCAACGACCTTGACGAGCGGAAAATCGCCATGATCCACAATGAAATTCGGCGTAATGTGCGCGATGAGGGCTATTTGCGTGAAATCGCGCTCCAAGTGGGTTTTCCCATTGAAAAAATCGCTGCCGAGGCGGTCATTGATCGGCTCAGCTTCGGGGTGGGGACGGAACTCGTCACCGGCGGGGATCAGTCTGCCTTAGGCGGAGTTTACAAACTTGTGGCGGTGGCAGAGGGTGAGTCGCCCAACCAATTATGGCTCCCCCGTGTAAAACTCTCTGCTCAACCGGAAAAGGTGACGAATCCGGGTCTGAAAAAGGTCGTTCGGCTCACCCGCAGCGGCTTTCATGTTGGAGAGCTTATTTGTCTCCCAGAGGAGGTAATCGAGCCGGGGATGAAAATCTTGGGCGTGAATCCGAAAAACCCTCTCCAGCAAACGCTCTACCAGAATTTCGATACCGTCGAGACGATTCATGTCCCCATCTTCCAAAATGGGCAGTTGGTCTACACCCCGCCATCCCTGCCAGAGGTAAAGGCGTATGCCCGCCAGCGGTTGAAATCGCTGCGGTTGGAAAGCCGCCGCTTGGATAACCCCCATACCTTGAAGGTCAGTCTCACCGAGAGTTACTGGCAGTATAAGCAGATGGTCATTGAAAGCGTGCGCTAAGGCACGCGCCCTTTCACCCCCCGTGAACAACGCTCTGCGGGTTGGTGTTCGCCCCACACAAAACGACCCCGATTCGTTCATCAGATCGGGGTGTGTAATATCCCCCTAACAGTGCCGCCAATGCCGCCGCCCCACCCGGTTCCGTGACGATCCGCAGCGAATCCCAAAGGGCATACTGCGCCGCTTGAATATCGGCATCTTTGACGAGGATCACCCGATCCACATACCGTTTGGCAATGGCAAAGGGAAGATCGCCCACGCGCCGCGCCCCTAAGGAATCGCGGGCGATTCCCTCCGGCGCAATCTCCACGTCAACGGGTTCACCCGCCGCCAATGCCGCTGAAAGCGATGGGGCGCTCTCTGGCTCAACGCCGATCACGCGGGCGCGTCCGGCATACCAAGCGGCAACGCCGGCAATCAACCCCCCCCCGCCAACGGCAACAAAGACTGTCTCAAGGTTTGGCGCTTGCCCATCGAACTCCCGTCCGAGCGTTGCCGCCCCTGCCAATACATCCGACTGGTTGTAGGCATGGACGATGAGCGCCCCTGTTTGTTTGGCGCGTTCCATGCTGGCAGCAAAGGAATCGGCATAAAACGCCCCAACGACATTAACTGTTGCCCCGTACTCTTGTAGAAGGCGAATCTTTGCCGGAGGACACACCTCTGGAACAAAAATTTCGGCGGGGACACCTACCCTTCGGGCGGCATAGGCAACAGCCGCCCCATGATTTCCCCCTGAGGCAGCAATGACTCCAGCGGTGGGGATTGCTCCTGCCGCTTGCGCCATAAGGATGCGGTTGAACGCTCCCCGCGCCTTGAACGACCCCGTATGCTGTAAAAGCTCCAGCTTGAATACCGCCTCACCAAGAGTCCAGTCTCCTTTACCGGGGGCGATGACTGGAGTCTGTCGAATGTAGCCGGCGATCCGTTCGGCGGCGGCGTCAATGGCGCTGTGGGGAAGGTCAAAGATCATATCTTGCAGTACCCTCACTGGTTGGGCGGCAACCAGCCTTCTTACAAGAAGGGCGGGCATCGTTCGTTTACCCCTTGATCACCACCCCCTAGCCCATCGGCAAGTATATCGTGATAAGCGGGGCTGTCAACCACTAAGGGGTCAATCTCCTTGAAAAATGCTGTAGGGAAAAGGATCCTCGCTGCCCCGAATGGGATGTGACCTAAAGAGATGTCACCCCAAGCGGTAGGTATTGGCATAACGGACATGGTTCACCCACCCGTTCACGCTGGCGTCTAATTCGGCAAAGGGAATTGCCCCCGTCCGGTAAAGGCGGATGTTTCGCACAAAACGACGGGTGAATTTTACCGTATTTCGCGGCTTGAGCTGACGATGGGTAGGATAGACGATGAACCCCAACCATGGAATCCCATGGTTGACTTACCCTCCGCACCTCGTGCGCGAGTACGGGGCGTAACATCCGCTGATTGCAGGTGATGCCTCGATGTGTAGGGATGCCCCCTGGGGCATCCCTACAGCGCATCCCCGTAGGGGCGATCCCATAGGGTCGCCCGTCTTTCCCCCCCTCAGCCCCTTTGCGAGAGAGGTGCCAGGGGGTGAGGGCAGCGACGAAACGCCTCATTGGATTAACTGGATTTAGAACGCGCAACCTTGTGAAAAATAGTGCGTATAGAGATATATAAGGCAGTTATCGAAAAGGAATGACGCGCAATGCCCGCCAAGAAAACCCCTAAAACGCCTAGCGAACCAAAGATGGAGGGGAAAACGCCAAAGACGACGGCAGCGCGGAAGAACCCTGCAACGCAAACAGCCAAGACGGATACAAACACACTAAAACCAACAGAAAAAGGAACGAACGAGATGACAGACATGGTGAATGATCTCAAAGAGCGGGCAGAAACTATGGCGAAAAATGCCCAAGAAACGGTCAACAAAGTGAGTGCCGACGCCACCGAAACCGCCGGGAAGGTTGTTGGGGAGGTCAGTGAGGCGGCGGCAAAGGTTGCCGATCAGGTGAAGGACACGGCGACGAAAGCCGCCGATCAGGTCAAAGAGACGGCGGAGACCGTCCGCGAAAAAGTGGGCGAGGCGTTCGGCAAAGAGACCCCCATCGGCGGCTTTATGCACCACCAGCGCTTGGCACTTGATTCGCTGTGGAAGGCGTTTCAGGCATTGATCCCGGAGGATTTTAAGGCACATTCAGCCGAAGCGCGTAAGCAGTTCATCGAGGCGTTTCAAGCCCTGATCAGCGGGGCGCGTTCGGCGCTGGAAAAGATGGAGCAGGAAGACAAGGCAGCCGACGCCAACGCCGAAGATCGCCCTAGCACGACGGGCAAGAACAAGGTCAAGGTTGAGTTAGATTAACCCCCTTCTCGCCTTGCCTAAGCAGAATTCCGGCTAAGCGACACTGAGGGGCGCATCCCCCGGCGCCCCTCCCTATTTTCACCTATCTTCACATGTCCTCAAACAGGGGAAGTTTCTCGGTTTTCACGCGCTGCCGCCCCATAATGACTGGCATCTTGCCGCGCAGCGTGATCGCCGTCCGATCAATCGCCTCAATCGGTTCGGGAATCAGGTAATGCGGCGCGATCTGCTCCCAATCGGCATCACGGAGCGTCACAATCCCTTCCAGAAAATAGCTCACCCATACATCCTCAAGTTTGGAAACGGGCGCTTCCTGTGCCAACTTTCCCTCAGCGGCGCGAATGTATACATCGCTGAGTTCAAAGCCAATGAACTGCCGTCCTAAGCGTTTTGCTGCAATCGCCGTTGTTCCCGTCCCCGAAAAGGGATCCAAGACCACATCCCCTTCATGGGTAGACATCAAGACGATCCGTTCCATGAGGTGGATCGGCAGTTGGCAGGGGTGTTCATCGCGGTATTTGTTATGCTTGACGCGGTGAATGTCCGTCCACACATCGGAAAGAAGGGGGCCGAAGGGGTGCAGTCCGGCTTTTTTTCCGCCGTAGTCTTTATGCAAATAGCCGCACTTCCGACAGCGCTTGTGAGGCTGCCGAATCTCATAAAATGTCGCCTGCTGCGGGTCTTTGACGTAATACAAAATGCCGTAATGACTCGGCTGGAGCGATTTTCCCATCGGTGAGGTGGGGGCATCCCAGGCGATCCAATGCTTGAAGTGCGCCACACGATTCAAAAACCCCGCATAGTAGGTCAACCATTTGGGAATGTTGTGAACAAAGATCGATCCCGATGGTTTTGTCACGCGCACCATCTCGCCAAGCCACATCTCGCACCACGCAAGATAGTCTTGTAAGACAAGGTTATCACGGGTGCTGGTGTATTTCTTTTTCAGGTTAAAGGGCGGATCGGCAAAGGTGACATCGATACTGGCATCGGGAATTTTTCGTAGGAGGTCAAGACAATCGCCCTGTGTGATTTTGTTCAGAAATGGCTCAAGCATGACCACCACCTTTACGGATTAACAGTTCGCGGAAACGCTCCAATTCATCAGAATGAAAGGTAAACACATCGTCAAAAGCAGAAACCAACCGCGCCAGATCACCGGGGCGCACCAACCACCCAATGCCATCAACAAAACCAATGAAGGTGACCGTTGGGTAGTGCGTTTTCAGCAGGGCGCGTAGACCAATCTCGGTTTTTGATTTATCGCCTTGCCCTGAACCAGTTGTCACTAAAAATGAACTCTCAATGATGATTGTAGGTTTTTTCTTGTTAGGAATGATGAAATCGAGGGTACGTTTCTTGAACTGCTCATATTCTATAAATAAAGGCAAGTCACCCTTCTCAAAGGTTAAATGGCAGTTCGTAATGGCTATCTCAATGAGCCGTTCAGCATTGTACTGGCTCTTGCCCGCACGCGATCCTTTTTCTTTGTAGCGCACGAGGGTATCAACCAATTCTGAGGGATCAAAACTCAATTTGCGCACACTCAGTTTGCGCAGTTCAAAGGCGGGAACTTTTCCGGCTAAGAAAGGGAGTGTAGACCCCTCGAAGAACAAGTTGGTGATTCCCTAATGCCCGTGAGTGCTAGCAGCGCCCGCAGCCCATGTTCATTCTCCTCCAACAGGCGAAAAATGACTTCCCGCCGCACGCTCCCGGCGGCGGCGATCTCATTCTTCAAATTCAGGAGTGTATCGACCAACGCTGTGAGGTGCGTTTCGTAACGCTCATCAGCCTCGGCATCAGTCTGAAAATAGGTATTCCTTGTTAAAACGGTTCGCTGCTTGTCGTCGGTGGAACGCATGGTTACTCGCTATAGCCATTCCTAAACGTATCGATCAGCAGCTTCACATCATCGCCCAACGGGTAGAGGATGGGGCAGGTGCAGCCCGCCGCCACGTATTCGCGCACCTTTGCCCGACATTCTTCCGGCGTCCCGCTGGCGGTGATCAACTGGACGACATCATCGGGGACGAGCGCCATCGCCTGCTCAATCTGTTCCTCAGTGGCAGGCCAAGTCAGCACGTGCCCGATCTCGTCCAGAAGTTCCTGGCTCACCCCGCTTGCCTTCATGATGTGCGGCTGCTGCCCTAGATACTGGGTGACCAGCTTGCGGGCGTTATCCAGCGCCCGTTTGCGGTCATGATCGACACTGGCAACCACCAACTGCGGGCGATCAATGGCATCTAAACGCCGTCCGCCAACCTTCGCCCCCTGTTCCAATGCCGCCAGCGCCTCGCTGTTATAGGCGGGCGAAACGAGGTAGTTCAAGACGACCCCATCGGCAATTTCCCCGCTGAGCGCCATCATCTTCATCCCTGTTGCCCCCACGTAAATGGGGACGTTACGCGGGGTGCGCCGCCCATGCACAATATCCAGTTCAATATTTGTTACGTTGACGAACTCGCCGTGAAAGGTGACGCGCTTCATCGCCAACAGATCGCGCACGACAGTGATCACCTCGCGCATGGCAAGCAGCGGCTTCTCGCGCTTGATCCCGACGTTCGCTGCCAGCGGGTCCCACCACGCCCCAATCCCGCATAAAATCCGATCTGGGGCAAGATCATCCAGAGTCAGGTAGGTCGCCGCGATGAGCGCCGCGTTGCGCGTCCAATTGTTGATCACCCCCGACCCCACCTTGATCCGGCGGGTGGTGGCGGCAAAGGCTGCCATTGGCACAATGGCATCACGGACAAGGCGGCTCTCAGCCTGCCAGATTGCCTCAAAGTTAGCATCCTCCGCATATTGGACATAGCCTATTGCTTCGCGCAAATCATGGGCATCTTGCAGATAGAGGGCAACACGATCCGGCATAATGATCACTCCAATTCGCAACAAGAATATACGAGAAGGCTTCTTTATAGCGGTGCATTGTAGCATGGGGTCACCCCCAACGCCCACCTCGCTAGTCGGATGTGCCTTCAAATGAATTGCCACCTTGCTTTCTTAACCAAAAGGGCTGCCAATAAAGAGGGCTGAGGGGCAGCGCCCCTCAATGCAATTATCCCCCCCTCCCGCACAGCGGGCTGAGAGGGCTAGGGGGTAAGAGTACAGATAGATATTTAGCCCGAAAATTCCCTTTCAGCACAAACAACCTGCTACAATGGAGGGTTACTGGTATTGGGGCAAAAGGACTCCGCGCATGGATGCCAATCAACTCTCTCGGATGATCGAATGGCTGGATGAAGAACGCCGCCGCGATAAGGCGAAAATCGCCAAAATGGAAGAACAACTGACCGCCCAACAGGACGTGATCGAACTCATGTCGCGGCGGGTGAACACCCTAGAAACGGAAAATGTCAGCCTGCGCAGCAACGTTCTCCCCGCCGGACGCGATACGGAGATGATGGATCAGTTCCGTGACGAACTGCGCCAGGCATTAGAAGCGGCGGATGCTAAACGGATCACCGCCGAACGGGAGGCGGAACGCCGCGCCGAGATCGCCCGCGAGTCCCTCTTGCGTCCGGTGCGTGATCTCATGGAGCGCATCGACAAGATTGAGCGTCTGCAAGATGATCTTGCCGTTGCCCGCGTGGAGCGCGACAGGATGGTCGATGCGCTTGGCGGCTTGCAGCAAGGCATAGACGACCTGAACAAGCGCTTGGAAGAACCAGACCGCCGCATTGCCTTCCTAGAGGAACAGCGTCGCAATGACACCCGCCGCGCCACTGAAGTTCAAGATACGCTGAACGAATACCGCAAACAGATCGACGCGCTGCGCCCGAAATTTGATCTCATTGAGGCGCTGGCATTGAAAAATGAGCGCCTGATCCTAGACCTACAGGGTGGGGATCGGGAACGCGCCGAACGGGTGCAAACCTTCCTCGATCAGCAGGCGCTTGCCGCCCAACAGCGCGATGCCCGCGTGGAAGAAATTCGGCAGGGCTTTGCCCAATATGAGGAAGACATGCGCCGCCGCATGGAGCGCTTCGAGATGTGGGCAGAGGCATACCGCCAAATGAAGAAGATCATTGAAGACTTTGAACGGATCGCGGATCGCCTTGATAAGCGCATCAACGAGACGGCGGAGATGCAGCGCCTTGCCGAGAAAAATTTCCGCGAGGATTGGGATACATGGCAGACGGACGAGACGAACCGCTGGAAACGCTTCACCGATTCCTATACCGATCAATGGCGCATCCATGATCGGTCTTTTGAGGAACTGCGCGGACGGGTGAACGACCTGACGAATCAATTTCCGCCCATGCTCGATCACATTGATCGCCTCTGGAAATTCCAACGGGGGATGGTCGATACCTTCCGAGATCGCCTGATGACCTTGCTCTCGGAATTTGACCAACAGCCGGTGCGGACGGTGACAGGCGGCATTCGCAACACACAGCCCATGCGCCCCGTTGATGGGAAATAAGCCTGTATCCGAATGACCTGTTATCAACGGATTTTGGGACTCAGCGACCATCTATTTGAGCAATGGAGCCTGGTCTATTTACGCCCGCTGTATCAAAAAAGGGCAGTTCAAAAAGGGGCAGTTTGAGGGGGCTTCCCCCTCAAACTCCTTACTTCCCCCTTCTCCCGTTGGGAGAAGGGGGCTAGGGGGATGAGGGTTCGTGTGTAACATCTCTGAGTCATTCAGATAGACTCTAATCACGCTTAGGAAAACGGCGGGTCTGGGAGACTGTGCCTCCCTAGTTACCATGCCTTAAATAGCCTCACAGATCGCCTTAAACCATAAGTAGTGGAGACCATGATCGACGAAGCACAAGTGCTGCGCTTAACGCGCAACGAGGCGGATATGGCGTTCAAAAAGCGCGTCCGCACTATCTTTGATTGGATTGACCCCACAGATACTAAGACAATCCTTGATTGCGGCTGTGGGCGCGGCTTTTATCTGAAAATGTTTCGGGCGGTCAGCGGCTGCCGTCTCTACGGCTTGGAGTTGGAGAGCGAGATCGCCGCGAAAGGCTGGAATAACGTCCGCCATTTGCCGGGGATCACGATCACCCAAGCCAGCATTTACGAGCAGCCCTACGCCGATAACAGCTTTGATGGGGTGATCCTCTCCGAAGTCCTCGAACACATTGATGACGAAAAGGGTGGTCTGCGCGAACTGTGGCGCGTCTTGAAACCCGGCGGCATCCTCGCTGTGACTGTCCCCCACGCCAACTACCCTTTCTGGTGGGACCCGATCAACAAAACACTGGAAACCCTCTTTAACCGCCCCATCCGCAGCGGGACGTTTGCCGGTATTTGGGCGAACCACGTCCGGCTTTACACCCCAGACCATTTGCGGAATGTCGTTGCCGAGGCGGGTTTCCTTGTGGAGGAAGAACGATCCTTCACCCATCACAGCTTTCCCTTCATCCATAACCTTGTCTATGGCGTGGGGAAACCTCTTTTAGAGGCGGGCGCCCTTCCCAAAGAAATGGCGAAGGCGGCGGATCGGACGACCTTTGATGAAAATCGAGGCAGCTTGTTGAACCCGATCAACCTCGGTTTGGCGGTGTTCAATTGGTTTGACCGTCCGAACAGGATGAACGAACCGCCGGGGCGTTCTACCGTCAATCTGGCGATCAAAGGACGCAAACCCGGCTGAGTGAGGCGCAGCGTATACCCCCCCGCAACCCTGTAGGGACGCTCCACTGGGGCGTCCGCACCACCGCGTGGAAAATGCGCACAAGGGCGCTCTCCCTGAAAATCCGCTGAGACATAGAGCGCCCCGCCTATTTTACCCTCCGCCCTATGGTAAAATGATCCCTTGCCTTTCATGCCATAGGCTCAGTAGGTCTTATGCCACGCACGCGCCAACTTGCCCAAATTTGCCCTATCTGCGGGGCGAAAATAGCGCTGGAAAAACCCCGCTGCGATCAATGTGGGGCCTATTTGCGCGGCTTGCCCGAAGATACGGCGAAAATCGTCCCCCTGCGCCGCGCAGAGATGGGGAATTCCTCAAAGCCGCCGAAAAGCGCCTATGATATGGGGGATGGCGAAACCGAAGGCGATTTTGATCTCAGCGAGGCGGCGCTTCCCCGCGCTCCCTTTCCCGTCGTTTTTCTGGGGATGCTCACCTTTGGCGTCGTCGTTGGCATAAGCGCTTTCCTACTGTGGTGGTTCACCCGCTCCCAACCGACAACGGGGGTCGCCCTGCTCCCCCCTTCGCAGCTACCCGCTCCGGCGGCGGTGAGCGCCACCATCACCCTGACGCCCACCCCAAATACGCGGTTCGTCACTTTTACACCCGCCCCCGTTGCCACTTTTGAGATCGTCTCGACCTCCCCTGGTTGGGTAACGCCTACCGCTGCCGGCATGACCGTCCTTGCTGCCCCGCCAACAAACACACGGGTGGCGCTCTTGCCCACATCCCTTCTCCCGACGGGTGCATTTTTCACTGTGACACCCATCCCGCCTTCCCCGACGCTCACCCCAACGGTGGGACCTTGCCTCGAAAAGGCGCGGGCGGGCGACACCCTTTCGGCGCTGGCAATCCGCTGCGGGCATAAGCATATGGATGTGATCCCTGAGATTTTGCGTCTAAATGACATGAAAAGCGCCGCCGAACTCCAGATTGGGCAAGAGATCATCATCCCCCGCCCGACAGAGATTGGCAGCCTCACAACCGACTCCAGCGAAGACGGTCTCCCTCCCGCCGATTCAATGGGCGAGGTGCTGCCGCCGGGGGTTATGTATTACACGGTGAAAAAGGGCGAAAACGCCTTAGAGATTCTGATCAAATTGGGCATTACAATGGGAACGCTCAGCAATCTCAACCCGGAAGTCCTCTTTGCTGGTTGCGAGTTTGGGATGCCAAGCGGCGGACCGGAATGTACGGTGATTCTCTATGAGGGACAGCGGCTGCGCGTTCCCGCCCCCACGCCAACACCCACCCTCCCACCGACCCTCACCGGCAGCGAGACGCCCACTCCAACGGCAACGGCGACATTCAACGCGCCGATCAGCCAGTTCCCAAGCGAGAACATGCTCTTTGAAAAGTATGAATTTCCCACGCTGCGCTGGTCTAGCACGGGGCGCTTGGCAGCAGACGAGGCGTATCTGATCACGGTGATAAACACCACGGCGGGCATCACCTACATCATGACCACCCGCGATACATCGTTCCAACTTCCTCCAAACTGGCAGCCGCTTGATGGGCAGCGTCACCGCTTTACATGGCAAGTGGGCGTTGCCCGTGTTCAGGGGACAAACGCGATTCCCTTGCCCTACCAAACGGAGGTTCGCGCCTTCACATGGGTCAGTCGGTAAGGCGGTGGGCAATCAGCCAGATCGCGGCAAGCAGGGCGGCGCAGCACGGACTATGATCCAGCCGCCTATCAACACCTTCAGCACGGTTAGCGTATGGGGACTTATGGTAAAACGGACAATTGGTTTCGTTGTGATCGGGGTCATTGGCTTACTTCTGACGGCGTGTGGGGTGGATGCCATTCCCGCCCCAACAGTGATTCCAACGGACGTCGCCACCCAGACGGCGACGATCACCCCGCCGCCGCCCAACACCCAGACGGCGACGCTCTCCCCTGCTCCGCCAAGCGAACCTCCTCCCACAATCGCGCCGCTTATCACGGCAACGCCCCCTCCGGTAGCTGCGGTCATCAGCGGTGGCGGGGGTGGCGGTGAACCCACCGCGCCACCTGCCCCGCGCTGCTTTGTGGCGCGGGCGGGCGATACCCTAATCACCTTTGCCAGCCGCGCTGGGTATAGCGATCTCTCCGTCTTGCCCGCCATCCGCGCCCTGAATGGGTTGTGCGAGACGTGCAACGATATTGCCGTCGGGCGCGAATACTGCGTCCCCCGCCCAACAGCAACCCCCACCGCTATCGGCTACGAGGCAACCGTCGCCCTGCGCCAGACCGAACTTGCCGCGCTCCCCACACAGGGCTATTCTCTTCGCCAATACACCGTCGTTGAGAAAGACACAATCATTGGCATCCAATTGAAAACGGGGACATCCCTTGCCGATCTGTGTCGCTTGAACGAAGGATTGTTGAACTGTGCGGGCTGCAAGCTCGATAAGCCCGTAGGGGAAAATGAATGCCGCGTACTGGTCGTTGTTGGCTGGAAACTGAACTATCCCGGACCACCGCCCACCCCCACAATCACGCCAACCTTCACCGGCATGGAGACGGCAACCCCCACCCCCATTCACCCCATGCTGCGCGTGATTGCCCCCCTTCAAGAGGAGCGCAAAAGCGGTGCTGTTTCGCTGCGTTGGCTGCCCGTGCCGATTTTAGCCCCAGATGAGTTCTACTTGGTTATGTGGTCGAACGCCCAAACGGGCGACACCCGCCAAGTTGAGACGCGGGCGAACAGCCTGATCCTTCCAGCGGCGCTGCACCCTCCGCCAGGGCAAACGCACACGATCTACTGGCGGGTGAGTGTCGCCCGCAGAACGGCGGAAGGGGGCTACCTGATTCTCAGCCCAGAGGGGGTGATCTACACGTTCCTCTGGCAGGGAGAGACCCCCTAGCGGTGCGGGGGACGCCCTCTAAGGCATCCCTATGAGGGTGCGTGGCAGGGCGGCGATTGCCAAACGGTGTTAAGTTAACACCGTTTACCTTTAGGATTCTTTACACCATTAAGTTAATGGTGTAAAGCGAATAGCGTCCCCCCTCAGCGCCATGAATCAATTGTCCGCAGCGCCCACCCCTCTACCTCTGGGATAACGACCAGATGAGGAATGTCTGTCAACGTTGCTGCCATAACCAGATGAGCGCGGTACGTGTCGTTATCGGTTTGGACGCGCAAAAGGCGGGACGCAGGACCCCCCGCACGCACAGGCAGCCACAAGACAATGAAATCGTTCATGATCGAGTGCGTCACCCGCCGTTGATCCTCGCCGATAGCGCTCATCAGATAGCCTTCCGCCATAAAGACGCCATTTTTATCGGTCCCGTTCTCATCCCGCCGCGACCAAAAGGTGATTGTTGTGCCGTCCGGGGCGTAGATCGGACGCCCATTGTTGCCTACCGTCGTCAGCGCCTCGGCAGCGCCGCCCTCCGCCGCTATACGATAGACATTTCCATCTTGCGCCGAGTCCGTCCCGAAGGCGATGAACGCCCCATCAGGCGACCACGACGGGCGACGATCTGGGATCGGGCTGTTCGTCAGTTGGCGCGTCTCGCCAGTAGCAAGGGTCAGGATGTACACATCCCATTGATCGTTGGGATTCGCTGCATAGACAAGGCGCGTCCCATCGGGCGACCATGCTGGCGTTGATTCACTGAAGGGGGTTTCCGTTAGGCGCTGGACATCCGTCCCATCGGCGTTCATCACATAGAGTTCGGGGTTGCCCTCGTGCTTGGAAAGGAAGGCGAGGTGTAGCCCATCGGGGGATAGAATCGCATCGCTCTCTGACCCCCAGGTGGTCAGTTGTTGGGGAGCAGTAGCGCCCTCGCGGCGAAAGAGTGTCGTCTGGCTTGCGGCGTTGACCGCCGTATAGTAGACCTGATCGGCGGGTTCGGGGGTATATTCGGGGTAGACCCACGCCGTCACCGTCGCCGCTTCAGGGAGGTCATAGGTTAGGGTGAGCATCCCCTCGCTGAGCGTGATTTTTGTGCAGCGGCTGCACACCGGGAGAACGCTCTCAAGCGCCCCGCTGATCATACAGGTGTGTGTTCCCGTCCCGCGAGGGCTAGGAATGACGAGTTCCTCACCAACAGATGCCGTACATGACGCGGCATGAGCAGAGGGAAAGGCAGCCCCACTGACAAGCAGGGCGATCACGACGATTACAATCAGGCACAAGCGAAAACGAGTCATGGTCATAGCTTCACCACCGAAAGCGTTCCGTACAAGATAGAAAGTTCAAATAGATCGGTATAGACGAGCGCCGCCGCCCGATGATCGTCCTCCCCAACGAACACCCCAACAACGCTGACTGTCGTCTCGTTGTCATCTGGTTCATGGTAGGCATCCCATTGAAGGCTGCTCACTTCCTCGAAAAGACACTGAAAAGGTTGGTCGCCCTCATACTCGCCATCAATGGTGAGTTCGGTCCCCCACCCGCTGATAGTGACGGCGGTGATCGTCAGCGCACCGGGTTCAACCCCTAAGAGATCGAAAAATTCGTTATTTGGATCGTCCACTGCGTCGCATCCTTCATAGTGAAACCTGATTCAAACGGGAACGGCGGCGAGCCATCGGTACACTTGTGCTATACTACCATTAAATTGGTTTGAAACCACCCGTAATCTGCCCGCGAGGACACCAGAAGGGAAAACAATTGTGGCGCCAAACGTGCTGACGCTCTTTGCCGAACCGTCAGTTGTCTTGCTGTATTTTATGTCGGTGATCGTCCTAAGCTGTGCGGCGCTTTTCATGGCGCTTGGGCAGCGGATGCGCAGTACGATGGAAAAAGCGGCGGGGCGCTATGCGCTGGCGGCGGGGGGAGTAGCGGTGGCATGGCTACTGCTAATGGTAGGGGCAGTCGTCGTCTTGCTGACAAACACACCCTCCGGGGCGGTGATGCCGCCGTTGGATCGGGCGGTGGGAGCCTTGGTGGTGGCGTTGGTGGGGTGGGTGTTCCTTGTTGCCGATAGGGAATCGTTGCATGTCCCTTCGGCGCTTCCCCCAAACGCCTTGGTAGACGAGCCGGAAACGCCCACCGCCCGACACATGGGTGTCCATATTTTTACGCTCACTGTGCTGGTTGGGGTTTGTTTTGGCTACGGTCTGACGGCAGCCCAATGGTACAACCGCTACCGTGAGGGACTAGCCTTCACGCCCAGTTCGGCGGGTATTTTATGGACGGCGACGACGGCGGCGCTGGCGGGATTGTTCACGCTTGCCATTCTGTGGCGCTTTCGGAAAACGCCTGATGCGCCGCTAAAAGTCTTGTTTTTTGCGATCATCCTCGCCGGCTACCTCTATACCCTGATCAGCCTGAGCGGTGGCGTCCCCGTAAGCGGCGATGATTCCGGCGCGATCCGCCTTGCCTTCCTTGCCGCCATGCCGCTTTTGCCGGTGGCTATCTACCGCATGGTTGTGGAGCGCCTGACGATGGCAATCCACGAACGAGCGGCGGAGGCAACTGTTTCCACCCTGACGACGATCTCGAATAATCTTGTGGACACCACCCAAGAACGCGAATCGATGACGCTGCTGCGAACGATTGGCGTCATTTTGGAGCGCGAAGCGCCGGAAGACCTCCCCCGCCAAGTGGTTATCGCCGCTTGTTCGCTGTTGAAGGCGGATGTTTGCGCTTTGCTGGTGGTGGAAGAACGCGATTACGCCGATGTGATCGCTGCCTATGACGCCAGCAAAAACCGCCATATCGCGGCGATGGCGTTCAAACTGGACGAACAGCCCACCCTTCAGACGGCGCTTATAGAGCGCTCGCAGCGGATGCTCACAGCGGCGATCAGCCTAAGCGAAATTACCGATGTCTATTCCCGTTTGGATATTCAAACGATGGGTCCGGTGTACTTTCAACCACTGACCCGCGACGGGGAAATCATCGGGGCGCTGCTGGTGGCAATGCCCTATACACAGCGCGATTTACGTCAGAATGAAAAGCGCCTGCTCGATTCGCTTGCGCCGATTGCGGCGCGGATGGTCGGCATTAGCCGCGCCGCCCGCCGTGCGGTGATCGAGGCACGGCAGCCCCCAAGCGGAGAGAGCGCCCTCCCCGCCGAAGCGCCAAGCGCCGCCCGTTTGGGGATGCAGCAATCCCTAGAGAGCGCCCGCGCCCAGATCAACGCCCTAAGCGGGAAAGTCCGCGAACTGCAAATTGAACTTGATTTTGAGCGCAGCCGACTCAGTGAGATCGCCGCCAGCGACCCCGAAGGGCTGTCTATTTCGCAGCGGATGGAGCGTATCCAAGTAGAGCGCAGCACGCTTGAGGCAGAGCGTGAGCGGCTGATGCAGGCACTTCAAGAGGCGCAAACCCAGTTGGCGACGGTCAGCGGCGGGGGGGAGGAAGAACTTTACAAAACGGCGATTGAACTGCTCACCCAAGAGCGCGACGAACTCTACATGATGAAAGAGCAGCTAGAAGGCGAACTTGCCGCCGTGCGCAGCCATAACAAAGGGGAAGTTGCCGCGCCTGCTGTCTTGAAAGACATGCTCACCCGCCTTTCCGAAGAAAAATCACGCCTGACGATAGAACGCGATCACCTGCGCCGCAGTCTGATGGAGGTGAACGCACAGCTTGCGGGCTTGGGTATAGATGTCCCACAGGGTGGGCTGGTGGGGACAATCATGCAGATCAGTGAGGAACGGGGGCGCTACAAAGAGGCGGCTGAACGCGCCATTCGGGAGCGTAACCTACTGATTGGCGAGTTCAATAAGTTCAAAGATCGCATCGTGCGGGAGAAAGAGCGCGACGCCCGCATTGCCACGCTGGAAAACGCCCTGAAGCGGATGGCGCAAGATGGCGAAGTCCTCATGCGGCAGCGCGATGTGTTGAGCCATGCACCCGTCAATTGGGAGGCGGAGCGGATGGCAATGGCAGCGGAACTTGACGCGCTGAAGGCAGACCTTGACGCCGCCATTGTGGATCGCAACCGCGTTTATCACGATCTGAATCAGACGTTGACTGAAAAATCCGTCCTGATTGGGGATCGGGATCGGCTGATGGCGGCACGGCAGGCACTCCAAACCGAACGCGATCAACTGGCGGCACGCATCGAAGGCAACCGCGAACTGCTGAACCAGCTTGGGGCGGATGGCGTTGGGGCGTTGAAGAAGATGATTGACCATCTGACCGAGGAACGCAGCGAGCTTGAGCATAAGCTGCTGAACACCCAAAAGATGGTGACGGCGCTGCGGGAGAAGGTTGAACGGCAGATGAAGCATCAACCCGCCGAGGCGGGCAAGGCAGAAGGCGGGGCGCTGGACGAGGAAACCGCCGCCGTCTTGTTGAGCGTTGCCCAAGAACTGCGCACGCCGCTGAACGCGATCACCGCCTACATCGATCTGCTGCTTGGCGAGACGGTGGGCATTTTGGGCGAGCTTCAGCGGCAGTTCCTTCAGCGGGTGAAGGCGAACGGGGATCGCTTGGCGACGCTGATCGAAGATTTCGTGCGGGTTGTCGCCATTGATACTGGTCAACTGCGGCTGAAAGAAGACGCCATTGATATGAATGAAATCATTGAGGTGGCGATCACGAACACACGGACACAGTTCCGCGAGAAGGGAATCACCCTGAATCTCGATTTGGCAGAGGCAATTCCGCCGCTACGGGGGGATCGCGGGGCGCTGACACAGGTGATTGTCGAACTGCTCTCCAATGCCTACCGCGCCAGTCCGACGGATAGCGAGGTCACGGTGAAGGCAGCACTTGCACAGCAGCCGCTAGAGGGCGGACAGGGGCGAAACGGGGCGGGAGAGACAACCCCGACCCTCAGCGACGTGATCCTGATCGCCGTGCAAGATACTGGCGGCGGTGTTGCTCAGGACGATCAGGGGCGCGTGTTCAGCCGCTTCCACCGCGCCGATATGCCGCTGGTGAAAGGGTTAGGCGATACTGGCGTAGGCTTATCCGTAGCGAAAGCGCTGACAGAGGCACATCAGGGGCGGTTGTGGTTGGAGAGTAAAGCGGGGGAGAGCAGCACCTTCTTGGTGGCGCTGCCCCTCGCGGGACAGGCGGTACATGCGTCGTGACCTGAGCGGAGAAGTTCTGATCGCCCTGATTGTGATTGGCACGTTGGGGTTGGCGCTGGCGTTTGGGCTGCTGCTGACGATCAGCCAGACGGCACGCCCAACAACGACGCCCGCAATGGGTATGGCGGGGACGACGGTGAGCGCCGCAGCGGTCACTCTCGAAATGCCTACAGAGATGCCAACAAGAACACCCACTGAAATTGCCCCATCAAGGGGAACTGCCTCGCCAACGAATCCGGCGACAGCAACGGCAACCGCCACGCGCCCTTCGGCAAGCCCAACGCCACCCCCGACGGCGAGCCAGACTATTGCCCCCTCTGCGATGGGGCGTCCCTTCGCCACATTCACGGTGACGACACGCCCAACACAGGGACAGTCTCCCACCGCCAGCATTACGCGCACCTTCACGGCGACAGCGACAGCGACGGGAACGGCGCGGGTCAGTGCATCGCCAAGCCGCCAACCAAGCGCAACGGCGAGCCGTACCATCGCTGCGACACTACGCCCCTCAGACACGATAACGGCTACGCCGCCTGAGAGCCGAACCCCCACAGCGATTCCCACCGCGACGCCGACAGTGGGTATACGCTTTCCGACGGCAGTCCCGCTGACGCCCACCTTTCCGCCGTTGATCATTGCCAGCTTGCTGCCCGCCACGCCAACGCTCCCTATCGCGATGGGGGCAAACGCCACGCCTTGCCAAACGCCCCCCGGATGGGCGGCATACATTGTGCGGGCGGGGGATACCCTCTTTGGGTTGGCGGCACGGGCGGGGGTGAGCATGACGGTGCTTGTGGAAGGGAACTGCTTAGGTGATGGGCGGCTGCGTGCCGGCGCGGTGATCGCCCTGCCGCCGCGTTTTTTCCGCGTCCCAACGGCAACGCCTCTGCCGCCGATCCCCTCGCCAGAGATGGGGGGCATCCTGCCGGGGGTGAATGTCCAACACTGCACAACGGCGGGGGCGAAACTCTACAGCCCGCGTCCGGGATCAACGGTACGCGGGACGCTAATTCTTTATGGCGAGGCGATCATGCCTAATTTCGCCTTCTACAAGATCG
This sequence comes from Anaerolineales bacterium, assembly GCA_015075625.1. Classification (NCBI taxonomy): domain Bacteria; kingdom Bacillati; phylum Chloroflexota; class Anaerolineae; order Anaerolineales; species Anaerolineales bacterium. The sequence goes on along the minus strand of JABTTZ010000002.1, from coordinate 723,015 downwards.
AACTCAGCACAGAGGGGGGCGACCAACTTTGGAATGTGGGGACGAGTCCGACGCCTGTTTCGGCGGGGATTTTGGGGACGGTGGATACGAGCCTCTTTGCGCCGGGCGTTTATTGGCTTACGCTGACGGTGGTTGACCAAACCAGCAGTTATCTACCGCCCTGTATGGTGCGTGTGGCGTTGGGAGGTGGGGGGTAATGTCCTCACCTAGCATCCTCTCTCGTGAGAAGATCGCCGCATTTTGTGTAGGGATGCCCGATAGGGCGTCCGCCTGCCCTCCCGCTGAACCAATAGGCTGAGATCAGCCGTGTTTCCGGTAGGACAATAGGGCAGTCTACAACATTTTCAAAGGGTACTGCACTCGTGAATATTCTCGTCGCCTCTGGCATTTTTCACCCTGATCCGGGCGGACCCGCCACCTATCTTTACCGTCTGCTGCCGGAACTGCAACAGCGCGGACACAGCGTGCGCGTGCTAAGCTATGGAAACGCCCCAAGCAGCGGCTACCCGTACCCCGTCCAACGTATCCCCTTTGGGCGACTGCCCCTTGTGGGGACGCCGATCCGCTGGCTGCGCTATGCCCTTGCCTACCAGCGCTTGGCGCGATGGGCAGATGTGATCTACCTGAACACCTTTGGCTTGCCCCGTCTGAGTGAACCGCCCAAGCGAACGGTGATGAAGATCGTTGGGGACTATGCGTGGGAACGCTCTGTCACGCGGGGGTGGCTGCCGCCCGATGAGGATGTCGATGCCTTTCAGACGCGCGCCTACGCACCCCGTGTAGAGGCATATAAAACGCTGCGCAGCCGAGACGCGGTGGCGATGGATCGGATCATCGTGCCGAGTGCCTACTTGGGGCGGATGGTCACTGGGTGGGGGGTGGCAGCGGATAAAGTACAGGTTATTTACAATGCATTGGAGGGATCACCAGCGGCGTTGAGCGCGACGAAACGCGAGGCACGGTCAGCACTAGGGTGGTCAGGCGATGGACACTATTTGTTCACGGCGGCGCGTCTAACGGCATGGAAGGGCATTGATCACCTAATCACTGCCCTAAGCGATGTTCATAAGGTCATTTTGGTCGTCGCTGGAGAAGGACCGGACATGCCCCGCTTACGGGGATTGGTTCACCAGTGGGGGGTGAACACTCGTATTCAATTTGTTGGGGCGCTCCCCCGTGAGAAAATACCGCTCTACCTGCGGGCGGCGGATTATCTGGCACTTTATTCCGGTTATGAAGGGCTATCACACACGATTTTAGAGGCGCTTCAAATGGGGACGCCGGTGATTGCGAGTGATCGGGGTGGAAATCCAGAGATCATCCGTGATGGGGTGAACGGCTGGCTTGTGCCGCACCCGAATGGAGATGCCCTGCGGGAGACACTGGGAAAAGCCTTTCACGAAGGGCGGATTGAACGCCTTGCCGCTCGCACACAACATGGGTTGGAGCGGTTTTCGTGGGTGAAGTTAGTGGAAGAAACGGTGATGGTGTTGGAGGGGTGAGGGCGGAGAAGACTCCCTGACCGCCACCCCTTCCCCTGCGTACAGGAGAAGGGGTGGCAACCCTCACCGAGGTGGTTATCCTTTGCTCAACCGTTTCGCGCCGTAGTCCGCCTCTACTTCACCCGCCAGATACGCACGGTGCCGTCATAGCTTGCCGATGCCAACATCGTCTGATCGGGGCTGAAGGCGAGCGAACGCACCGACGCTGTATGCCCAACGAGCGTGGCTAACAAGCTGCCCGTCTTTGCCTCATAGATGCGAATCCCATCATCCAACCCAAAGGCAATGAGGGTGCTGTCCGGGCTGATAGCGAGGGTGACTCCGACGAAACGGCTGCCGCTCTTTAGGGTGATCCCTTTAGCGCCGGTTTTGGGGTCAAAAAGCTGGACATCGTAACCGCTGACAGCGGCACCAAAGCTACCATCAGGGGCAATCAGCGCAGCGGTCTGATTCTCAGAGGAGCCGCCAGCAAACACATCGGGAATTTGCTTGGTGGTGTTGAGCGCGTCGTTGCTCTCTGTATCCCAGAATCCGACACTGCGTGACGCCCCACCGAAAAGAAGGTGCTTGCTATCTGGGCTGAACGTTGCCACCAACATTTCGCGTGTGTGGGCTTGGACAGCGCTGGAAAGTGTGCGGGCTTGGACGCCCCACAGGAGAACCGCCCCATCGCTGTTAAAGCCAGAAAGGAGGACGTTTTTCCCATCCTTGCTATATTGCAGCGCTTGGATCGTGCCAATACGGGGTTCATTCGCCTCTGATTCTTGAGTCTCGCCGCCTTTGGCGGAGACAAAATAGAGGCGAATATTCGTTCCGGCAATGGCAAGTTCTTCACCATTGGGGCTGAACGATAAGCCATAGACGCCGTTCGCTTGCACTAGGGTGATTTGGGCTGCCTCGGTGAAGTCCGCCGTATTCCAAATCTGAACAATCTTATTCTGTGTGCCAGTGGCAAGGCGTGTGCCATCAGCAGAGAGGGCTAACACGCGAATGTCGTTGCCTTGTGTCTTTGCCGAACCCACTTCTTCATAGGTAGAGGTGCTAAAGGCACGCAGAAGCGGCTCGCCGCTGGCGACATAAAGCACTTTTCCATCAAGGCTAAAGACTGTCCCATAGACCGCCCCCTTCAAGACGAGTTCGGCTTTTTGGGCAAAGGATGTAGCATCGATCAAAAATACCTTTTGGTAAACGCCCACCGCCAAGAACGCCCCATCTGGACTGTAGGCAATAGTCGTCACTTCGCTCTTTGCATCGAACGTCCCCTTCACCTCGCCAGCACTTGTCCAAAATTCAACGATAGCACCCATCGCCACCGCCATTTGGGTGTTGGCGCTGTTGCCTGCAACGGTGCGCACACGGGCTTTGGTGGGGAAATAGGTGGGTTCGGTGGGGGTGTTCAGCGCCGCTGCTTCGTAGATCCATACGCCAATTGTGCTAGCAGCGAGGATTTTCTCGCCATCGGGGGTGAAGGTGGCGTGACGGACAATCCCTCGTCCTAAGCGGTGTGCCTCTGCCATGTTCGAGGCGTTAGCAACGGTGATCACCGCTCCTGACGCCGCCTGAGTGGGCATACCCACCCCATAGGGGAGGACGGCGGCGACCAAAATTAAGAGGAAAAGACGAAAGAGCGCCGAGCGTTTCACAGTAATCATGGTAGGTGAACTCCTTAGGTTATGACCAAGATAGACAAAGTATACTGGGGGGCGCCGCAAAAACGTCGCAAACTGGAGAGGCTCGCTGCAACGGTTTTATGGGTTTTTGGTGAGTAAACGTTGAAGGGAAGGGGTAGGAAAGCACAGGCGGACGTTCTCTGGAGCGCCCCTACAGAGGTGCGGGAGTGGGGTGGGCGCATGGTTATGCGCCCCCTACAACAGATTATACCCCGTAGCCCATATTGGCGAGCATATGCGTTACGCTTTGCGGCGGGGCATAGTGTTCCACCTCAAACGCCCCACTATCCTCATCAAGGATCACCTCCGAGCCTTCCGAGAGCAGGCAGTGTTTTGCCCCACCCCGCCCGCCAAGCGTTTCTTGATACGCCCCACAATCGAAAAAGCCAACGACCAACCCCCGCGCATTGGCTGGCAGCAGCAAGGGAATATCATCCATTTTCCGCGTTGGGTAGACATCATCATGATCGCAGGTTAGCCCCGCCAACCGCGCTGGAATGAACGCCCCATCCCAGTTGTTCACAGGCAGCACAGTGAATGCATCGCCCAACGCCCACGCATCGGGAAAGCTGCTCATGATGCTCCCATCGACCATGTAGTAGGGGATGCCGTCCTCACCCATCCGCGTTTTGACGATGCGAAACAGGCGGCTGGCATGATTTTGGACGAGGTAGCGCCCACACTCAAAGATCACGTCTGGCGCAGGGATGCCTTCCTCACGGCACACGGCGAGGATTGTCCCCAACGTCCGGTACAGCCAATCCTCAAAATCCATCCCAGAGGTGCGCCCCGGCAGCCCACCGCCAAAATTGAAGCGATGCAGGGTTGGAGCGTGCCGCCGCAGTGCGGCATAACGGCGGAGGCTGTTCACCAATGCCGATTGATACGGCAACCCTTTCGAGGCGGAGACCGTCTGCATGGCATGGAAGGTCGTCAGGCGGAGCGTCCCCGTCGCCGCGATGCACGTCGCCGCCGTCAGCATGTCGGGCAGGCTCAAGCCAAAGCGGTTGGCATGGTCAGAATCCGTCCGCGAACGCAACCCCACCTCAAAGGGCAAGCCGGATTCGGCAAAGGGTTCGATTTCCTCCAGATCGTCAAAAATAGGCAAGACATGGGCAAACCCCGCTGCTCGTAAGCCGATCAAGGCGTTGGCATAGACGGGAATTTTGAAGCCATTGGCAAGGATTGTCCGAGAGCGATCTAGCCAGCCTTGCGCCGCTGCGTGCTGCACAATCTGCACATCTGAGGCGGAGGAACACTCATAGGCTGCCCCCGCTTGGAGCAGCGTCTTGGCAACAGGCGCAGCGGGGTTCGCTTTGCTGGCGAAAGCCACCGTCAGGCTGCCCGGATAGTCAAGGTCGCGGGCGGCTTCGGCAAACCAATCCTGAAGGGCGTGGAGATTGTTCCGCAATGCCTCCACGCGGCGGATATAAAGGGGCGTCGTTGGTTTCACCAGTGTCCCCTGATAGGGCATCGGCGTTTCTGCTAGACGCATCAGATCAAGCCCACGATGGATCAAGCGTCCGTCGTAGACAGCAAAGCCTTCGGGAAGGGTGGGCGCAGACGCCACATCGGGCAGCGCCGGCAGTGTTTCACGGGTCGGTACAGAGATCGTTTTGAGGGTACGTGGTAAAGCGGTCATGTCCTCTTTTCGCTGGTTATGCGCTCGTCGTGAATCTGGTCAAGGTCGATACACAAACAATCACCGCCCCCTTAGGGACGGTGACGAGGCATTTCAGCGCGAGTCCCGCCCGCTAGTGGGGGAAGAAAGGCGGCTTGTTGGGGACGCAGAGCAATTCTGATAATCCCACTGTGTGCCGCAAAAGTTGGGCGCGAAGCACCATTTCTACATGGAAAAACATACAATCCGTGACTATCGGATTCAGATGAGGTGAATCATACAACACCCTTGCGGAGCGTCAATGGTGGTTACAAAAGATACACCCATTAGCGGGGGGGTGAAGGGGTCTTTTGCGTGGGTATACACCCCTAATGGGGCTATTGGCGAGACAAAAAATCACAAAAATACAACGGCGGGGTTACAACCTTGCGACCCCCCTCGCCCACTGTGGGCAAAGGGGAGATAAGGACTCGGCGGCTGTGCCTCAACGCACCGTCTGCACCTCGCGGACAGTGCGCACGCGCTGAACCACCTCTGGCAAAACAGCTAAAACATGATTAATGTCCGCGTCGGTTGTGCCACGCCCCACCGTGAGGCGCAAACCGCCCAACGCCAATGCCTCTGGGTAGCCCATTGCGGTCAGCACGTCCGAGGGCTGCGGGCTGCCTGTGTTGCAGGCAGAGCCGCTGCTGGCGGCAACCCCTGCCATATCAAGGTGCATCAGGAGCATGTTCACATCAATGGACTCAACAATAAAACTGGCGTGACACGGTAGCCGATCTGCTTTGCCCGCCCCACTGAGTCGTGCACCCGGGACCGCGGCGAGAATGCCATCAATCAGCCGATCTCGCATATGGCGGTAATGGGCGACTCGTTCATCAAGTTCGGTATAGGCAAGTTCGAGCGCCCGCGCCATGCCGATGATCAAGGGGACATTATGCGTCCCGGCACGACGGTTGTCCTCTTGTCCACCCCCTGTCTGTGCGGGGGCAAGGGCAACCCCTTCACGAACGTAAAGTAACCCGACCCCTTTTGGACCGTAAAATTTATGGGCAGACAGCGAGAGCAGATCAACGCCTAGCGCTTGCACATCGAGCGAAAGCTGCCCCGCCGCCTGCACCGCGTCGGTATGAAAAAGCGCCCCATGCGCATGGGCAATAGCGGCGAGTTCGGCAATCGGCTGGATTGTCCCCACTTCGTTGTTGGCATACATAATGCTGACGAGGGGTACTGTTTCGGGACGACACCTAACAAGGGCGTGTTCTAGCGCCTCAGCGGTGATGCGCCCTTCGGTGGTGACTGGCAACCATGTCACGGCGGCATCGGGGTGCTGCGCCGCCCATTGATCGGCGGTGTGGCTCACGGCGTGATGTTCTGTCCGCGCCGTATAGAGGTGAACCGGTTTTCCCGCCGCCGCCGCCACACCGCGCAAGGCGAGGTTATCACTCTCTGTCCCGCAGGCGGTGAAGATAAGTTCTTGCCGCTTGGCGTTTAAGAGTTTTGCCAACGTCCCCCGTGCTTTTTCAATGGCGTTCTTTGCCTTGCGTCCAAAACTATGCGAGGAGGAGGGATTGCCGTAAATCTCATTGAAATAAGGGAGCATCGCCTCCAAAACACGCGGATCGGTGGGAGTGGTGGCGCTGTGATCAAGGTAGACCGGATGTGGGGGGGTAGGAAGCATGGACATTGTAAAAAAGACCTTTCTTCAGATTTTTTGAGCGTTATCGCCATGGTAACGATGTGATTGTGATCATTTTCGTCCTAATTGGGCGTAGAATCAAGAGGAAACCAATCCAATGCCACCGCGCACCGTGTAGGAATACCCTGATGCTTTCAGTTGTAAATGGAGAGAGAATCAGGGTTGGGAAAGAAGCTCCGCCTCCCCGCTGAGGAAAAAGCGGATAGGGATTGTCTCTCCCTCAAAAACAATCCCTTCGCCCTCCAAGAGACTTCGTTGGAGTAGGTGAGTGTGATCATCCCCACGTGGACTGATCTGCCGCTTGCTGTTGACGACACGCTGCCAGGGGACGGTGGAGCGTGTGGGCAAGGCGCTGAGCGCCCATCCCACCGCCCGCGCCCCTTGCGGCGCTTGTAAGATAAGTGCCACCAGCCCATAGGTGATTACCCGTCCCGATGGGACGCGCCGCACAAGGGCATAAACGCGCTCGTTGAAGGTAGAAGTTTCTGGCATAAAATTCAGACCACCTGTTGCCTTGCAGTGAGCCTAATTAACTCACCTTACGCAGTTGGGTTTGTTCACCCCGTATTCGTCGAAAGGGGCAGTTTGAGGGGGAAGCCCCCTCAAAAAAGTGCATTCCCCCTCTCCCGCGTGGCGGGAGAGGGGGTTAGGGGGTGAGGGTCTGTGCGTAAGGTGAGTAATTAATATACCCTAAAAGGTAGACGAGATGGTTGCTAAGGTGCTTTGGGCGTGTCTAAAAGGATGGGGGTGGGAGGCGCAGCCTCCCAGAAATCTCCCTCCTTCTCCCGCCAACAGCGGGAGAAGGAGGCTAGAGGGATGAGGGCTGTCCCCCGATATTAGACACTCCCGATGCTTCCCCCAACCACCGTTTCCCGAACGACTTTGTTATCCTCTCTAGACTTATCTTTCACTATCATTAGATTTGGGATTTATGGTCGTTCATTCCGCGAGAAAACGCTATGCAACCTCAAGTGTTGATTGTTGATGATAATCCGCAGCATCGCCTCCTTTTAGGTGCGCAAGTTCGTATGCTTGGCTGCGCTGTCTTGCAGGCTACAGGCGGTTCGGAAGCGTTAGATGTGATTGAGCGGCGCACTCCCCCTGTTGATCTGGTTATTACTGATGTGTGGATGCCAGAGATGAGCGGGATTGAACTGCTAAAGGCGATTCGCACTCGCGTTCCAGAGATGCCCATTGCCCTCATCAGCGCGGCAGCAGACCTCGAAAGCAGCCTAGAGGCGATCAACGCTGGGGCGTATGCCTACTTGAAGAAACCCTTCAGCCAAAATGACGTGCGCGATCTGATTGGGCGGGGGCTGACGCGGCTCAACGAACTGCGGGCAGCGCGGATGCTCACCCAAATTGACGCTATTGGTGGGGAATCGCACGCCGTGATCAGCGATCTGCTGACTGGTCTGCGTCATGAGCTTTCAAACATCACGCAAGCCATTCGCTTGAATCTCGATTCGATGAAAGAACAAGAGCGCATCCCGAATACAATCCACGAGAATTTTAGCGATCTAGAGACCAGCCTTGACGATCTGCTCTCCGTCCTTGCACGGGTGAAGGAATTTCCGGCGGCGGGCGAGACGAACCAGCGCATTGACATGGGCGACCTCTTAGAACGGGTGGTGGAAGACATCCAGCGGCTTGCTCCCCGCGCCCGCGTCACCTTCCGCGCTCCGGCAGAGACGGTTCTTGTCACAGGGTCAGAGCGCGATCTCTATCGGGCAGTGTTTAATGTGGTGCGCAATGCGGTAGAGGCAAGCCCCAAAGTGCAGGTGAGCCTTGCCGTGAATGGGACGGTTTTGATCAGTGTTGCCGATCAGGGGCAAGGCTTCCCACGAGAGGTACTGGCGCGTCCGTTCACCCCCGGTCTGACGACGAAAGCCCCTCCCCAAAGCGGCGCACACGGCAAGGGATGGGGGTTGTTCATCACACGGACGATCTTAGCGCTGCATAAGGGAGAGATTAGTCTTGCCAACCTCCCCGAAGGGGGCGCGTTGGCAACGATCCGCCTTCCCCTTGCTGCTCGCCACATGGCGGCGGCGGGGTAAAACTGACCAGCAGCGTGATCCCCGCCGAGGGCAACCTTCCCCTCGGCATTTCTTTTGTGTTAAAATAGAACATCTGATTTGCTGTCATTATTGCCCTAGGTGAGGCGCTCGTGAGCAACCGTCGGAATGTCGTTTACCTCATCACCATCGCCGCACTGCTGGTGGTGATGATCCTCAGTTTGACCATTCCCGCCATGAGCAACACAGTGAATGTTGCCGATACCCCCGATGTAAACGGGACGGTGAACGCCCGCCTGACGGAAGCCGCCGCCCTTGCCAACGCTGAAAGGACGGCGACGGCAATCATTGGGACAGTGGTTGGGCAGGCAATCACAGCGACGGCAGAGAGCCGCGCCACGCTTGAGAAAGGAGTTGGCGTGCTGTTGAACGAGACCGCCCGCGCCGCCGGAACGCTTGAGCGTCTGGGAATTAACCTGACGTTGACCGCCATCCCAGAGCGGACGAAGGCAGAGGCAACAAACGCCGCCTACACTGCCACCGCCCAAAACGAGGGGCGGGCGACAGAGGCGATTGTGCGCCTGACATGGACAGCGCAAGCCGGCTTGGACAAAGCCGCCCAAACCGCTACCGCCGAAGGCATGGCAACAGCGGCGGTGAATGCCACAATTAGCGCCGGGGCGACGGCGTTTGCCGAGATTCAAGACAAACTGGCGAATGCGGCATCGCTGAACCCCGCCAATGCAATGGCGCTGAGCCAGATCACGACGCTACGGCACAACGGTCCGGTTGCGGCAATGGATGTTTCGCCCGATGATCTTCGGGTTGCCGCCGCCCATGAGTCGATTGTTTTGGTATGGGATATTCGCTTGGGCAGCCCCACGCTGCGGCTTGTTCACAGCGCACCCGTGACACACGTATATTACGCCCCCAATGGGGAACACCTGATCACGATTACCGACAGCGGCGTCGTCTGGCTGTGGGATGCGGTAACGGGCGAACTGGGCGAGGCGACGAAAGGGCATACGGGAACGATTTTTGATCTCGCCTTCAGCCCCGATGGGTCGCTTTTTGCCACTGCTGGCGCGGATCGCACGGTGGTATGGGATGCCCGCACAGGGAAAGCGCTGCTGCCGCTTCCCAGCGGGTGGGCATACCATGTTGAATTCAGCGCCAGCGGACGGTTTGTGATCACCGCTGGAGGGGATGGCGCGGTGCGCGTCTGGGGTGTGCCGAAGCGGTAACGGGGATTGTTCGTACAACTTTTGAGAAACCAGTTGACAAGCTATCCGTTTTGCCTCATAATCGCACCTGTGTGTGGGAAAGTTTCCTCACCCCTACAGAGTTCGTTAACTAGTGGAAGGAGGTGATCCAGTGTTTCAGGCTGACATGCCTAGCGCTCTGGGTTTCCTCCACTCAGACAACTGAGTAGACAACCCAGAGCGCGACAAAAACCCCTGCTGTAAGTGGGGGTTTTTGTTTTCTGTTGTTTGGAGGGCGCGGAGGAACCCCCTATCCGCCATCATTTTCGGGGAGTTCTGGACGGCGGGGAATCGTCTGCAAGCGTGCCGCCACCCGCTGGATAATTGCCTCGGCAACGCTTGTTTTCGTTTGTTGGGGGAGCGATACGGCGCTGCCATCAGCGCCCAAGATGGTGACGATATTGGTCTCTACCCCAAAGCCTGCCCCCGTCTGTGAGACATCGTTAGCGACGATGAAATCGGTATTTTTCTTCTCCAGTTTGGCGCGGGCGTTGCGCAGCAAATCTTGCGTTTCGGCGGCAAAACCAACTAACACGCGGGGATCGCCCGTCTCGTGGCGGCGTTTGCCAACGGTTTCCAACACATCCTCCGTCCGCGCTAGTTCCAGTGCCAGCGTTTTTGTTTTCTTTTTAATTTTTTGATCGGCAACCTCAAGGGGGCGAAAATCTGCCACTGCTGCCGCCATGATCAGGGCATCCGCCCCGTTGACGTGATCCAACACGGCGTCAAGCATCTCGGCGGCGCTTTCGACAAGGATTACCCTTGCGCCAACGGGCTGCGGCAAGCCCGTTGGGGTGGTGATGAGGGTGACGGTTGCTCCGGCATCCAGCGCCGCCTGCGCTACGGCGTACCCCTGCCGCCCGGAGGAATGGTTGGAGATGAAACGCACCGGATCGATTGCCTCCCGCGTACCGCCCGCCGTGACGACGATCCGCCGATCCGTCAGCGCCCCCCATTCGCGTCCCAAGTGGTGGCGAATGACGCCGATCAGGGTGAGAACTTCCGGCAAGCGCCCGACGCTAACCATCCCTGATGCCATTCGCCCGCTTTCCGGTTCAATGATGATCGCTCCGCGTTCGCGCAGACGGCGGAGGTTCTCTTGGGTGGCGGGGTGATGGTACATATGCCCATCCATCGCTGGGGCAATAATCAGCGGGCAAGAGACACCCAACGCGGTGATGGAGAGGAGATCATCTGCCAAGCCATTTGCCAGTTTTGCAATATGATGGGCGGTGGCGGGGGCAATCACAAAGAGATTCGCCCCTTCTGCTAAGCCAATGTGGGCAATGTGGGTGGGCAGCCCGCCGCTCGATTCCGTCGCCCATATGTCGGTATATACAGGACGTCCGGTCACCGCCTGAAAGGTGAGCGGGGTGATAAATTTTTGGGCAGACTCGGTGAGGATCACATCCAGCGTAGCGCCCGCCTGCACCAGTTTGCTGGCAAGATCAGCCGCCTTGTAGCTGGCGATGCTGCCGGTGACGCCGAGGATGATCCGTTGGTCTTCAAGAATCGTAATGCGTTCTGTCATACCCCTAATGTGACACATCTGAGGGGCATTCGGCAAATTGACGTTGGAGATTACCAGATAGGACGGCGCTCGCCCTTGCGCTGGCTTAGGACAGCGGTCAGGTTATCCTCCTGACAGACGAGGTAGGTGATCACGCCGCCGCCTTCCAATAGACGGCGTGTTTCTTCCCCGCCGCGCACATGCCCCGCCCCAAAACTGATAGGGTCGATGATAATGGCAATCACACGCACCCCCCGCCGGACGAGAAGATGCGCCTCACGTACCCATCCATCGGTGGGGTCGGCGGTGATCAGGATCAGCGTCGTCCCCCGTCCCATATGATGACCTTCCGTTGTCACCACTTGTAAGAAAGGCATGGCGGATTCCCGTGCCAGCGCAAGAGTCTCCAAAATGCGGGTGAACTGCCGCGCTCCCCGCTCTGGCTGGAAGATTTGCCGCAGCGGGCTGTAACAGCCAAAGCCAATTGCCCGTTCTTTTTCAAGGAAGTAGGACGCCAACGAGGTGGCAATAACAATACCATATTCCACGGTTGAGGGGGGGATGAATAGATCGGCACTGTGGCTGCCATCCAGCGTATAGGGGCGGGCGAAAGACGCCGCCCCCGCCAGATCAAGAAGCAGCCAAATATCGGCTAAAGGGTCAAGCTCAAATTCCTTGACCAACAGTTTCTCTTTGCGGGCGGTGCTTTTCCAATGAATCCGGTTGAAGCTATCGCCGGGGGCATACTCGCGGATTCCAGCGGCGTTTGTCGTCACATTTTGCGCCCGTTGACGGCGGGCATCTCCCCCAGAAAGAACACCGACGGGCAGGGCAAAATCATAAATAGGGACGGCGGCGGGATAGACCAACACCTTTGAAGTTGCCCCGATATGGCGGGTGACTTGGTACAAACCAAAGGGATCGCCGCTGATCAGCGTCAGCGGACCGATGGTGAACTCGCCGCGCACTTGGCAGATGGTACTTGTTGACCAGCGGTACGCCTGTCTAGGAAACAAGGTGGGTACCACGGCGCTAGGGCGGTGTCCGGGCAGGTCGGAGTGATCGCGTACTTCCAACCACAGCTTGGGCAGAATCCCAATGTTACGGGCGCTGAATACCTCGTCAAGGGTCTTGCCCACTTGGGTGCGTCGCGCCCGTGTTTGGCGGGAAAGGTTCACCGCGCTGATGGACGCCCACGCCCACAACAGAGAAAGGAGGAGGAGGACGCCAAAAAGATAGGCTAAATTAAAGAAGAAGGCGCGTCCGGTGAAAAAGCCACCAACCAACGCGCCTATGAGCAGCCCATAAATGGCATTACGTCTGTTTTGCAAGGGTGAAGGCGGTCACTCGCTGACAGGGGCGGATGCTTTTGCCTCGGTCTTTGCCTCGGCTTTCGTTTCCGCGTTGGCTGCCGGCGCTACCGTGCTGGAATCGCCCGATGAAGACGAATCGGTTTTGGGGGCGGCATCGTCGCTTTTGGCGGTGGCGGCGGGACGCCCGCTGCTTTTGCGGTTATCGGTGACGTAGAAGCCCGATCCCTTGAAGATCACGCCGGCAGTGCCAATGACCCGATGGACTTTCCCTTCACATTCGGGGCAGACCGTCAGCGGGGCATCGCTGAACCCCTGACGATGCTCGAAACGTACCCCACAGTTATCACACAGATACTCATATAACGGCATAGCGCGATTCCTCCCATGTCAAATGGACATGCATTCATGAGATCAATCATAGCAAAGCCGCGTTAGAAGTCCATAGGAGAGTGGGAAAAGTGGGGAAAACGTGGAAAAGCGGTGGGCAAGGGGGGCGGGACGACCTGAAACGCTCTAAGCAAAGATGAGGGGTGACCCATCGCTGAATCACCCCTCATCTTAATTCACAGGCGAAATCATCTCACGCGGTGAGGCGTGGGACGGTTTGGGTCAGATTACATCCCGCCGGGGGGAGGACCAGCCTCGAAGCCTTCACCGAGGAGGTCGAGCAGTTTCACCTCAAGGTCTTCCAACGCATCTGCCGCAGGGGTCTTGCCGGTCAATGCATCATGCACCGCCGTGAAGAACAACTTGGAGACTTCGTTGTACTGCGCCGCCGTCACGGTTGAGGGACGGGGGGAGGCATTCTCGAAGACGGGGACGAGCGGTTCAATCCAAGGCGTCGCCGCAAGGACATCCGCATCTTTGTAGATTTCGGGCATCGTCGGCAGGTTGTTCAACTTCAGCCAACGGTCTTTCTGCTGTTCGGGGCTGGTGAGCCACACGGCGAGTTCCGAAGCGAGTTCGGCATTGGCGCTGTAGGCGCTGACACCCAACTGCCAACCACCGAGCGCCGCGCCGCCACCGGGCAGCGGAGCTACCGCAAACATGCCCTTAATGGCAGTTTCTTGATCGCCCGCTGCGCCACCATTGCCCAACACGTAAGCATAGGGCCAGTTGCGCATGAAGGCGGCGTTCCCTGCTTGGAAGACCTTACGAGCGTCTTCTTCTTGGTAGGTCGTCACGCCCTCAGGGGAGATCGTGCCGATCCAGCTCTTGGCGCGTTCAATCGCGGCAATCGCTTTTTCATTGTTGATGGAGACGGTCTTATCGTTCTCAACGATGGAACCACCGCCGTTACCGAACACCCATTCCACCGCGTCGCAGGTCAAGCCTTCATAGGCGTTCCCTTGCCACACAAAGCCCCAGAATTCGGCGTTGCCCTTTGCCCGTTCGCCCTCTTGAATCTTGGCGGCAGCTTCTGCCAGTTCTTCCCAAGAGGTGGGGACGGCATCGTAGCCGTATTCCTTGAGCAGGTCGGTGCGGTAGTAGAGCAGACCAGCATCGGTGAACCACGGGATACCCACCAGCTTGCCGTCTACCGTGTTGTTTTCGACAATCCGGCTGTAGAACTTATCGGCAATTCCAGCCGCCTCAACCGCCGGACCCAAGTCCAGCATATGGGGGGCAAGAATCCCGGGCCAAATCACGTCGAATTGGATCAAGTCCAAGTCGGCAGATTTCGCCGCAAAAATCTGTTGCAACTGGGCGAGGTAATCGGTGGCGCTTTGCGGTCCGAGGACAACTTCGACTTCGACGTTGTTCTCTTTTGCCCAACGATCCACGATTTCCTGGTCCTGCTTCACATCGCCGACGCTGCCGAGGAAAATACGGAGCTTCGGGGTTTGCGCCTTCGTGCTGACGGCAAAACCACTAATGGCGAGGGCAAATACCACCGCCAAAGTCAAAAAACGGAGCGTGTTTTTACGCATTAGCCTAAACCTTCCACAAATCCACTGACACACAAGTTGTTGGATACTAGGAGCGGAAATTCCTAGTGCCAATCAGAGACTTTAGCAACAGGGGGTGTCTTTGTCAAGCCGACTATGACATTGGATCATAGGAATTTGATGAGGGGGGCTTAGGGAGTGATATCCGCGACCTGATCGGGGTTTTACGCCTTAGGTGGAGCGCTTATGGCAAAGCCCTATGCTCCTATCTTGTCACTTTTCCCAAACTGTGGTATGCTATGACGTAGTTTTAAGACGTGGAAAAAGTGGGCAACCCCCACTTTTTCGCTTAATTACGCCTGAACCCACTTTCTCTCAGCCCATTTGAACATTTGTTGGAGTACCCCTACCGATGGCGAAGAGTGATTTCACCCTAGCCTTCAACGAGATTACCGAAACACACCACCTCACACGTGAGGTAGTGGTGGAAGCGCTACGTCAAGCACTCATCTCTGCTTTTCGTAAACACAGCGAGATTAGCCAAGCCCAACAGGTTGAGGCAACGGTTGATCCACTCACCACGCAGTTTCAACTCTTTGTTGAAAAAGAAGTCGTTGAGAATGATTTACAGCCCAACCCTCTGACCGAAGTTCGGCTGGCAGAGGCACAGGGGCATCACCCGCAGTGTTTGGTTGGCGAAACGGTGATGATGCCTCAGGAAGCCGAGATGAAGGACTTCGGGCGCATTGCCGCGCAGACCGCCAAACAGGTGATTTTGCAAAAAATCCGCGAGGCGGAGCGCAAATCGCTCTACGAGGAATTCAAAGACCGCGAGGGCGATCTGGTCACGGCGCAAGTGCAAAGCGTGAACAATCAACAAGTGACCGTCACCATCAATGGGCGGACGGAAGCCGTGCTGCCGGCCAAAGAGCAGATTCGCGGCGAACGGATCACTACCCATCAAAAGGTGCAGGTCGTCATCCTCGAAGTACGCGATGGCTCACGCGGACCGCAAATCATTGTCTCCCGCGCTCATAAAAATCTGCTGCGGCGGTTGCTGGAATACGAAGTTCCAGAGATTTACAACAATCAGGTGGAGATCAAGAGCATTGCCCGCGAACCCGGTCATCGCTCGAAGATCGCCGTGCAAGCGCTGCAACCCGGGATAGACCCGGTGGGCGCGTGCGTGGGAATGCGCGGGGCGCGTATCCAAAATATTGTGAAGGCGCTTCACGACGAAAAGATCGACGTGATTGAATGGAATTCCGACGCGGCGGAATTCATCAAGAAGGCGCTCAGCCCCGCCCCCGTCGCGGCGGTCTACCTTGAGGAAGATATTGATCAGGGCAACACGGCAACGGTGATCGTCCCCGATAACAGCCTCTCCCTCGCCATTGGGCGGGAAGGGCAGAACGCCCGTCTTGCCGCCAAACTAACGGGCTGGCGGATCGACATCAAGAGTCTCTCCGAGGCGGCGTTAGCGGCGTATGAGGCGCTCGATACCAGCGAGGCACTGGCAGCACTCTCTCGCGATGTGGAGATGGTGGCGGAAGTGACGCGCATCATGGAGAAAAAGCGGGCAGAACGCCCCGTTCAGCCAGAGGAATATACCACCCTGACGCGCTTTGTGCAGCGTGCTGAACAAGCGATGGTCGATGCACGCGATCACATTCGGGCGGGGCGGCGCAAAGCCTTCGATAACGTCAAGGTTGCCGTTCCCAAACACGCCTTCACGATGACCTTAGAGGAATTGGAGCTTGAGAAAGACATTCTCCATGTCCTCAAAAACCGCAACATCCTGACCGTTAGCGATTTGATGGTGCGCCTTGCTGCCGAACCGGAAATCTTAAGGGCGGCGTTTGAGGCATCGAAAATCCCTGATGAACCGATGGAAGCCATTGATGCGGCAATTTCCTCCCTTGTCCTGAGCAGAACCCCTCCCACCGAGGAACTCATCGAGATTGAGGCTGTTGCTACCGAGATGGCTGCTGAACCTACCGCGCCTATCACACTGGTAGAAACAGAGGCAGCGTTGGTGGCGGAAGCGCCCACCCCCGAAGCCGAAGAAGAGGCGCCGCCTGCGTTTGTCGATGAAGAACCGGCTGCCAAGCGCTTTACCCCACCGCCGAATTCTCGTTTGGCGCGGATGTTTGGTGGGGCAGGGCAAGCCGCACAGCCACCCGCCCCCCGTAAACCAACACCACCCACCCCCCCGCCGCCTGTCGATGTTCCAGACAAAGACGCGGAAAGCCGCCGCGATAAAAAGAAAGGTGGCAAAGGTGGGAAAAAACACCGTGAACTTATCTTCGATGAGACTCGTGGGGAGGTTGTTGCCAAACGCAAACATAAAGACGGGCGCATCCGTGATGTGGCGGATGTTGACGACGAAGAATAATGGCAACCAAAACGGGTAAACCACACCCGAAACACATTCCACAGCGAATGTGTGTTGTCTGTCGGGAGAGCGCGGCAAAGCGCACTCTAACGCGGATCGTGCGGACGCCCGATGCGGGCGTCCAGATCGACCCTAGCGGCAAGCGCAACGGACGGGGCGCGTACTTGTGCGACGACCCCGCCTGTTGGAAGCGTGCCGCCGAAACCGATGTGCTGGAAAAAGCACTGCGGACAGCGCTCACCGAGGCTGATCGCCAGCGGTTGCGCCGTGTGTAGCTGTGCCGTTCCTCACACCACTCAAACGATTCATGAACAACGCCTGTCTCACGGATGGGCAGCCCCGGCTGATGCGGTGATCCTCTCACCCTAGCCGAGTGCGCCTCCGTGTGGCATTTGCATGGAGGTGCATCTATGGCTACAGAAAAACAAATCATTGTCGTCCCCAACTACCTCACCGTCAAAGATTTAGCCGCGCTCATCGAGGCGAAACCGATTGATGTGATGAAGCAACTGATCAGCAACGGGATCATGGTCACGATCAATCAGCAGATTGACTATGACACCGCTGAGATCGTCCTTGCTGAGATGGGCTTTGAAGCACAGCCCCTCGTCAGTGAGGTAGCAAGCGAAGGCGAAGAAGGGGCGCTCCCCCAATGGCGCAAACTCTACGCCGACGAAGAGATGAAAAACCTTGTCCGCCGCCCCCCAGTGATTACCATTTTGGGGCATGTCGATCACGGCAAAACCTCCCTTTTAGATGCAATCCGCAAGGCGAACGTTGCTGAGGGCGAGGCGGGGGGTATCACGCAGCACATCGGCGCCTATATGGTCAACCACAACGGACGGAAACTCACCTTCCTCGATACACCCGGTCACGCTGCGTTCACGGCGATGCGGGCGCGAGGAGCGCAAGGGGCGGATATTGCTATCCTCGTTGTCGCCGCAGATGATGGCGTCATGCCGACGACGAAAGAGGCTATCGCCCACGCCCGTGCCGCTCGCGTGCCGATTGTCGTGGCGATGAACAAGATCGATAAGCGCAACGCCAACCCCGATAAAGTGAAGCAAGAGCTTTCCGAATACGATTTAGTTGCCGATGATTGGGGTGGGAACACGATGGTTGTTCCCGTCTCCGCCCGCGACAAAATCGGCATTGACGATTTGCTGGAAGCCGTTTTGCTCACCTCTGATGAGCTGAACATCGTTGCCAACCCAAAGGGGAAAGCGGCGGGGACGGTTATTGAATCGCGCACCGAAAAGGCACGCGGTGTCTTGGCAACCCTTCTCGTCCAGAACGGCACCCTTCGCAATGGCGATATTGTCGTGGCGGGAACAGCCCTCGGACGCATCCGCGCCATGTTTGACGAGAACGGCAAACCCCTTAAAGAAGCACCGCCCTCCACACCTGTGCAGGTGATGGGCTTGTCTGAGATTCCGCCAGCAGGTGAGTTTTTCACCGTTGTCAAAACGGAAAAAGAGGCACGCGCACGCGCTCAGCAGCACACCGAAAACCACTTAAAACCCGCCGAAGAACGCCAGGCGATCACGCTGGAATCCTTCTTTTCGCTTGTCCAAGATGGCAAGACGAAAGAACTTCTGCTGATCTTGAAAGTGGACGTCCAAGGCTCGCTCGAACCGCTGGTGAACTCTCTCAAAGAGATTAAGGTAGAGCCAATCAGCCTGAAGATTCTCCATGCGGAGGCAGGGGCGATCACCGAAAACGATGTCAATCTTGCCGTTTCAACGGGGGCGATCATCCTCGGCTTTCAGGTGGAAGCGGATGGCGCTGCCCGCAAAATTGCCGACTCCAACGGGGTGGAAATCCGCACTTATAGCGTGATCTACAATCTTTTGGAAGATGTTGAAAAAGCCCTCAAAGGGATGCTCGATCCGGTTTACGAGGACAAAGTGATCGGCATTGCCGAGGTGCGTAAAGTCTTCAAAATCCCCAAGATTGGCAAGATCGCTGGCTGTTTCGTCCGCGAGGGTGAGTTGAAACGGAATGCGAAGGTGCGCGTTCGGCGCGGACGGAACATCCTTGTCCAAGATTTGGGCGTATCGTCCCTAAAGCGCGAGACGGAAGATGTCCGCGAAGTGCGTTCCGGCTTCGAGTGTGGGGTTGCTGTTGATGGTTTTGAAGATTTCAATCCGGGCGACCTGATTGAATTTCTTGTTCGGGAGCGCGTCAGCTAAGGGCGTTAGGTGAGGATTATGACACAAGCAAACGACGCGAACGATGTAGAGGCGCTTGATTTTGAAAGCGCCTACCGCGAACTTGGTGAAGTGATCACCACCTTAGAGGCAGGCGAATCGCGCTTGGATGAGTCCGTCGCGCTCTATGAACGTGGGCGTGCGCTTGCCGCCCACTGCGAGGCGCTGCTGAATGCGGCGACGCTCCGCGTGCGTATGCTAGGGGACGACTGACCAACGGAACGGCGGCAGTGCGGGCGACTCCGTGTGGTCGCCCTTACAGGGATGGTGAACGCTAGGGGTTTGATCTTTCCTGATCTCAGCCCCATGCATTAGCGCGGGACGAGGCAGACTAGTGGGCTAGGGTTGCCAGCGCCTCGGTGATCTGTCGGATATGCGCCTCGCCATGATTGGCGTAGTATTCCAAAATGACCTGTACCGAAATATCGGCTTTCTGTTCTGGATGGTATACCACGCGCTCAAATTGGTCATCGGCGAGGCACTCAAAGAGGTAGACCCAACGAGCATGAAGGGCGGTCAGCAGCGCCAGTGAATCGGTCACATCGGCGCTGGTGGCGTCGGGCAGTTCCGCCCACATATTTTGAAGGTAAGGCTTGATCGTGGGGTGGTCTTCGGCAAGGGCGAAATGGACGCGAAGGTAGGCGTTCATATGCGAATCGGCAAGGTGGTGGACGTTCTGCGCTATCGTCCATTCCCCCTCTGGGTGCGCCAAAAGCTGCTGCTCGCTCAGCCCACCCACCAGTGCGGCGATCTGTGCCGGCAAAGCGCGAATTTTGGCGATCAACGCCTTCTGTGCATCGGTTGGCATGTCGTTATGATTCTACTTTCCCACCGTCGCCAGTGCTTCGCGGATTTGCTTTAGGTGCGCCTCGCCGTGATTGGCATAAATTTCTAACCATCCGTCAATGTTCACATCCCCATTGCGCCCCGGATGAAAAACCGTCCGCGCCCACTGCGCTTCGCTCAGGCTCTCCAAAAGGCGCAGCCAACGGCGGTGGAGCGCGTGCAAAATCGCCAGCGATGCGCTGATGTCGGCGGTGGCGTAATCGGGCAGTTCTGCCCACTGCGCCTGCTTATAGATGTGGATGGTGGGGTGGTCTTCGGTCAGGGCAAGGCGGATGCGGACATAGCCGTTCATGTGGGCATCGGCAAGGTGGTGGACGTTCTGTGCCACTGTCCATTCCCCCTCTGGGTGCGCCATGCGCTCGGTTTCGCTCAGCCCCCCCACAAGGGCGGTCAGCGCGGCGGGAAAGTCCCGCAGACGGTTTAGCAACACAATGCGTTCAGCAGTCATTAACTCAGTACCTCGTCTTCGTAATTCGTGATCTCACCGAGGCGTTTCAGGGTCAGTTCGGGCAGCCCTTCGTAAGCCTGCGCCAATTTGACATCCACCTGTTTGTTCAGTTTCTCAAAGAGGGAATTTCCCTCTTTGTCACAATCGACAATCAGGGGACCGAAATTGACGACATCCATCAGCCACATCGCCTGTGCCAAGCCCAATTCCTCGCGCCAGATTACCTGCCGGACGCGCTGAATCGCCTGTCCGTACATCGCCCCCAAGCCGTAGCCCATCAGCAGCAGATAGGTTGCCCCATTGGGGACAAAACAGGCTTTGTAAATATCTGAGGCAAGACCGCTTTTGCCAATGACGACTTTCACGCCCGTCTCGTTGAGAAGCTGTGGCATAAATTTAGCAAAACGGAAGGATGCCGTCCCCGTCGTAGCGCTGATCCGGTATTCGCCTGGGGTGTCGCCAGAGGGGGGACGGACTTCCTCCACTGCCGGAGAGGAATGAAAGTTCACGTTGAACTGCGCGAGATCAACGCCCGACGGGAGCGGCTGTTTTTCTTCCAAGTGACGGCGGAAAAAGCCTTCCCGTCCGGTGAAGATCGTCCCCGTGATATAGACGACATCGCCCATCTCCAAGATGGCGGTGTCCTCAGGGCGGACGGGCGTTGTCCAATTGTGGCGACGCAATTTATCCAGTGCGGAAGGCATTGCTCAACCTCCTCCCTAGTGAATTCGCTTCATTATGCGGTTAATCACATGGCTAATCGCGCTGTGCGGTGGCAAGGTTCACCACAAAGAGGATGATCCCGCCGACAATGACTGCCAAAAGCGCAAACAAACCAATCAGCGTGAAGGTGACGATCCCGCCACCAATATCGGCTGGCTGCGCGGGTGTGGACTCCAACGAAGGGGCGGTTGGTTCGCTCGTCGGTTCACCCGTAGCCGCCTCTGTCGGGGTGATGGTCGCCTCGGCGGTTGCCTCAGTGGTTGCTTCCGTTGTGGCTTTTGCCGTCGCTTCAGTAGTTGCCGCAACCGTTGCCGCGCTTGTCGGTTCACTCGTTGGGACAGTGGTTGGGGCAGCGGTTGCCAAAGCAGTCGGTTCATTTGTCGGCACGGCGGTGGCAACGATGATCTCTGCCGTCGCTGCCGCTACCGCTGTGGTAGGCGCCGTGGTCGCGGCTGCCGTTGGCGCTTCTGTCACCGCTTCGGTGGCGGGTGCGGTGGGCGGGGCGTCGGTCACAAGACGGATGGGCGTTGCCGCCGAAATCGTTGCCGTAGCGAGGACAGCCCCCCGTGTGGGGAGTTCGAGAGGCGTTGCAACGAGCGTCACCGGAAGGGGGATGACGATCTCCGTCGTAGGTGTGATGGGCAGCGGTGTTTCACTCGCCGGGGCGCTGGTCGCCTCCGCTGTCGCCCCCTGTGGGGTGACGGGGATCGGCGTTTCGCTAGGCGGCAAGGGCGAGGGCGTTGGGCTGATGGTGATCTGCGCGACGGCAGTCAGGGTTGTTTGGGCGGTGGCTGTGCCAGCGGCACGGGCGGTGACTGTCGCCACCGAATCAACAGACGAACAACCCGCAGCGAGGCACGCTGCGAGGATAAAGGCGATGAGAATCAGCGAATGGCGCGTGGGCATGAACGCTTAACTTCCTGCGTGTGTATGAGATGAACCAAGAATTTCAACTGACGAACTTCCAAGCCGCCTAGATTGTACCCAAAAGTTGGCAGGTGGGAATGGTGGAAGGGATGAAATGAGGGTGGTAGGTTCTCAATTGCCAACACGGGGGCTACCGGAGAGGACTATCGGGGCGCCCGTACTGAAACAGCGGGCTAAAATCAGCCACCCCTACCGAACTTAAAAGCAAAGACAGGCGTCTCGGTTTAAGCCCCTTCGGTATCTTAACAAATCCTAACGCGGCGCTGGCGTGTGTTTGCCTTTCCACAAGCCGATCTGGTGATACCATGCCAGCGTGTGACGAACGCCCTCCGCGAAGGAAATAGGCTGAAACCCAAGCCCCACTCGCGCTTTTTCGCTGCTCACGTTCCAATCGTAAAAAACATAGGTGCGCAGATTGATCGGATAATACGGCTCAATGCGGGTTAGACGGCTAATTGCCTCCCATGCCCGTGCAAGAATGACCAGCGCCCCATTGGGGACGTTGATCCGCCAACGGGGAATGCCCGCTTCCTCGCTGACAATGCGGTTTACGGCTTTGTGGGTGATTGGTGGATTGCTTAGATTATAGCGCTCACCGGGGATGCCCTGTGTCAGGGCAAGGATCGCCGCCCGCGCCACATCTCCCACATAAATCGGAAAGGTCAGGTTGCGCCCACCATTGACTTGTAAGCGAATTCCTTTCAAGGGGTCTTCGATAAAGAGGCGGTTAAAAGCATAGCGGCTGTGCGGTCCGTAAAATGCCCCCGGACGCAAGACGACAGCCGCCAACCCATGATCGCGGTGGGCAGCAAGGACAGCACATTCCCCTTCATATTTGCTCACTTGGTAGGGGTCAACGGGGGCAGGTGGGTAGCTTTCATCAATCACCCTTCCCCGTTGCGGTGTGCCAATAACGACAACGGTAGAGATATGGATAAATTTCTCCACGCCCGCTGCAACTGCCGCATTTAGGACGTTTTGTGTCCCCTTGAGGTTCGTCTGGTTGAAATCGCCCGCCAACCCCCAAAAACTGAACAAGCCGGCTGCATGAATCACATAGCGACAGCCCACCACCGCCTTGTTCATGAGCGCCGCATCTTCCACCGCACCGGAGATAATCTCTACGTTGGGGAGCGCTTGAAGCCAAGCGTGATCCTGCGGGCGGCGGGTGAGGGTGCGAACGCGAAAGCCCGATTGGGCAAGCAAGGGCAGCAAACTACGCCCCAGATGCCCTGTTCCGCCTGTGACGAAAACCGTATCCGTCATGCCAATTCATAACCAACGGCACGAAGGAAGGCTTGGGCAATGACCGCCGCCCCCGCTGCGTTGGGGTGAAATTTATCGGCAGACCACACCTGCGGGACAGTGTATTTGGTAGCGTTATCCCACGCCGCCTGAAGGTTGATGAAGCGTGCCTTGAACTCGGTGGCAAGCGTTGCCACCGCCGCGCCATAACTATCCATCATCTTGCGGAGGGGATCATTTTTGTTTGGCTCGATAACGAACGGCGTCATGAGGATGAGCGTCCCCACGCCGGAATCGACGGCGCGTTTTAGAAGGCGACGGAGCGTCGTTTGATAGTCCTCAAGCGGGACAGCCGTCGCCTTATCCCCGCTGAACTGCCGCCAGACATCGTTGATCCCCACACAGACGGAGAGGTAATGGGGACGCTCTTGGATAGCGTCTGTCTCCCAGCGGCTGCTGAGATCACGGACGGTGTTTCCATTGATCCCACGATTCACCATGGCAAGGTTGAGCGTTGGATAGCGGGCGATTAGAAAATTGCGGACGGTGTTCACATAGCCACTGCCATAGGGAATTGCCACATCACGCCGTCCAGCGTCAGTAATGCTATCGCCCATAAAGAGGAGTTTCTTGTTTGGTTCAAACAGAAGGGGCATCGCTGGGAATGTCCTTATATTGTTGTAGCAGCCTTCATGATTGGACTGCCTGGGTCACAACCTGCCCCTTTGCCGCAAGGCGGGGTAACCAAGACCAACTGCCTAAGTTCTAACAATCCTACGGTTATGCGGCTTCATAGAAAACCGTGCCATCTTGCATTCTAGGCGGATGGTTGTTCAGTAGGGTCGGCAGGAGCAGCGGGAGGAGCCGGAGCAACCGAGGCGACAGATGGATCGGGCGTTTCCACCATCGGCACGGTGAAGAAAAACTCTGTCCCCTCGTCAAGCTCGCTCTGAAAGCCCATCTCCCCGCCATGTGCCTCGACAATGCGTTTGGCAATAACCAGCCCCAAGCCCGTCCCTTGTGTGTATCCCGCCGTATCCGCTGCGCGGAAAAACTTCTCAAAGAGGCGTTTTTGGTTCTCTTGGGAAATGCCGGGACCTGTATCACGCACGCCAACCCGCGCCATCTTATCCGTTGGGGTGTCTTCATTGGGGAGCGTCTCCAGGGGGATCGCCGTGATGAAAATCTCACCGCCGATACGGTTGTATTTGATAGCGTTTGTCAAAAGGTTTAAGAGGACTTGCTTCAGCTTGCCGCGATCTGCATTCAAGATTAGGTCTGTGGTCTGGCTGCGAATAACAATCTGGCGCCCTTCTGCTTGCGGGCTGACAATATCCATGCTCTCGACAAGCAGGTTTGAGACATTAAAAACCGAGGTTTCCAACCGCGCCCGCCCTGATTCCAAGCGTGCTAAATCGAGGAAATCCGTTGTCATGTGGGCAAGGCGATCTGTCTCGCTGACGATGGTCTGGATAATGTCTGTACGTCGTTTATCAGGAAGATCAGGGCGAAGAAGCAGGGTTGTGCTTGCCTTCAGCGCAGCAAGGGGTGTCCGCAGTTCGTGAACCATCTCCGAGACGAAATCGCTTTGCTGGAACAGGCGGGCATTTTCAATGGCAACTGCCGCTTGTGCCGCCAGTGTCGTTAGGGTATTCACATCATCTTCTGTCCAGTTTGACCCCTCACGCTTATTCACCGCCTGAACAACGCCAATCACCTTGTCGTAGGCGATCATTGGTACACACAGGAGGTTGCGCGTGGTGAAATCGACCAGCTTATCGACGCCTTGAAAATGGCGGGGGTCGTTTTGGGCGTCCTCAACAAGGACAGGTTCACCGGTCTTGACCACCCATCCGGCAAGGCTACCTTCAATAGGGACAACGATAGCCTCAATTGCCCCGCGTGTCATCGTCTGGTGCGAGGCGGCTTCAAAGCGCAGTTCGCCGGTCTTTTGATCCAAGAGCATGATCGAGGCAGTCTCTGTATCGCAGAGTTCGGTTGCCGCACGGATGATCCGTCCTAGCAGCGTGCTGAGATCAAGTGTGGAGTTCAATTGGCGGCTGATTTCCATCAGCCGTTCATAACGCGCCATCAACTGCAAATAGTTGCGGATCGCTACTTCGTTACTGTACAGTGGCACTGGTTGGTTCGACATCCCTAGGACTCCCGCGCCCCCTCTCTCTTCGCTTCAATTATAGCCAGCGCTGGCTAGGACTCAAACAAAGAGATTATCCCGTTAACTGATTTCAGCCAGCGTTGTCTTTTCCATAATGTCCAGAATCACGTCCCGTATGTGGGCGAGAACCTTCAGCAGGTTTTCTTCTTTTTCGACAGGCGTTGCCCGATAAAAATATTTGCTCACCGATTCCGTCGGGGCAAGCGGTCCATCCAGCAAGCGGACAATCTCGGCAAGGGTGATCTCAGTGGGCGATTTTGCCAAACGGTAGCCGCCGCGCTGCCCTTTTTGGCTAGTGAGGAAATGCCCCCGTTTTAGGGTGAGCAGAATTTGCTCTAAAAATTTGGGGGGGATGTTCTGCGCGGTGGCGATCACGTCAACGGGCGTGAAGGCGTCACTTTCTGGTGCTTTGCGGGCAAGGTAGATTAAGGCGAGAAGTGCGTATTCACTGCGCGTTGTGAGTTTCATAAGGTAGGTCTCAGGTACAAACTATACAAGAGGATTGTACCCACAAACCTAAATTCGTGGCGGATGTGGCGCGGTTGTCGTATTCGCCCATGTTAGGCGTAGACGCTCCGCTCCTCTTCTATAGGGCGAGAACGGCGGGCGACCACACGGGGTCGCCCCTACAGGATGCGGGTGAGAGCGGCGTGGTCTGGTATTGCAGTACCCTCACTGGTTGGATTGCAACCAGCCTTCCTACAAGAAAGACGGGCGTCGTTCGTTTTCCCTTGATCACCACCGCCTGCCCATCGGTAAGTATATGGGGATAAGCGGGGCTGTCAACCACTGAGGGGTCAATCTCGTTGAAAAATGCTGTAGGACTTACGCACTTGAACGTGTTTACCCTGTATTCATGGAAAGGGGAAGTTTGAGGAGGCTTCCCCCTCAAACAATGGATCCCCCCTTCTCCCGCAGGGAGAAGGGGGGTAGGAGGATGTGGGCAACTGCGTAATGTCTATTCTCTACAGAAGCGATCCGGCATCCATCGCTGCTGGAATAGGCAGCCCCATCAGCGTCAGCAGCGTCGGACTCATGTGGCACAGATTACCCTCACGAAGGGGCGGCTTGCTGCCATCGGGCGTAATCAGGATGAGTGGGACGCGGTTCATCGTATGCGCCGTGTGGGGCTGTCCCGTTTCGGGGTCAATCATCATCTCACAGTTGCCATGATCCGCCGTCACAAGGACGGTTGCCCCTACCTCGCGGAGCGCCTCTAAAAGCCGTTTCAACTGCCCATCCACCGTCTCCACCGCTTTGATCGCCGCCGCCAACACGCCTGTATGCCCAACCATATCGGGGTTGGCGTAATTCAGCAGGATAAAATCATATTTCCGGCTCAGGATCGCCTCTACCGCTTTATCGGTGAGCGCCACCGCCGACATTTCCGGCTTGTAATCATAAGTTGGCACATCCTTCGGGGAAGGCACAAGGATGCGCTCCTCGCCCGCGTAGGGTTCATCGCGCTGCCCGTTGAAAAAGAACGTCACATGGCGGTATTTTTCCGTCTCTGCCATGTGAAGCTGCGTTTTTCCCGCCTTGCTCAGAACTTCTGCCAAACAGGTTTCCTGTGCGGGGCGAATGAAGGCACGGGGAGCAGTGACATCATCCCCCCACGTCCCCATCGAAACAAAGTGCAGATCACTCACCTTTTGGCGGGGGAAGCCATCGAAGGAATCGCTCATCAGCGCGTAATAAATCTGCCGCATTCGATCCCCACGATAGTTGAAGCCGATGATCGTATCGCCGGATTCGATGCGGGCAACCGGAGCGCCCAACGCAGTGCGGATCACATAGGGGTGAAGGAATTCGTCTGTTGTCCCTTCAGCATAGGCGGCGTCTACAGCGGCAAGCGGATCGGTGGCGCTGCGCTCGGCAATCCCAGAGACAAGGGCGTTATAGGCAGCCTCTGTCCGTTCCCACCGTTTGTCACGATCCATGACATAGTAGCGCCCGATAACTGTCGCTATCGCCCCAATACCTGCCTTCTTTAGATGGTCTTGGAGGGCGCTCAGGTAGCCTTTCCCGCTGGAGGGCGGCGTATCGCGCCCATCGGTGAAGGCATGGAGGGCAAGGCGTTTCACCCCCCGCGCTTTTGCCATATCAATCAGGGCATAAATGTGCGTGTTATAGCTGTGAATACCGCCATCGCTGACCAAACCCATGAGGTGCAGCGTGCCAGACTTTGCCGCTCGATCCATCGCCTTGCTGAGGACGGGATTTTTTAGAAAGTCACCGTTCTCGATTTGGCGATCAATAAAGGTCAGGTCAGTGTAAATCATCGTCCCGGCGCCGAGGTTCAAATGCCCTACCTCGCTGCCCCCAATCTGCCCTTTGGGAAGCCCGACATTCTCGCCTGATGCGCCGAGCGTTGTGGTGCTGTACTGCCCACTTTCCCACAGGTGGTTAAAGGTGGGGACATGCCCCAATTTGACGGCATTGCCGGCTGTTTCCTCACGCAGTCCCCACCCATCCAAAATAATCAGCATGACGGTCATGTGATCGACGTTCCCCTTCTATGATGTTTCAGACTAGCCTAGTGTGACTCGAAGTGAGCATTCGGGCGACCCTCGCCGTTGTGTGATCGGACAGCTCCCCTCAACCACCGCTGACGGGCGGAAGAAGCGCCACCTGATCGCCCGATTGAAGGGGGTGAGAGAGATGAACAAGAACATCGTTCACGGCGTAGGCAACAGATACCAAACGTTCCGACAGGGTGGGATAATACGCTTTGAGCCGCTCAGCCATATCCGCTATGGTGGGGGCAGGGTCGAGTAGGGTGAAGACCAGCGTTCGGATGCCCATTTCTTGTTTCAGGACGCCGTAAAAGGTAAGGTGCAGTTCGATCATTAGCCGCCCACCTTATGCATTTCGACCTTTTGCGGACGGGGTGAGTTCTCATTGACCTCCGCCCGTATTTCGGAATAACGATCCGTGCGGCGCAGCCACGCCCCGCTGATCATCGCGCTTAGTTCCTCGTCTGCTGCGCCAGCGCGGAGCGGTGTTCGCAGGTCTATCCCCTTTGTGGCAAACAAACAGGTGTACAGCGAGCCATCGGCAGAGAGCCGCAGCCGTGTACACACCCGACAAAAGGGTTTTGTCACCGAGGCGACAATCCCGATCTCGCCGGCGCCATCACGGTAGCCAAAACGAAGGGCAACCTCGCCTGAATAATTTGCGGGGAGCGGCTCAAGTCCCATGTCTCCGCCGATGAGGGAGAGCATTTCCTCAGCAGTGACGACCTGATCGAGTGACCAACCGTTGTGGTTGCCCACATCCATGTATTCGATCAGACGCAGGATGTACCCGCGTCCCTTGCAAAACTGGGCGAGGTCGCGCAGGGTGTGATCATTCACCCCTTTTTGGATCACGGCGTTAATCTTCAGGGGGGCAAAGCCGGCACGTTCCGCCGCCGCGATTCCCTCCAAGACACGCCCCAGACTTGAACGCCCCCCGTTCATCGCCTGAAAAACCCCATCATCCATGCTGTCGAGGCTGATCGTCAGACGGTGCAGTCCGGCTGCCTTCAATGCTTCGGCTTTGGTGGGAAGAAGATAGCCGTTTGTGGTTAGGGCAAGGTCTTGAACGCCCTCTAGAGCAGCGAGATCGCGAATGAGCGCTTCAACCTTTGGGCGCATGAGCGGCTCACCGCCCGTCAGACGGAGCTTTTGCGCCCCCAACGCGATGAACAAGCGGCTTAGGCGGGTGATTTCCTCAAAAGTCAGCAGCGTTTCGGTGGGCAAAAAGCGGTAACTATCGCCAAAAACCGCCGCTGGCATACAGTACGGGCAGCGAAAATTACAGTGATCGGTCAGGGAGATACGCACATCGCGCAAGGGGCGCTGAAGACGATCCATTGGCATGAGGGAGAACCCCGCTGGTACATGAATAATCCAAGTATCTGAAAAAAACGTCGAAATAGCAAGCGAAAAGGTATTTTTCTGAGCCGATCATCATCAGAGAACCGGAGATCAGGATCGATCATGGCATCTTCCGCCCTACCGTGCCACAATTAAATAGCAATCCGAAACGAAAATTAGGAGAATTCACGAATCATGCCTACTCCGGCAGAGTATTTGGTGGCGAACCACACCACCTTCTTAGAAGACTTGAAAGCCTTTTTACGGATTCAGAGCGTTAGCACCCTGCGCGAGAAAAACCCTGAGACACGCCAAGCGGCAGCCTTTGTTGTTGACCATCTGAAGGCAGCGGGAATGACTCGTGTGGAACTCTTTGAGACGAACCGCCACCCAATTGTGTATGGCGAGTGGCTAGGCGCACCGGGCAAACCAACCGTCCTCGTCTATGGGCATTACGATGTTCAGCCCGCCGACAAAGTGAAAGATAAATGGACAACAGACCCTTTCGAGCCTGTTGTTGTCGATGGCAAACTCTATGCACGGGGCAGCACAGACGATAAAGGGCAAATCCTTGCCGATATAAAAGCGGCACAGGCGTGGATGCAGACGACGGGATCGCTCCCTGTGAACATCAAATTTCTGGTTGAAGGTGAGGAAGAAATCGGCTCGGAAAACCTTGATGCCTTCATCGAGACACACCTTGATCTCTTGCGCTGCGATGTTGCCGTCGTCTCTGATACGGCGGTGGTTGACCTGAACACCCCAAGCCTCACCTACGCCTTGCGCGGCTTGGTCTATATGGAGCTAGAGGTTTGGGGTCCGAAAGTGGATTTGCACTCTGGGCAGTGGGGGGGGAGTGTCCATAACCCCTTGCAAGCGCTCTGCGAGATCATCACCGCGCTGCATAACCCCGATGGGAGCATCAGCGTGACGGGCTTTTACGACAAAGCAAAGCCGATCAGCGCCGAAGAACGCGCCGCCATTGCCGAAGTGCCGCTCACGGAGGAATCGTGGCGTGCCTCAACGGGCGCGGCGGTGGCATGGGGTGAGCCAGCCTATACCCTTCGGGAACGGATCAGCGCACGCCCCACCCTTGAAGTTCATGGGCTAATCGGCGGCTTTACGGGGGAAGGATCAAAGACCGTCCTCCCTGCCTCGGCAAAGGCAAAGATAAGCTGCCGCCTTATTCCCGACCAAGACCCTTTCGAGATTTATGACCTGATCAAGCAGTACGTGGCGACGATTACCCCGCCGGCGGTGCGCAGCGAGGTGCGCCTTTTGAACACCGGCTACCCAGCGATGGTGCCGATTGATTCGCGGGCGGTTGCGGCGGCAAAGAATGCCTATACGCGGGGATGGGGAAAACAACCCGTCTTTGTCCGCGAGGGCGGGTCGATTCCGGTGGTGGCAACCTTCAATAAGCATCTGGGAGCGCCCGTGCTGCTGGTTGGCTATGGGCTGCCCGATGATGGCGCACACGGACCGGATGAGCATTTCTATCTGGACTGCTTCTACAAGGGGATGGCGACGATGGCGGCGCTCTTGGAGAATCTCGGTGGGATGACGCCGGATGAGGTGCGGGGCTGAGCGTGCCAACACGCTCGATCTCGTGCGTGATTCCCCCTCAGTCCGCACAAGAATGGGCGAGGGGGTGGAGGCTGCCGGTAAGAGGTTTTAATGTGCCAAAATTTGCGATAAAAACAATTTTGTTCGCTCGTGCTGCGGGTTGGTAAAGAACGCCGACGGCGTATTTTCCTCCACAATCACGCCCCGATCAAAGAAGATGACGCGATCCGCCACTTCGCGGGCAAAGCCCATCTCGTGGGTCACACAGAGCATTGTCAGCCCTTCTTTTGCCAAATCGCGCATGACATCGAGAACTTCTTTGATCATCTCCGGGTCAAGGGCGCTGGTTGGCTCGTCAAAGAGCATGATGCGAGGCTGCATTGCCAACGCCCGCGCAATGGCAACACGCTGCTGCTGCCCGCCGGAGAGTTGACCGGGATATTTATGCGCTTGTTCGGGGATGCGCACACGCTCTAGCAGTTCCATGGCGATCTTTTCCGCTTTCCCCTTTGCCCAACGCCGGACATTGATGGGCGCAAGGGTGATGTTCTGCAACACGGTGAGGTGCGGAAACAAATTGAACTGCTGAAAGACCATTCCGATCTCGCTGCGGATTTTAGCAATATTACGGACATCATTCGTCAGGCTAATGCCATCCACGATAATATCGCCCTTTTCGTGTTCTTCGAGGCGGTTGATGGTGCGAATGAAAGTTGATTTTCCCGACCCCGATGGGCCGCAAATGACGAGAACTTCGCCCGCCATGATCTCTACACTCACCCCGCGCAGGGCGTGGTAATCGCCATACCACTTGTGGACATCACGGACGGTGATAATCGTTTCTTTGGTGGCTGAATCACCCATGATCAAATCCCCTTTGGGGGGATTGTAACGAGTTTGCCAAAAACGAGAAAGGTAGGGCGTTCGGTGACGCTGCTACAGAGTGAGACGGGATGGGACGGACGCCCCAGGGGGCGCCCCTACAAAGAGTGTACATCCCGCACTAGATAGTGCGATCTACTGCCTCGGCAATCTTCTTGATCTCACCCACCATCTTGGCAAATTTTTCCGGGCGGAGCGACTGCGCCCCATCGGAAAGGGCGTTCGCCGGATCGCAGTGGACTTCAATGATCAAGCCATCAGCGCCCGCAGCAATTGCTGCCCGCGCCGCTGCCGTGACATACTCTGCCTTGCCTGTCGCGTGGCTTGGATCGGCAATCACCGGAAGGTGTGTTTTCTCTTTCAGGACGGGGATAGCGTTAATATCGAAGGTATTGCGGGTATACGTCTCGAAGGTGCGGATTCCACGCTCGCAAAGCATAACACGTTCGTTCCCGTGTGAGAGGATGTACTCCGCCGCCATGAGCAGTTCTTCCATGGTGGACATCATCCCCCGCTTCAAGAGGACAGGATGCTGAGACTCGCCAGCGGCATGGAGCAGCGCATAGTTTTGCATGTTCCGTGCGCCAATCTGCAAGACATCGGCATACTTTTTCACAAGGTCGATCATGGCGGGTTCCATCACCTCGGTGACAACGGGCAGTCCGGTTTTTTCCCGCGCCTCGGCAAGCATCTCCAAGCCCTTCTCGCCTAGCCCCTGAAAGGCATAGGGGGAGGTACGCGGCTTGAATGCGCCACCGCGCAGTGCTGTTGCGCCAGCTTCTTTCACCGCTTGTGCCGTCTCTAAGATTTGGTTGCGACTCTCTACCGAACAGGGCCCGGCGATGATAGCAATCTTGGAACTGCCCACTTCCATCCCATTCAGGCGGACGAAGGTGGGGTGTGGGTGAAAATCGCGGCTGGCAAGTTTATAGGGGGCGCTGACGCGGGTAACGCGCTCTACACCGGGCATTACGGCGAAAATATCTGGCTCTGGGACTTTCCGATCATCCCCAATAATTCCGATCACGGCACGTTCCTCCCCTTCACTTAAATGCGCACGAAAGCCTAATTCCTTGATGCGGGCGATCACCGCTGAGGTTTCTTTGGTGGTAGCAGCGATGGACATTATGACGATCATCACGAGTTCTCCTCCTGTATTGGTTGTGTTTCTGGCTGATCTGGCTTAAAACCGTGTGGGTAAAGGGCATCTAGCTCATCGTCTTCAACAATGATGGGCATTTTCCGATCTGGACGAAGGTGTTCCGCCCCACGAATATAAACATGGTGAACTTCATTTTGCGCCCGTGTGGTATTCCAATGAACAAGCACGCGGATACATTGGGGCAGCCCGTGTGGGATTGCCATCTCGTGGGCGCACATCAGAGCGACATTCAACCACCCCAACTGCCGCGCTGCAATTGCAGGGTAATCGGCGTTTAGGTCAAGGGTCGTTGTGAAAAAAGCGCTTGCCACATCATCGGGGGCAATGCCGTTTGCTTTGATGATCAGCCGCAGCAGTTCTCGTGTTGCCGTCAGAATTGCCTCTCGTGTGTTCACGGTGACGGTGGTTGCCCCGCGCACACCTCGACAGACCTTCCCGCCGATTCCGTTTGGATAGCCCATCCCTTCCCCTCCCTGTGATATACCCCACCCTGAATAGCGCTGATGAACCTCTCTTATTCCCGATCTCTACGCAAAAAAAAGCCACTGAGCGGCTGCTCAGTGGCTTTTGACATCCATTGCCTTGCGGCGTTGGCGTTTTCAGCTACCCAGCGTCAACCGCTCTAAGGGGGTGCCCTTAAAGTAATAAAACGAGTAGCTAAAAAAGAATTTGCCGTTGCGCTGCATGGGTTTGGTTTGTATCTATTCTATGCGTTTTCGTAGAATGTCATTAGCATAACACGAGATTGTGTTAAGGATCAACAGTAATTTGTTGTGCGGAATATACAAAGCCGTTTTTCAACTCTTTAGGTTTGATCAGCTTAAACCCCGCCCCTTTCCAGACCTCTTGCCCATTCTGAACTGGTGAACGGTGAAGAAGGACATCGATCACACCGCGTAAAATACCATAACCATAGTTCAGATGGTAGAGCAAAAACAAAAACGGCAAGATGGGGAGCATCCATTTGCCATATTTGTAGCTTTGCTGTGCGGCACTGATCAGCGCCAAGATGCCGTAGAGGAGGAGAATCATCCCGTAGGGCAAGACCAACACCGGCAGCAGGTGGATAGCGAGTATCCCCTTAAGCAGCCCTAGCAAGAACAAGCCCGGTATGGCATGGCGGGGGGAAAAACTGTAGGGAGCAACTACCCACATGTAGGGATTCCAGCGCCCGGTATAGCGTGCCTGCTGAAACAACTCACCGAGTGTTGGCTCATTGTAATAATAGATGCGGATGTCGGGGTTCAGCCAGATGCGCCCTCCGGCAGAGGTCAGGCGGCGGTTGAATTCGTAATCTTGGTTGCGCACCAAGCGTTCATCAAACAAGCCAATCTTTTCAAAAACGTCTCGTCGGTAGCACCCGAAGGGAACGGTATCGACATAGGCGCTTGTTGTCTCTAAGCGGAATTCGGCATCGCCCACGCCAAAACTGTGCGTCGTCAGCGCTTGGATCAGGCTGGCTTGGCGTGTTTCATCTTTCCGCTGGGGAATGACAACGCCGCCCACATTATCGGCATTACTGCTCATCGCCGTATCTAGACATAAGCTGAGGTAATCCGAAGGGTACATGCTGTGGGCGTCCAAGCGAACGATCCAGCGCCCCCGCGCCTCCCGAATCCCAATATTCATTGCTGTCGGGACGATCTGATAGGGATTGTCTAAAACACGCATGTATTTGGGATAGCGCATTGTCCACCAGGCAAGGGCATTTCGCGTGCCATCAGTAGACATACCATCCACCACAATTACTTCAAAGGAGCCAGAATTTAATTCAAAATTTAAGACAGACGTTAAGCACGTATCAATAAAATTAATCTCGTTCAGACAAGGGATGATGATCGTTACAACAGGTATGTCATTCACCTTGCCTCTGCCTCCCCAGTAAGTTCGATGAGGGCGCGGCGCAGCACATTAACTGCCCGCAAGTATTCATCGATCTCGATATGTTCTTCCGGGGTGTGATCGAGTGTCGAGTCACCGGGTCCATAGGCGACAATCGGACACGACCAGACCGCTCCGACGATGTTCATATCGGATGTTCCTGTTTTGTAGACATAGCCCGGTTTGCCGCCTACATCACGAATGGCATTGTTAAATACACGAGTCAGTGGGGTATTTTTCTCCGCCCGATAGGTGCGTTCTCCCCCGCGTGGGGTCAACGTTCCCAATTCCGCAAAATCACCCAGACGGGCGAACAGATCATCGGGGGTAATATCGGGTGGCAGCCGAAAGCCGAGCGTCATTTCCGCCGTATCGTGGAAGCCATCGCTGCGCGACTGAATTGAACGGATGGAAGCAAACACCTGATCAAATGCCTTATCCCGCCCTTCGTTGATCTGGGCAACTGCCGTTTGCACAGCGTTCCAATAGCGCACCGCATGTTCAATGGCGTTTGGTTCAAGGCGGGCAGTATGAACGACAGGGCGCATACAGCAGTAATCGACCAACAGCCGCCCCTTATAGCCCAGTGTGATCCGATCCCAACGGCTTGGTTCACCAATGACGACGTATTCAGGGGTATAGACGCTGAGGGCATGGTGCGCCCCTTTACTGGTGATCGCTTCTTCTTCTGTTGCCCCAATGACGACAATTCGCCAGCCTTCCCGCGCCCCGACAAGGGCTGCTGCACAGGCGAAGGTGGCAAGGGGTCCTTTGGCGTCCACCGTCCCGCGCCCATACAGCTTGCCGTCCCCGAGGGTGACTGGAATATAGCCGGCAACGGTGTCAATATGCCCCAAGAGGACGATCTCCCGCGAACCTGTGCCAATGACACCCACCGCGTTGTCGGCGGCATCGACAAAGGCGTTGTCAAAGCCCATCGCCGTCATTTGGGCGGCAAGGTACTCCGACGCCCGCCGTTCTTGGTGGGAAGGGCTGTAGTGTTCAACCAGCCCTTTCAATACGGCGAGAGGATCAAGGCTGATTCCAGCGGGTGTGGTATGGGTCATAGCCATAATCGGGCGAGGATCGCCTCCGTCATTGCCTGTGTGCCAGCCTCACCGCCCAGATCGCGGCTGTAGATACCATCATAAAGGGTTGCCCACACCGCTCGTTCAATACGTCCAGCGGTTTCTGGTTGTCCAACATGCGCCAAGAGCATTGCCGCGCTGAGGATCGCCCCTGTGGGGTTGGCAACCCCCTGCCCGGCAATATCCGGCGCTGAGCCATGCACCGGCTCAAAATAGGCGATTTTTCCCGCCCCTATGTTTGCTGAGGGGGCAATACCCAACCCGCCAACCAAACCCGCCGCTTCATCGGAGAGAATGTCTCCAAAGAGGTTTTCGGTAACGATCACATCAAACCGCGCCGGATTTTTAACCAACCACATAGCGCAAGCGTCCACCAGAAGTTCATCGACTGCCACATCAGGAAATTCTGCTGCCACGCGGAAACACACCTCCCGAAACAAGCCGTCTGTTTCTTTCAAAACATTAGCCTTGTGGACGATGGTCACGTTTTTGCGGGGTCGTTTTTGGGCAGCGGCAAAGGCATAGCGGGCGATACGTTCTGTGGCGGGGACGGTGATCACCCGTTCGCTGATTGCCGTGTCGCCCTCGCGCCGTTCACGCCCGCTGTACATCCCTTCGGTGTTTTCGCGGACGATTAGAAGGTCAATCCCCGGCGGGCAGCCCGGCACGGGCAGCGAGACGGTGGGGCGCAGATTGGCGTAGAGATCAAAGGCGCGGCGCATGGCAAGGACAGGGGAACGGTAGCCTTCCACCTTTGTCGAAGGGGATTGCGTTGCCCCGAAAAGAGTTCCATCGGCGGCGCGGATTGCTTCTAGGGTTGCAGGGGGAAGAGCATCACCCTGTTTTTGGAAACAAGCCCAACCCGCTTCCGCTTCGCTGAAGTGAATATCCAGCCCTAATGCTTCTAAGACCCGCCGTGCAGCGGGAATGACTTCCGCGCCCACACCATCGCCGGAAATCAAACACACGTTGATTGCAGCCATAACGCCCTTTTGAGTCGATGTCTAAGACGATGATTTGGCGCTTTGCCGAGACTTAGTAGGTCTCGGTTGTCGTCAAATAGGAAGATGAGACCTTTATGCGGTTAGGGGTGTGACTGTGCCGCCAGTTTTACTTTGAGCATCTCGATCAGCCCGCCCGCTTCTAAAATTGTTTTCAGCGAAGGCGATAATTGGGGAAACTCAAAGATCCCTGCCCCACAGGTGATGGTGCATGTCTCTGTATCGACAGTGACGACCTCCCCGGATTCGATTGCCGCCACTGCCGCCGGACAGACCACCGGCAGCAAACCACCGTTCACCGCATTCCGAAAGTAGATACGGGCGATGGATTTGGCGATGAGAACGCGCACCCCCGCCGCCACCAAACAGGTCACGGCTTGCTCTCGTGACGATCCGTTCCCCCAATTGTTTCCACCAACGAGTATATCGCCAGCGCGGACGGTCTTGGCAAAGGTCGGATCGAGGTCTTCGAGGGCGTGCGCTGCCATCTGTGCCAGATCGGATACCGTGTAGGTGTATTTGCCGGGGAAGATTACATCCGTGTTGACGTTATCGCCGTAGACCCATGTTTTCCCTGTATAGCGCATCCTTATGTATTTGATCCTCTAAACGAACCACAAACAAGAGCAAATCATGATAGATTGAGACACTATAGCACTAAATTGCCTTGAAGGGAATTCTCCTCTTGCCGAATTTCCAAAATGCATTATACTAGTATCTTGATAGGGAAAGTTCAATAGTTAAGGTCACCCTCATGGTTGTTTGGGGAATGCTGAATCAGATGTGCTGTGGCTGTATGATGTGTAGTGCGCGTTGCGTACTATGGCGTCCGGTTGCGTCACGCTGAAAAGTCGCTCCCCTGCGACGGTGTGTGAAAAGCCCTGAGCCATAGTGCCGGGGCTTTTTTGTTGCCTTTTCTAGATGACTTGCCCTGCGATAGGGTGGTGTGGCGAAGTGGGAACGCTATGGTCTGCAAAACCGTAACGAGTGGGTTCGACTCCCACCACCACCTCTGAGCGAAACCTGTCCGTCCCAATTGCGCTCATCGTTCAAGGAGTTTTTCTACCATGTCTGGATCAAACGGAAACAACCACGAATTGTCGTTCCATACCCAAGCGCTTCATGCGGGGTACAGCCCTGACCCAACCACCCGCGCCCGCGCCGTGCCGCTTTACCAAACGACGAGTTATCAGTTCAAGAACACCGATCACGCTGCGGCGCTCTTTGCCTTGCAAGAGGCGGGGAACATCTACACGCGGATCATGAACCCGACGAACGATGTCTTTGAGCAACGCATCGCCGCCTTAGAGGGGGGTATTGGGGCGCTGGCAACGGCGTCTGGGCAGTTCGCTGAGACACTGGCAATCCTCACACTAGCCGATACGGGTGACGAGATCATTTCTTCGGCGGCGCTTTACGGCGGGACGTACACGCTCTTTTCGCAATCGCTCCGCCGTTTGGGGATCACCACCCACTTTGTGGAAGGGGATGATCCCGCCGATTATGAACGCCTGATTAATGATAAAACACGGGCGATCTACCTCGAAACAATTGGCAACCCAAAATTGGAAATCCCCGATTTTGAGGGAATCGCCAAGGTTGCCCATAAGCATGGCGTTCCAGTGATTGTCGATAACACCTTTGGGACGCCTTACCTGATCCGCCCCTTTGAATACGGAGTCGATATTGTCGTTCACAGCACGACGAAATGGATCGGTGGGCATGGCTTGAGCATCGGCGGGGTGATTGTGGACAGCGGGAAATTCGATTGGAAGGCAAGCGGGCGGCATCGCGGGATTGTTGCCCCCGAACCCGCCTACCATAACGCAGTTCTGGCAGATGTGGCAGGGGCAGCAGCCTTCATCATCCGCGCTCGCGTCGTCGGCTTGCGCGATTTCGGCGGCTCGCAAGCGCCTTTCAACAGTTTCTTGAACATCATCGGCTTGGAAACGCTTGCCCTGCGCGTTCAGCGCCATGTGGAAAATGCATTGGCGGTGGCGCAGCATCTTGAAAAACACCCCGCTGTCGCATGGGTGAATTACCCGGGTCTGCCCAACCACAAGAGCTATGAACGGGCGAAGAAATACCTTCCTAAAGGCGCGGGTGCGGTGATTGGGTTTGGGATTAAAGGGGGGCGCGAGAGCGGACGCGCCTTCATTGATAACTTGAAAGTGTTTAGCCACCTTGCCAACGTGGGCGATGCGCGGTCTCTCGCCATTCATCCGGCAAGCACGACCCACAGCCAACTGAGCGCGGAAGAACAGAAGGCGACGGGCGTCACTGAGGACTATGTGCGTTTGGCCGTGGGCATTGAGGATATCAAGGATATTCTTTGGGATTTGGATCAGGCGTTGGCGGTGGCGCAAAGCGCTCTGACAACAGCCTAACAAATCATACCGTTAGGGCGACCCTATAGAGTCGCCCTTGTTCCCTTTTCGCATATGATGGCGGAGAACTTATCGACACCCGCCTCTACACCCGATTTTGCACAGGATATTGCTATGTGTGATAGTCATTCAGTAGGCATTGTCCAGCGCCACCTCGTTCATTTTAACGAGGCGCTCCCCCTTCAGGGGGGGGGTGTTCTCCCCGCCTTCACCCTTGCCTATGAAACCTATGGAATGCTTGATGCCGACTGCCGAAATGCAA
Source organism: Anaerolineales bacterium (assembly GCA_015075625.1). Classification (NCBI taxonomy): domain Bacteria; kingdom Bacillati; phylum Chloroflexota; class Anaerolineae; order Anaerolineales; species Anaerolineales bacterium. The sequence goes on along the minus strand of JABTTZ010000002.1, from coordinate 683,475 downwards.
TTCTGATCTGTCACGCACTCTCAGGGGATTCTCATGTTGCCGGCTACTACACCGATGATCCTGCCGAAGCGCCCGGCTGGTGGGACGAGGCGGTAGGTCCGGAAAAAATGTTTGATACGAACCGTTATTTTGTCATTTGCAGCAACGTCATTGGCGGCTGTCGGGGAAGTACGGGACCATCGTCGCTTGCGGCGGACGGTCAGCCCTATGGACTGCGTTTTCCGATCCTGACCGTTGGCGATATGGTAGCAGCGCAGCGGCATTTGCTCGATCATCTTGGCATTCACCGCCTGTTTGCCGTCGTCGGAGGGAGCATGGGCGGGATGCAGGCGCTTCAATGGGCAGTGGATTACCCAGACCGTGTTCAGAACGTCCTCTTTCTTGCCAGTACCGCCCGTTCGTCCGCACAAAACATCGCCTTCAACGAAATTGGGCGGCAGGCGATTTACGCCGATCCAAATTGGAACAACGGGGATTATTACGGGAAAACACCACCTGATGCGGGTCTTGCAGTGGCACGCATGGTTGGGCATATCACCTATATGAGCGAGTATTCACTCGAAACGAAATTCGGGCGCGATTTGCAAACGGGAGGGCGTTATACCTTTGCTCCCGAATACACCGTTGAAAGCTATCTGAAATATCAGGGTGAAAAGTTCGTCCAGCGCTTTGATGCCAACAGCTATCTTTATGTGACGAAAGCACTTGATTATTTTGATATTGCCGAGGGCTGCGCCGATATGGGCGAGGCGCTGGCGCATGTCACCGCAAAATTCTTGGTGATCAGTTTCAGCAGCGATTGGCTTTACACGGCGGCACAGGCACGCGAACTGATTACCGCACTGTCGGGGCGTGCCGTAGAGTACCATCATGTGGAGGCGTCCTTTGGTCACGATTCCTTCTTGGTTGAGGTGGAGACAATGACTCATTTGGTGGGAGGCTACCTAAACCGGCAGTGGGCAGCACTCATTGAAGCGTAAGTGAGAATTTCCTTCATTACCTGTTGTATTTTGCGGTTGGTGCTTTCAAAATGGGTCTCTATGCTGCACACTTATAGCATTCGGCTTGAGTGGCAGAATAGACCATGAGGATGGCACGCTGGTGAGTCGCTTTTTCGCTGCTGTATTACTATTGGTTACCGGAATCACGTTGATCCTCACCGTAACCTTTGGGCTACCCCGCCGCTTGGATACACGCCCCGCCGCCGTTTGGATGTTCCGCAATGCCGATGGATCGCCCTGCGCCACCCCCTGCCTGTTTGGGATTCGCCCGGGTGTAACGCCCTATAACGAGGCGTTGATGATTCTTCGCCAACATCCCCTCACCCGCGATCTGGCGCTTAGCCCAAGCATCACGAACAACGGCGTTTTGTTGAACGGGGAAGGAGTCGCTGTGGCGGTTCGGCGCGATGCCTACGGCGTCCTTGCGTCGGTTGCCCTCGAAATCAACCCGATCCATCTGCGCAGTGTGACAAACCTCCCTTATTCGCCGTTGAGGGGGTTAGTCTATGCGGATATGGTTGCCGCACTTGGCGCACCCGATTATGTCGAATTTAGCTCTGTTGGGCAGGGTCCAGTTGTGTATTCCTACTATCAAGCGCAAGCGCTGCGCTTTATCCACGTCCGCCCAGACTTGGAAGGACAAGAACGGCTTTACCCAGAACTGCCGCTCTTTCTAGTGTTTATGAACCGCGAATCGTTGGACACCCGTCCAAATTTATTTTCGTGGATCGGGTATAGTTCTCTGGAACGGTATTTTTTCAACGCGCCCCGAACACAGTGAGACAGAATTCACGGGCGACACAGCCATAGGAGACATACCTCTATGTCGGACATGATCGATCATTATCGCTTAGATCGCCAATTAGGGGCGGGCGGGATGGGTACAGTCTACCTCGCTACGGATGTCAATCTTCAGCGCCCTGTCGCTTTGAAGTTGATGCACCCGCACCTTGCCAGCAATACGGACTTTCAACGGCGTTTCCTCCAAGAGGCGCGGGCGGCTGCCAGCCTTGATCACCCAAACATCATCAAGGTGTTGGAATTCCGCGAGATTGAGGGCAAGTTGATCCTTGTCACCGATTATGTCAGTGGGGGGAGCGTCCGCGAATACCTGACCTACCTTGCCCGCGAGGGGAAGATGTTGGATGTCGGCGAGGCGCTGGATCTCACCCGTCAGGTGGCGGATGCGCTTGCCTATGCCCATGCGCAAGGGATGGTACACCGCGACATCAAGCCCGATAACGTCCTTCTCAAGCCCGTCACTAGCGGCGGCACGACGAATGGTTTCCGCGCTGTGTTAACGGACTTTGGCTTGGCAAAACTTGCCGAGAGCATCGTCCAATCTATGCCCGGCACAACCATGGGGACGTACCCGTATATGTCGCCCGAACAGTGTCGGGGCGAGGAAGTGGACGGGCGTACCGATATTTACGCACTCGGCGTCATGCTCTACGAGTTGGTCGTTGGGCGGCTGCCCTTTAACCCCAAGACGATCACCGAAGCGATTCGGATGCACACCAGCGATCCCTTGCCAATGCCAACGCAAATTCGCCCAGGTATTCCGGCGGCAATTTCAGAAATCATCTTGAAGGCATTGGCAAAAAGTCCCTCAGAGCGCTACCAATCGGGCAGCGATATGGCGCGGGCGTTGGGCAATGCGGCGGGCGCAGCGCGTTCGATGGTGACTATCCCCCCACCCAAGCAGCCCTCCGCCATGCCCGAATCGATCCCAACCACGCCGGAAAGTTTGCTGACCTACCTTGCCAGCCAACCGCCGATCAGCGATTTGCCGGCTTACACCGCCCAAGCGTTGCCCGCCTCCCAAGCGACGATGGATCGCGTCATTATCGCCTCGCAAAGTGGGGAGACAAAAACCTTTGCCCTGGATAAACCCGTTCTCACCATTGGGCGCGACAGCACCTCAGACATCATCTTAAAGGGGGAGAAGGTCTCTCGCAGCCACGCTAAGATTGAGCGCAAGGCGGACGGTAGCTACACCCTGACCGACCTCGGCTCAACGAACGGCTCGTATGTGGCGGGGCAAAAACTGCTCCCGAACATCCCCCAAAAGCTCGATTATGGCGTCCAAGCACGGGTTGGTGAATTTGGGCTGCGCATTGAGGCAGGGCGTGCGGCACAGCCTTCGCCAAGCCAACTGCGCACGGTGGGAGCATCGCCCGACATGGCGCGCACGGTTATGGCGGCGGGAATGGGTGGCAATGTGCCACCCCCCGCACAAGTGGGGTTTGCCATCAGCGGCTACCCGGCAAAGCTGAAAGCGCCGAACCCCTTCATGTTGACGATCAACAATCGCAGCAATGTTCGCGCCTCGTTCAACGTGAATGCCGCCGATAACCAACGATTACTCAGTTTTGGGATGGCGCAGCCTGTGGTAAGCCTAGAGCCGGGCGAGACGCAAACGCTGCCGATCAGCATCACCCCTATCCAGCGTCCAGCGCTTGGTGGGGCGTTGATTCCCTTCCGCGTCATCGTGGAGGTGATCCCCGATCCGGTCAACGGGATTCTCCCTGGGGCGGCTGACCCGCAGTTGGTTGACTCCGAATTGCAGGTGAGTCCCTCCATTCCATCATGGTTGTTTCCGGCGGCGCTCTTTGCCTGCGCGGTCTTGGTCGCGCTCAGCATCCCACTGATCAGCTTGGTGAACAACAATCGCGCCACCGAACAGGCGGTCATTGCTGGACGGACGCTGACCGCACAGGCGCTTCTCGTCACAGGGACAGGGACGAGTACCCCCACTGTGACGGGGACGGCAACCCCTGACTTCAATGCAACGATTGGCGCACAAATCACCCTGACACAAGTTGCCAACGCAACGCTGGCGGGCAATTTCGTCCTCACTCAACTGGCGATCAACCAGACGGGGACTGCCGCTGCGGGGAACAATGCGAATGGGGCGACCCAAACGGCAATTGCCAACTACCAAGCCACCCTGTTCACCTACTACAACATCCTGACAGCGACGGCGCAAGCAGCACAGGCAACCCAGTTTTCCTTTATCCAAACGGCGACGATGGCGGCGCTCATTGCCCAACAGCAAGGGACGCAAACGGCGATTTCCGTGAACAGCACGAACACAGCGATTGCCCAAACGCAGCAGGCAAATTTCCTGACCCTGACCAGCCTTGCCGTGACGGTACAAGCGCAAGGGACGCAGATTGCTGCTACGCAGACGGCGCTTGCTGGCAATGCAACGGCGACAGCAATCGCCGGTGCGGGGGCTGCCACCCAAACCCAAGCGGCGATCAACGCTCAAGCGACGATCAATGCAGGTGTGGCGGCAACCCTGACCCAAAACGCCATTAATGCGCAAGGGACAGCAAACGCTGGTGCAAATGCTGCGGCAACGGCGACGGCAAGCGCTGTCTTTGCGCAGGGGACGGCGAATGCGATTGTCTTTGCCACCCAAACACAAGATGCAATTAACCTTGGTGGGACGGCGGTTGCCGTTGCCGCCACCCAAACACAAGATGCGATCAACCTCGGTGGGACGGCGGTTGCCGTTGCTGCTACCCAAACACAAGCCTTCTTCGATGCCCAAGCGACGGCGAACGCGGCGCTCACTCTGACAGCGCTTGTTCCCACCGCCACCACCGCGCCGCCCGTGATCAACACCGATGGCTTCCGCTTCACAGGGGATGGCAGCAACACCTTTGGCAACCAGACGATCCTAGATGCACTGACAACGAACGGGCAGCCGGGGAAGGTCGTTTTTGCCGTTTCGATGGTCAATGGGGCAGCGCCCGTCTACAATGCGAATCCATTAGGGGTTTACTTCACCGGTTCGCAGTGGGCAGTGTTCAACGAAAACAACGCCGCCATGCCGATTGGCGCGTCGTTCCTTGTCTATTCGATCAACCCGGGCGCAGCGGCGTTCACCCATACCGCTGTTGGGCATAGTGGACCGACCTCACCTATCTTGAATCCGGCGCTAACAGGCAACAGCAGTGCCATTGTGATCGTCACCCAAAACTGGGGCGCTTCGGTGAACAATCCGAATGAGGTAGCTGTCTTTTTCGATGGGTCAAATTGGGTGGTGACGAACCTAAACGGGGCAGAACTCCCCCAAAATAGCGCCTTCAATGTCCTGGTGGGCAGCCCAAGTGGGAATGCCTTCATGGTCATTGCCGATGGGAGCAATACCATCGGAGCGCTGACCTACCTAGACACCCCCGCCTTAAACGGGCGTCCAGATGCGGTGTTTTTGATCACCAAAAACCTGACCACTGGTGGGGTCGTCGTCAATGAGCCCGTCGCTGCTTACTACGATCCAGCACGCAATCAGTGGGCGGTGTCGCTGCAATCGGGCGATATGTTCCCCCCGAACATGCCCATCGGTGCGGCGTTCAATATCATCGTGGTGCAGTAACTTTTTGTGCGTTTTTTCGCCCGACGCTTGCGCGTCGGGCGAAAAAGGAAAAGGGTGAGCCGGCGTAGCTCACTCCACCGCCACCAACACCTGCCCCTTCTCTACAATCTGACCCGGCGCACAACTGACCATCGTCACCACCCCATCCACTGGCGCGGTGATGCGCATCTCCATCTTCATTGCCTCCAAGACGACGAGGGGCTGCCCTCTGACAACGGCATCGCCCACTGTCACCAAAACGCTGATCACTTGACTATGCATGGAGGCGCTCAGGCTACCACCGCCCTCTCTCGCGCCGGAACGTCGCTGCCGTTGGCTTTCTGCCTTTATCAGGGTATGCGTCCCCCCGCGCCATGCCACATGCCGCGCCGCACCCTCTTGAGCATAATGCGCCGTTTGCCATACGCCATCGACACGAAAAAGCAGCCGCCCTTCCTCGGCGCGAACGTCCTCTACGCGATAGGTGACCCCATTCACGGTAATGTCGTATACCCCATCCGCCCGCCGTTCGATCTTGGTACGCACCCCGGATTGGTAACGAAACTCGCTCACAGCGCCCCTCCCATCCCTGTGCGATAGCCATCCGTCCGCACCCATGGGGAATAGAAATCGCCCTCGGCTACGGCAGCGTTCGCTGTAGGTGCCGCCGCCGTCCCTAAGAACATCTCTCCCAATGCCGCCGCAATAATCACCTCTGCTGGAGGGGGTTCGCTGAACGGCTGCCATGCGTTGAAATGCCGAGCGATCAGGTTTGTCGTTGTCTCGCCAGCGAGAAACACCGGATGGTTCAACAGGTCACGCAGGAAAGGGATATTCGTTGTCAGCCCCAAAATGACATATTCGGCAAGGGCGGCATCCATCCGCCGAATCGCCGCTTCACGTGTTTCGGCATGGACAATCAGCTTGGCGATCATAGGGTCGTAGTGGATAGTGATTTCATCGCCCGTCCCCACGCCAGAATCGACACGCACGCCCGGCGCACGCGGTTCAACGGCGCGGAGGATCGTCCCTGTTTGGGGGAGGAAGTCTTGGGCGGGGTCTTCGGCGTAGATACGGCACTCGATGGCATGTCCGCGCTGCATCACTTCCGCCTGTTGGAAAGGGAGAAGCTCCCCCTCGGCAATGCGCAGTTGCAGGTGAACGAGGTCAATGCCGGTGACCAGTTCGGTGATAGGGTGTTCCACCTGAAGGCGGGTGTTCATCTCCAAGAAATAAAACCGACCATCGCGGGCATCAACGATGAATTCCACCGTTCCGGCGTTCAGGTAGCCAATGGCGCGGGCGGCATTCACCGCCGCCTCGCCCATCTGTGAGCGGAGATCGGGCGTTAGGTAGGGAGAGGGCGTTTCTTCGATGATCTTCTGGTGGCGGCGTTGGACGGAACATTCGCGTTCAAATAGATGCACTGTGTTCCCCGCCGAATCGGCAAAAAGTTGAATTTCAATATGGCGGGCATCCTCGATGTATTTTTCGAGGAAAACTCGAGCGTCACCAAAGGCACGTCCCGCCTCACGCTGCGCCGATTCGAGGGCATCGGGAAGATCGCCTTCGGCGTGGACAATGCGCATCCCTTTGCCGCCGCCGCCCGCCGCCGCTTTGACGAGGACGGGGTAGCCAATGCCCGCTGCTGCCCGCAAAAAATCGGCTGTGGTGCTGGATGAATCGCCGGCAAAACCGGGGAGGGTTGGCACACCCGCCGCCCGAACGCGCTCTAATGCGGCGGTTTTGACACCCATCGCCCGAATCGATTCGGCAGTGGGTCCGACGAAGATCAGCCCCGACGCACGAACACGTTGGGCGAAATCAGCATTTTCGGAGAGGAAGCCAAAGCCCGGATGGACAGCATCGCAGCCCGCAGAAAGGGCGGCGGCAATGACACGCTCCCCTTGCAAATACGACTCAGCAGGCGACGATCCGCCAAGACTCACGGCGTGATCGGCAAGGCGGACAGGGATCGATCCAGCGTCAGGGTCGGCATAAACGACGACGGATTCAATCCCGCGTTCACGGCAGGCGCGGATGATGCGGACGGCGATCTCGCCCCGATTGGCAATCAACAAACGACGTATGGTATGGATTGTGTGGATCATGGCAAAAGTATAGCGTGTACAGTACCCTCCCTGGTTGGATTGCAATTAGCCTTCTCACAAGAAGGAAGGGCGTCGTGATTCTATCCCGTGATCACCACACCATACCCTAGTGGTAAGTATAGTGTGATGAGTAGGGCTGTCAACCAATAAGGGGTAATCTTTTTGAAACATGCTATGGCTATAGGGGGAGTCGCAATCCCGCCGCAAATCCGGTAAGCTCCCTCGCCATTCTGTGAAATGTGGAGTGTCTATGTGTGGGATTGTCGGCTACATCGGGCAGCGTGACGCAGCGGGCGTGATCCTCGGCGGTTTGAAACGCCTTGAATATCGTGGCTATGACTCAGCGGGCGTTGCCGTGTTCAAAGATGGGACGATCACCCTCCGGCGGGATGTCGGAAAATTGGAAAATCTAGAGCGTCAACTAGCAGCGAACCCCTTGATAGGGGCAACGGGCATTGGTCACACACGATGGGCAACGCATGGGCAGCCCAACGAACGGAACGCCCACCCTCATATCAGCATGGATGGGCAGTTTGTTGTCGTCCACAACGGGATTGTCGAAAACTATCTTGACCTGCGCGAAGACCTCAGAAAACGCGGGGTTGTCTTTGCTTCCGAAACGGATACGGAGGTGATTGTTCACCTCGTCGCTGAGTTTGCCCGCGCCGGTCATGATCTGACCGAGGCAACGCGCCTAACCTGCCAACACCTGCGCGGCGCTCATGCCATTGTCGTCATGAGCGCCGCGCAGCCGGATCGCCTCGTCGCTGTGCGCATTGGAAACGCTGGGGGGGTGGTCTTGGGTCTGGGCGAGGCGGAGATGTTCATCGCCTCGGATATTCCGGCTATTTTGGAATACACGCGGCAGCTTATTTTCCTTGAATCGCGGCAGATGGCAACCGTCACGGCGACGGGCTGCAACGTCCAAACGCTGGAGAGTGTCCCTGTGGATGCCGAGATTCACGATATTGCCTGGGACCCGATCAGCGCGGCACGAGGCGAATATCGCCATTTTATGCAGAAGGAAATCTTTGAGCAAGGGCGCTCATTGACGGACACCATCCGCGGACGGATTGACTTTGACTCTGGCTGTGTCTCGCTGCCAGAACTACCGCTGAGCGCAGAGGACGCGGGGCGGCTCAAACGGCTGGTCACCGTCGCCTGCGGGACAAGCGCCTATGCCGGTTTGGTAGGAAAGTTCATCATCGAACAGCTTGCCCGCCTGCCTGTGGAGGTGGATTACGGGAGCGAATACCGCTACCGTGACCCGATTCTTGATCCTGATTGCGCTGTCCTTGCCATTACCCAAAGTGGCGAGACGGTGGACACCCTTGCCGCGATGGAGGAAGCGCGGGCGAAAGGGGCGCGGTTGTGGAGCATCGTGAATGCCATTGGCAGCCAAGCGATGCGCCAATCGGATGGCTATATTGCCATGCACGCCGGACCGGAAATCGGCGTCGCCTCTACAAAGGCATTCACCGCCAGCGTTGTTGATCAATACCTGTTGGGGTTGTATCTAGGGCAGCTTCGGGGGACGATCACGGCGGAAGACGCCCGCGCTCACACCGCCGAACTTGCCAAACTGCCCGACCTTGTGGGGAAAATCTTGGATCGAGCGCCTGAAGTGGAGGCGCTGGCGAAAAAGCTGTTCCACTACACCGATTTTCTATACTTGGGACGGGGAATCAACTACCCGATTGCCCTTGAGGGGGCGCTCAAACTGAAGGAGATCAGCTATATCCACGCCGAGGGGTATCCGGCGGGTGAGATGAAACACGGACCCATCGCCCTCATTGATGAGGACATGCCCGTTTTGGCAATCGCCCTAAAAGACGCCGTGTACGAGAAAATGATCAGCCAGATTGAGCAAGCGAAGGCACGGCGCGGGGTGGTGATTGCCATTGCCACAGAGGGCGATCAGTTCATTGCGACAAAGGCGGATCATGTGTTGTATGTGCCGGAGGTCTCCCCGCTGCTTTCGCCGCTGCTGAGCGTGATCCCACTCCAACTACTGGCGTACTACATTGCGGTGGAACGCGGCTGTGATGTTGACCAACCGCGCAACCTAGCAAAATCCGTCACGGTGGAGTGAGCATCAGGGGAGGGGTGCTGCCCCTCCCACCCACTCTGTTTGAGAGCCTTCAAGAATCCATAAGCTGCTTGCCAACGGTGCGTTTTTCACCACTGTCTCAAAAATCACTCCCAAATTTATGGCTAGGGTGTTAACCACTGGCGCACACGAGCCAAGTCATCCGGTGTATTGATATTCGCAAAGGATTGTCCATTAGGATCAAACTGGCGGATTACCTGTGGTTCGATGAACACAGTGTGGATCGCGGCGAGATAGTTATTCATGGCTCCGGCTTGCAGCACTTCTTGCACAAGCTCATCTTCTTTTGAACCTGTCAAGATAACGACATGCATTTCTGGGTGCGCGGCGCGGATGGTGCGAGTCACCGTGATGCCATCCATGTCGGGCATGACCATATCCATCAGCACCACATTAGGAAGCAACTGACCCTACACAACCGGATCGCGTCGGCTCCATTCGCCGCCTCACCAACCAAGAGCAGATCCTCAAACCCGCTGAGAAACAAAGACAGACCACGACGTACAACATCATGATCGTCTACAATCATCACCTGAATATGGCTATTCACTGCGCTTACATGCCCCGCTGCTACGATAACGGCGTGCCTTCGCATGAGCGAATCACGGTCATGTGGGTGCCTTGACCGGGCATACTTTTCATGCGGAAATGTGCGCCGATCTGCTCGGCTCGTTCGCGCATGATATTCAACCCAAAATGACCCTCGCACAGATGATCCATTTTGAAACCGCGCCCGTTGTCACGGATATGCAGTTGTAGGTGGTCTTGCTCCATAGACACCTGAATCCAGACTTGGGTGGCGGAAGCGTGCTTCACAACGTTGTTGAGCGCTTCTTGGGCAATGCGGAAGAATGCCATTTGCGTCTCAGGCAAAAGGCACTGGCAGTCTTTAAGGTCAAGCTCAATTTTGAGGGGTGAACGCTTCGTGACCGACAGGGTGAGGTCGTTTAACATTACAGCAAGATTAGGCTGAGGAACTTTGGTGTTGTTATTGACGGGTCGCAGTTCAACCAACAGTTCGCGCATTTCCATCAAAGCACTGCTCGTTAATTGGTGTAATTCATCAAGATTGGCAGGAACTTGTTCGGGCGAACGACGCCACATGTGCGGTAGCATCTCGGCGATCACGCTGGCGGCGAACAAAGTTTGAGTCAAGGAATCATGTAAATCGCGGGCAAGCCGCTGGCGTTCTTCGAGTGCCGCTAATTTGCGGGACTGTTCTTGTTCTGCCAATTCGATGCGTTTGCGCTCGATAAACAGTCCAATTTAGCTGCCAATTGTATCCAGCATACGCAAAAGATCGCGATCCGTATTTTCGATATGACGGCTAAAGAAGGTCATTACGCCGATAACTTCGCCTTCTGTATGGATCGGAATACCGAGTCCGGCGTGTAAGCCGTCACGTTCAGCCAGCGATCCGCGCAGAAAGCTGCTCTCAATGACAACATCCTTGATCCACATTGGTTTGCCACTAGCCCACACTTGACCGGGTAAGCCCGTCCCCGGCGCAAACGTTACATCAAGGCAGCTAGGGGTAAACGCAGGGAAAGCATAGGCGGGCGTGTGCCAACTCGCCTCGCAAAACAACCAATTTGTTTCACGGTTAAGGTGCCACACTGCACCAAAATCCCACCCAATCATTTCACACAATGCTTGGATTATACGAGAGATAGCGTTATCGAGATTGCTTGAACGTGCAATAATCTGGGTTACAGCATGGTGCATTTGTTGACAGTGTTCAAGCTGCGCAATGCGCTGTTCAAGGTATAGAGCGCGATCTTTCCAGTTAATGACGCTGCTTAGGGTGCGCGTTACTGTCCGAACCAAAGGCATCTCAAATGCCATATCAACCTCCCCTTTGCTCAACCGATAGTAGTGACTATGAGTTGAGTACAAGGAGATCATAGTATTCGTAGAGGTAAACCTCAACGTACATAGTGTCTATGATGAATAGATAACTTTTCGTGAAAAATGCTCAAAACCAAGTTGCCGCCAACGGCTGTTCGCATACAGCCATCCATTGCCGCTATGGGGTGCGGCAGGCGTCCCCATGGTCCTTCAGATAGGCGGCAATGGTCGCTCCGGCAAGGTCATGCCCCGCCTGATTCCAGTGGGTATCGTAGGTGTAATAGAGAACTTCCCCTCGCGCCGCCGCCGCTTCAAAGACAGGAACAAGATCAATAAAGGCTATCCCACGTTTTTCGGCAAGCGCCCGCAGCGCATCGCGCTGGTTGCCTAAGCGCGGCAGCACATCTTCAAAGGCAGAGGGGATCACCGTCCCTTCGATCAACGCGCCGGCTTTCGGTAGGCTCATTTCCTCTACCGTCGAGAGCATCTGTGTACGGTCTTCGGGGACGACATACGGCGCGTAAATATGGGGTGCGGCAGGGAAATAGGCGATGAAAAGGCACGTTTCGGGAAGGGTTTCGCCCAACGCGGTTTGCATCTCGCCCCAATAGCGATCTACTTCACGGAGGTTGTCGGATTCGGCATAGGTGGCATAGTCACCGTTCACCCATCCCAAATAGCCATCTAGAAACGCTATGTCGTGGGTGATTCCCTTGATCGCTATGCGCACAGGAAATTGATAAGGCGGCGGATGGGGCGTGGGCGGGGTGTAGTTTGTGCCGAGCGTGTTCAGTTGTTCCCGTTGGACGTTCGGTGGAATGAACTCCCCTCGCCAGCGGGCAGAGACCGCATCGTAAAGATCGTTCCCCTCGAAAAAGCCAACAATGACGTAGCGCGGCGCGTGTTTTAGCCCGTAATCCTTCAACACGCGGGATTCTTCCGCCGGACCGAAGCCGCGAAAACCCATGTTGTAGACCGCCAAACCGGATTGCTCTGCCAGAACGTCCGACCAGGGGCGGGCGACGTTTGTCCCTTCCGTATAGGAATCACCAAGCGCCACCACATCGTAGCGGGCGGCGGGGCGGGCGGGCAGGCGAAAGCCATCGACATCCCAGGCAATCCGGTGCCGGCTGAGGATTTCATTGGGGTTTGGTGGGGGGGCAACTGCCGCCGGACGGTGGAAAAAAAGATCGCCCATTCCGGCGGTGAAGATCACCTCGCTGCGGCGGTCAACCACCCGCAGCAAAAGCAGGGTGACGAGGACAGCAACCAGAACGCCACCGCCCATGAGGGCAGCCCGTTGAGCGACGGTGAGACGTGGTTGGCTGCTTGTTGGTGTGGGCATGATGGCATGGCGGGTGATCGAGAGCGATCACCCGCTGAGTGGGGGTTAGTCGTTCCCGCGAGGGAGTTGCCCCAGACCGCCGGTGGTGGTGGTGATATTCGGGATGTAGACCCACCCCGTCAGATTATCATAGATAACCTTCACCCACGCCCGATTCGTGCTGAGTTTGGTGATCAAGAATGCCCCGCCTTTGGGAATCACACCGAGGCGTGTGCCGGTGCGTGTGCTTGGCGCACTACGCACGGTGACGTTCACCTTTGCCACCCCGCGTGCTTCATAAGCAACCACCGGATCGCCGGGCTGCCCCGACCCTTCCGGTGCGCTGAAGGTAGCAGCCGAGGTTGGCAAATCTGCTGGGATGTTATAAGGATAAAAGACGCGGCGGTAAATCCAACCTTGCCCACCACTGGGAAGGTTGATCAAAAACCACGTTTCCATCCCATAAATGCCATTGCGGGCGGCGACAAGGACAGTGGTATCGCGGAACAATTCGGCAACCACCGGATAGTTCACCCCCGGACCACTGCGGACGTTCGCCTTATCCACAATCACCACCCCTTTGGGGGTCAGTTGAACGGTGGGAACAACCGGAATCGGTGTGGCAAAGAATGCCGTTCCAACAGGGGTTGGCGAGGCAGCCCCTATGGCGCTGATCGGCAGCCAATCGAACAGGACGCCGGCATCGCCAACGCCTTCAAAGTAATCAACAATGATCTCGTAATCGCCCTGAGCAAGGCTGACATCCGCCGTGTTGATGGTGAATGCGCCGGGGGCGGTACTGAATCGGTTGATGATCAACTGCCCGTTGATCGCGACGCGAATACCATCATCCGCGCCTGCCCGGAAGCGGTATGTTCCGGCGGTGAAGAAAATCCGGTTGCTCCAGCGGACGCTGAAGTTATCGGCATTGATAATGCCGGGGACGGGCGAACCAGACGCCCAGTTAAAATTTATCGCCGGGTCGATCCGAGAGAAGGCAGGGCTTCCTGAGAAGTTTGTGTTGTTCCAGTAAAAGCCTGTCCAATTTGATCCGGTTTGCCCTTGCGCATGGGCAGCGGGCGCGGGCATCACCAAAACGGTGACGAACAGCGCAACAGCCAGCGCGAAGGCAGCGACGGAATAGAGCTTACGCATACAGCCCCCTGAAAGAAACGTTTCGCCTCGGAATAATACCCTACCCCTCGTCAGGCGCAAAATCTCACCGCGAATTCTACCCACCGCTTCCCCGCCGATCTGCCAGATCAGGGTGTTCCGGCGCGAGCGACCACGCTGGGTCGCCCCTACGGGGTGGGGAGACGTAAGATTACCCCACCCTTCCGCGCAAGAAGCGGCGGATAAAATCGTAGGGATAGACGCCCTCTGGTTCGCTCACGCGATCCAAGCGCTCTATGTGTTCCGCCGAGAGCATCCAGCCCACAGACGCCATGTTGTCACTGAGTTGATCCATCCGCCGCGCCCCGATGATTGGCGCAGTGACGGCAGGTTTTTGCAGCAGCCAACGGAGCGCCACCTGTGCGGGCGATTTCCCAATCTCGCTGCTGACCGCCAGCAGTTCGTCTAGAATCGTCCATGTCCGTTCGGTGGCAAGGTTGCGCCAAGACTCGCTCCAGCCGTGTTTTTCAGCATCTTCAACACGGGTATTTTGCGGTGGGGCGCTCATGCCGCGCTTGTATTTGCCGCTGAGCCAACCACCCCGCAGCGGCGACCAGGGGATGATCCCGATCCCTTCATTCCGGCAGACGGGCAGAAGTTCCCATTCCAACGTGCGATGCAGCAAATTGTAGAGCGGCTGCAAACAGGTGAACGTCTCCCATCCGTTTGCCTTAGACAAATCAACGGCTTTTTGAAGCTGCCATCCGGCGTAGTTGCTGACGCCGATATAGCGCACCTTGCCCCTTTGTACCAACCCGTGCAGCGTGCCGAGGGTTTCCTCAAGGGGCGTCCCATCATCCCAACAGTGAACTTGGTACAGATCGATGTAGTCGGTGTTCAGCCGCTTTAGACTGGCATCCACACCGGCAAGGATGTGTTTGCGGCTCAACCCCACATCATTCACGCCCGCGCCCATCGTAAAACGAACTTTCGTGGCGATAACCCACGCATCGCGCACTTTATTGGCTAACCACTTGCCGACAATCGTCTCCGAGACGCCACCCGTGTACACATCGGCGGTATCAATAAAATTTCCCCCTTGCGCGGCGAAATAATCCATCAGCCGGAAACTTTCCGTCTCGTCCGCCTCGCGCCCAAAGGTCATTGCGCCCAAGCAAAGCTCGCTGACGCGCAATCCGGTTTTCCCCATATAGCGATAATCCATCGTGGGTGTCACTCCTAATGTTTCAAAATCTTGCTCAGGAACTGCTTCATTCGGTCTGTTTGTGGGTTTTCAAAGAGCGTATCCGGTGCGCCTTCCTCCACAATCTCACCACGATCCATGAAGATCGCACGGGTAGCGGCGGCACGGGCAAAGCCCATCTCGTGGCTGACGACGACCATCGTCATCCCTTCGCGGGCAAGGTCAAGCATGACATCAAGCACTTCCTTGATCATCTCTGGGTCAAGGGCGCTGGTGGGTTCATCAAAGAGCATAATTTTGGGGTTCATCGCCAGCGAACGGGCAATGGCAACGCGCTGCTGCTGCCCGCCGGAAAGCTGACCGGGATAAACGTTCGCCTTTTCGGGAATCCCAACCTTTTTGAGCAGTTCCAAACTAACCACCTGCGCCTCTTTTTTATTTCGGCGGCGGACGACACGTTGTGCCATCGAAACGTTATCCAAAACAGTGCAGTGAGGGAACAGATTGAAACTTTGAAAGACCATCCCAATCTCAGCCCGTACCTTGTTGATGTTGTGGGCGGTATCCAGCGGCGTCCCATCCACAACAATCGAGCCGCTGTCAAACGATTCAAGGCGGTTCAAACAGCGCAGCATCGTTGATTTACCCGACCCACTCGGTCCGATAATCATGATCACTTCGCCCGTGTAGACCTTCAAAGACACATCGTTCAGGGCGTGAACCACTGCCCCTTGTGGCGTGCGAAAGCGCTTGTGGATATTTCTGACATCAATAATCGGCGTGCGTTCTGGTGTATTCATGAAACGTTCCCTTGTTTAAGCCCATTTACCCGTTTAAGCTGTCCTCAAATGCCTGTTTCGCGGCGTCGCTCAGTTCGGCGGCGTTCGCCTCGGTGGGGAAGGTGCGCCCTTGCACCGCCTCGGCATAGCCGCGCAGCGCTCTTACCATCACTTCACCCGCCTCGCCAAAATGCTGCGCATGTTTCGGCGTCCGTTCGGAAAGCCCAACCAAATCGTGAAAAACCTGCACTTGTCCATCGGTATGCATCCCCGCCCCAATGCCAATGGTGGGGATGTGAAGCGTCTCGCTGATCACCTTTGCGACGGTGATCGGGATCATCTCCAAGACGATGGCGAAAGCCCCTGCCGCCTCCAGCGCCTTTGCCGCCTCCAACAAGGCATTGGCGGCGGTTGCCTCGCGCCCCTGCACCCGCCAACCGCCCTGCTGGTGATAGCTTTGCGGCGTCAGTCCCACATGGGCAATCACCGGAATCCCGCTTTGGACAATCCGATAAACCGTTGGGGCAACCTCCAACCCGCCTTCCAATTTCACGCCGCCAGCGCCCGTTTCTTGCATGACGCGGGCGGCGCTCGCTAGGGCTTGTTCAGCGCTGATTTTATAGGTCATGAAGGGGAGATCAACAACGATGAGGGGTTTTTTCGTCGTGCGGACGACAACCCGCCCATGATAGATCATCTCCTCTAGGGTGACGCTGATTGGCGTCTCGTTGCCCTGTACCACCATCCCCAAGGAATCCCCAACAAGGATCAAGGGAATACCCGCCGTCTCTGCGATCCGCGCCGTTGTCGCGTCATAGGCGGTGAGGACGGGGATTGGCGTCCGTTCTGCCTTCATTTTTTGAATGTCGTAAAGGGTTGTGCGCATCGTGTGGCGTGCCTCAACGCCGCGTTTAACCATAGGTAGACGCTAACACGGAACAATGATCAAGTCACGCTGTGGTTCGTGAAGGTACTCTGCCCCTGTCTCGGTGACGACAACATCTTCCTCTAGGCTGACCAAGCCATAGCCCGCCACACTGACGCCTAATTCCAATGTGAAACAATTGCCAACCTCCACCACCCCATAGGGGGTTTGCCCATAGCGTTCCCATTTTGGACCCAAGAGCGTTGCCCCATCATGCACCGTCCGTCCAATGCCATGCCCAACGGCGTGCTGGTATTCAGGGTAGCCCGCTGCGGTGATCGTCGTGCGGGCGGCATCATCAACCACCCACCCTTCAACACCGGGTTTCAGCACAGCACGGGCGGCTTCAATAGCCGCCCGGACGGACTCGAAGGCATGGCGGACGGGCTGTGGAACGGCGCTTTCCCCGGCGGGCTGTAAATACCACACACGCTGAATGTCGGAGATGTAATCGTTCAGCACAACGCCCTGATCGATGCGCACAAGGTGACCTGCTTGCGTCACATAGTGCTCGGAGGCAGAGACATGCCCCACCGGAGACTCCGGACCCACCGTCACCGTTGGGCAGTAGGCAGCATCCCACGAGGCGATCACGCCGCGCTGTTTATATTCGTTATGGACGAATTCGTAAATCTGCTGCTCGCTCAGACCTGGACGCAAAAATTCGGTGATCTGATCGACAATTTCATCGGTCATTGCCACCGCCGCACGGATGCGGGCGATCTCGGCAGCAGTTTTGCGCCCACGCAAGGCATTCAAAACCCCTTCCGCCGAGATCAATTCCCACCCTTTTCCAGCAAAATAGCGCTGCAAGGTGAGGTACATCCCGTGCGAAAGCCCATCAGCGGCGGTATCGCTCTCCGAATAGTTCACGGCGATCTGACGGGGGGCAATTTTTTCCAGTACCTCTAGCAAGGCGGGTTGGATGCTCTTGTCGTAACCGATCACCTCGTCCCAAACATTCATGCGCTTAAAATTTTCGACCTCATAGCGCCCAACAATGACGACCTTTCGCCCCGTTTTCGTCAAGATGAAAGCAGAGTGCCAGGTGACATCGGCGGGGGAGATCAGCGGGAGGGCGGGGTCGGCATTGTGGCTTGTCTCGCGAACAAAAGTCAACCAGACATCAACATCTTTTTCCTTCAGGATAGCAAGGGCTTGGTGAATTTTTTCAATTTGAACAGAGGAATCCATCATGAGGTGTCATTCCTTACTCGGTGTTTTACGTTTTTAAAGAGGAGTTAGCTTCTGATCTCGTAGGCAAGCTGATAGCCGTCGTCCTGATAGCCCAACGCGGCATACAAGCCGATGCCCAAGGTGGAGGACGCCAACGCCGTCCCCGGATAGCCACAGCGGAGCGCCTCGGCATGGAGTGCGGTCATAATTGCCCGACCCACGCCGCGCCGTCGCACTCCGGGCATTGCCGCCACATTATAGACGCCGGCAACGCCCCCACACAGCATGACCGTTCCCGTTCCTACAGGCTCACCCTCTAGGTAAGCGACCACATGATAGCCATTCCGCAGGCGCAGCATCAGGTCGAGAAAGGATTTCGCCTCGTTCATCAAATCAAAGGCGGTAATCACCACGCGGGTGTAATCCTCTGTGCTTGCCCCCATTTCCAGACTGCGCACCCTGATCTCTGGTGTAGGAATAACGGGCAGCGCCCCACCATGCCAACGCAGCGGATCGATGAACAAATTGAGGTAATGCCCACGCTCCAGAATGGCAAGATCGGACTGCGGCTGGCGAAGGTGGTGGCAAAACTGAATCGAGTAAGGTAAGGGGATGTTCATCATCTGCACGCCAATCCGCTCCAACCGCCCTGCTGTCAGCGGTTGGCGATCCTCCAAAATGGCGACATTAAAGACAGAGGTATCCATGCCAGTGATGCCGTAAAAAACGCCGGCATCGCGCCAGCAATATGCCCCCTCAATCTCGTTGGCGATTGCCTCAAAGAGGGCTATCCAGTTTCGGTGAAAGTGCATCTGTGTCATAGCCACAAGTATATCAGCCTTCGCTCGGGAGGGACGATTGACGCTGTGCCTGTCTCATGATAGACTCGCGCTGATGATCGCACAGACGTTCTGAGACACAGCAGACACTATGGCACTCCCTTTTGAGAAGATTGAACCGCAAGTCGCGCAAATGGGCTTGGAAGTTGCCGATCAGCGCAGCAGCATTTTGGAGCAGACCGAAACTGCCTTTGATCTGCTGATGAAGGCAACTGATCTGAATGAAATTTGGGAGCGCATCTTACTCGCCCGTCACAATGACGCCGGGTTTCGCGGCGCTGCGCCAATGGATGAGCCGCTGAATAGACCGATTGACCTTTGCCCCGCGCCAGATTTGGCAACGATCTACGCGGCGGATGGTTCGCAAATCTACCCCGACCAACACGCGCCCGCCCCTTACTGGCTAACGAATATTGGTGTGTTCATCTATCATCACGGCACGGATCGCCTGCCGGAGATCGTGGTTGAGCCGCAGTTGTACTACCGCGAGGAAGACATCCGTGACAGCGAGGGGCGCTTGATCAGCAGTGGGGCAATCAATGCGCGGCGAACGGTCTATGAAATGCAAACCCTTGCCAAAGTCGCCATCCGTAAAGGGGACGACGCCACGCCGCGTATCGCGCTTTATGACGGACCCCTGATCGGAATGCCGATGGGGAAAGATATTCCGAACGCGGGCATGTTGACGATGGACTACCACGAGGCGATGGATTTCCTCTTTGATGAGGGTGTTGCCCTGACCGGCTATGTGGATCGCCCCTCCAGCCGCTTCCTTGTCTATACGCTTTACCTGATGACCCTCACCGAAGACGAAGTAACCCGCCTGAACGTCAGCGTTCCGCTTTTGGAGAACATCACCGACAGCGATCTCTATGCCCGCCTGCTGCCCCCTGGGAGTCGCTCTGGGCTGATGATTCAGCAAAGTCCGCTGAACAAAGAATACAAAGAACGGCATGGCGACCATCAAGAGATCGTCTTTTTCTATCTAAACGCCGCCTCAACCGGACAAGCCCCCTACATTGTGCGGGTGGAACTGCCCATGTGGGTGGCACGTAACAAGCCGCTGGTCAACGCCGTGCAGTCCATCCTTCACCGCCAGTGCCAGATCACAGATCGTTATCCCTATGCGTTAACCCGTGCCGATGAAATCGCTGTGGTGCAGCCCGCCGAGAAGCGTTATCTTGACGACATGATTGCAGTAGCGCTCTTGAAAAATCGGCAGCGGTTGGAAATGTCTCAAAAATTGAGCAGCAAACACCTTGCTCGCTATGGTCGCCGCCACCATGAAGGGGTTTAATTGAAGGAGTCGATGCCAACGTGGACGATTCGGGCTTGATTGGGCGCGTCTTACGCGCAAGCACAACAGGGTATGCCTGCGGGATGCGCGGCAGTGAGATTACGACGCCGTATTTTGGCGCGTTCGTCTACACCGAACATGATGAGTCCTTGCGCATCATCGGGCTGATCTACGCCATTCGCATTGACGACGATCCGCTCGTTCGCCAGTTGATCATGGCGAATAACCTGACCACCGCTGCCATCCGTGACCAGCGCGAAAACCGGATGATTCCGGTTGAGATCAGCATCGTCAACATTGGCTATCAGGTGCGCGGCGATATTTATCAAGCGCTGCCGCCGCGTCCGCCGCTCAGCCTTGATCCAGTCTACCTATGCGATGCCGACACCGTGATCGCCTTCACCGAGAACGCCGATTTCTTCCGCCTGATTCTGAACACCTCGGAAGTGCCGGCGGAGGAATTGCTGGCGGCAGCGGTCAAAAACGCGGCATTGGCACGTCATGAGCGCGAACAACGCGATTTTCTGGTACGATCTGGACGGCGTTTGGCGCAATTGTTAAGCGGTGATCTCCCCCGCTTAAATCACTTGCTGCGCCTCATCAAACCATAAGAAAGACACGAATCATGAAGATTACCTTTCATGGGGCTGCCCACGAAGTGACGGGTAGCAAACACCTCATTGAGGTCAACGGGCGGCGCATCTTGCTGGACTGCGGCTTGTTTCAGGGCAAGCGCTCGGAAGCCTTTGATAAAAACCGCAAACTTCCCTTTGATGCGGCGCAGATCGATGTGATGGTTCTCTCCCACGCCCATACCGACCACGCCGGAAATATTCCTATGCTGGTAAAGAACGGCTTTCGGGGGGATATTTTCTGCACAGGGGCAACTCAAGACCTGTGCGGGGCAATGCTCCTCGACAGCGCCCACATTCAAGAGAGCGATGTCAAATTTACGAACAAGATTCGCACCCGTGAGGGACTGCCCCCCTTCAAACCGCTCTACACCCAAGAGGATGCGGTGAAGGCACTGAAATACCTGCGGAGTGTGGGCTACGAACGCACTGTTGAGATTTTGCCCGGAATCGCACTCACCTTTCGTGATGCTGGACATATGCTAGGGAGCGCCATTACCAGCCTGACCATCGAAGACCGTGAGGCGGGCAAAGACATTCAGTTGGTCTTTAGCGGCGATATTGGCTCACCCGGGGCGCCCATCCTGCGCGACCCATCGACCATTGATGAGGCGGATGTGCTGATTATGGAAAGCACCTACGGCGATAAAGATCACGAAAGCTATGACGATGCGAAAGCGATCCTCCAAGATGTGATCGGACGCACCTATGCACGGGGGGGCAAGGTGATCATCCCCTCCTTTGCCGTTGGACGGGCGCAAGAGCTTGTGTACACCCTACACCAACTCACCCTTGAGCAGAAAATCCCGCCGATGGAGATATATGTCGATAGCCCACTCGCCGTGAATGTCACCGGTGTGTTCAGCAACCACCCTGAATGTTATGATGAAGAAATCCGCGAATTCATTAGCGGCTCAGCCGCCAGCCGCGATCCCTTTGGGTTTAGGGGGTTGAAATACACGCGCTCGGCGGATGACAGCAAGGCGCTGAATGGGATTGATCGCCCCATTGTGATCATTAGCGCCAGTGGGATGGCGGAATCGGGGCGCATTTTGCACCATCTGCGCAACAACATTGAGCAGAAGCGGAACACCATTTTGCTGGTTGGTTTTCAGGCGGAACACACACTAGGGCGTAAACTGGAAAACCATGAATCGCCCGTGAGCATCTTTGGCGAAAAGTTTGATGTTCGTGCGGAGATCGTTCGCATCAGCGGCTTTTCGGCACACGCTGGACGGACGGATTTGTTAAATTGGGCAGGGGCGATCAAGAAGAAGCCCCGCCGAACCTTCCTTGTGCATGGCGAAGAAAAGCCGCTGCTTTCACTGAAACAAGGCTTGACGGCAGAGGTGGGTTTGGAACACATTGATCTGCCGACCTTTGGGCAAAGTTTCACGCTGTAATTCCTAACAGAATTCATCTCGGAACGAGGAGGCAAAAGGTCTAACCGATGCCCACCTATAATCCCTTTGCGGAGGAATGGTACGCCTGTTTGATAGCACATTACCGTTTCGTGGTAGTGGAGCAAGATACCTCCAACGAGGCAAGTTTGCGCGGTGTCTTGCTCCGTATTGGGGTCGATTCTCACGAGTTGGACGCCCTTCAGTACGAAGGGATCCCTCCCTCGCACGATGCCGAGTCGGAAATTAACAGCCCACCCGTTGAGGAGGAATCAGACATGCCCCGCGTGGAGACAACCCCCGCCGAGGAGATGGCGCTGGCACGCTTGGAGGCTGCCCTTGCCGTCATGATTGAGCCGAAGCCGGATGTTTCCCCTGCCACATATGTTGAAGAACCACAGGCACACGACGAATCGGAAATTGCCTCAGCCCTCCCGTCGCCTGCAGAACAACCGCCGCCCCCCCCCGCCCAAGACCTGACGCAGTTGAGTTTGTTTTAGGCTGAGTTCGCTTTTGTATAGACCTTAGAAACGAGAGCTTATGACGCGCCGTTGGAATGGTTGGGGGGATGATTCGGTTAATCCCCCGCTGCACGGACTCGATCTGATCACCCGTCTTGTGGGGTCGCCTGTGCGCCTGAAGGATGCCACATTGGGCGATGTGCTGCGAACCGTCCCTCCCTCGCGCCTTCCCGCCCACGCCCTGATCAAGACCGATCCTGAGATTCGCCTGCGCCATGCGCGGGGGCAAAGCTTCCCGGACTGGGTAGCGCTCCGTTCGGGGGAAATCGGCGTTTTTCCTGATGGCGTAGCCTTCCCCGAAAGCGCCGATGAGGTGGCAGCGCTCCTCCGGTTTGCCCGTGATCACGGCGTGTGGGTGATTCCCTACGGCGGGGGGACAAGCGTCGTTGGGCATATCAATCCTCGCCGTGAGGATGCCGCCGCCGCACCCATTCTGACGCTTTCGTTGGCGCGGTTGAACCGCCTTCAGGGGCTTGATCGGGACTCTCAGATTGCCACCTTTGGGGCGGGGGCGAACGGCGTTGAGGTTGAATCGCAACTGCGGGCAGCGGGCTACACACTGGGGCATTTCCCGCAGTCGTGGGAATATTCCACCATTGGTGGGTGGGTTGCCGCCCGTTCCAGCGGTCAGCAGTCCCTCTACTATGGGCGGATTGAGCGGCTCTTTGCCGGCGGGCGGGTGGAAACCCCCATTGGGCGGCTTGACCTTCCCGTTTTTCCCGCCTCGGCAGCAGGGATAGACCTCCGTGAGATCGTTTTAGGATCAGAGGGGCGTTTGGGGGTGCTTACCGATGCCGCCATGCGCGTGATGCCGCTGCCCGAACGGGAGGTGTTCACTGGCGTGTTCTTCCCCGATTTTGCCGCAGGGATGGCGGCGGCGCGGAGCATTGTTCAAGCGGGTGTCCCCCTCTCCATGCTCCGGCTGAGCAACCCAACGGAGACGCTGACAAACCTTGCCCTTGCCGGACGGGAGCAGCTTATTGCCCTGATTGAGAGCGTCTTAGGTCGGTTGGGAATCAGCGCGGGAAAATGTCTTTTGCTTATGGCAGCTACCGGACAAAACCGCCTTGTACGGGCAGCCCTTGCCGAAGCTGGCGCATGGTGTCGCAAACACGGCGGTGTCTCATTGGGGCGTGTGGGGCGGCTCTTTGGCTCAACATGGCGCAAAGGGCGTTTCCGCACGCCCTACTTGCGTAACACCCTTTGGGAAAGCGGTTACGCAGTGGATACCCTTGAGACAGCGACGACGTGGGCGAACGTCCCCGCGACGATGAAAGGAATTGAGGATGCTATTCGCCCTGCGCTCAGTGATGTGGGCGAGCGTGTCCATGTCTTTACCCACCTCTCCCATGTCTACCCGCATGGGGCAAGCATCTACACGACCTATGTCTTTCGTCCCTCCCTCAACCATGAGGAAACGCTCCGCCGCTGGTTTGCCCTGAAGGACGCCGCCAGCCGCGTGATCATGGCGCGGGGGGCAACGATCAGCCACCAACACGGCGTTGGACTGGATCACACTCCCTACCTAAAGGCGGAAAAAGGTGTTTTAGGTTTGCAGGCAATGGGAACTCTATTCGCCACCTTTGATCCAGAGGGGCTTATGAACCCCGGAAAGTTACTGCCATGATCCACCGCAGCGAACGTTGGGAACGCTTGAAAACGACGGCATGGGATGTGCTGGTCATTGGCGGCGGGATCACTGGCGCAGGCATTCTTCACCAAGCGGCACGGTTGGGATTGAGGGCTTCGCTCATCGAACGGCGTGATTTTGCGTGGGGGACGAGCAGCCGATCCTCAAAGATGGTTCACGGCGGGCTGCGCTATCTGAAAACAGGCGATGTGCAGTTAACCTACGAGAGCGTCCGCGAACGAGGGGCATTGCTGAACGCCGCGCCCGGGCTGGTAGAAGAACTCGGCTTTCTGATCGCCACCTACGCGGGCGATACACCGGGGGCGCTTGCCTACCGCGCCGGACTATCCCTTTACGATGTCATGGCAACGGGCGAAAGACGTCACACCGCCCACAGTCATTACAGCGCAGAAGAATTCCTCATGCTTGCCCCCCATCTGCGTCGCGAGGGGCTGCTTGGCGGCTTTCGCTATGTAGACGCCCAAACGGACGACGCCCGCCTTGTCATGCGCGTGCTGAACGATGCCGACGCACGGGGAGCGTTGGCGCTCAACTACTGCGCCGCCGAACGCCTGATCCGTGAAGGCGGGCGGGTCGTTGGGGTGAATACCCTTGAGGGTGCGACGGGCGAAGAAGCGCCGATTCGCGCCCGTGTTGTCATTGCGGCGACAGGGGCTTGGGCGGATGATCTGCGCGGGCAAGTTGGCGCGGCAGCGAAAATCCGCCCCCTGCGGGGAAGTCACCTTGTCATTCCCGCGTGGCGTTTGCCAGTGGCGCAAGTGGTCAGTTTTGCCCACCCGCTGGATGGTCGCCCCGTCTTTGTCTACCCCTGGGAGGGTGTCACCCTCATCGGGACAACCGATGTTGACCATCACGACGATCTGCGGGCAGAACCGCGAATCAGCCCGGAGGAGGTGAGCTACCTCTTAGCCGGAGCGCTGTGGCAGTTCCCCGCTGCGGGGGTGACTCTGGACGATGTGATTGGGACATGGGCGGGCGTCCGCCCCGTCGTAGGGACGGGGAAAGCCGATCCCTCGAAGGAATCCCGCGATTATGCCGTTTGGGACGAGGAGGGGCTGATCACCGTCACGGGCGGCAAGCTGACGACCTTCCGTCTCATGGCGCTGGATGCCCTCGCCGCTGCCCACCGCTACCTTCCCGACATGCCCGAACCAGATCGCGCCGCGCCGCCCATCGATCCTAACCCGCCCATGCCCACCGAGGATGATTTAGCTGCGATACCTCTTTCGGTAGCGCAGGTTGAACGGATTATGGGGCGTTACAGCACGCACGCACTGGAAATCTTCGGCTTTATCGCCGCCCACCCGGAGGAAGCTGAGCCGATCCCCGGCACACTGTCTCTGTGGGCAGAACTGCGCCATTCGGCACACTGCGAGTCCGTTCAGCACCTTGATGATCTCTTGCTGCGACGGACGCGGATTGGGATGCTCCTGCCGCGTGGGGGCGTCGATCACCTGCCGCGTATTCGGGCGGTTTGCCAGCGTGAGTTAGGGTGGGACGATGGGCGATGGGCGGCGGAAGAAGCCGCCTATCAGGAGTTATGGGCGGCTCATTACAGCGTCCCGGATCGCGCCCTGATCTCCGATCCTGCCACGCTGCTGAGGGGCATTGTGCGGGCGAAAAAGAAAAACCCTCTGCCGCTGCTCAGCGCGTTTGCCGTGCTTATCGGCGTGTTGGGGGTGTGGCTGCTGCTCCGCCCTCAGCGGGGGTAGGGTGGGGGACACTCATCCTTTCAGCGCCTGTCGGATTGCCTTGGCGACAATTTCCACCTCTGACCCGTAGGAAAACTTACGAATGATTTCCCCTTGCGGATTCACCAGATAGGACGAGGCGGTATGATCCACCGTGTAGTTATCACGCAAGCCCCCCCCGTTGTTCAGGGTAAACTGCCCGCCAAACTGCCCGATCAGCGCTCGTGCGGCAGCATCGTCGCCGGTGAAGCCAAGAAAGTCTTTGTCGAAGTTGTTCAGGTACTCGCGCAGACGTTCGGGCGTATCCCGTGCGCCATCAACGCTGACGAACAGAATCGTCAACCCTGCGGCGTCCTCGGCAAGCGCCGCTTTGATCTGGGTGAAATAGCCAAGCGTAATGGGGCAAACATCGGGGCAATGGGTGTAGCCAAAGGACAAAAGCGTGTAATGCCCCTTAAGCGTGGCAAGATCGGCGGGGCTGCCATCGGCTGCGGTCATCGTGAAGGCGCTCAGGATAATCGGCGGGTCGAAAGTTGTCACCCCGGTTGAAGGTGTGCTGGTTGGGAATGCGGCGGGCGCGTTGCAGGCGCTCACGATGAGGACAAGGGCAAGGCATCCAAACCACAGACGGGCGATCCATTGACGCATACGGCACTCTCATGCTTTGTGTTAGAGGTTGCCACAGTGTAACATGCCCCTCCGTTAATGAGCAGTGAGGGGCGTCACGCCGAGGGGTGTCGTTTGTCAATATACTTAGAACTTACGCAGTTGAACTTGTTTACCCTATATTCATCGAAAGGGGGAGTTTGAGGGGGAAGCCCCTCAAAAAATGGATTCCCCCTTCTCCTACTGAGAGAAGGGGGTAGGGGATGAGGGCAACTGCGTAACGTCTATATGCTTTTGAAGGTCAGCGCTCTCGCACGGTTCAGACCCTTAGCACGCCGCGAAACCCCCTCGCCGCATAGTATGAGTCCGCGCCATTGTGATAGATGAATACCGCACCATAGCGGTAATCGGCAAAAATGGCGCCGCCACGTTCTCTAATTGCCACTGGCGTTTTTACCCAACTTGAGGTTTTTGTATCAAACTCCCCAAGCCTTTGCAATGCCCGGTATTCGCCTTCGGTCAAAAGAACAATGCCCATAGCGGCTGCTGCCCCCACCGCGCTGCCTGTTGGTTTATTCGCTTTCCGTGCCTCCAGCGCGTCGTCGTCATAACACAGGCTGCGGCGACCCTGTGGACTTTCTGGCGAACAATCATAGATGAGATACTCGCCCGTTGCCGCATCATAACCGACAACATCCGGCTCACCACCCGTTCGTTCCATCTCATAAAGCGCGTGCAGCGCACTAGGATTTGCCTCTAGCTTTGCTTGGACGCTCGCCCATTCGATTTTAGGGTGGCGTTTCAGGTGGGTCTCAAAACGGGCTTTCACAAGGCTGAGGAGTTCCTTCCGCTGATCTTTTGACAATCCCATGGAAAATAACCTTTCTACATTCGGCAAGCGATAGCTCGTATGTTCTATTGTGTAGGATACACGGACGCGCCACTGCCGTCAAGAGACCAGTTCTACGGGCGTGGGTCACGATCCAGCAGAATCGTGACAGGACCATCGTTGGCTAACTCCACGATCATCTTTGCGCCAAAAATGCCGGTTTCCACATGGCGAACACCCATGCCGCGCAGGTACTCTACAAAGCGATCACACAGCGGCGCGGCAATAGCAGGGGGAGCGGCTTTGATAAAGCTAGGGCGGCGTCCGCCAGCAGCATCGCCAAAGAGTGTAAATTGAGAGACGACCAGCGCTCCGCCGCCTGTATCGAGAAGGGATCGGTTAAATTTATCGTCCTCATCGGGAAAAATGCGCAGAACAGCGATGCGCTCTGCCAGCCATTTTGCCTCTGCCTCGGTATCGCCCTGCCCAATCCCGAGCAAAATGAGGAGTCCGCCGTCCACTGCACCCACAACCTGATCATCGACACGCACGGCGGCACGCCGCACCCGTTGAATAACTGTTTTCATCCCTCGCGCTCCGTTCACAGCCCTTAAAAGGAAACGATGATGCCCATTGAGGGGGAATCGTAAGGTTTGTTTCTCTCGGTGTGTCTAACAAACATATCAAGTTCACAACATTTCCCCGAACATACATTGAATCAGGGTTGTCAAAATAGGCTGCACACTGATAGAATTCATTTCTAAGTGGGCGTGTCCAAGATCATTGACGCAACCTAAGCGAGAACGCCACAATTCGCGCAATCCCTCATTTCCTACTCTGAGGATTCACCTGCTCGGTTGTGCGCCGGGTCATTTCGCCATTCTGCGAAAGATGTCGTGGACAAAACATCGTAACCCCCTGTTGAGGGGGAATCCTAAACCACAAAAGGCGGTTGAACGGGTCATGGGCGTGGATAAGTCGGAACGTGAGAAGCAGTTGCGGGCGGAATTTGAGCAGTTATTGGAAGAATCGCTCCAAGCGCAAAAACAGCCAGAGCGTGGGGATATTTATCCCGACGCGGAGATCATCCAGATCGACGGCAAAGGCGACATTATTATTGGGATGGGTTTGAAGCAGGATGGCATTGTCCCTGCCCAAGACCTTGACCACCTTGACGAGGATTACAAGGCACTTCTCGTTATCGGGGCGAAAGTTCCGGTCTATGTGTTGAGTACCCGCGATGCCGAAGGCAATTTGATCGTCTCGATCAGCCAGGGCTTGCAACAACACGACTGGGACGAGGCGCGGCGCTTGCACGGCACAGAAGATGTCGTTGAGGTCAACATCACCGGACACAATCGCGGCGGTGTGCTTGTCCGTTGGCGGCGCTTGGAAGGGTTCATTCCCACCTCGCACCTGTTAACGATGGGCGCCGGTGGAACAGACCGCCGCGATTCGCTTGGGACGCTGATGGGGCGGACGTTGGGAGTGAAAGTGATCGAGGTCGATCAAACTCGCCGCCGCCTGATCTTCAGCGAACGCGAAGCACAGAAAGAATGGCGTTTGCAGCAGAAAGCACGGCTGCTTTCCGAATTGATGGAAGGTGACGTGGTGAAGGGGCTGGTCACCGGGCTGCGCGATTTTGGCGCGTTCGTCAATCTGGGTGGGGCAGATGGGTTGATCCATGTCAGCGAACTGGCGTGGCACCGCGTTGACCACCCGAAAGATGTCTTGCGCATTGGCGATGAGATTGAGGTGTATGTCCTCAGCTTGGATCGCGATACCAATCGTATTGCCCTCAGCCGCAAGCGCCTGCTGCCTGATCCTTGGTCGGATGCGATGAATCGCTACCACGAGGGGCAGCAGGTGGAAGGCACAGTGACGAACGTTGTTGAGTTTGGGGCGTTCATCGCCCTTGATGACGGGCTAGAGGGGCTGCTGCATCTCAGCGAGATGGGCGACGGCACACTCAAAGAGCCGCACAGCTATGTGAAGAAAAGTGATCGTCTGGGCTTACGCATCAGCCGTCTAGAGCCGGATAAGCGCCGTGTGGGGTTCACCCAACGGTGGGGTGTAGAGCAGCCGATCATCGAAGGGATGGAAGGTGCTGAAGGTGGCGCGATACTCCTCCCTGGTGAGACACTCTTAGAGAGTGTTGAAGGGGCAGAGGGGGCAGTGCTGGAAACACCCCTTGCCAGCGCGAACGGCGGGGCAGAAAACGGTAGTAATGGACATGACGATCATAACGAGATGTCCGAAGCCGCTCCTGATGCCGAGGAAACAGAAGAACAAACCGGCATTTAACTGCCAGCGCATTTTTTCTTTGGGCGGGTCATCAGACCCGCCCTTTTGATTCCCTCAGCCCCTATGTAGGAGGAAGGGGGTGTGCGCCCCCCGTCATTCTTTACTCTTTCGGGGCAAATTGCAGTGCATCGTAAAGGGGGCGTGTCCCCCAATCGCTGTTCAGAACGCTGAACCCCGCCTCTGGCAGACTCGGCGTGTTCTCGTTGATATAGCCCGTTAGGGAAGCGAAATTCATGTTCCACAGAAACAGCGGGCCCATGAAGCCCGCTAAATCCCCTGTTTGGGCAAGTTCAAAGGCACGGATGACGTAGGTTGCTTGCTGTATTTCTGTCAGACGATTCATCCATCCCAACGCGGGGTCGCTAGGTGGGATAGCAGGTGGACCGCTGAGATGATCCTTGTAGCGCAGCCCATCGAAGGTTGCCCACCCAAATTCCGTTGCCCACAGTTTGCCGTTGGCATGATTGTTTTCGACCATAATCTGACGGTAATCGGCAATCGTATCGAGGAAAAAGAAAAAACGTTGATTGTCCCATCCTTGCGAGGGGTTCGCACAGCAGCGGGCATCCGGCGCGTTTGCCCATCCATAGGGGTGAATCCCAATGGCAAAATTCGGATCATTTACGGGCAAGCCCGCCGCGTAGAGTTCCCTCAACCAGCGCCGATCATCGACAGAGCCATCGGCGGTATCGCCCGCCGGAGCAAGCCCCGCCGTAATGACGACGATCTCGCCACTGTGGGCGCGAATGGCGTTGTAGGCAGCGTCGAAGTAGGGTTTGTAGGCGGCAGCGGTGGCGGGATGCCCCGTCCATTCGCGGCGGAGGTTTGGCTCGTTCCAGACCTCTACTGCTTGAATATACTGTGTCCCCCAAGCGTTGAAAATGGCGTTCAGAAAGTTTGCGTAGGTTTGGGGGTCGCTTGGCGCACCGTTCTGCTGCCCCCGCGCCGCTGCCGGACGCGCCCAATCGGGGGCGTTGACAACGCTGATCAGGATGTTAAAGCCGCGCTGTCCGGCATAAAAGAGATTATCCCGAACGACGCTGAATGCCTGTGAATAGACGCCCGGCTCTGTCTCCATCTCTGCCCAGTTCACCTGCACCTTGATCCACTTAAAGCCCATGAACTGCGCCCGATCCACCATTGCCCACCACGCGCTAATCTCTAGAATGGGGTGAATTTGAATGCCCATCATGGCGCTGTGTAAGGTGGGGAGGGTAGGTGTTGGGGCGGGTGGTGACGGGGTGAAGGTTGGCTGTGCTTGCCCGCCACCCCCCAAAATAGACCCAAATGTAGGGGGGATCGGGGTTGCCTTTGGTTGGGCAGCCGTGAGGGTTAGGGTGGTGAAGGAGAATGTCACTAGGACGACAAACATAACCAGCGCAGCGCCCCACAGCAGCGAGGCAGTTGATAAACCCGATAGGCGGCGTAAACTCACGAGGACTCCTTCACTACAGCGTGAATAGGACAGACCACAATCAGGGCGATTCTATCACAGCACGGTGGGAAAATGGCGCGTGGTGGGCTTTCTTGTATCAATTGCTCATGATCACGTACAATTCATGGTGATTTGGGGAAGGGATGAGACCGATCATCCCCTCTACTAGCGCTCATAATGGGTAATAAACGGTAGGCGGCGATTCTATGGGTGGACTGATCAACCTGATTCAGGTGTTTTTTTTCCTGTTCAATCTGCTCATCTTAGCGCGGGTGCTGATGAGTTATATCAATCCCGATCCAACGCTGAACCAAGCGTACAAGATCGTCTATAATTTAACCGAACCGATTCTTGCCCCCGTCCGGCGGATGCTTCCCCAACGAGGGATGATCGATTTCAGCCCACTCGCCGTTTTGGTGGGGTCGTTTGTAATTCAGGCATTGTTGATTTCCCTCATACGCGCACTTTTCTGATCTGTGTCGAAAGGATTATGGGATGACGACGCGCAAGGACGACCATAAGTTTTCTAATGCCAAGCTGGGCGCCGCGTTCGCCGTGCGGTTGGTAACACGCGCCCAACGGGATGAAGTGGTTGGTGTTCAGGAGGACGGCACATTGAAAATCCGGCTGACTGCCCCGCCAACCGATGGGCAGGCAAATGCCGCTCTGATCGCCTTCCTTGCCTCGCGTTTGGGCGTTCCCGAAAAAGCCGTTGAGATCATCGCCGGACACGACCACCGCGACAAAATGATCTCCATCGAAGGGGTGACTACCGCCGACATTGACGAGCGTCTGCGCCCCGATCCGGGCGTCTCGGATTCGGATTAGCCCGCTCTTGGCAAAGCCGAGCAGCTACTTTGAGTGTTCCAACTGTGGGAAGCGCTCCCCCCGTTCGATGGGGCGCTGTTCTAGCTGCGGGGAGTGGAACACCTTTGTCGAGGTGATGGAAACGCCCGCCGAACCGACAAAAAAGCGCGGGGCGGGGAGCGCCGCTGGGGTGGGTGGGAGCGTGCTTCCCCACTCGACGCCGCAGCGCCTGCGGGACATCCCCGCCGAAGATGATGCACGGTGGATACTGCCTGTACCGGAATTCTCCCGCGTCCTCGGTGGCGGGATTGTGCCGGGGAGCATCGTCCTTGTCGGAGGTGATCCGGGCATTGGCAAATCAACCTTGCTAACCCAGATCGCGGCTGTGGTTGCCGAGACGGTGGGAAAAGTCCTCTATGTTTCTGGCGAAGAGAGCGTCCGCCAAATCAAAATGCGGGCAGAGCGCCTAAACGTCAATGCCGAGAGCCTCTACCTTGTCACCGAGACAAATCTTGAGGCAATCCTGAACCACGCCCAAGCCCTTCAACCCCATGTGATGATCGTTGATTCGATCCAGACCACCTACAGCGACGACAAGCCATCCTCCGCAGGGACGGTGACGCAGATCCGCGAATGTACAGCACGCTTGCAGGCATATGCCAAAAACACCGGCACATGCGTTTTTCTAGTGGGGCATGTGACCAAAGAAGGCGTCATTGCCGGACCCCGCGTTCTTGAACACATTGTCGATACCGTCCTCTATTTAGAAGGGGATTCCTTTCAGGCGTATCGCCTTTTGCGCAGCGTGAAAAACCGCTTTGGGGCAACCAGCGAAGTGGGCGTTTTTGAAATGCGCGATTCGGGCATGGTGGAGGTGACAAACCCTTCAGAGGTGTTCCTTGCCGAGCGCCTTGTGAACGCGCCGGGGTCGGCAATCGTTGTGACGATGGAAGGGACGCGCCCCCTCTTGGTAGAAGTGCAGGCGCTTGCCAGCGAGACGGCATATCCCAACCCCCGCCGCACCGCGAACGGGGTCGATACGAATCGCTTGCAGTTGGTGACAGCGGTACTGGCGCGGCGGGTGGGAATCAAGCTCTTTAATCAGGATATTTTCGTGAACGTGATCGGCGGCTTGGCAATTGACGAACCTGCCGCAGATTTGGCGGTTGCCGTCGCCATTGCCTCCAGTGTGTGGGATCGCCCTATCCCTGCCGACATTGCCATTATCGGGGAGATCGGCTTGAGCGGCGAACTCCGCGCCGTGAGCCAGCTTAGCACGCGCCTGCGTGAGGCGGCAAAATTGGGCTTTAAGCGCTGCCTGATCCCCAAAACAATCCGGCGCGGCGACCCTCCTCCCGAAGGAATTGTGACCATCCCTGTGCGGCGCTTGATCGACGCGCTGGATACCGTCTTACCCCGCGAAGGACGCGCCAAAGGGGGCGAATCTAAGGAGTCTTCCTCCTGACCATTCAGAGTAGAGAAGGGCATTCCCTATGAATCTAAAGGATTTTTCTGCCTTAACACTTTTGAATGAAGAAGGCAAGCCCATCCATCTTGCCGAATATGTGGGGCGCCGTGTCTTGATCTTCGTCTTTCCCCGCGCCGATACGCCCGGCTGCACCACGCAAGCCTGCGGCTTTCGGGATGCCTTTCCCCAAATCACAGAAAATCATACCGTTGTCTTTGGCTTAAGCAGCGATCCCCCTAGCGCCCTTGCACGGTGGAAGAAAAAACAGAATCTCCCCTACACCCTGTTGAGCGATCCCACCCATGCCCTGATCGAAATACTTGGCGCGTGGGGTGAAAGATCGTTGTATGGGCGGAAATTTATGGGCATTATTCGCAGCCATTTTATCTTTGACGAGGCAGGGGACTTGGCAGTTTCACAGGTGAAGGTTAGTCCGGCGGATAGCATCCGCGAGGGGGTGAAGCGCCTGATTGAGGAAGGGTAGCTCAAATTGTTTGAACTCGTATAGTTCCCCCCTAAAGGCTTTTGTGATAGGCTAAGGGCAAGCCAAGAGCAATTCTTAAAAGCGATTTGGGGGTGATTTCATGACAAGACAGCCAACCATCCTCGTCATCGAAGATGAACTTCATATTGTCCATGGCATTCAAGATATTCTCACCTTGCAAGGCTACAACGTCGTCATTGCGCTGAACGGGCGAGAAGGCTTAACGGCACTTGAGGCGATGGGGCGTCCGCCAGATTTGATCGTCTCGGATATTATGATGCCAGAGATGAGCGGCTTGCAGTTTCTTGAAGAAATGCGCCAAAACATACAATGGGTGAATATTCCGCTCATTTTTCTGACGGCGAAGGGCGAAAAAACCGATATTCGGATTGGCTTTGAGGCAGGCGTCGATCATTACCTTACAAAACCCTTTGACCCCGATGATCTCGTCATGGTCGTTGCCAACAAACTGCGCCGTTTCCGCGATATGAGCGCCGCCCAACAAGAACAAATTGGCGAACTGAAAAAGCGCATCTTGACCATCCTTCACCACGAATTTCGCACGCCGCTGACGCCGATGGTTGCCTATGCCGACCTGCTGAACATGGATATTGGCAAACTCTCTCTAGACGACATGCGCGAATACCTGAAGGGTATCAGTTCGGGGGCAGATCGCCTCCGCCGTTTGGTCGAAAACTTCATTTTGCTGGTGGAATTGGAGACGGGCGAGGCACAGCGCACCTTCGGTATTCGCAAGCGCCCAACAAAGGATATTGCCGGAATTATCCGGGGGGCGTGTCAACACTGTGCCGTCCTTGCCAGCGAGCATGGGGTGCGCTTGATCAGCGATCTGAGCGAGAGTTATCCCTCCATTGTCACCGATAAGGAACTGTTTCGTTCGGCGCTCATCCAACTGATTGACAATGGGGTGAAATTCAGCGACAAACCGGAAGGATCAGTCACCGTGAGCGCCCGCGCCGAAGATGGGTTTGTTCTTTTTTCGGTCAACGATAAAGGGCGCGGCATTGATACTGAAGAACTGGAGCATATCTTCGAGATTTTTTACCAAATCAAGCGCCATGTCCATGAAGATCAGGGGGCGGGGGCAGGGCTGCCCATCGTCCAGCGCATCGTTGAACTGCACAACGGCGATGTTTTGGTAGACAGCACCTTTGGGGTGGGAACAACCTTCACCATCCGTATTCCGATTGCCCAATGAGGTGCGGAGTTAGCCAGAACTCCCAACCCCCATCCCCTTCCCCTGTGTACGGGGGAAGGGAAGAGCGCCGTGCGGCACGTCCGATGATGTGATGTGCCGTTGAGCGAGAGGTGGACACCCCTTGGGACGTCCCTACGGGGGTGTGGGGTGCTTACCCATTCACCGATAGGGGCTAAACCATTTGATGCCTTTTGATGGGAAACATCCCAAACGATTCCGTCTGGCAATGCTGTTTTTTGGCGTCGCCGTTTTTGTGTGGGTCACCCTTGATCTCAATGATCTGCGCATGGTTGCCACACTAGGGGTTGCGGGCGGGATTCTGGCGGGGTGGCGAGTGACGGGGAGTGGGCGCGGTGGGTTACGATGGCTATTTTTTGGGGGGGCGGCGGGGGTGAGCGCGGCGCTGATCAGCGTGGGGCTGATGTTCCTGAAAAACGCCGTCCATGCCCACCCCTTACCAGATTTTCCCCTGCCGATTTTGCTTGGTATGTTGGAACGCGCCCCCGCGTGGGGTGCGGCGGGGGCGTTGATCGGCGCGGCGGCGGCACTTATGGCGCAGGGGGAGTGAGCTTGATCGCCTCAATCTGGGCTTGGCGGGCAAAGTTGATCGCATCGCCTAAGACCCGTGCCGATTCTTGTGGGTTATGAAAGCCCGTGCTGTTTTCAGAAAAGACGAAATCCCAACGCATTTGAGCGCGACGGATGAAGATTAGCGCAGCGGAGAGCGTCTCATCGGTGGCGCCGCCGTTCCGCGCCGCAATGATAGCATCCATCGCATCGGTGAGGGCGCTTTCGGCGCTGCGCAACAGCAGACTGGTGTTGTTTTGAATGATGTCGATTCGGGCGCGGAGCGTCGCCTCGTCAAACTTGTGACAGGTTTGGCAGGCGTTGCTGATGTTGGCAATCGGGCTGCGCCAATGGTGATCGGAGACTTTGACCGCCCCTTCGCGGACGTAAGGCATGTGGCAATCGGCACAGCTAACCCCTGAACGGGCGTGCAGGCTGCTGCTGAACATCTCGTATTCGGGATGCTGAATCTTGATCATCCCCGCGCCGGTCTCTTTGTTTTTGAAATCGGTGAAGGCAATGTCTTGGTAGTATTGATCGATGGCGTCGATGGACAGCCCATTTTTCCAGGGGAAGGTCAGCGCTTTCCCCTCACCCGCAAAGTAATATTCAACGTGGCATTGGGCGCAGACATAGGTACGCATCTCTTGACGGCTGGCGGTGGCAATATCGACCCCGCGTACCGCCATAGCATTCATAAAGGCAGGGCGCGTCACGCGCAAGGTCATTGTGTTCGGCTCATGGCAATCGGCACAGACCGACCCCGAATGGAGCTTATCAGAGAGTTCAGCGTAGGGTGTTTTGTTAAATGCCTCCCACCCCATCGAGGCAATCAGCGAGGGCGCTTCACCAGCGTGGCAGTTGGCGCAGGCGCCGGGTTGCTTGACCACCTCTTGACGCTTCGTCTCTTTTTGGTCAATCAGGGCGTAATAATGCCCCCGTTCTTCGCTGTAGGCGACGCTGAAGGCATAGCCCGCCCACAACCGTGTGAGGACGGGGTAGCGCTCTAACTTATCAATCGGTTTGCTGCCGCCAAAAGGTGTTTCTAAGGTATCTTCTTTCGTCTCCATAAAACTAGCATATTGGCGGGGGAAATTCATCCCCCACACGGCGGGATCAATCTCGCCTTCGGGGATGGGTTGAATTTGGGCGGGGAACACCCGTGCCTCAACTTGGCGCTCGTTGATGTTCAGCAGCAGTGCCGCCAAGCCCATCACTAAGACACCGCCAAAGACAAACGCGCCAAAGAGCGCCGCCAGATGAACCCGTTTAAACTGTCGGGGGGATGAGGACATAATAGGCTATCTCCCTGAACGTTGTTCGTCGTGACCGACTTCAGCATGGCAATGCAAACAGTCATTCACCGCGCCGCGCCCATCGTGGGCAATCCACGAGACGGCGGTGGCATGACAAGAAAGGCAGTTATGAAGGGCAATCTCCCGATTCATGCCAGTGATCTGGATTGGCTCGTGAAAGTTGCCGGTGGTGAAGGCGACGCTGTGGTTGAAGCCATTGATCGCTTTGACGAGGTACTTTTCCACAAGGGAAGTATGCGGCGTGTGACAGTCGTTGCAGGTGGCAACGGCTTTATGGCTGCCCCGACTCCACGCCTTAAAAACATCGTTCATAATATGGCAGTTCGCGCAGGCGTTGGGGTCATCGGTAAGGTAGGAATAGCCCCGCGCATAAATGAAGGTGAAACTTCCCAAGCCGATGGTGCAGCCGATGATACCAGCGATGATCACCCACATGGCAAAGGGAAAGGGACGGCGTGGGGGGGCTACGGTTGGGGGATTTGGTGCAGAGTCCATGCCCACTCCTGACGTGTAAAAACTCACCCGCGAGGGACTGTAACAAATGGAAATATGATTTTCAAGTGTTCTCTGTCACTAAATTTCCCTAATTTTTGTCGATTGCGATCAAAGATGGGCATCCATTCGCCGTGCATCGATCTTCACCCCTTTTCCGACCCGACTGAGGATTCCCAACCAAGTTGGGGTACAATGCTCGTGTGATGAATACCCAACCCCAACACGTGATGAACCACCCACAACCAACCACCATTCTCAAACCGATCCTTTCTGTCGTGGCGCCCGTTTACAACGAAGGCGAAGGGATCGTCCGCTTTTATGAACGCTTGCGGAATACCCTTGACAGCATCGGAGACCCCTGGGAACTGGTCATGGTCAACGATGGCAGCCGCGATAATTCGCTAGAGCAAATGCGCCAAATTCACGAACAAGACTCCCGCGTGCGCCTTGTCGATTTCGCCCGCAACTTTGGACACCAAATCGCCGTCACCGCTGGTATGGACTTCACACAAGGTGATGCCGTGATCATCATTGATAGCGACCTTCAAGACCCGCCCGAAACGATTATTGATATGGTGGCAAAATGGCGCGAGGGCTACGAGGTGGTCTATGCGGTACGCAATAAGCGCCCAGGGGAAACGTGGTTCAAGCTCTTTACGGCGAAACTGTTCTACCGGATCATCTACCGCATCACCGATATTGACATCCCTCTTGATACGGGCGATTTTCGCCTGATGGATCGACGTGTGGTGAACGCCATCAACGCCATGCGCGAACACAACCGCTTCATTCGTGGGATGACCAGTTGGGTTGGCTTTCGGCAGGCGGGCGTGAACTATGACCGCAATCCCCGCGAATGGGGCAAGACGAATTATCCCCTCCGCAAGATGGTGAAACTGGCATGGGATGCCGTGACAGGCTTTTCCTTCTTCCCCTTACGCCTTGCCATGTACGCCAGCTTTGCCTTGTTCATCCTCTCGGTAGTGGCAATTCCCATTGTGGCGCTGCTGCGACTGGCGACGGGGATTCAATTTTTTGAGGGGCAGGCAACGGCGATCTCGCTCATTTTGCTTCTTAGCTCGTTCCAGTTCTTCTTTTTCTTCGTTTTGGGGCAATATCTGGGGCGGATTTACGACGAGGTGCGCGGGCGTCCGCTGTACATTGTTGCCGATACCTTTGGCTTGGAGCGCAACCATGCCCCCCGCCATCGCGCCCCCGCGCCTACACCAGATGCCCCCCCCTCTGAAACTGCGTAGGGACGCGCTACAGCGCGTCCGAAAATGTATGTAGGGTGGCATTAAACGCCTCTATGTCCATTGGGTCGCCTCCAAGTTTGATCACTTTTGAGTTTTCCCCTTCTTGGCAGAAGTTCCTTTTTCTATTTGCGGACACCCCAATTTCACATTGGGTGTATTACTGTTGCCCCAGTGTGTCGCACAAACTATTGAACAGGTACATGAAAAAATACGTGACGCGGATTGCAATTGCCTTGCTTATTGGTGTGATCATAATCGTCATTTCCGCCGTTGTGATCCTATCCATTGCCCCAGAACGTGCCGTCTTTTTCAGCCCTGACGGAAAATACAAAGTCATTACCTACACAAAGCCAGGAATCCCCATTTTTGCCATGCCCGGTCAGGGGAGTGACCGAGATGGGTTTGCCCGTGTTTATGATTTGGCTGGCAATCTTTTATGTCAAGTCGATGTGCCTATGGTTGGCAGTGTATACAGCACTGACATTCGATGGCGGAAAAAGTATGTGTCAATACCTAGTACCAATGGCTTTGAAACCTGTTCACTGCCAGAATGAAAGCGATACGCCTGGTCACGACCATCTTTATTGTGATGTTAGGCTGCTTCATCGCCACAGCAAGATCACTAGGGAATAGTCAGCCTATACATGCAAAATGCCGCTGAACCTATTTTTGCCAACTTAACTAAAACCTTCTAAAATCTACAGAAGCTCATCTTGTTTATGTAGATTTTAGGGGATTTCCCTCATGCAGCTTGCAAACACAGCGGGGAGCGCCGCCCCCCCGTTGACTCCTGCCGCGCCTTCCGAGGCGTCTACAACAAAGACGACAGCACTCTTTAGCAATCTCTCCCTGCTGCGTAACCTGAAGATCGGAACATTCCACATTGGCTCAGCCCTTGCCGATATTTTGGCAAATGGCGTGTGGAA
Organism: Anaerolineales bacterium; assembly: GCA_015075625.1. Taxonomy (NCBI): domain Bacteria; kingdom Bacillati; phylum Chloroflexota; class Anaerolineae; order Anaerolineales; species Anaerolineales bacterium. The sequence continues at coordinate 643,775 of JABTTZ010000002.1, read as the reverse complement.
TCGAGTCATGATTCAAGAGCTAGGCTATGCAGCGACGCCTGTTGCCCTGCTTTTGGCGCTGCGGTACTTCCTTGCCCCCCTTTCTGTATGGGTTGGGCGGCGCTCAGATAAACGAGCGATCTTCGGCTACCACCGCCTTCCCTATGTGTGGGGTGGGCGGCTGATGATGGTTGCCAGCTATGTGCTGCTTGGGGGTTCCACACTGCTTTTGGCGCGGGGCTACGATCCCTTTGTGGAAATTTTCTCGCTAGGGACGATGAACATCACCGTCACCGTCAATCACAGTGATCCACTTGGCTGGTTAGGGGTGGTTGCCGCCCTCTTGCTCTTTAGTTTGGGATCAACCTTCAGCGGGACGACATTCCTCTCGCTGCTTTATGACCGCACGCCAAAAACGCAGCGCACCCGTGCCGTGAGTGTTGTGTGGATGTTTTTGATCATCGGGTTTGCGGTGGCGGGGATTTTCTACAGCCGCCTGCTGCCCGATTTCACCCGTGAGGGGTTTCTGAGCCTGTTTCTGATTGCCCCGCTGTTTATGGCGGGCATCTGGTTCTTCGCTGTAGTGGGCGAGGAAAAACCAGCGCAGAAAGGCTCTTACCGCGAAGGGGCGGAAAGTGCCCCGGATACGCTTCCTTTTTGGGGGGAGATGCGCCGCGTCCTCGCCAGCAAGCAAACGCGCCTATTTTTCATCTTCCTTGCCTTTGGAAATCTCTTTTTCTATATCCAAGATGTGATCCTTGAACCCTTTGCTGGAAAAGTGTTCGGGATGCCCCTTGCCACGACGAATCGATTCTCTACCTATTGGGGCAGCCTCGCTCTGATTGGGATCGTCGTCAGCTTGGTTTTGG